>DFIX01000026.1:12950-50247 GCA_002371495.1 Eggerthellaceae bacterium UBA3686
CAGGCCCAGGAGCCCATCGCTGACGCTGCTAACCGTTGCGGCATGCCCTACGTCAACGCCCGTTGGCTCGGCGGCATGATGACCAACTTCGTGACCATCCGTACGCGCGTCAACCGCATGGAAGAGCTCGAGGCCATGGAGACCGACGGCCGCATGGAGCTGCTGCCCAAGAAGGAGCAGATCCTGCTTCGCAAGGAGCTCGCCAAGCTGCAGGTCAACCTCAATGGCATCCGCAACATGCGCCGCACGCCCGACGCGATCTTCGTCATCGACACCAACCGCGAGGAGATTGCCATCAAGGAGGCAAAGCGCCTGGGCATCCCCGTGGTGGGCACGCTCGATACCAACTGCGACCCCGATGACGTCGAGTATGGCATTCCGGCTAACGACGACGCCATCCGCTCGGTCCGCCTGCTCGCCGACTTCATTGCCGACGCTGTTATGGCCGGCATCGGTGTGCCGGTGACCGCCGCCGAGATGGCCGCCGAGGGCGAGGCCGCTCCTGCCGCCGAAGCTCCGGCCGAAGAAGCCGCCGAGGCTCCTGCTGCTGAATAGCGCACAGTAAACCGACAATTGATCGAGAGGAATGAAAATGGCAATTTCCGCCTCCCAGGTAAAAGAACTCCGCGACATGACCGGCGCGGGCATGATGGAATGCAAGAAGGCCTTGACCGAGGCCGAAGGCGATATGGACAAGGCTGTTGACCTGCTGCGCGAGTGGGGCGTTGCCAAGGTCGCCAAGAAGGCTGGCCGTGCCACCAACGAGGGCACGATCATGGCCGTCGTCGCCGAGGACGGCAAGTCCGCAGCCGTCATCGAGCTGAACTGCGAGACTGACTTCGTCGGTATGAACGAGAAGTTCAAGGGCTACGCCGAGAACATCGCCAAGATCGCCCTTGCCAAGAAGATCGGCGACGTCGAGGCGCTGAAGGCCGACGAGGAAGTCGCCGAGCTCATCACCGACTGCGTGCATGTCATGGGCGAGAACACCCAGCTTGCTCGCGTTGCATTTGTCGAGGGCACGGGCGTGTGCTCCTACATCCACATGGGCGGCAAGATCGGCGTGCTCATGCAGTTCGACGTCGAGGGCATCGACCCGACCTCCGACGCGTTCGTGGCTTACGGCCGCGACGTGGCCATGCAGGTTGCTGCCATGTCGCCGGTTGCCCCCAACCGCGATGCCGTTCCGGCCGATGTCGTTGCGAAGGAGATGGAGATCTACAAGGCTCAGGCCGCCGCTTCCGGCAAGCCCGAGAACATCCAGGAGAAGATCGCCACGGGCCGCCTCGAGAAGTACTACGCCGAGAACTGCCTGACCGAGCAGGCTTTCGTCAAGGACGGCGATCAGACGATCCAGTCCTACACCGACAAGGTTGCCAAGGAGCTTGGCGGCTCCATCAAGGTCGTCGACTTCGTCCGCTACGCCCTGGGCGAATAATCAGACGCTGTACGGTCGCAACGAACGCCCGCTGGCATGCGCGCCAGCGGGCGTTTTTGTATGTGGACGAGGGGACGTTTCCCTCGCCCACAAGCCGCGCGTAGTTGTTGTGTGCCGATGGCGGATGGGCTAAACGTTCGTGCTCCATCGAGTGCTATAGTAGTTCAATCTTATCAACAACAAGGAGGTTTCCTATGAGCAGGGTGTATAACTTTTCCGCAGGTCCGGCTGTTCTTCCCGAGCCGGTGCTTCAGCAGGCCGCAGCAGAGATGCTCGATTACCAGGGCACGGGCATGTCGGTCATGGAGATGAGCCATCGTTCCAAACCGTTCCAGGCAATCATCGACAACGCAGAGGCTGACCTGCGCGATCTCATGGGCATTCCCGAGAACTACAAGGTGCTGTTCATGCAGGGTGGCGCTACCACGCAGTTCGCCGCCATCCCGATGAACCTCATGAAGGCCGAGGGCGGCAAGGCCGATTACATCGTCAGCGGCTCTTGGTCCAAGAAGGCCTTCAAGGAAGCCAAGATGTACGGCGAGGCCGTGTGCCTGGCCTCCAGCGAGGACGAGACCTTCAGCTACGTGCCCGACGTCGACCAGATCAAGGTTGATGCCGATGCCGATTACGTTTACATCTGCCAGAACGAGACCATCTACGGCACCGTGTACCACAAGCTGCCCGAGTGCGGCGACGTGCCGCTGGTGGCCGACGTGTCGTCGTGCTTCCTGAGCGAGCCCATCGACGTTGCCAAGTACGGCGTTATCTACGGCGGCGTGCAGAAGAACGTCGGCCCCGCCGGTTTGGCCATCGCGATTGTGCGCGATGACCTGATCCGCGAAGATGTGCTGCCCTTCACCCCGACGCTGCTGCGTTGGAAGACCATGGCCGACAACGGCAGCCTGTACAACACCCCGGCTTGCTACACGATCTACATCTGTGGCCTCGTGTTCAAGTGGCTCAAGGAACAGGGCGGCCTCGAGGGCATCGGCAAGCGCAACCGCGAGAAGGCCGCGCTGCTCTACGACTTCCTCGACAATTCCAAGCTCTTCAAGGGCACGGCCCGCAAGGAAGACCGTTCCATCATGAATGTTCCCTTCATCACGGGCGATGCCGACCTCGACGCTAAGTTCATCGCCGAGGCAGCCGACCACAACATCGCCAACATCAAGGGCCATCGCTCGGTGGGCGGCATGCGCGCCAGCATCTACAACGCCATGCCGGTCGAGGGCGTGCAGGCACTTGTCAACTTCATGGAAGAGTTCGAGAAGGCCAACGCGTAATTTGTTTGCACAAAAGCTGGGGAGCGTCGCTTGCTCCCCAGTTTTTTTCTGCCATCGTGCGCTCGGTTCTACGTGATGCGAAATGATGGGTTCAGGTTTGGCAGCCTGGTTAAGCGGCGGGGTGCGTAGCCGCTTGCGCAGCTACAAATTTGATATTTCCAAAATGCGAGCAGCTGTAGGCCTAGCGCCCCGCCGCTTAACCAGGCGGACGGGTGAGAAGCCCGCATGAGTGGTAAACATACGGGGCGTATCTGTACCGTAAGTGCACCATCGTTTCCGTTGCCGATTTCGTACAATCGAAAAAATGGCTGCAGCATTTCCAACTTCTATCTAGGAGCAACATGATCGACATCGATACTCTGAACGAACCGCAGCGCCAGGCGGTGCTGGCCACCGAGGGTCCTTTGCTCGTGCTCGCGGGTGCAGGTTCGGGCAAGACTCGCGTGCTCACGTACCGCATCGCGCACATCCTCGAGTCGACCGATGCCGCCCCGTGGGAGATTCTGGCCATCACCTTCACCAACAAGGCGGCAGCCGAGATGCGCGAGCGCTTGGGTGCGCTTGTGGGCCCCCGCACGCGCGGTATGTGGGTGTCGACCTTCCACAGTATGTGCGTGCGCATGTTGCGCTCCGACGCCGAGACGCTCGGCTTCACCAACAACTTTACGATTTACGACGACGCCGACTCAAAGCGCCTGTACAAAGATATTATGGCCGAGCTCGACATCGATCCCAAGCGATTTCCCGTCAACGCCATCAAGAACCGTATTTCGCAGGCTAAAAACGAGTTGCTCGTGGCCGAGGCTTTTGCGGAATCGGCGATCGACCCGGTGGGCAAGGTCGCGGCGCGTGTGTATAAGCGCCTTCAGGAGCGTTTACGTGCTGCAAATGCGTTCGATTTCGATGACTTGCTGCTGTATGCGTACCTGCTGCTCAAGCACCATCCCGACGTGCTCGAGGCGTATCAGAGGCGCTTCCGCTACATACTGGTAGACGAGTATCAGGATACCAACCATGCGCAGTACGAAATCTGCAAGCTGCTCGCGGCGGGGCACCGCAACATCATGGTCGTAGGCGACGACGACCAGTCCATTTACTCGTGGCGCGGTGCCGACATCCGCAACATCCTGGAATTCGAGATCGACTACCCCGAATGCACGACCATCAAGCTCGAACAGAACTACCGCAGCGTGGGCAACATCCTGAACGCCGCAAACGCGGTCATAGCCAACAACGTCACGCGCAAGCCCAAAAAGCTCTTCACCTCAGCCGACGATGGCGAGAAGATCCAGGTGTTCATGGCCTCCGACGAACGTGACGAGGGCCGCTGGATCGCAGGCCAAATCGAAAAGCGCCATGATGCAGGCATGAGCTACGAGCAAATCGCAGTGTTCTACCGTACCAACGCGCAGAGCCGTATGCTCGAAGATATGTTCTTGCGCGCCGGCGTACCGTACCGTATCGTCGGGGGTACGCGGTTCTTCGAGCGGCAAGAGATCTCGGATGTCATGGCGTATCTGACGCTGGCGGTAAACCCAGCAGACGACATGGCGGCCCAGCGCGTCATCAACGTGCCGCGCCGCGGCGTCGGCAAGACGACCGTCGAGCGCATTTCCGAGCTCGCGCGCCAGAACCAGACGACGTTCATGAACGCCGCCGAGCTCTCGGTCGTCGACGAGGACCTGCGTCCCGCCGCGCGCAGGGCGGTTGGCGAGTTCGTGCAGATCATCCGTGATGCCAGCAGCTACGCGGGCGACTTGCGCAAGGTCATCGAGATGATAATCGAGAAGGCAGGCCTCATCGAGGCCCTGCAGAACGAGGGGACTGACGAGGCGCGCGGGCGCATCGAGAACATCAAGGAGTTCCTGGGCGTCGTCGACGAGTTCGTGGCCACTCACGACGACGGCGAATCGCCTGCAGAAGGCGCGTCAACGCCCGATGCCGCGCCGAGCGCAAACGGCACCGGGCAGGTGAGCGCTTCGGCGGACGCGGCCGTCCCCGCCATCGGCGAGGTCTTCTTCGCCGCGCCCAAACCCGGCGAGGAGCAGAGCGCCGAGCCTGTACGCGTGCTACGGGGCGATTCGCTCGCTGACTTCATCGAATGGGTTCGCCTGCGCACCGATCTCGATTCCGCAGCCGATGACGGGCATGCCGTTACGCTCATGACGGTTCATTCGTCGAAGGGCCTCGAGTTCGACTGCGTCTTCGTTGCGGGCATGGAGGAGTCGCTGTTCCCGCATATGAACTCCATGGGCGATGCCAAGAGCGTCGAGGAGGAGCGCAGGCTCGCTTACGTCGCCATCACGCGAGCCCGCAAATGCCTGTATCTGACCTGCGCCTCGCAGCGGCAGCTGTTCGGATCGACGCACGTCAACCCCGTCTCGAGGTTCCTGCAGGAGATTCCGCAGGATCTGCGCCAAACGACCGGCGTGGGGTCTGCCGGCTTCAGCGGTACCGGCTGGGAGAAACGCGGCAGCCGCCGCGGTATTTCGGGCTCGGGAACCGAGGCGGGCGAGGGGCGCGTGTTCGGGCGCTCAAGCTCGTTTGGTTCGGGCGAGCGCGCTCGCAACGCGCGAACGGGGCTTTCTGCCGCCGCGCAAAAGAAGGAAGGCGCAAAGGCGAGCTTCGCCCAAGGTGACCTGGTTGATCACAAGACTTTCGGCCGCGGCACCGTGACCAAGGTCGACGGCGACACCTTGTTCGTCAAGTTCGCCAAGCTCGGCCAGACCAAGAAGCTCTTGAAGGACTACGCGCCAATCGTCAAAATACAGAAGTAGCGTCTTGCTGGGCTCGGATGCCATGGTCACGGGGCCTTGGCCTTGTTCGGCAGTGAGGTGGGCTCTATGGGATCTACGGTTCAGTCGATGCGCGACGAGTTCCTGTACAACCGCGTGAAGAGCGAAAAATCGCTCAGCTTCGGGCTGGCGGTTACGTATGCGTTCGCAACGCTGCTCACGATTGCCTTCGGAATCGGCATTCTCGTCCTCGGCAAGGGCCTGAAGGCGCTTTTGGCCGATATTACGCTGGGTGCGGGCGTCGTCTTCCCGGCAATCATGCACTGGCACCAGTACAAGAGCTACGCCAAGGCGCTCGAAGAGATCGGCGACGACCCAACGGGAATCGACACCTGCAGGACGTATTCGCCCGAAACGGCGCAGATCATCGCAGGCTCTCGAAGGACCAAAAGCGAGCTTCGGCAGCTGTGGATTGCCTACGGCATCATGGCCCTGCCCATGCTGCTGTTCGGCGTGATGTTCCTTTTGTTCTTGATTTACGAGCCGATGGAGCCCCTGTTCATCATTGCCGGCGGCGTCATGTGGATCGGCGGGGCGTTGCTCTCGGTGCTCGCGGTCAAGGCATTCCGCGAATGGCTCATGGCCCGCCGCCTCGAAAAGCTCGAGGAGCGAGCCGGATGAGTCGAGGGGCGTCCTGCGACCCATCGTGCCAATCAAAGCTGGCTCTTAACGCAGCACGAGCTGCTTGTCGGGCGGCAGACCCACGTTCACCCGCGCGAAGAGCTTGGCCGCGTCGGCCAGTACGTCGGCGCCTTCGAGCTTCATCTCGTCGATCGTGGGAACCAGGATATCTCCGTCTTCCAAGCCCAGCACCATCTTGATCATCGGTGTCTCGGCGGGTATTCCGTAGCAGCCCGCCCAGGCATCGGTCATGTCGGGCGAGGTCTCGATCAGGCGGAAGTTCAGCCGACGTACCCAAGCCGGGTGGCAAAGCGGGAAGTAGAGCTTCTGCAAATTCACGCGTTCGTCGGGCATCTTCAGCCGGTACTCGCTGAAGTGGATGTCCTTGTCGACGTAGCTCATCTCGAACAGCCGCAGGTCCACCATGAACCCCATGAGCTCGAGCGCCTCGGCGGCGGCCAGCGCGATTGCCCCGCGCGCGTAGATGCGCTCGCGCGGTTCGTTTCCGGCGTACGACGTGTTCATGTATATCGTGACCAGCGGTTTGTGCACGACGGGCTTGTTGATCATCGTCAGCGGGCTGCCCTCGAGGTAGGCCTTCACGTCGGGCGCGAAGCCGACGTAGTCGTGGAAGGTTCGGTTGGGGTCGATCTTTATGTCGAGCGAGCGCTTGACCTTCTCGACGAGCGCCACCAGGTCGTTAAACCCGTCGTGCCAGCCGAACTGGCAGAGCTCCATCGCCTTGTCGAGGCTCTCGCTGAGGGTGAACTCCTCGCTGCCGGCCTGACTAGCCAGAAGCCCCCGCGCAAACGCCTCGTGTGTCTGGGCTTTGCGCAGGTAGTCAAGGTAGTCCTCGAGCGAGTCGAAGGTGAAGTGGCGAACCCAGTATTCGCCAACCCAAAACGTGTTGTAATCCCAGCCGCGCATAGCGTCCTTTCGATTGCCGTAATCCTCACGATTGCCGTAAACCCGTCCCACCGCGCCCGAATGGGCGGAAGCGCGCCCCGGCTAGGCTTAATCCCGCCGCGAAACCGCAGGCGGGAACGCGCATCGGCTTGACTTCGCCTAATCTAAGTGAATTACAGGAGCAGTGGCTGCAGAATCGCAGATGTTACGTTCCCACCTGCGGTTTCGCTTCGTAAACTCGAATGCGTCAGGGCTCCGAACCTTTTCAGATTCATATGGAGCTCTGTAAACGGAGCGGCTCGGCTGGCGGGGCGTGACTCCGGCGATTCTGCAGGCACTGTCTAACAAATTCACTTAGGTTTAGCCGAAGCCAAGCCGGAGCGCGCCCCGCCAGCCGAGCCGCGGTGGGAATACGCAAAGCCGTTTGGTTATTGGAAGATTCTGATCGTCTTCATCACCTGCAAATACTTGTTCTCGGGGCTGATGTTCTTCATGGCGCCGACGAGCATGTTCATGTCGTCTTGGGTCAGGCTGCGGATGACATTGGTGCGCAGGATTGTCTCGAGGTCCATGCCGTACCGTTCTTTCTTGTAGCATTTTCCGATGGCGCGGGTGCTCACGATGTGCGGAATGCGGCATTCGTCAGCGGCGTCGCGTAGCGACCACATGAATTCGAGCAGCTCGTCCGAGGGGTACAGCGCGCGCTCGAGTTTGCGGTCGTAGTCGAAGAAGACCATGTCGAAGCGGTCGAGGGTCGCGCCGTCGAGCACGTTGCGCCCAACGTACTGCAAGTTGGACCCTTTCCCCCAGGTGTTGGCCGCGGCTACGCAGCGGAAGTCGGGGTGGCGTCTGATAGTTTCGTGCGGGAAGGCCATGTAGCCGTTGGCCAGCGCCGAGTTGATGACGATGAGCGCAGATGGGTCGGAGTTGTCGATCTCGTCGAGGAAGAAAACTCCGCCGTCTTTGAAGGCCTTGTAGAACTGCGTATCGCGGTACGTGCCGCCGGCGTCGATGAAGCCGGTCAGCTTGAATTCGTTGCTGGCGTTATTCGTGTAGTACATGGGAAGCCCGAGGCCTTCGGCTACCTGCGCGACCGCATAGTTCTTGCCCGAACCCGCAGGTCCTATGAGCATGACAGGCTCGTCGAGCTGCACTTGCGTAAGCACCTGTTCGAACTTCTGGTGGTAGTAGGCGATGCCGGTGTGCGCCAGCTGCACTTCGCCGAGCGTGACGATGTTGGTGTGTGGAACGGCGTTCACGCCGATGAAGTCGTCGAGGATGCGCTTGTAGTGCCCGGTCAGCTGCTCGTCGACCTTGTCGGAGGCCGTTAGCGTGCTTATGCGTTCGTCGATGAGGGCGCTGACTTTGTCTGCAACCTGACCGTCGATGTTGCCCTCCACGTATTGGGCGATGCGCTTTCGCGGCTCCTGCGATTCGAAGTACTCGTCAAACAGCCGTTCGATTGTCTGGCGCAGCGAGTCGTCCGCCGCTTGTTCGAGGATGCGGTTGACCAGCGCGATGATTTCGCGCGCATTGCTGTAGTTCGATTCGATGCCCGCGTCGTCGGTGCGTTTGAACGATGGGTCGCGGTAGGTTGTGAACGCGCCGTCGGCGAAATAGGTGTGCTCCTCGACGGGGAAGACCTGGCCGACGAAGTCCCCGAGCAGCATCTCGTTGTTCGAGAACGCGTACGCTCCCGCTTCGGTGCGCCCATAGAACAGGTTCGCGTAACTCTCTTGCAAGCCCAGGTCACGCCCGCGGCCAGCGACGAAGCGCCCGGTGCGCGTGTCATAGAACGCAACCGAGAACGGCATGTAGCGGTTCAGCAGGTTGAATGCGTCGGTGCCGAAGTCCCTGAATGCGCGTCCGACTACACGTTGGTCGGCATCGCGGTCGTGCGGGTCATAGGCCCCCGACGCCATGCTCAGTGCCGCGTCGTGCAGAAGAGCCAGGTCGTAGCCGCCCACACTCAGCATGCCGCTTGCCACCTCGGGATCGCGGCAGTTCGAGGCATACGAGTCGTACACGATCTTGCCGAACAGCGCTTCGTCATGCTCGCCGGCCCGCATCACCTTTACCGTGTAGTCGAAGTTCTTGTTGGCGGCGACGAGTGCCTCTTCGAGGGCATGTTCCGAGATCTCATCTCCGACGTAAGCGAAAAACGTTTCCTTCATAGTGCCCCTTCGATTGTGGGACTGCCAATAGCGGGGGATACGATCAGATGCGCAAGCGTCATGCCTTCTCCTCGTCCAAGTCTACCATCAGCGGCCATCTGCATGTAAGCGTTGTTAATCAGTTGATCCCCGCAGCTGAACAGGTTGGGTAGATAACTTGGTCGACGAAAAGGGAATCGCCGGCACCCCCCTATGGCCACCGGCGATTAAACGAGAAAAGTGTTGTTGCCCGCCCTTGGAGTCGCGGGCTTCGTCTTCAACAACGATATGCACGATACCTGCTTCCTCGGCAAGGCCGTCATCATAATCAGCGTATTTCTTCTGATTCATCACCTTCTACTTACATACATATGTACGCATATTGTATGTCGGGGTCGAACGTTGCGCGCTTAGCCCGAATCATGCCCGGCTTTGCGATATTCGCTTAATGTGCGGAATGTCATATTGAAACGCCCAGTTCAGCAGCTCATACAAAAAGTATGAATACCAATTGGGGGCAAAAATCGTCAACGCGTTATGAGGGGCCACGTTGTATGCGGGCGATAATCGCGCCATTCGAGCATGCGTCTGCGCGCTGGGGGCGCGCAGGGCGGGGCGACGAAGACAGGCGTTTCCGTGAGCGCATGTGCATCCAGGTTACTAGGAGGATAAACATGGATGATGCAGTAGTAGAGGAGACGTTCGAGGGCGAAGCCGTCAGCGTCGACGAGAAGCGCATGGACGAGAAAGCGCCGGGCCTTTCTTGGGTAATGCTGCTCGTGACGTACCTCGCGAGCATCTGCGCACCCCTTACCCAGTTCAAGATTCCGCCATTGTCGAACTGGCTGTTCGCGAACTTCGCGCCGGTCGGCCTTGACGGGGCGACGTTCGGTCTGCTCATGAGCGCCATGGCCATCATCGGCGTCATCTTGGCGTTTCCGGCGGCCTTCATCGCGCGCCGCTTCGGCCTGAAGAACACCGTGCTGTTCTCGTTGGCCTGCCTGGCCATCGGCTCGGCCATTTCGGCTCTGGCCGGCAGCATCCCGATGCTCATGGTCAGCCGCCTGATCGAGGGCATCGGCATCGGACTCATCGGCGTTGCGGCCCCGACCTGCGTTTCGGTTTGGTTCCCGCCGCGTCAGCGCGGCTTGGCGCTGGGCTTGTGGGCAACGTGGGTGCCACTGGGCTGCGTGCTGATGTTCAACATCGCCGCGCCCATGGCCGGCGGCAATCCCGGCGTCGCGCCGCAAGGTTACCTGACGGTGTTCTGGTTCTGCGCTATCTTCAGCGCCATCATGTTCGTGGTGTTCGCCTTGGTGTTCCGCATGCCCCGCGGCGAGCGCGGTGACATGGGTGTCGAGGGCACGTTCAAGGACAGCCTGCCGTACCTCAAGAACAAGTACATCTGGTATCTGGGCATCGTCTTCTTCGCGCTGTGCCTCTCGACGCTGGCCGTCGTCAACACCTTCTACCAGAACTGGCTGACCGTCCCCGTCGAGGGCGGCGGCATGGGATTCGACGACCATCTGGCTGGCATGGTCACGTCGCTCATGATGGGCTCGTCGCTGATCTTCGCCCCGCTGTCGGGCGCGCTGTCTGACCGCCTGAAGCCCAATTCCAAGCGCTTCATCGCCGTGGGCGCGGGCATTGCCCTGCTCGTTGCGGTGGCCTTCGGCTTCGTCGGCGGAGATATGGCTGTTCCCTGCATGGTCGTCTTCATCATCCTGCAGGGCGTCGCCGGCGCCGCCGTCGCCGGCGGTTGCCGCCCGATGGCGCCGATGATCATGGGCGGTTCGGCTATGGGCGCGACGATGGGCATGGCGGTGCTGCAGTTCATGCAGAACCTCGGCCAGGCAGTGGGCTCGCCTTTGTTCGGCGCCGTACTCGACTCGATGCATGGCAACTGGTTCATGGCATCGGTGTCGGTGCAGGTGCCGATCCTCGTCATCGGTATCGTCTTCGCCGTGCTCGTCAAGCCCTTCAAGGACGGCCATGTGACTGGCAAGTAGCCGCAACGCCAACAATACCTCACCTTACTGAAAGGCTCCCATCGCCGGGGGCCTTTCTTTCTGTGACAGCGTGAACGTAGCCTGTTGCCATGAGCACTTTGCCCCCAGCACTTTGCCCCTGGGGCAAGGTGTTCGCGATTTAGGTCACGCCGCCATCTGGGCTTTCGCTCCGGCCTTTGAGTGGCAAGGAGGACTGCTGAGGCGGTGTGGTAACGGGGACGTAGGTCGTCGTCACATTCGCCATCGCCAACAAGGAACGGAAGCGAAAGCCCTGGCGGTGGCGTGACATCGGCGATTCTGCAGTCAGTGTTCCTGCAATACATATAGATGAGGCGAAGCCAAGCCGATGCGCGCCACCGCCAGGGCTTTCGCGGGACGTTACAAGTGATACGTCAAGCTTCATTTTCACAGCATGTGGGGTTCGGTAAACGGCGCTTGCGAAGGGGGCGGGCTATGCGAGAATGAGAACGCACATTCAAGAACGAGGAGCACTATGAGCGCACCAATCATTGTGGTAGGCCACAAGAATCCCGACAACGATGCCATAAGCGCAGCCATCGGCTACGCATGGCTTAAGAACGAACTCGCAAAACGCGATGCGGACGAAGGCGAGGAGGTGCCGGTTTACGTGCCAGCGCGTTTGGGCCCGCTTCCGCGCGAAACGGCGGGGGTTCTGGACAAATGGGGCATCGAAGTGCCCATGGTCATAAACAACCTGTTCGCACGCGTGTCCGACGTTATGACGCCCGAGCCGCTCTCGGTCGCTGCCGGTGCCAAGATCATCGAAGCCGGGCGCATCATGCGCAAGCACAACATCCAGGCACTCGTCGTGACCAACGAGGACGGCACGTACAAGGGCCTCATCTCGACTCGGATGATAGCCAACCGCTACATCTCGGCGACCGACGTGCTCGAGACCGAGGGCGCCAGCCAGATGTCGGTCGCCGCCGACCTCATTGCCTCGCTCGACCAGACGGTCGATACCGTCATGGAAGAGGGTATTTTGACGCTCAGCAAGGACGGTCGCCTGGACGAAGCCGTTGCTGATTTGATGAACCAGCCATTTCGCGAGGCGGTTGTCCTGGACGAGGCAAACATGCCCATCGGCATCGTCACACGTTCCGACATTGCGGTGCATCCGCATCGCAAGGTAATCCTGGTCGACCACAACGAGATCAGCCAGGCGGCGGCAGGGATCGAGGACGCCGAGGTCGTCGAGATCATCGACCATCATCGCATTGCCGACGTATCGACCATTTACCCCATCAAGTTCCTGAACATGCCCGTTGGCTCGTCGGCTACCATTGTCGCGCTCGAATGCCAACGCTACGGCATCGAGCCGCCTGCGCCCATCGCTGCCGTGCTGCTCTCGGCCGTCATGACCGATACCGTCGTGCTGAAGTCGCCGACCGCGACTGCGACCGATAAGCGGGTCGTCGACTACTTGGCGGGCATCCTCGGGGTTGATCCGACCGAGTTCGGCATGGAGGTGTTCTCGTTCCGCGGGGGAGACGATGACATGCCCATCGACAAGCTGGTCAGCGCCGATTCGAAGGAATTCGACTTAGGCGAGGGGACCGTGCTCATCGCGCAGCACGAGACCACCAACCTCGAATCGGTCATGGATCGCGAACAGGAGATACGCGAGTACATGCGCAGCCTGATCGAAGGCCATGGCTACATCTGCGTTCTTCTGCTGGTCACCGACATCATCGCCGAGGGAAGCCAGTTCCTTTGCGAGGGCAACCGCCGCATCGTCAACCGGGCGTTCAACATCAACTGTACGGGCGAAGGTGGCGTCTGGATGCCCGGCATCCTCTCGCGCAAGAAGCAGGTCGCTTCGCGCATCCTGGAAGCCTAGGCGCCGGTCAAACCCACCACGCCTGCACGCGAAGCGGCAGGTCGTTCCCGAGCTTGTTCCCTTTCGGTCTTCGTTGGCAGGCCGTCTTCGAGTTTGTTTCCTTTCGGTCGCCGTAAACTGCGGCGCGGTTTCGAAACGAGCCGCAGAGACGCCCTGCCGTTCATCTTTTTTGTAGGCGATTGGAATTCACTGCACGAATACTCGTCAAACCATGTCATTTTTTTCGAATATCCGACGATTTCTCGTTTTTGAGCGCCTTCGTTGACATTATTTCCGAATTGCCGACGATTTTGAACGAGGGCTTTACTCATTGGGCGTTGATGGTTTTCAAACGCGCTGGTCAGGGCTTCGGCCTGCAAAGGCATATCAGTGCCCCCAAGCAAAAATCGTCGGTAATTCGAAAAAAATGTCACGGGAATAGCCCAAAAACCCGAAATCGTCGGATATTCGAAAAAAATGACAACGAATGATTGGATGCGGGATGGGGCGGGCTCTCGTTTTCCGTGATGCGTTAAAGCAGCGAGCATTCACTTGCACTGTGTGGAGCAATTGTGGGCATGTATAGACACACCCGGGTGCGTGTCGTTTGACAAGCCTGCTCAGCGCACTTACCATTTCGCCTTGCGTCTCGTGCTGGAGACGAAGGTTCGTGCGCGTATCAGCTGAACGCACACGAAGCGTCCGTTGATTATAACGGCAGGTCAGAGTAGCGATGGGCTTGGTGCTGCAAGCTACATGCAACGTACGTCCGGCCAACGGTCAACAAATGAAAGAGGGAAGTCCCGTGACGACGGAACCTCCCAAAAGAAATAAGGAGATACAAAGTGCCTACAATTAACCAGCTGGTCCGCAAGGGCCGCCAAAAGCAGGTCGACAAGTCCAAGACGCCTGCTCTGAAGGGCAACCCGCAGAAGCGTGGCGTGTGCACCCGCGTGTACACCACCACCCCCAAGAAGCCGAACTCGGCTCTTCGTAAGGTCTGCCGTGTGCGCCTGGTCAACGGCATGGAGGTCACGGCCTACATCCCCGGCATCGGTCACAACCTGCAGGAGCACTCGATGGTGCTCATCCGCGGCGGCCGTGTTAAGGACCTCCCCGGTGTCCGTTACAAGGTCATTCGTGCTGCCCTCGACTGCGCTGCCGTGAACAACCGCATGCAGGCCCGCAGCCGCTATGGCGCCAAGCGCCCCAAGTAATGTCGTAAGTCGCGCGGGAATGTGAAAAAGGGGTCTGACCCTTTTTACACATTTCTAATGGGCGAGGGAATCGCCCCGAAGCGCGCAAGGATTGAAGGAGTAATACATGCCGCGTCGTGCAGCAGCCATCCGCCGCGAAGTAACGCCGGATGCAAAGTACAACAACCGCCTGGTCACGCAGCTGATCAACAAGGTCCTGCTTGATGGCAAGAAGTCGCTTGCCGAAGACATCGTCTACGGCGCCTTCGACATCGTCGAGCAGAAGACCGGCGAGGATGCCCTGTCTATGTTCAAGAAGGCCATGGACAACATCCGCCCGACCCTCGAGGTCAAGCCGAAGCGCGTTGGTGGCGCCACCTACCAGGTGCCCATGGAGGTCAACTCCCGCCGTGCCAACCAGCTTGCCATCCGTTGGATGGTCGACTTCTCGCGCAAGCGCCGCGAGCACACCATGAAGGAGCGCCTCGCCGCCGAGATCATGGACGCAGTCAACGGCACCGGCGCTTCCGTCAAGCGTCGTGAGGACCTGTACAAGATGGCCGAGTCCAACCGTGCGTTCTCGCACTACCGTTTCTAAGAAGGGCGCGTAATACATGGCGAAAATTGATCTACACGATACGCGAAACATCGGGATCATGGCCCACATCGATGCGGGCAAGACCACGACGACCGAGCGTATCCTTTACTACACAGGAAAGACGCACAAGGTGGGCGAGGTCCACGACGGCGCCGCTACCATGGACTGGATGGTCCAGGAGCAGGAGCGCGGCGTAACCATCACCTCCGCTGCCACCACGTGCTACTGGAACTACCCGGGCGGCGCCGAGGACGGCAAGCCGTACCGTTTCCAGATTATCGACACCCCCGGCCACGTTGACTTCACGGCCGAGGTCGAGCGCTCCCTGCGCGTCCTCGACGGCGCGGTTGCGGTATTCGACGCCGTTGCAGGCGTCCAGCCGCAGTCCGAGACCGTTTGGCGCCAGGCCAGCAAGTACGGCGTGCCCCGCATCGCCTACATCAACAAGTACGACCGCGTTGGCGCCGACTTCTTCCATGCCATCCAGACCATGAAGGATCGTCTGGATGCGCCGGCCGTCGCCGCGCAGATCCCGATGGGCGCCGAGGACCAGTTCTGGGGCGTCATCGACATCGTCACCAAGACCGCTTGGGACTTCAAGGCCGACGACAAGGGCATGACCTACCCCGAGAAGATGGACGAGGTTCCTGCCGAATACGCCGAGGAGCTCGAGGTCCGCTACCAGGAGCTGCTCGAGGCTGCCGCCGACTGCGACGACGACCTCATGGAGAAAGTCCTGATGGAAGAGGAAGTCACCGTTGAGGAGCTGAAGGCCGCCATCCGCAAGGGCACCATCGCCTGCAAGCTTCACCCGGTCTTCGTCGGCTCGTCCTACAAGAACAAGGGCGTTCAGGAAATGCTCGACGGCGTCGTCGACTACCTGCCCAGCCCCGTTGACGTGCCGGCCATCAAGGGCACGCTGCCCAACGGCGACGAGGACGAGCGTCCTTCCGACCCGAAGGCACCGTTCAGCGCTCTGGCGTTCAAGATCATGACCGACCCGTTCGTCGGCAAGCTGACCTACCTGCGCGTCTATTCGGGCACGCTCGACTCGGGCAGCTACGTTATCAACGCCACGAAGGACAAGAAGGAACGCATCGGCCGCTTGCTGCAGATGCACTCCAACCAGCGTATGGACGTCGAGAAGATCAGCGCTGGTGACATCGTTGCCTGCGTCGGCCTGAAGGACGTTAGCACGGGCGACACGCTCTGCGACGAGAACCATCCCATCATCCTCGAGTCGATGGAGTTCGCCGACCCCGTTATCGACATCGCCGTTGAGCCCAAGACCAAGGCCGAGCGCGACAAGATGTCGGTCGCCCTGCAGAAGCTCGCCGAGGAGGACCCGACGTTCCGCGTGTCCACCAACGCCGAGACCGGCCAGACCATCATCGCCGGCATGGGCGAGCTGCACCTCGAGATCATCATCGACCGCCTGCTGCGCGAGTTCAAGGTCGAGGCCAATGTCGGCAAACCGCAGGTTGCCTACCGCGAGAAGGCCACCGAGCCGGCCCTGAACGTTCAGGGCAAGTTCGTCCGCCAGTCCGGCGGCCGCGGCCAGTACGGCGACGTCGTCATCAACATGTACCCGGCCGAGCCTGGCGAGGGCTACAAGTTCGAGAACAAGATCGTCGGTGGCGTGGTCCCCAAGGAGTACATCCCGTCGGTCGACAAGGGCATCCAGGAAGCGCTGAACTCCGGCGTTCTGGCAGGATATCCCGTCGAGGATGTGCGCGTCGAGCTCATCGACGGTTCGTACCACGAGGTCGACTCCTCCGAGGCCGCCTTCAAGGTCGCCGGCTCCATGGCCATCAAAGAGGCCCTCAAGCGCGGCAAGTCCGTCATCCTCGAGCCGGTCATGGCTGTCGAGGTCGAGACGCCCGAAGAGTACATGGGCTTCGTTATGGGCGACATCCCCAGCCGCCGTGGCATGATCATGGGCCAGGAAAGCCGTGGCAACACGACCGTCATCAGCGCCAAGGTCCCGCTGTCCAACATGTTCGGTTACGCAACCGACCTGCGCAGCGGCACTCAGGGCCGTGCAATGTACACGATGCAGTTCGATTCGTACGAGCCGGTTCCCAAGAGCGTGCAAGAGGAAATCATCAGCAAGGCTGGCGGCAACGCGTAATGCGGGCCAGGTAAATTGGAGGACAGACAAGTGGCTAATCAGAAGATTCGCATCCGCCTGAAGGGCTACGACCATGAGATCGTGGACCAGTCCACGAAGCTCATCGTCGACACCGCTCAGAAGACGGGCGCAAAAGTATCCGGACCGATTCCGCTGCCCACCGAGCGCAACCTGTATTGCGTCGTCCGCGGGCCGCACGTCGACAAAGATTCCCGCGAGCAGTTCGAGATGCGCACCCATAAGCGCCTCATCGACATCCTGGAGCCCACGCCCAACACCGTGGATTCCCTGATGCGCCTCGACCTGCCGGCTGGTGTCGACATCGAGATCAAGCTGTAAGGGGTGTCGCATATGATTAACGCAATTTACGGCAAGAAGATCGGCATGACCCAGATGTTCAACGAGAACGACGAGGTCATGGCCATCACGGTAATCCAGGCAGAGCCGAACACCGTCTGCCAGGTAAAGACCGCCGAGACCGACGGCTATGAGGCCGTTCAGCTGGGCTTCGGCACCATCAAGGACAAGCATCTAACTAACCCGATGCGCGGCCACTACGAGAAGCTCGGCGTCGAGCCCTGCCGCCATCTGCGCGAGGTCCGCGTCGAAAACGCCGCCGACTACAAGCCCGGCGACAAGCAGACCGTCGCCGAGTTCGCGGAGTGCAAGAAGGTCGACGTGACCGGCACTTCCAAGGGCAAGGGTTACCAGGGCGTCATCCGTCGTCACGGCTTCGGTGGCGGCCCCGGCGGGCATGGTTCGCACTTCCACCGCGCCCCGGGTTCCATCGGCCAGTGCGCAACGCCGTCCCGCGTCCTGAAGGGCGTCCGCCTTCCGGGTCACATGGGCTGCGATCGCGTGACCGTGCGCAACCTCGAGGTCGTGCGCGTCGACGAAGAGCTGAACCTCATCCTGGTGAAGGGCGCTGTGCCCGGCGGCAAGAACGGCATTGTCCGCGTACGTATGGCCGGCGACGGCAAGAGCTGGTAAGGAGCACCATAAATGGCAACTATCGATATCAAGACCGCGGAAGGCAAGGTGGCCAGCACGGCCGAGCTCGCCGATTCCGTGTTCGGCATCGAGCCGAACGTCCCGGTTATGCACCAGGTCGTGCGCATGCAGCGTGCTTCTTGGCGCGCCGGCACCCATAACACCCGTACCCGTGGCATGGTCAGCGGCGGTGGCCGCAAGCCGTGGCGCCAGAAGGGCACCGGCCGTGCCCGCCAGGGTACCATCCGTGCGCCGCATTGGCGTGGCGGCGGCGTGGTCTTCGGACCGCATCCCCGCGACTACTCCTTCAAGGTCAACAAGAAGGAGATCAAGCTGGCCATCCGCTCGGCGCTTTCCGCCAAGCTGGCTGACGAGCAGCTGATCGTGGTCGACAAGCTCGAGTTCGAGGCACCGCGCACCAAGGACGCAATCGCCGTCCTGAAGGCGCTCGGCGTCGAGGGCCGTTGCACGATCGTCGTCACCGACGAGAACGTCAACGCCTTCCTGTCGTTCCGCAACATTCCGACCGTCGACATCGTGCCGTCCGGCTCCGAGAACGTCTACGAGCTGCTCGACAACAAGTTCCTCATCTTCGAGGAGGAGGCACTGCGCAAACTCGAGGAGGCGATGGCGTAATGAAGGACGCACGCGATATCATCATCCGCCCGATCATCACCGAGCATAGCTACGATCTGATCGAGATGAACAAGTACACGTTCGAGGTCGCCCGTAGCGCCAACAAGATCGAGATCGCCAAGGCGGTCGAAGAGCTGTTCGACGTGAAGGTCACCAAGGTCAACACCCTGAACGTCAAGCCGAAGAAGAAGCGCGTTCGCTACGTCGCCGGCTACACCCGTCAGTGGAAGAAGGCCATCGTCACGATCGAAGCCGGTCAGACGATCGAGATTTTCGCAAGCTAAGAGCGAGCGAAAAACAGCAACGAAAAGGGCTCCCGTTTGGGAGCCCTTTTTTGTTCGGAGCAAGGCATCGCGCTTGCTCAGTCCTCTGCTGTAAACTGGTTGCTTACCTGCTTACCCGTTCGTGGCGCCTTCGATGCGACGGATATGCTCTTCGCCTTCTTGGGCGAGCTTGTAGAACTCGTCGATGGTCTGGCGAATGCGGGGGAGGGCTTCCTGCTTGTACTTGCTGATGTCCTCGAGCGCTTGGATGGTTTCTTCGAAGGACTGCCTGAGCGTATCGACCGAGATGGAGGCTTCGGTCGCCTTCTGCTGAATCTCAGCGCCCTGCTCCTTGAGCATGGTCGAGGTTGTGGCGATCATGTTGTTGGTCGTCTCGTTGAGCGCGTTGATCTTCTCGAGAACGATCTTTTGGTTGTAGAGCGCGCCTGCTACCGTCACGGCAACGCGCAGAGCCGACACGGTGACGTTCTCGGCGCGGTCGACGGCGCGGATGAGCTCGGCATTGTTGCGGCGCAGAACGTTCATCGACACGATGCCCTGCTGGTTCACGACCAGGAGCTGCTGGAAGTCAATAATCTTCTGGCGTAGCGGGAACAGCACCTCTTCCTCGACAAACTTGATGCGTTCGGCGTCGGTGCCTTCGGTGGCCTTGGCCTGCTCGATGGCCCCAGTCAGATAGGAGTCAAGGTCGAGCGCGATTTCGATCTGCTGGTTGAGCTGTTTGGTCAGCTCGCGCATCTGCATTTCCTCGAGTTCGAGCGTCACATTGTCGTTCTTCAGCGTGATCTTGCCGTTCTCGAGCGATTCGACGATGTCCGAAATTTCGGCATCTGCTGACTTGTAACGTTCGAAGTAGCGTCGCACCGGATTGAACAAGAATCCGCCCTTGCTACGGGTGAAATCGATGCCCTTCGGGTCGAGGTCGCGCATCTTTATGGCCAGTTCCTCGAGGCTCTTGGCGACTTCGCCCGTCTCGCCGCCCTGCTTGCTCAGCGTGCCGATGCGTCGTGCGAGCATCTCGTTCTTGGCGGCCGATTTCACGGCGATGTCCGCGCCCAGGTTCTCGATTGCCTGGGTGATCTCGCGTTTGGCCTCGAGTGAGTCCATGTCGACTACCATGATCTGCTGGCCGCGCTCCACTGCAGTATCGTCGATGGCTTTGGCCTGGGGCTCGGTGACTGCGAGCTCCTCCTCGACCTTCTGCTTCGTCTCTTCCAAATCTGGAACGCTCAAATCGAATGCCATGGAATATCCTTTCTCGTTATCCGTTGCCGTTCCTTCGATGGCCATGCGGTCGTTGCAGGATGCCGCAAAAGCCTTGGTGCCGTTACTGGTAGTACTTGGTTTCTTCGACAAGCGCGTTGACTTCTTCGAGCAGGGCGGTGTTCTTCTCGGCGTTGGCGCTCGTCTCGAGCTGGCGCATCTCGTTGCCGAACCGGTCGAGCTCCATGAGCAGCCGCTCGTTAGCGGCGACGATGCCGCGCATGTCGTTGAGGCTCATCTCGTAGACCTGGCGTTTCTCTTTCCGCAGGTCATCAGGGATGGTGCTGCGGTTGAAAAGCCCCGTGATGGTGCCGCGCGCCACGCGGTTGTAATCCTCTACGTCGAACGCCTGGATACGCCGCGCCAGGATCGACGAGTTGTGCGCGATGGCGTTGACGGCGGCGTCTACGACTTCTGCGAACTTCATGAAGGTGAGGCTGCCTTCCTGGAATTTCTTGCCAATTTCGTTGTACAGGCTCTCGCGTTTTACCGCGGCGCTGTCCAGCTCGGCAAGGGCGTGTTTGGCGTACGTGCCCACGACCGTGGTCTTCTCGTATTCTCCGAGCACGCGCCGCACGTCCTCGACGGGTACGCTCGTTTCACCAGACGAGATTTGCTTGGCGGCGCGCGCCGTCAAAAACGCGCGCCCGTTAACCTTGATGGTCTCGTAGATGATGATGGCTCCTGCCACGATGCTCAGCACCATGTTCGAGATTTGCGGGCTGAACGGGCTGAGGCCAACGTAGGCGGGCGAGAACAGGATGATAGCCAAGATAATCATGGCCACGTCGAATATGATGACCGATCTCCACTTTTTCACGTGATCCTCCGATCGATTGACGTTATGCAAACTTTATCAGACTGAAGTGCTTTGCGCAGGGCTCATGGCAAAGCTGTTTACGGGAAAAGGATGCTGATGACTGCTCGCGCGGGCTTCTTGCCCGTCTGTCCGGCTCTGCGGCAGGGCGCTCAAGGAAGCAAGGAGGATACTCCTCTTTGCTTCCTGGCAAAGCTGTTTAGGGAAAGAACGTCACGGTTTCGGCGTATTTTCCAAGTAGCCCAGGTCGGCGGCAGGGTGCGTAGCCGCTTCCGCAGCTACTGACTTCTAATCTACGCAAAACGCGAGGAGCCGTAGGCCTAGCGCCCTGCCGCCGATCTGGGCGGACGGTCGAGAGGCTCGTGCGAACAGCATCTTCGCTGTTCGGCGCTCGACGGCGAATGGTCGTGCTTCCTGCAAGCGGCTGTCGCTCGCAGAACCGTGCGGTGTATGCACTCGCTCACCATCGGTACCAGGCGGTTTTCCGCTATTATGGGTTCAAACCGTTGTTATGCCAGGGGTGATGCACATGGCGTTCGTCGAATTCAGGGACGTAAGCAAGATCTACCAGATGGGCGAGGTCGAGGTCGCGGCCGTGTCGGGCATGAGCTTCGACATCGAGCAGGGCGAGTTCGTCGTGGTGGTCGGCCCGTCGGGCGCGGGCAAGACGACGCTTCTGAACATGCTCGGCGGCATGGACTCATGCACGTCGGGCACCATCATGCTCGACGGCCGCGAGGTCAGCGCGTTTTCCGAGAAGGAGCTGACGTACTACCGCCGCTACGACATCGGCTTCGTGTTCCAGTTCTACAACCTGGTGCAGAACCTTACCGCTAAAGAGAACGTCGAACTCGCGAGCCAGATCTGCAAGGATCCGCTCGATGCTGCCGAGGTGCTAGCCCAGGTCGGCCTGGCAAAGCGCATGGACAACTTCCCGGCGCAGCTCTCGGGCGGCGAGCAGCAGCGCGTCGCCATCGCCCGCGCGCTGGCTAAGAACCCCAAGCTTTTGCTCTGCGACGAGCCCACGGGCGCTCTCGACTACAACACGGGCAAGGCGATTCTCAGACTCCTGCAAGAGACCTGCGCCAACACCGGCAAGACCGTCGTGCTGATTACGCATAACTCGGCATTCACGGCCATCGCCGACCGCGTTATCCACGTACGCGAGGGCCGCGCTGCCGATATCCAGGTCAACGCGCATCCCGTCTCGGCCGATACGCTCGAGTGGTAAGCATTTCGGGGTAGGGGACGTCTTCCTATGCTTGTTACGTTCCGCGCAGGCACGGACGGGGGAGCATGAGCGCATTTGCCAAAGAGCTGGTCCGCACGATTGCCCGCAAGCCGGGACGGTTCCTGGCGCTCTTGGCGATCGTCGCCCTTGGGGCCGGCTTCTACGCTGGTTTGCGCATGACTGCGCCCGATATGAAGGTCGCACTCGACAACTACCTCGACGGCGCCCAAGTGTTCGACGTGCGCGTCGTGGGCACAATGGGGCTTGAAGAGGCCGACCTGCAGGCGCTCGGCGAGCTCGAGGGCGTCGAGGCCGTCATGGGAAGCCGTCAAGCCGATGTGCTGGCCCAGTTCGGCGAGGTCACATACACGACGCGCGTGCATGCGCTTCCAGGCCAGGCGGCAAGCCCGGGCTCTTCCGATGCCCATGCCGATACGGGCGGGGATGGCGCTTTTGCGGGCGCGTACCTGAACCGGCTCGATCTGGCCGAGGGGCGCTGGCCGCAATCGGCGGGGGAGTGCGTCATCTCGGCAGACCGCGTGCTCAGTTCCGATATCGAGCTTGGCAGCCGCATCGTGTTCAGGCAGTCGACCGGTAAGCTCAAGGAAACGTTCTCTATTGTGGAATACACGGTCGTGGGCAGGGTGCACATGCCCTATTACGTGTCATCGGCCGCAATCGATGCCAGCTCGCTTGGTTCCGGCGTCGTCCAGCAGGTGCTCTATGCTCCCGACGATGCTTTCGCGCCCGACTACCCCCTTACCGACGCCTTCATCACGGTCAAAGGGGCTCGCGACGTGCCCTACGGTACGCCTGCTTACGACGAGCTGATCGAGGCGGCCAAGGAGCGCATCGCCTCGATTGCCGATGAGCGCTGCGAGGCACGTCTCGATTCGCTTACCGACGAGCTGTACGGGAGCATGACCACCTACGGCGGGCTCTTGGACCTGTTCGAGTACCGCCTGTCGCACACCCAGGCCGAAATCGACGACCCCGAGAAACCCGAATGGCTCGTCATGGGCCGCGACAAGAATGCCGGCATGGCGTCGTTTCTGTCCGACGCCGATCGCGTCGACCACATCGCGAGCATCTTCCCCCTGATGTTTTTCCTGGTGGCCGCCCTTGTCGCGCTGACGACCATGACGCGCATGGTCGATGAGGAACGCCAGATCATCGGCACGTACAAGGCGCTCGGCTACACGCGTGGGCACATTACCTGCAAATATGCCCTTTACGTGCTCGCGGCGAGCGTCGTGGGGTCGGTCGTGGGCATCGCGCTTCTGGCGCGCCTCCTGCCGGGCGTCATCATGAACGCCTATGCCATCATGTACTACGTGCCCACGGCGAGTTTCCCGGTAGACATCCCCATCGCGTTGCTGTCGGGCGGTCTGGTCATCGGCATCGTCTTAGTCGCTACGGGCGCATCTGCCCTGGCAACCCTGCGCGAGAAGCCCGCCGCGCTCATGCTTCCGCGCGCCCCCAAATCGGGCAAGCGCATCCTGCTCGAGCGCGTTACGCCGGTTTGGCGGCGGCTGTCGTTCACGTGGAAGGTCACATGCCGCAACCTCTTCCGCTACAAGAAACGCCTCATCATGACCGTTATCGGCATCGCAGGGTGCACGGCGCTCTTGCTGACGGGGCTGGGGTTGCACGACGCCATTAACGACATCATCGACATCCAATACGGCCAGATCATCCATCACAACGCGCTCATCACGCTCGAAGATCGCCAAAGCGACGCCAAGCGTGCCGCCCTCGACGAGGTGCTAGGCTCGGCGGATGCCCTGCAGGAACAGACGCCCGCCTTCACGCGCACCATGCTTGCTTCGGGGCCGCGCGCAGCCGATAAGCGAATCGACGTGGTGTGCCCCCACGATCCGACGGCCTTCGAGCAGATGAAAGTGCTGCGCACGCGCCTCGGCCACGAGCCCTTGGCAATCGAGCCTGCGAGCGTGCTGCTCAACGAGAAGATGGCCCAGGAACTAGGCGTGGGCATCGGCGATACGATCAAGGTCAGCCCCCAGGACTCGATGGGCAATGCAACCTCGACCGTCTATGAGTTCACGGTGACCGCTCTATACGAGAACTACATCTACAACTATTTATATGTAGGGAAGGACGCCTACGAACAGGCGGTCGGCAAGGCGGCACCCAAGAATGCGATCTACGCCAACGTGGTCGAGGACCAGGCGGCGCGCGATTCCCTCGACGAGGCGCTGCGCTCGACGGGCGCGGTGAAGACGGTCACCTATAACGACGAGACGATCGACACGTACAAGACGATGCTCAGAAGCGTTGACCTCATCGTGGTCGTGCTCGTCATTTCGGCGGCCGCGTTGGCCTTCATCGTGCTGTACAACCTGACCAACATCAATATCGAGGAGCGCATCCGCGAGATCGCCACCCTGAAGGTCCTCGGTTTCACGAGGCGCGAGACCAATGCCTACATCTTCCGCGAAATCATCCTGCTCGCACTCATCGGCGCCGTGCTCGGGCTCGTTCTGGGAGTTTATTTGGAGGGCTTCGTCGTAACAACGGCCGAGGTCGACCAGGTCATGTTCGGCCGTACCATCCATCCGCCGAGCTTCGTGGCCGCTTTCGTGCTGACGATCGTCTTCTCTGCGGTCTCGATGCTGCTGATGCTGCCCAAGCTCGCCCGCGTGAACATGGTCGAGAGCCTGAAGTCCAACGAATAACGTGATAGGGCCCGTGGCCCGAACGCTTTGCCCCTGGGGCAAAGCGTTCGCGAAGAAAGGCGCTCTGCTGCGCTGGGGCGTTTTCCTCGAGGTGGTCAGATATCTCTTCCTAGTTCGTGGTAATTCTTCATTTCCGACGAAAGCGGCGCAGGTTACGCTAGAATTACTCGTTGCGTCATAAAACCCACGAGGGAGGATATATACATGAAGGTAGTAAAGAAGAAGCAGGCTAACGGCCACATCAAGCTCGACGCCACCGCTTCGTCCGCCGAGGTCAGCAACGCGCTGAACCAGGCATCCGAGCAATTCTGCGCCCAGATGAACATTCGGCCCGAGGGCAGCAAGACCCCGGCCCAGGTCGCTTCCGAGCGTTTGGGCATCAAGGACCTCGACTCCGTCGTCGGCCAGCAGGCCGCCGAGATGCTCGTGCCGCACGCGCTGAACAAGCACAACATCGTGCCTGCGTTCTCGCCGCAACCCCAGGCCACCATGCCGCTGAAGCGCGGCCGCGCCTTCCAGTTCACGCTCGACGTCGTGCCCAAGCCCCTTTACGAGCTCGAGGACTACAGCCCCATCGAGTTCTCGATTCAGGCCTTCGAGCCCGACGAGGAAGAGGTCGACCGCCAAATCGGCCAGATGGCGCAGCAGTTCATCACCTTCGCGGCTACCGATCCGCATCCGGTGCAGAAGGGCGATAGCGTCCTTCTGAAGATGTCCACCACCAAAGACGGCGAGCAGGTCGTCGGCCTGACCACCGATTCGCGCAGCTTCACGACCGGCATGGACCTCATGCCCGTGGGCTTCGAAGAAGGCCTGATGGGCATGGAAGTCGGCGAGACCAAGACCTTCAAGTTCGAAGGCCCGGGTCTCGACGAGGATTTCAACGAGATCATGGAGGAGTACGAGACCACGGTCACCATCCTCGAGCTGCAGAAGGAAGTCGTGCCCGTCATCAACGACGAGTGGGTTGCCAAGAACATGCCCATGTACAAGAGCTACGCCGATCTGCGCGCAGACATCGACAAGCGCGTGAACGACCAGCGTCGCAAGTACTACGAGGACTACAAGCGCAACATGGCCGCCTCCGAGCTGTCTAAGCGTTTCAAGGGCTCGATTCCCGACGAGATCTACGAGGGCTCGATGGCCGAGGAGCAGCGTCAGCTGCGCATGCAGGTCTCGCAGACAGGCAAGACGTGGGAAAAGTTCTGCGAAGAGCAGGGCGGCGAGCAGCAGGTCAACATGATGCTCATGGTCTCGATGCGCCAAAAGCTCGTCCAGGGCTATTGCCTCGACGCGTACTACCGTCACATGGGGCTGTCCTACACCGATGCGGACCTCGACGAGTCCTGTTTCCAGCTGAGCCCGCAGAACCCGCATGCCGTGCGCGTGCGCATGGAGCAGAACGGCCTCGGCTTCGCCCTGCGCGAGGCCGCCGAGCGCTTGTGCGCCTGCAAGCATCTGGTAGAGCACGCCACGATCACCGAAGCCGCCCCCGAAAGCGCCACCGGCCCCCGCATCGTGATGTAGCCAGCATCCTCACATATATATGTATCCAAGAACGCCCGCCCCAAGCGGGCGTTCTCGTTACCCCTCCCTCCAAGGCTCCGCAGCGGGTAAACGCTAGCTCGTGGTCCGGCGGGTCGGCTCGGGCCTTCGGAGGCTACGAGGAGCGAAGACCGCGCGGGAGCGAGGACTGCCTGGCCGCACGAGCAACTCTCCCAAACTGCAAAACGCTTACGCCCCCAAGGCCCCGAAGCGGGTAAACGCTAGCCTGCTCGGGTCGGGCGGCCGCGCGGGCCTTCGGAGGCTGCGAGGAGCGGAGGCGCGGCGGGAGCGAGGACTGTCTGAGCGCGCGAAGCGCGCGAGTTCCGCAGCTGCCGCGCCGTAGCGACGAGCGTTTAGCCTCCGCCGGCCCGCGCGGCCGCCCGACCCGAGCAGGCGGGGGGAGGGTTACCCAGCGGTTACCCAGCGTGTGTGCAGGTTGTGAACGCAAAATCCATTCTTGCAGGTAGTAAGCCCCATCCGTATAATGTTTCTTTGCGTCTGCACGTGTATGGATACACCCGGGCGCGTGGATTGCGGAGTCAGGGCGTTTGCCTCCTCAGGCGCCATCTGGCCATCGTAATCCACGAAGTACAGGGACCTTTGGGGTACGACGAGGCGTGCGAGCAAAGGTCTAAAGAAGGAGGCGCCGTTTCCTCTGGACGGTTGTCTCACGAGTAGGAAGAAGTGAAGATGGGAGTCAAGCAGTACAAGCCGACTAGCCCCGGACGCCGCTTCATGATGGTTTCCGATTTCGAGGAAATCACCCGCAGCAAACCGGAGAAGTCGCTTGTTGCGCCGCTGAAGAAGCATGCTGGGCGCAACAACAAGGGTCGCATCACCACCCGCCATCAGGGCGGCGGCCACAAGCGTCGTTACCGTATCATCGATTTCAAGCGCAACAAGGACGGCGTGCCCGCCAAGGTTGCCACGATCGAGTACGATCCTAACCGCACCGCGCGTATCGCGCTGCTCCACTACGTCGACGGCGAGAAGCGCTACATCCTGCATCCCAAGGGCCTGCACGTAGGCGACATGGTCGTCTCGGGCCCCGAGGCAGACATCAAGCCCGGCAACGCTCTGCCGCTGGCGAACATCCCCGTTGGTACGCTCATCCATGCCGTCGAGCTGCAGCCCGGCAAGGGCGCCGCTCTGGCTCGTTCCGCCGGCACCAGCATCCAGCTGATGGGCAAGGAAGGCAAGTACGCCATCCTGCGCATGCCGTCGTCGGAAATGCGCCGCGTGCTGCTCACCTGCCGCGCCACGGTAGGCGAGGTCGGCAACGCCGAGCACTCCAACATCAAGATCGGCAAGGCCGGTCGTAGCCGCTGGCTGGGCATCCGCCCGACCGTCCGCGGTACCGTCATGAACCCGATCGACCACCCGCACGGCGGTGGCGAGGGCAAGAACAAGTCCTCGGGTCGTCATCCGGTTACCCCGTGGGGCGTTCCCACCAAGGGTCATCGCACCCGCAATCCGAAGAAGGCTTCGAGCCGCCTGATCATCCGCAGGCGCAAGAAGTAAGCGGCTATACGTTAAGGAGAAACTGTGAGCAGAAGTTTGAAGAAAGGGCCTTTCGTCGAGCCGCGCCTTCTCGGCCGCATCGCTGCCATGAACGCTGCCGGCGAAAAGAACGTCGTGAAGACCTGGTCGCGCGCTTCCACCATCTTCCCCGAGATGGTCGGCCACACCATCGCCGTCCACGACGGCCGCAAGCATGTACCCGTATACATCACCGAATCCATGGTCGGTCACAAGCTGGGCGAGTTCGCTCCGACCCGCACCTTCCGTGGCCATGCCGGTGACAAGAAGAAGAAATAGGAGGGGTGAGAAATGGAAGCAAGAGCAATCGCACGCTACGTCCGCGTTTCGCCCCGCAAGGCTCGCGTTGTCGTTGACCTGGTCCGCGGCAAGTCGGTTCCGGCCGCTCGCGAGATCCTGATGTTCACGAACCGCGCAATCGCCGAGACCGTCGAGAAGACGCTGAACTCCGCCGTTGCCAATGCCGAGAACCTGTACCACGTCGACCCTGAGTCTCTGTTCGTCAAGGCCTGCTATGTCGACGAGGGCCCGACGATGAAGCGCATCCGTCCGCGTGCCAAGGGTTCCGCATCGCGCATTCGCAAGCGCACCAGCCACATCACGATTATCGTCGCAACGCGAGAGGAGGCATAAAGCCTTATGGGTCAGAAAGTCAGCCCCACCGGTTTCCGTCTGGGCATCACCGAGGATTGGCGCAGCCGCTGGTTTGCGGACAAGGATTACGCCGCCAACCTTGAGAACGACCTGGCTATCCGCAAGTTCCTCGACAAGGAGCTCGCCCGTGCCGCCGTCGCTCGCGTCGAGATCGAGCGCGCCGGCGACAAGACCAAGGTCATCATCACGACCGCCCGTCCGGGTGTCGTCATCGGCAAGAAGGGCGCCGAAATTGACGCTCTGCGCAAGAAGCTGCAGAAGATCGCTACCGGCACCGTGTCGGTCGAGGTCGTCGAAGTAAAGCGTCCCGAGCTCGACGCAACGCTGGTTGCCCAGTCCGTTGCCGAGCAGCTCGAGGGCCGCGTCGCCTTCCGCCGCGCCATGCGCAAGGCAGTTCAGTCTGCGCGCAAGTCGGGCGCCAAGGGCATCCGCATCCAATGCTCGGGCCGCCTGGGCGGCGCCGAGATGTGCCGCCGCGAGTGGTACGGCGAGGGCCGCGTGCCGCGTCATACCCTGCGCGCCAAGATCGATTACGGGTTCACCACTGCCGCCACCACGATGGGTTCCATCGGCGTGCAGGTGTGGATCTACCACGGCGAGGTCCTGCCGGGCACCAAGGCTCCGCAGCCGCAGCTCGAGGGCTCCTCGCGTCCGTCCCGTCCGCGTCGCGATCGCCGCGACCGCAATGATCGCAACGAAAGGGGGGCGAAGTAAATGCTTTCACCTAAGCGTGTGAAGCACCGCAAGGTGCAGCGCGGCTCCATGAAGGGCAAGGCCAAGGGCGGTACCAAACTCAACAACGGCGAGTGGGGTATCCAGGCTCTCGAGGCCGCATGGATCACCAACCGCCAGATCGAGGCTGCTCGTGTCGCTATGACCCGTCAGATGAAGCGTGGCGGCAAGGTTTGGATCACGATCTTCCCCGACAAGCCGATTACCAAGAAGCCCGCTGAGACCCGCATGGGTTCGGGCAAGGGCAATCCCGAGGCCTGGGTGGCCGTCGTCAAGCCCGGCCGCATCATGTTCGAGATCGCCGGCGTCGACGACGAGGTCGCCAAGGAGGCCCTGCGTCTGGCCATCAATAAGTTGCCCATCAAGTGCAAGATCGTTAACCGCGAAACGGAGGGGCAGCAGTAATGAAACCAGCAGAGATTCGCGAGCTTTCCGCCGAAGATTTGCAGGCGAAGCTCCAGGACGCGCGCCAGGAGCTGTTCAACCTGCGCTTCCAGATGGCGACGAGCCAGCTCGACAACACCGCCCGCGTCCGTCAGGTCAAGAAGGACATCGCCCGCATCCAGACCGAGATGCGCGCACGTGAGCTTCGTGCTCTGAACTAGGGGCGGGGAGGAATAGATAATGACTGAAGAAGTAAAGCGCAATGCCCGCAAGGTCCGTCAGGGCGTCGTCGTCAGCGACGTCAATGACAAGACCATCGTGGTCCAGATCAAAGAGCGCAAGGCTCATCCGATCTACAAGAAGATGATGACCACCACCAAGAAGTTCCATGCGCATGACGAGAACAACGAAGCCCATATCGGCGACACCGTCCGCATCATGGAGACGCGCCCGCTGTCGAAGATGAAGCGCTGGCGCCTGCTCGAAATCGTCGAGCGTGCTAAGTAGTTAGCGGAAGCGTACGTGAGGAAAGTTAGGTATCAGCAATGATTCAGATGCAATCCATGCTCGCAGTTGCCGATAACTCCGGCGCCCGCAAGGTGCAGTGCATCAAGGTCCTGGGCGGAACGGGTCGCCGTTACGCCGGACTGGGTGATGTCATCATCTGCTCGGTGAAGGAAGCTATCCCCAACTCGAACGTCAAGAAGGGCGACGTCGTGCGTTGCGTCATCGTTCGCGTCAAGAAGGAAGTTCGTCGCAACGATGGCAGCTACATCAAGTTCGACCAGAACGCCGCCGTCCTGATCAACGAGGACGGAAGCCCCCGTGGCACGCGTATCTTCGGGCCGGTCGCCCGCGAGCTGCGCGAGAAGAAGTACATGAAGATCGTGTCTCTGGCACCGGAAACGCTGTAGGGGGGTGTCAAGTAACATGTCAGGTTTGAACGTCAAGAAGGGCGACCGCGTAAAGGTTATCGCCGGCAAGGACAAGGGCAAAGAGGGCGAGATCATCCGCGCCCTGCCCGCCAAGGGCCGCGTCGTCGTCGAGAAGGTCAACATCGTCAAGAAGGCTCAGCGCCCGACCCAGGCCAACCCCTCCGGCGGCATCATGTCGGTCGAGGCCCCCATCAACGTCTCGAACGTCATGCTCGTCTGCCCGCAGTGCAAGGCCGCCACGCGCGTTGCGCATCGTTTCGACGAAGCAGGCAAGAAGCACCGCGTGTGCAAGAAGTGCGGCAAGGATATCGACTAAGGTATCTGAGCGAACGACCGCCGTGCCGCCTGAAGGGCGGAGCGAGGTCAAGCCAAAGGAGGAGCGAAATCCACTTTTCGCCCGATTTTGGCGAAAAGTTAGTTCGCGACGACGACGCGTCGAGCACAGCCCTTCAGGCGGCACGACGGTCGTTCGCGGCGGGCTGGCAAATGGCCCTCGGGCAAGGTGCCCGAGGGACCTGGGGTCAGAAATCCCGGGTTTAATCCATCGGAAAGGAAAGTAAAACATGGCAACTCCTCGTTTGAAGGAAAAGTACAAGACAGAGATTGTCCAGAAACTCGAGAAGGATCTGAACATCGCCAACATCAACCAGGTTCCGAAGGTCACCAAGATCGTCGTGAACATGGGCGTGGGCGCTGCTGCTTCCGACTCGAAGGTGCTCGACGGCGCCGTCGCCGACATGCGCGTCATCACCGGTCAGCAGCCCATGATCTGCCGCGCCAAGAAGTCCATCGCAGGTTTCCACATCCGCGAGGGCATGGCTATCGGCTGCAAGGTCACCCTGCGCGGCGACCGTATGTGGGAGTTCATGGACCGTCTGCTGTCCACGGCGCTGCCCCGCGTCCGCGACTTCCGCGGCATCTCGCCGACGAGCTTCGACGGTCGCGGCAACTACTCGCTGGGCATCACCGAGCAGCTGATCTTCCCCGAGATCGAGTACGACAAGATTGACCGCACGCGCGGCATGGACATCACGGTCGTCACGACAGCCGAGAACGACGATCAGGCTTTCGCCCTGCTGAGCGCCCTCGGCTTCCCGTTCAAGGCCCGCGAGCAGTAAGCTTCAAGCGAACCGTATTTGGTGAAAACCGCGCATAAGCGCGGACAATTAGGAAAGAAGGAAATGCATGGCTAAGAAATCGATGATCGCCAAGGCGAAGCGCGAGCCGAAGTTCTCGACGCGCCAGCATAACCGCTGCATGCGTTGCGGGCGCCCTCGTGCTTACTACCGCAAGTTCGGCCTGTGCCGCGTATGCCTGCGCGAGCTGGCCAACAAGGGCGAACTTCCCGGCGTAACCAAGGCTTCCTGGTAAGACGAACCGTTACGACTGGGTGTACCTCATCGTTAAGGCATGGGCGTTAAGGGCGCCTGTGAACCGAACTGATCGGGTTCATCAAGACTCATAAGGAGAAACAAACATGACAATGACCGACCCCATCGCAGATATGCTTACGCGCGTGCGTAACGCACATTCTGTCGGCAAGGAGACGGTTTCGATGCCGTCGAGCAAGAAGCTTGTCGAGATTGCACGTGTTATGGCCGAGGAAGGCTACATCACGCGCTATGAGGTTATCGAGGGCGAGCCTCGCGCCACGCTCGAAATCACTTTGAAGTACGGTCCCAAGAAGGCCAAGACCATCCGCGGCATCAAGCGCATCTCGAAGCCCGGCCTGCGCATCTACGCTGGCAAGGACGAGCTGCCCCGCGTGCTCGGCGGCCTGGGTACCGCAATCGTGTCCACGAGCAAGGGCGTGATGTGCGACCGCGACGCGCGCAAGGCGGGCGTCGGCGGCGAGGTCATCGCTTACATCTGGTAGGAAAGGAGAGATAAGGTATGTCTCGTATCGGCAAGATGCCTATCACCGTTCCCGCCGGTGTAGAGGTTAAGATCGACGGCACCACGGTGTCCGTCAAGGGTGCTAAGGGCGAGCTGTCCCGCACCTTCCGTCCCTTCGTCACCATCGAGCAGGAAGGCGACCAGATCGTCGTCAACCGCATCGATGATTCCCGCGACGCCAAGGCCCAGCATGGCCTCGTGCGCACGCTCGTTGCCAACATGATCGAGGGCGTTTCCGCTGGCTTCTCGAAGAAGCTGCAGCTCGTCGGCGTCGGCTATCGTGCCGCGCTGAAGGGCAAGGACCTCGAAATGCAGCTGGGCTACTCCCACCCCGTGCTCGTTGCGTGCCCCGAAGGCATCACCTTCGAGTGCCCGCAGCCGACCGAGATCATCGTCTCGGGCGCGAGCAAGGAGCAGGTCGGCCAGGTTGCCGCTGACATCCGCAAGTGGCGCAAGCCCGAGCCCTACAAGGGCAAGGGTATTCGCTACGAGGGCGAGTACATCCGCCGCAAGCTTGGCAAGGCTGCCAAGGGCGACTAATAGCCAGACCGATCGAAGGGATTTCTAATGAAGACTCAGAATGCAAGGAAGAGGGAGACTGGTCTGGCGCGCCGTCATCGTCGCGTTCGTGGCAAGATCTCCGGCACCGCACAGCGTCCCCGCATGTGCGTGACCCGTTCCAACAACAACATTTACGTGCAGGTCATCGACGACGTCGCTGGCAAGACGCTGCTCGGCGTCTCGACGCTCGGCCCCGAATTCAAGGCTACGGGCAAGAAGAGCGGCACCGTCGAAGGCGCAACTGCAATCGGCGAGATCATCGGCAAGAAGGCGCTCGAGGCCGGTATCACCGAGATCGTGTTCGACCGTGGCGGCCATCTGTACCACGGGCGTGTCAAGGCTGTTGCCGAGGCTGCCCGCGAGGCCGGACTGAAGTTCTAGAAAGGGAGTACTAATGGCTCGTAGACAGCAACAGCAGGAAGCCGGAGTACCCGAGCTTCAGGAGCGCGTCGTTTCGATCAAGCGCGTTGCCAAGACCGTCAAGGGCGGCCGCCGCATGCAGCTGACCGCGCTTGTGGTCGTGGGCGATGGCCAGGGCAACGTGGGCGTGGGCCTCGGCAAGTCCAAGGAAGTTCCCACCGCCATCTCGAAGGGCGTCGAGGATGCGAAAAAGAACATGTTCCATGTTTCGCTGACCCCCGAAGGCACGGTCCCGCACGAGATCATGGGCGAGTACGGCGCAGGCCGCGTGCTCATCAAGCCGGCCATTCGTGGTACCGGCGTTAAGGCCGGCGGCCCGGTTCGCGCCATCATGGAGCTTGCCGGCGTCACCGACGTTATCACCAAGTCGCTTGGCACCAACAACGCCATGAACATCGTCAAGGCAACCGCCGAGGGCCTGAAGAGCATGCAGAACCCCGAGGAAGTTGCCGAGCGCCGCGGCGTGTCCGTCGACTACATCTGGGGCCGCAAGGCCAAGGCCGCTGAAGTTGAGGAGGCCTAACAATGGCAGAGCAGAAGATGCTGCGCGTGACGCAGGTTAAGAGCCAGATCGGCCGCAAATACGACCAGGAGCAGACTTTGAAGTCGCTCGGTCTGGGCCGCATCGGCAAGACGCACGACATCGTTGACAACGAGTCCGTGCGCGGCATGATCTTTAAAGTAAAGCATCTCATTACCGTCGAGGAGCTTTAAACGGTTAGCGCCGCCCTTCGGGGCGGCGCTGTTTGCTCGGACTGCTGCTTGCTCGGCGCCCTGCGCCGGCTGCTGCCCTCCGAGCAAGCAGGATGAGGCGCATTCAATATGAAAAAACCTGTTGAAACCGTGAAGGTTTCAATAGTTGTTTTTTGTGGGATATAATCCCAAAGGTTGTTTTAAGTTTGCTGGCGAGCGAGCTGCCAGCGCGGGGCTGCGGTCCCGTATAGCGAAAGGAAGTTTAAGAATGGAACTCAAAGATCTTTATCCTGCTCCGGGATCCCGTCATGCGAAGAAGCGCGTAGGCCGCGGTCCTGGTTCCGGTAAGGGCAAGACGGCTGGCCGTGGTATGAATGGTCAGCTTTCCCGTGCTGGCGGCGGCAAGCGCGCCGGTTTCGAGGGTGGCCAGACCCCGCTCGCGCGTCGTCTGCCGAAGCTGCCCGGCTTCACCAACATCAACCGCGTCGAGTACGTTCCGGTCAACGTCAAGTTGCTCGAGGAGCGCTTTGAGTCCGGCGATGTCGTCGATCGCGATTCCCTCATCGAAAAGAACCTCATCAAGCACTATGAGGACCTCGTGAAGGTTTTGGGCGACGGCGATCTGACCAAGGCTCTCACGGTCAAGGTCGACAAGGTCTCGGCTTCCGCCAAGGCAAAGATCGAGGCTGCGGGCGGAAAGGTTGAAGAGCCTTGCTAAGTTCACTTGTCAACGCGTTCAAGGTCCCGGAGCTGCGGAACAAGATTCTGTTCACGTTGGCCATCCTGGCCCTGTATCGTCTGGGTGCCTACCTGCCGGTGCCGGGCATTCCGTTCCATGCGTTCGCTACGGCGTTCGTCGATCAGAATGCTCAGAGCGCAGGCGGCGTGTCGATGACGATGCTCGACCTTTTGACCGGCGGCGCTCTGTCGAACTTCTCGGTGTTCTCGCTGGGCATCATGCCCTACATCACGGCATCCATCATCATGCAGCTGATGCAAGGCGTCATCCCGGCAGTCGGGCGCTGGGCCAAGGAAGGCGAGACGGGCCGTCGCAAGATCACGCAGATTACCCGTTACCTGACGCTGGTGCTCGGCCTGATCAACGCTATCGGCTACCTGCTGCTGTTCCAGTCGTCGCAGTACGGCGTCGTGTTCAGCGACGAGGTGCCGCATGCGCTGACGAGCATTGTCATCGTGTTTACGCTGGTTACGGGCACGGCCGTCATCATGTGGATGGGCGAGCTCATCACGCAACGCGGCGTGGGTAACGGCATGTCGCTGATCATCTTCATCAGCATCGTGTCGCGCGTCCCGTCTGCGATCTTCAGCTCGATCAACCTGACCGACAACTTCGGGTTCGGCGTCGCCATGACGATCCTGATCCTGGTGGTCGTCCTGGCCTGCATCCCGGCCATCATCTTCATCGAGCGCGCCCAGCGCCGCATTCCCGTTAACTACGCGAAGCGCGTGCAGGGTCGTCGTATGATGGGTGGCCAGAACACCTACATCCCGCTGAAGGTCAACGCTGCGGGCGTTATCCCGATCATCTTCGCGAGCTGCCTGATTTACTTCCCGGCGCAGCTGGCGGCGCTGTTCAACGTCGATTGGCTCAAGGCCTTCGCCGATGCCGTGTCGACCGGTTGGCTCAACTGGCTCCTCACGCTGGTGCTCATCGTCTTCTTCGCGTACTTCTACACCTCGATGGTGTTCAACCCCGAAGAGACGTCCGACAACATCCGCAAGCAAGGTGGCTTCATTCCTGGCATTCGTCCGGGCAAAAACACGACCGACTACATCCGCAACGTCCTGCGCCGCATCACGTTGCCGGGCGGTCTGTTCATCGCCGCCATCGCGGTTGTGCCTTCCATCCTGTTCTTCTTCACCGGCAATCAGCTGATTCAGGCGTTCGGCGGCACTTCGATTCTCATCATGATCGGCGTAGCCCTCGATACCATGACCAAAGTCGAGAGCCAGCTGAAGATGCACAACTACGAAGGCTTCTTCAAGTAGGAGGTTGCGCTGTTCTGCGAACAGCGCAACTGCTGCACGCTGCGCGGCCCTAATGCACGTCCATTAGGCGTTCAAGCCCCGCCTTGCGTACCTAATGTACGCGTCGGCGGGGCTTTCGCACCTACTGGGCGCACCTCAGGGTCGCTCGCTTCGTTGCCTATTCGGCTAGTTAATCCGATTGGTGGCAAACGCAACTGCTGTGCGCTGCGAAACGCTGGGGTTTCGCGGGCATGATGGTTTTTCGCCGCCTGATGTGATTCGCATCAGGCGGTGTTTTGTTTCGGGGTATGATTAGCGGCTATGGGCGAGCTTTCCATTCCATATATCATCTGTTCGATTTTGGCGTTTGTGCCGGCTATCGTGCTGCACGAGATGGGTCATGCGTTTGCGGCCTACAAGTTGGGCGATCGCACGGCGCAGAGCCAAGGTAGGCTCTCGTTCAACCCGCTCAACCACATAGACCCGTTCGGGACCGTCATCATGCCGCTTCTGCTTATGGCGGCGAACATGCCGATTTTCGGCTACGCCAAGCCCGTGCCGTACAATCCGCAGTATTTCGAGGATCCGCGCAAGGGCGACCTGATCGTCGGTCTTGCAGGGCCGGCGGCTAACCTTCTGCAGGCAGTTGTAGGCACGATTATCGCGTGGGCGTGTTATACGCTGCTGCCGCTTGGGCAGATCGTGAATTCGAACGAGGTGGCACTCTATGCGTTCACGTTTTTCCTGCCGTATTACGTGCTCATCAACCTCTTTTTGATGTTCTTCAACCTGCTGCCCATTCCACCGCTCGATGGGTCGTCGATTTTCGCGTTCTTCTGCCCGGTCGAGCACCTGGCAACCTACTACAAGATTCAACAGTACGCTTTGCCGATCTTCCTCATTGTCGTCATCGTCGTGCCCGAGGTGCTGCGCGTAAACCCGATTGGGGAATACCTTAACCTCACGGCGTATAATCTGTTCAATTTGACGTTTCCATACTAGGAGCCCCATGGCCTGTCGTCCTGCTACATCTAAATATGTGAAAAAAGGGTCAGACCCCTT
>DFIX01000026.1:50306-51952 GCA_002371495.1 Eggerthellaceae bacterium UBA3686
TCAGACCCCTTTTTCACATTTAGCGGCGGTGAGTAGCCGTGTCGTACCGCGTGCGCACCGATAGCTTCGAGGGGCCCTTCGATATCCTGCTGTACCTGGTGAGCCGCCAGCGGGTCGATATCGGCTCCATTTCGATCGCCGAGATTGCAGATCAGTACCTGGCCGAAATCGCGCACATGCGCATGGTCGATTTGGATGTGGCGAGCGATTTTCTGCTCGTGGCATCTACGTTGCTCGAAATCAAGGCGGCAAGCCTCGTCCCGCGTGAAAAGGACGAGACCGAAGAGGAGATCGCCGAGCTGGCGCCGAGCGAAGCGCGCGATCTGCTCGTGGCTCGGCTCCTCGAGTACAAGCAGTACAAAAACGTTGCGGCAATGCTCGAAGGACGCGAGCGGGCGCAGTCGCGTCTGCACGCACGGCCTTTTGGTCCCGATCCGGAATTCACGAGCGCGATGCCCGACTTTTTGCGCGATGTTCCGCTGGAATCGCTGGCATACTTGGCGGCCGCCGCTTACGCCAGGCGCGAAACGGCATTGCTCGAGTCCGAGCATATTGCCGCCAAACCGATTCCGGTCGAGGTGCACGTTCGCGCCCTGCATGCGCGAATCCGTAGCCGCAAGACCATGAAGTTCTCGGAAATCGCCGACCAGAACACTCCGACGCCCATCGTCGTCGTATCGTTTTTGGCCGTGCTCGAGCTGTTCAAACGAGCGATGGTCAACATCGAGCAGCCCGAGCCGTTCGGCGACATCCAGATCACCTACATCGAAGGTTCGGGTGAGCTCGTCTTCGATGGCGAGGAAGGGTAGGTGCAAAAGGGTCAGACCTTTTTGCGCTATGGCACTTTTGCACGTATTGCAAAACGGGCTGCTGCATTAGAGCGGCCTTGGGAATAGGGGAACGAAGATGTTCGAGGGAATAGATTTAGAGCAATTGCCTGCTGCAATCGAGGCGCTGCTGTTCGTCAGCGACGAGCCCGTCAACGCCGTGGTGCTCGCCAAGATGCTCGACGAGAACGTCGAAGAGATAGAGCTTGCCCTCGACGCCCTGCAAAAGCAGCTTGATGAAAGCGGCCGGGGCATTCAGCTTCGTGAGGTGGCGGGCGGATGGCGCCTGTACACGCATCCGGCATATCACGAACTCGTGCAAAAGTACGTTTTGTCGTGGGACACGCGGCGCATGTCGAATGCGGCGCTCGAGACCCTGGCCATCGTGGCGTATTCGCAACCCGTCACGCGAGCGCAGGTATCGGCCGTTCGTGGCGTGACATCCGACGGTCCGTTGGCGACGCTCGTCGAGCGCGGCCTGGTCAAGGAGGTGGGCACGGCCGACGCGCCCGGCAACCCCATGCTCTATGCTACGACACAGACGTTTCTCGAGAAATACGGCCTGCGCTCGACGGCCGACCTCCCGGACCTCGAGGAATTCGCGCCTGACGAGAAGACGGCGCAGCTCATCCGCGAGCGCTTGGGCGCGATCGATCCCCAAGTACAGGATGCGGCGATTCCGGATCAGGCCGATATTCCAACAGTTGAAGAGCTTGCGACCGACGCCATAACCGGCGCTTTGGGCGTCGTCGAGAAGATCGATTTCGACAAACTGACCTTCAACACCGACGACGAGTAAAAATGTGAAAAAAGGGTCAG
>DFIX01000026.1:52006-56452 GCA_002371495.1 Eggerthellaceae bacterium UBA3686
GTCAGACCCCTTTTTCACATTTTGGAAGAAGGAGCAAAGTGGCACCGAAGCAGCCCATCGCTTACGAGGATCGCCCCGACGACGGCCGCGGCGGCAAGGTCGTGCCCATGCGTCTGCAGAAGTTCTTGGCGCGTGCGGGCGTCGCGTCGCGTCGCGCGTCCGAGAACCTGATGACGTCGGGCCGCGTGAGCGTGAATGGAGAAGTGGTGACCGAGCTCGGGGCAAAGGTCGACCCGCTCGTCGACGTGGTCGAAGTCGATGGGCGCGCAGTCGTGATCGAGGATGCGCCCGTCACCATCATGCTGCACAAGCCCGCAGGGGTTATCACGACGATGAAGGCTCAGTCCGACCGCCCCATCGTGGCAAGCCTCGTGCCGCGCGATCGTTACCCGGGGCTCTATCCGATTGGGCGCCTGGATGCCGATACGACAGGTCTTCTGCTGTTTTCGACCGACGGGCAGCTGGGAAACGCGCTGCTGCATCCGAGCCGGCATGTTCCCAAGACCTATCTTGCGCGTCTGAAGGCTCCCCTTGGCAAAGAAGCTGCCGATGCGCTGCGCGAAGGTGTCGAGCTCGACGACGGCCCGGCCCAGCCCGCCGAAGTCGAGGTTGCCGACAAATCGGGCAAGCTCGTGCGCATAACCGTGCGCGAGGGCCGCTACCATCAGGTCAAGCGCATGTTCGAAGCCGTAGGCAACCACGTGGTCAGCCTTCACCGCGAAACCTTCGGCCCGCTTTCGCTCGGCAAGCTCAAGCCCGGTCGATGGCGCGAACTCACCGCCGGGGAGGTCGCTTCGCTCCAGAATGCGGCAACGGGGAAGGCGACGAGGACGTAGTCCGTTGTCTTCGTGCTGCAGGGGGGGAGCCTCCCAATGTCATTCAGTTAAGTGTCCGCGCGATGGGGCTCTTGGACGAAGGGTCGTTTCCCTCGTCCCCATCACCGTTTTCTTTGCGAGGAGGGGCGCTGTTGGCGGGCACGCATCGCCACCGTCCGTTTGCTGGTGTAGAATAAGCTCAAAGCCAGAACCGAGCGGAGGGCGATGTGTTCCAGGATATCGTCATAGTGGGCATGGGGCTTATCGGGGCCTCGATTGCGGGTGCGGTGCGCAAGGCATGGCCCGAAGTGCGCATTGTGGGCATCGATACCGACGAGCGCACGCGCCAGGTTTCGCTCGAAAAGGGCATGGTCGACGAAGCGCTTTCTCAAGATGATCCGCGGCTGATAGACGTGTTGGCGCACGAGTGCGACTTGGTCATCCTCGCCACACCAGTCGATGCCGACGAGCCCTACTTGCAGGCTATCGCCGACAGCGGTTATGCGGGCATCGTCACCGACACCGCATCGACCAAGGTGCGCGTAACCGAAATGGCCGAGCGCATCCTTCGCTTCCCCCATAACTTCGTGCCGGGGCATCCGATGTGCGGCTCCGAGGTCAACGGAATTGACGGCGCGCGCGATGACCTGTTCCAGGGCGCGTACTGGATACTCTGCCCGGACGAGTCGACCCCGCCCGAGCATATCCCGGCATTGCACGAGCTGGTTACCGGGCTCGGAGCCCGCATGATCAACATCGCGCCTGGGCAACATGACCGCGCCGTCGCGGTGGTCAGTCATGTGCCGCACTTCGTGGCGTCCTCGCTCGTCACGCTCGCGGACCGCGCGGCAGACGACCAGCAGTCCATCATGCGGCTGGCAGCGGGCGGGTTCAAAGACACCACGCGCATTGCCGCGGGCTCCCCGAGCCTGTGGTGCGGCATCGCGTTCGACAACGCCGAGCAGGTCAAGGCAGGCTTGCGCGATATGCAGGACATCTTGGGGTCCTTCGCGGACGCGCTTGAGTCGGGCGACCGGGCGCGGCTCACCGAGCTTCTGCGGGTGGCGGCCGACGTGCGCCGTTCACTTCCCGTCGCATGGGTGCCGTCGTCGGAGCGTCTGCTCGAGGTGCGCATCCCGATTTCCAACCACCCCGGCGCCGTCGCCGAGGTCACGACCATCGCCAGCGAGGTCGGTTGCAACATCCAGTCGATTGAAATCGACCACGTGACCGAGGACCGCGCCTACCTTTCGATGGTGCTGACCGACGAGGGCGACATCGGCCAGCTCTCAACCAAGCTCATAACCGCGGGCTACGCGGTGTCATTTGCCCCTCTGAACCCGAAGGAGCACGTCCATGTCTAACAAAGCAAGCGAACCCAAGATTATCAAACCCTTGCCGTCGGCGCTCGATGGCACGATGACGGTGCCAGGTGATAAGTCGATTTCGCATCGCGCCATCTTGTTCTCGGCCATGGCCGAGGGTACGTCGCGCTTGCTCGGGGTGCTCGACTCGAGCGACGTGCGCGCATCGATCGAGGCGGTGCAGAAGCTCGGGGCGATCGTCTCCCTCGAAAAGCAGCCCGACGGCAGCCTGGCCGGCGGTGTGGAGGGGTGGGGTCCCGCAGGCCCCAAGCAGCCCGACGGTCCCATTGACTGCGGCAATTCCGGCACGACGGCGCGCCTGCTCATGGGCGTGCTAGCGCCGTGGGACATCGAGGTGCGCATCGAAGGCGACGAATCGTTATCGAAGCGCCCGATGCGGCGCATCACCGCGCCGCTCATGAAGATGGGCGTCCAGTTCGACCCGGCGGGGGCCGAGACGCTGCCCATCACCGAGCGCGGTTGCCGCAATCTGCGCGCCATCACCTATAACTCGCCCATGGCTTCGGCTCAGCTGAAGACCGCCGTACTTTTGGCAGGCATACGCGCCAACGGCACGACTGAGCTCAACGAGCCTTCCGTTTCGCGTAATCATACCGAGCTCATGCTGCCCGAATACGGTGTCGAGACTACGGCGGGCGAGCGCACGGCCCAGGTGAAGGGCCCTGCAACCATGCATTCTGCCGAGATTCGCGTGCCGGGCGACCCGTCTTCCGCGGCGTTTGTGGTGTGCGCTGCGCTCATGAAGCCCGGTAGCGCCGTGCAGATCGAGAACGTGAGCCTCAACACCGCCCGCACGGGCTTCCTCATGACGCTCGAGCGCATGGGCGCCGACGTCGCGACGCGTCGCACGGGCTCGGCCGGCAAAGAGCCTTACGGCATCATTTCGGCATGTTACACGCCACGCTTGCATGGCTGCGAGATTCCCGGCCATAAAATCGCGAGCCTGGTCGATGAGGTCCCGGTCCTGTCGTTGGTGGCGGCGCATGCTCATGGCATCACGGTGTTCCGCAACGTCGAGGAGCTGCGGGCAAAGGAATCCGACCGCCTAGACGCCATCGTCACGGGCTTGGCGCAACTCGGGGTCGACGCATGGACCGAAGGCGACGACCTGTTCATCGAGGGTCAGCCCGGCCTGGTCGTGCCCGAAGGGCTGGTATTCGACTCGCATGGCGACCATCGCCTGGCCATGACTTGGGCGCTCGTCGGCTTAACGGGTAAAGTGCCGGTTAGCGTCACCGATTTCGACAACGTCGACGTAAGCTACCCAGATTTCCTCGACGACATGCAGAAACTCTGCCATTAAATGTGAAAAAGGGGTCTGACCCCTTTTTCACATTTTTAGCAATCGTTTTCACCATGGAAAGGTAAACGTATGATCATCGCAATCGACGGTCCGAGTGGGGCCGGCAAGTCCAGCGTTTCGGTGGAAGTAGCACGCGAACTGGGGTTCTCGTGCCTCGACACGGGTGCTATGTACCGCTCTATCGCCTGGCAGGCGCTTCAGGACGGAATCGCGCTCGACGATGCCGACGCGTTGGGCGAGGTCGCGCGCACCCACGAAATCGAGTTCGCGCACGAGCCGGGCAATCCCAAACCCATGGGCGTCTCGATTGGCGGCGTCGACGTGACGTCGGCCATCCGCACGGCCGAGATAGACCGCGCGGTAAGTCCCGTGTCGGCGGTTCCCGCCGTGCGCGAGGCGCTCGTGGCCCAGCAGCAGCGCATCGGTCGAGCCGGCGACTACGTGGTCGAGGGACGCGACATCGGAACGGTGGTGTTTCCCGACGCCGAGGTCAAAGTCTTCCTGACGGCATCCGACGAGGCTCGCGCGCGCAGGCGCGTGCTGCAGAACGAAGAGCGAGGCGTTGGTTCGACCGACTTCCAGACGGTGCTCGCCGACATCATCCGCCGTGACGAGCTCGATTCGTCGCGCGCTGCATCGCCGTTGCGTCCCGCTGACGACGCCGTGCACATCGATTCGTCCGATATGACCATGCAGCAGGTGATAGACCAAATCTGCTCCCTTGCCCGCGCTCGCGTATAAGCGAACGGCTTGCACTGTAGCGCTCGGGGCCTTCCAATTGATCATGAAACCAGTGCGCATTGCGCGCAATGCATCTGCGCTTTGCAAACCGTTTGTGCTCTTGGCGACTTTGCGGGCGGCGTTGTTCGGGTAGGCGAGCGGAAAGTCCGCGTGAAAAGCAGTTGACGGCATCGAGCCAAAGCATCGAGCGAAAAGCATCGAG
>DFIX01000026.1:56549-80060 GCA_002371495.1 Eggerthellaceae bacterium UBA3686
ATCGAGCGAAAAGCATCGAGCGAAAGCGTCGAGCGAAAAGCACCGCCCGACAAAAGGGTGTTCCCGTCAAGATGTTATCGGCATGTAGCACGTATAATAGGCAACAATGAACACGAAAATGTTCAGAAATGCATCAGAAAGTATGCATGCGGTTTTCTGACGGCCATCTTGCCCCGTCGGTGCTTCGCCTGCTATACACAGTTCGCAGTCCGCAGGGTAGGGGCCGAGGCGTATTCTGGTACCATGCGTAGCTAATGAAGTAACGTCCCCGTCGAAAAGAGCGCCCGTGAGTACAGCTGAAGAGACTCAGCTTGCCGAAAGCACCAAACCCATGAAATATGAGCGGCTATTCGACTTGCCGTTCGGGGTGGACGAGTATGACAAGGGCGAGAAACGCCCCAGCCGCGCGCCAGCTTACGTCATCGTAGGTGTGGTGTCGTTTCTCTGCAAGATTCTGTGGCGCTATGACGTGGTAGATCGTCAGAAGCTCGAGGCGCTTAACGCTGATTCCGGCGTCGTTATCGTAAGCAACCACACGTCGTACCTTGATGTCGTCTTCATGTACGTCAGCATGTTCAGGCGCGCCTGGCCGCGTTTCATGGCACGTGATACCCTTTTTGAACACCACCTTCTGGGCTGGATATTCGCACACATCGGGGCGTTTCCGATCACGCGCGACTCCGCGGATCGCACGGCTGTCAAGCGCGCAGCGCGCATGCTCAAAAACGGCGAGGTCGTAGGCATCATGCCCGAAGGCACGCGTCGCGGAAAGGGGAAGGGCGGCGTCCAGCCGCACGTGCACGGCGGCGCGGCGCTCATCGCGCGCATGGGCAAGGCCCCCATCCTCCCCATGGCCGTACGCAACGTCGACGTCATCAAGCGTAAGGGCGAACGCCTACGCTTCCCCAAGGTCACAATCGTGTACGGCGATCCCATCCTGCTTTCGGACTTCGACTTCTTGCCCAAGGACGAACGGCTAGACGGGTGCGTGTGGTACGCGCTGCGCGAGTGCTTCGCGCTGTTCCGCGATGTGCCACCCGAGCAGGTGAACATGGTGGAACTCTTCCCCGAGGACAAGGATTTCACCCGAGTTTTCGCCGAACATCCGATTCCGAAGAGGTCCGTTGAAAATGTGTAAAAAGGGTCAGACCCCTTTTACACATTTTCATGTGAGGAAGAGCTAGAAACGGAAAAGCGCATTGACGAATGTGTAAAAGGGGTCTGACCCTTTTTACACATTTTCGACGGCACGTCTCTTCATGCGGGTTTGGGCTGCCGGCAACGGCGGTAGGACGGAGAAAGACATGAACGTTGTATTAGCCGAAAACGCTGGTGCTTGTTATGGCGTGCAGCGGGCGCTCGACATGGCGCTCGGCGCCGCGGATGGGAAGTTCGCAGCGCATACGCTTGGGCCACTCATCCACAACCCGGGCGTTGTGAAAGAGCTCGCCGATCGCGGCGTTTTGGAAGCGGGATCCCTCGACGAGATTACCGAGGGAACGATCATAATTCGCAGCCACGGCGTGACGCCTGAAGTGCATGATGCAGTCGAGGCCAAGGGGTTGCCCGTGCTCGACGCTACGTGCCCGCATGTCGAGCGTGCCCAGAAGGCGGCAGCCGAGCTCGCACGCAAGGGCTGCAGGGTCATCGTCGTGGGCGAGGCGGGGCATCCCGAGGTCGAGGGCTTGCGCGCCTACGCACGTCGCGAGGGCGCCAAGGTCGACGTTGTTCCAACGCCCGATGATGTTCCGAGCGATTTGCGCGCGCCCATCGGCGTGGTCGTGCAGACGACCCAGCGCCGCGAGAACCTCGACGCCGTTGTAGGGCGGATAATCGAGCAGGGCATCGAGCCCGAGGTCAAACGCACGATATGCTCGGCAACGCGTCAACGGCAAGACGCCGCGGCGAAGCTGGCCGGCCAAGTAGACGCCATGGTCGTCATCGGCGGGCGCAACTCCTCCAATACGACCAGGCTTGCCGAAATCTGCTCTGCAACGTGCTCGCGCGCCTTCCATATCGAATCCGCCGACGAGATTGATCCCTCGTGGTTCACCGGTTGCGAAACCGTCGGCGTGACCGCCGGCGCCTCCACGCCCGAAAACCAAATTGCCGCCGTCGTCGAGCGCTTGAAGTCGCTGTAGAGACGAGTCACCTTACCAGGTAGACTGACTCATCCGCGCGCTCGGTCGGGTAAAATGAAACGCTATGGAAACCCCGCCCACATATCCCACTTCGGATGCGGCGAATGCCATCGCAGGCGCGCAGCACGGCGCGCTCATCGCAGCCGTAGTACCCGAATCGCCCGCCGACGATGCGGGTTTCGAGCCGGGCTGTTACCTGACGTCGGTCGATGGCGAACCGTTGCGCGACATCATCGACTGGCGGTGGCTCTCGGGTGACGAGTGCATCACGGTGGGCTATATCGACCTTGATGGCGATGTGGGCGAGGTCGAGCTGTGGCGCGAGCCGGGCGAGGACTGGGGATTCGAGTTTGACGGCCTTGTGTTCGACGGCGTGAAGCAATGCCGAAATGCCTGCACGTTCTGTTTCATGCGCATGCTTCCGCGCAACATGCGGCCGTCCCTGTACCTGCGCGACGATGATTTTCGCCTGAGCTTTCTCGTGGGCACGTTCGTGACGCTCACCAACCTCGCGCCCGAAGACGAGGCGCGCATCGTCGAGCAGCGAATCTCGCCCTTGCGTTTCTCGCTCCAGGTCAGTAATGCGAAGGTGCGGCGCCGAATGATTGGCAAGCATGCGCAGCACGGCATCGACGCGCTCGAGAGGCTGCTTGCGGCCGGCATCGAGTTTCACGTGCAGATCGTGCTCGTGCCCGAGCAGAACGATGGGGAAGTGCTCGTCGAAACGCTGAACTGGGCATACGAGCGTCCTGGCATCCTTTCGATCGGAATCGTCCCTTTGGGGTACACGCGCTACCAAAACGTGTTCGACCATAGCTTCAACGACGTCGGCGCATCACGCGCCCTGCTCGACGGCATCTCGCCGTTTCAGGAGCGCGCGCTTGCCGAGCGCGGGCATGCGTGGGTGTTTGCCGCCGACGAATTCTACCGCAACGCATATCGGGGCGACCTTCTGAAAAACCTCCCGCCCACCAGCTTTTACGGCGATTTCAGCATGTTCGAGGACGGAATCGGGATCATTCGCTCGACCGTCGACGATTGGCATCGCGCCGAATCGGAAGGCATGATTGCCCATGTGGCTGATGTCCTGCGCAAAACGGGTGCGCGCGTCGTCATGGTGGCCGGTTGTGCCCAGCGCGAGTTCCTCGACCCGCTGGTATACGAGGCGGGCATTGCCGACGTGTTTGAGCCGCTGTACGTTTCAAACGATTATTTCGGTGGAAACGTGGACGTTACGGGCTTGCTCGTGGGTGCCGACATAGCTCGGGCAATCGCGCAGCATGCGGATACGCTTGCGGCAAAGGGCAAGCCCGTGGAACGCGATGATTCCCCGACAACCATGAGGCGATCCGACCTTCCGCCGGCTGCGCCGCTTCCGCTGTACCTCGTGCCGCGCGTCGTGTTCAACGACGATGGCCTGGCGCTTGACGACATGACTCTTGGTGATATCGAGAAGGCCGCAGGTCAGCCGCTTCACGTGGTATCCTGTTCACCACTAGATTATTTCAAGGAACTCATGAATTGTCTGTAACGTGCAAAAGGGTCAGACACTTTTGCACTATGGCACTTTTGCACGTCCGAAAGGAATTACCATGGCATTACCGCTTGTGGCTGTAGTAGGCCGTCCGAACGTCGGCAAGTCGACGCTCGTCAACCGCATAACCGGGGCCGACGAGGCCATTACCCACGAGATGCGCGGCGTCACGCGCGACCGCTCGTACCATGAGTCCGACTGGAACGGCGTGACGTTCACGCTGGTCGATACCGGTGGCATCGAGGTGGGAAGCGACGACGACTTCCAAGCTTCCATCACCAGCCAGGCGTTCACGGCGACCAACGAAGCCGACGTCATCATCTTGCTGGTCGACGGCCGCACGGGCATCAACACCGACGACGAGGAAGTCGCGCGCATCCTGCGCAGGTCCAAGAAGCCCGTATTCCTGGCGGTCAACAAGCTCGACACGCCCAACCGCTACGACAACATGTACGAGTTCTACCAGCTGGGTCTGGGCGAACCGTGGCCGATCAGCGCGATTCACGGGCATGGCACGGGCGATCTGCTCGACGAGGTCGTGAAGGCCCTGCACGAGACGGGCGCCGTCGAACGCGCCGCAGCCGAACCCGAAGAGGAAACCGGCATCAACGTGGCCATCATCGGGCGGCCCAACGCCGGCAAGTCGTCGCTGACCAACAAGATGACCTCGGCCGAGCGCTCGATTGTAAGCGACGTGGCTGGTACTACGCGCGATGCGGTCGATACCCCGGTCGTTCACGACGGCAAGCGCTACACCATCGTCGACACGGCTGGCCTGCGTCGCAAGGGGCAGATCGACGAGGATGTCGAGTACTACGGCTTCGTGCGTGCCATGCGCGCCATCGATCGCGCCGACGTGGCGGTGCTCGTCATCGACGGGTCGCTGGGCCTGACCGACCAGGACCAACGCGTCGCGCGGTTCGCGCACGACCGAGGATGTGCGCTCGTCATCGCGCTGAACAAGTGGGACATCGTCGACGGCCCCGAAGCCAAGGCGGAAGTCCGCGAGCGCATTGCCGACCGCATGATGTACGTGGGTTACGCGCCGGTGGTGGCCATCAGCGCGTTGACCGGCAAGAACGTGCATCGCATCTGGGAAGCTATCGACAAAGCCTACGCAAACTATTCCAAGACGATTCCCACCAACCAGCTGAACGCCTGGCTCGCCGACATCCGCGAGACCGGCCATACCATCAGCAAGGGCAAGGCCGTCCTTCGCATGAAGTACATCACCCAAACGGGTGCCTGCCCGCCCATCTTCACGATCTTCGCCAACCGTCCCGACGTCGTCGATGACAACTACGAGCGCTTCCTCGAGAATCGCATGCGCAAGTACTTCGATCTCGAGGGCACGCCCATTCGCCTGAAGTTCAAGAAGAAGGACTAAATGTGAAAAAAGCGTCAGACCCCTTTTTCACATTTGGGATAAAAGATGTAAGAGCAATGGTAATCTGGGTGCACTTAATTGGCGCGTGAGTTCGAGTCAACGCGCTTCTGGCGAGCGTCGAGCGGTGAGGGAGGTTTTCTATGCGACTCCTAGATTTGAAGTGCCCTGCTTGCGGCGGCATAATCGGCCAGGAGATTTCGAGCAGGGTGGTGACGTGCGAGTATTGCGGATCGCGTTTCGCGCTCGACGATGATGAGGCGCGCCTTTTCTTCGACAGTCCCGACGATGTACCCGAGGAAGAGCCGGAATGGAAAAACGCGCTTCCCATGGTGGATTATGCAGCTCAGGCTTGCGCCGATTTCCTCGACGGCTTGGACGATGACGACGACTTCCACAGCTCTCCGAAGATTCTACGTGGTCTTAACGTCGCAGATGGCGAAGAGGTGTTCTTGATTCACGACGATACATTCTTGAAGAGCGGCAAGAACGGCTTCGCCATTACCAATGCCGGCCTGTACTGTCGCGAATTGTCGGAAAGGCCCGAGTTTGTCACCTGGGCTTCGTTCGCAAAGATGGAAGAGCCCACCCTCGATGGCTGCTACATCAGGTGCGATGACCATGCCGTCTGCTACTTCACCGATGACAATGACGTGCTGCCTGGGCTCCTTGACTTGTACCTGAAGCTGTACAGGCACGCCAAGAGGCAAGCTTAGAATGCGGTAGGGCCGCGTCCCCGTTGTCGCACGCTCATCCGCTTGAAGCGCAAAATGTGAAAAAGGGGTCTGACCCCTTTTTCACATTCTCAGCTTTAGCGCTGGTCGCAATCGGCTATTCTGTTTGCAATTCGTTCGATTGTAAATTCGAAGGTGGTTGTTATGAGGGGTCGGAATGCAGGTTTTGCTCGGATTGTCCTTGCGGGGTGCACGGTCGCTTGCATGATGTTGCTGGTCGCAATGCCTCTTAACGAGGCGATGGCAGCTTCGGCGGGCTCCGATGGTGCTGCGAGCGTCGAAACCGGTTCGGATGTTGCTTCTGGCGAAGATGCCAAGAAATCCGAAGGCCCGCTTGGCTGGTTGTTCAGCTTCCTATTCGGAAAGAGCTCGGGGTCGGAGGCAAGCTCCTCGTCGGTCGATGCGACGAAGAGCAGCGCTTCAGACAAATCGGCGGAGCATTCGTGGACCCAAGTGCCCTCGAAAACGTCGCCGAGCGCTTCCCGCTCCTCGGCAGCCGCCGACGATCCCTTCTCGGGGCCCGTCGAAAGCGAAGCTGCGGCAGTCAACCGCGTGCATGATTGCCTGATGCGCGCAGGAAAGGAGCTGCCTCAGCGCATCGAGTTTGACAGGATGACCGATGACGGCCGCTACGTCATACACGGTTACGAAGTCGTTTCAGACGGGGGAGGCCTCTCGCACGACGCCACCTTGTTCTGGTATTCGGTGGGCAAAGACGGCTCGATCTACGATGAGGTCATGATGTGCGACATTGACCCGCTGACGATGGAGAAGGCCGGATCGACGAGCCAAGCGTCGGTTTCGAAGAGCGATTACTACACGTTGAACCTGCCGTGGCAACTTGCGGAAGCCCAGATAACTTTCGAGAAGGGATCGCTCGGCGGCACGACGACGGTCGGGGATATCACGACGATCACGCTCGACGGCCAGATCGTGTTCGAAGTGGTTTGTTTCAGCGACGACTGGGGCCCGCAAGGTACCATGGGCTTCGTAAAGCTCGGCTCGCCCTCGAACAATTCCCATTGCGATGTGTACGTGACCGTTCCCGCCAAGGACACTCCCGATGGCGGCTACGGAACCGAGGAAGCTAGGGACAAGGCTCGCAAATACGCTGCCTACGTCAGCCTCAAATAGGTGCGAAGTGACCACGTGCAAAAGTGCCATAGTGCAAAAGGGTCAGACCCTTTTGCATGCGGTGGGCGCCTAAAGTAGCCCTTGGCAATCTTCTGTACGTATAGCCAATCGTGGACTTGCGATACAGTGCCGGCGAGGTCGACCATTCGCAGAAGCGAACGTTGCCCTTCCTCGCTGTTGCGTCTGTCATCGTCGGCGCTGTGGCCGCTGCGCTCGCACCACGGGCTTCGCCGCCCCAATCTGGCAGCGGCATGGGCCGCAAGACCTCTGGATTGCTGTTTCAGCCCCATTAGTGCAAAAAAGCGCGTAAGATGGCGAGCCATAAGGTCTTAGGGTGTCATCGCAAACACCGAGTGCTTGCAAAACGCCTGGTCGAAAGTTGTCCGATCGCCGACATAGAGGCCCTGCGCTCCTCGAGCTCGCCATCTTACGCGCTTTTTTGCACGAAACGAGTCAAAAGCGTAATCCAGAGCTCTGGGTAGCCCACGCAACTCCGGGAATTTGGGGCTAGCAGTACTCACGTGAAGAGCACGTTTGCTTCAGAAATGAATAAACATCATCCAGGCTGGAACGTCCCCGTCGCGTAAGCGATAGAGAACGAGGTTTCGAATGCTGGAAGTTAATCTTACCGTTTCGGAAGGCGGGCTTTAGTGCGGCAAGCGCCATGACAATAGGCAACGTTTCGTCGTCACGTGCAAGCCAAAAAGCGGGCGGGGGTAACACCCCCGCCCGCTTATCGGTTTACCAGCGGCGCGTTACTTCGTGGTGAAGGAGGCTACGTCACTGGTGTACTCCTTGCCGTTGACCTCGACGTAGAACTTGTAGTAGTACTTGGTCTTGGCCTTGAGCTTGATGCCCAGCTCGTCGTTCAGGTCGTACCAGATGTCGAAGTCCTTGCCATTGTGGTAGCGGTTCGAGACATCGGGGACGCGCTCGGTGTTCTGTTTGGTCATGCCCTTCTTCGACGTGCCCAGGTAGATGCCGCAAGTAGAAACATAGGTACCAGGATCTTTGTAGGCTGTTGCCGAGAGTAGCGCGTTACCCTTGGTGACGTTTTTGGCCTGCAGGTTGCGCACCGAGGGCGCCGCACTCGCGCTTTTGGCTTTGCCGGCCTGCGAACCGCTGTTCCAGTTTGGGCGGATGTAGCCCCAGTACGGGTTTGCCAAGCCGTCGTAGCGGTACGTGACGCGCTGTACGCTCTGGTTGTTACCGAAGTTCTGGTGGTACGTCACGCGATCGGATTCGTAGATGCCCACGTGACCGTAGGGGTTAGAGCCGTTACCCGAGTAGACCAGGATGTCGCCGGGCTGCGGCTTGCCGCCCTTGACGCGTTCCCAGCCGGCCGGCAGGCTGTTGCCCGTGTAGTCGACGCCGTTGCCGCGCACGGGGGATACACCCAGGTAGGCATAGTAGGCCTTGACCAAGTCCACGCACTGCGCGCCGTACGCACCATCGTAATCGATCGATTTGCCCACCTGCTTCTGCACCCACGAGACGCCTTGCGACGCGGACTTATCGACCGCATAGGCCTTCTGGGCTCCAAGCGGCATAAGCGTAAGCGCAACCAGAATTGCCGCAGCCGCCATTGCCAACGCACCGTAGATCGGCTTCCTCATCTCAGCTGACATGTCGTCTCCTTTTCTCGTGCCAACTTTCTGGCGAAACTGTACAGCCGAACTCCAAAAACAATTGCGCAATTGAAATTGACGAGTGTCCTACTATCTAGGCCGAAAACCAGAGCCTGATTGGAGCCATGTACATGGGAAACGGGAAATCGCCCATCGCAATCGCCTGCTGGGATATCTGCTCGATTGCAGGGAAACGGCGGAAAAATGATGACTACGGACTATTCGACGCGTATTTCGGCGGCTGTTTGGCAGACGGCATCGGCAAGTTCCCTATAGCGGATGCGGTTTCGCGCTACGCATGCCACACCGCTTTCGATTCCCTGAAGGAGGGGGCCTGCGCCCATGCAGCCATAAGGCATGCGCAAGCTAAGATTTCCGAGTTCGTGAAAGCGGCAGGCACGCCTGAAAGCGGCACAGCGATAACGGTCCTGAGGATGGGCAGGGGCGAATTCGAGGTTAGCTGGCTCGGCGATGTCGCCTGTTACCTGCTTCGCGCAGGTGAGAAATACCTTCGGCACATCACCATGCCCCATCGCTGCGGAAACCGCCTGACGCGTTTGGCTGGCAGCGCGCCTTTCGAGCCTGACGAAGCGGCTTTCCTCACGCAAAGCGGCGATAGAATAGTCCTGTGCACAGATGGCGTTTGGGATGAGCTGCCCGAAAGCGAGATCCTACAGTCACTAGCCGAAACCGAAACGCCGCAAGAGGCATGCGCCAAGCTCGTACTTGGCAGGCAGCCGAACGACGATGCGACCGCGATTGCGGTCTTCGTCAGCTAGCATCACGATAAACGTGAACACTTTGCCCCTGGGGCGAAGTGTTCACGGTGGCGCTAGAAATCTTCTCCTTCGTCGACGCAGAACGAGACGAGCACGGTCGTCGCACCTCGGTACAGCATCTCGCCCGCAGAATCCACCGGCGCACCCATGCGCAAGCGCTCGCCGCCGGAAATCCTCATGAGTCCGTCGACGTTCATGGTTGCGTTTCCGGCTGCCATCCCTTGCGCCGCGGTACAGCTCGTGCCGTTGGTCGAGCCCAGGTCGTAGTAGAACCAGCCTTCGCCAACATACGCAATCGCACCGTGGGTATTGCCCGTGTACGAATGCTTGCCCGAAACCGGAAACAGTTTTGCATTGCCAATTTCGAGCGCATATATGAAGTCCCCATTGTCCGAACCGTAAAGCAGCCGACATCGGGCAAGATACTCCTCCACCTCGGTGCACCGCCCGAAGAAGACCACATCGTCTTTGCCGTACACCTCCGAATAGCCGACCGCCGAGAAGTCGTCGCTGAAAAGCTGCGTGACGCGCAGGTAGTTGTCGGGCACCGTTTCGCGGGCCTCGTCGGCAACGAAATAGTCCGTGGATTCGTACGGCCTGTTGAGCGCTATCGGATGCGACGGTCCATAGATCAGCCCCGCAGTCAGGGCCTCGCAGAAATCCCTAAGGGAACTGCTGTCGTGAAGGTTCCTGTTCGACAGCTCGTCGAGCACGTAGGTGTAGTTCCTGATGTCAGAGGCACTGTACCCCTCAGACGTAAAGCCCCTCTCGATTGCAGGAACGATTGAGGAGTGAAACCTCACCGCAAAAGATGGCGTAATCGATGGGTCCGTCGAGAGCGCGTAGATTTCGCCGCCGTCCTCGATCAGCGCATCGACGCAGGTTCTTATGGCTGCAGCCTCGCACTCCGCGATTGCCCTGCGTTTCAAGACGAGTCTCTCGTTTTCGTCCAAGCTCTTCGAGACGCTTTTCTTGGCGTATTCGTTTGCATGGTATCCGAGCCATGCGACCTCAAATTTCATGAGCCGGTTGCTCTTGCCCTGCCGGTCGCGCGACATCGACCAGGTGCGCGACGCAATGTCGGGTTTCGTGACGTCCCTGTCCCTCAGGAAATCGTTGCAGAACCGCCCCCACGCCTCAGCGTTCGATGGCTCTCCCATAAGCTCGGCTGCCGCCTTGCAATAGCCCTCTAGGCCGGATTTGTACCACTTGTTCATGTGCTTGCAAGCCAGCCTTTCCGTTCGATCGACGTGAGTTTGCGCCATAAGCACATCGCGTATCGATTTACGACTATTTCGACTAATTCAGATACTAGCGTAGTTGAATTGCGTATACATGCGAGGACTCGATTGAGTATGGGTCAAAACACAGGCAACGTCTTTCGTTTTCAGGCCCAAATTGGCTACTGGCCCTATATACTATAATTATAATTCTGCGCACAATAATAATGACGCCAAGGGGTCGTACCCGATCACGTATGAGATCTGCAACCCGACATTTTGCGGAATGAAACGAAACGGTGCGTTTTGGTCGCGAAAGCGCAAAGGAGCTTCCCATATTGAACCATTATGAACATTGTCCACGATGCGGGAGCCCGTCAATCGGCGACTCCCGGTTTTGCCTAGAATGCGGCGCTGATTTGGCATACGAAGCCGCCGATGAGACGCCAGAAAGCAGGCCAAGAAACACTGCGAGTCCTACCGCCATTCGAAACGCTTTGCTTGCAGTTTTTGCGCTGATTGTCGTGGGCGCGCTCGGTTTTAATATCGTGCCCAAGCTAGTCTCATCGCAAGACTCCGCTTCGCCTGAGGCAAGCGCTCCGGACGCGCTTGGGAATACCACGGTAGCAACAAACGGCGACAAAGACGATCCGGAGGAGTCCAGCATAGAGGCTTCGGCAACGTCGGACCCTTCTTCGGCGCTTGAGGAAACAGATACAGAAGGCAACACGACAGGTGCTACGTCCTCCGACGACACGGTGCCCCTTGACGGCGACGCGACAGACGCCCCCGACTCAGGTAATGACGTTTTGACGTCATCGGGCAGCTTACTCGTGAACGACCCGGCCCAGACCGGTCCCGACGGTTACGTGCTGCCCCAGTCCGACACACACCGCTATACCGAAAGCGAGCTTTCGGGGCTTGACCTGTGGGGACTGAGCGTGGCGCGCAACGAGATTCCAGCGCGTCATGGCTTCATTTTCGAACGCGATGACCTGGTATCCTATTTTGAGCAGAAGACCTGGTACAAAGGCGTCCTCACGCGCGAGCAGTTCCGAAGCGTTGCTGGCATTCTCAACGAGACCGAAAACGCCAACGTCGACACCATCCTTGAAATCGAAAGAGCGCATAATTCGCCCTATGTTCCACAAGAGTAGCAATGTAGAAGCCACAAAACCCCACCACAACGCACAGCGTTCCAACATGTCGGCGTTCTTTCAGCTAGTTTGATCCAGCCAAATGTGTTGTCTCATCCGTAATCACCAGGAGATTAAATGCTCTTCGATGAGGTATTCTTCTATTTGTTGCTAAACAGGCATTGTCGCGAGATGGATTTGAGAAGGCGGATCAAGATATGACGTACGAGCCGACCGAAAGGGCCGTGGGCTTTGATGGCGCAGCTCATGAAGATTCGAACTTCATGCACGGCGACGAAGATTTGAGGGGCTGGGTGCAGAGGTTCTGGCCGCAGTGGCGTATCGAAGGCGATCTTGGCAAGGGGTCGTTCGGGCGCGTCTTCCAGGTTGCCAAAGACGAACTGGGTTTCACAACGCGTGAAGCAGCGAAGATGATAATGATCACCGAGGCGGATTTGCAGCAAAATTCGCTCTCGAGCAGCCAGGAGTCGCTGCAGAGCAAAGTGGCTGCCGCCTACGGCGAGATACTCAACATGAGGAGCTTGCGCGGTGAGTCCAACGTCGTGCTGATCACCGATTCCGAAAACGCCTCATTCGATGGTGGGCGTGGCTACGTCATCGGCATTCGCATGGAGCTGCTCGAAGATTTGGGCAAACGGAAAACGCAGCTCGGCGGCGATTTTTCGGTCGTGGAATCCATGAGGGTCGCCCGCGACATTTGCAGGGCGCTTGTGGCTTGCCATAAGCACAACATTATCCACCGCGATGTCAAGCCGCAAAACGTCTTCTGGAGCGAAGGAATCCAGGCGTACAAACTCGGCGACCTAGGCGCGTCAAAACAAACCGATTTTGGTACGCGGTCTGCAACGAGCGTGGGTACGTTTGATTACGTTGCCCCCGAAGTGGTTCTTCGCAGGAGGTATTCGGCCAACGTTGACGTGTACTCTTTGGGCGTCATGCTGTTCTACCTGCTTAACCGCGGCGTGAAGCCGTTCATGGGGCATGATGGGTCAGGGAGTGCGCAATCGGCTGATCAAGCGCGTCTCGAGGGCAAGCCGTTTCCTGATCCAATGGACGGGGACGCCTACATTGCAGACCTAATCCGCTCCGCAACTGCCGGCAATCCGCAGTATCGGTTTAGGACGGCGCAGGCGTTTTACAACGCGATCGAGGCTTGGCCAGGATGGGGCAAAAGTCCGCTGTAGCTGACGATACGGTGATGGCTATGATTCCAGGCTGCTGAGCGTATCGTGAACGCTTGCGATGGTTGAATGGACGTCTCGGCCGTACGACGACCCTGCTGCGTAGGCGACGATCCGATTCTGGGGCCAACTGGCCTTTGCCTCCTTATATTCCTCTTCGGACACGCTTTTGGAGTCGATGTTGTACACTCTGCCGTTTTCCATTTGATGGGTATGCGAGGTGTGCAAAACGCAGAACGATCCTTCGTCTGAAATTCCCCAGAGGCGCGTGCTTTCAGAGTACTGCGGCCCGTAGGTGTAATTGCCGTTTGTGACATAAGCGATTCCGTTGTCGAGGAAATACGAGAAGGCGCTGCAGTAAGTGTTTTGGCCTTCTTGGGACGCGCAATCGGAAAACACTTTAATGAGGCCCCAGTCTTCGTATGCCCAGATTTCGACGCGATAGCTTTCGGGATACCCGCCTGGCGTACTCTTGTTGATGTCGAACGATGGGTCGTAATACCCTACATACAGGTAATCGTATCCTGCGCCGAAGTCGAGCAGCTTTGCATAAACGAGTCCCGTGCTGTGCGATCCGCCGACGTAATCGATTCCCGGCTCCCCATATTGGTCGATCATCTCGCGTATTTTGCCCGCATAAGCCGCACGCATCCTTTGCTCGAAAGGCTCAGCATCTGCCGAGGCGCTTTCCGCAGTCGTGCTCGCGAGCGAAGAGACGGACTCTGACGTCGCTGAGAGCTTTATGATGGCTTCTTCCGAAGAATCGTCTTCCACGTTGTTCGTTGCCGCAGTGGCGTTTCCCAGCGCATCCGGCTCGCCCGCTTCGGGTGGAGCAGAGCTCTGTGAGGAATCTGGCTTGGACGCTAGGGCATAACCGAGCGCTCCTATGACGACCAGGGCAAGGACTGCAACCAAAACATTTCGTATGATGGCGGGGCGTTTAATCTTCTGCGGTTCGTGGTCGGGCATGCCGTTAACGGCTTGATACGCCAAATCGGTGCCGCATTCCAAGCAGAACCGGGAATCGCCGATGGGCGGGCTTCCGCATTTAGGGCATCGATCGTATCGGTTCAATTCGAGAAGCTCCTTCGCGCTTTTGCATCAGAAACGCATTGTCTTATCCGTGAAATGTCGAATCATCGATTCTTGGCGTAATGGGGCATGGCTGATTACGCCACCGACATTGTACGCAGGACCGCGGCGTAAGGCCAGTGGCCTATTTGAGCGGAGAAATGGGCGGCATTGCCTATAGGTTATCGCGCAGACCTCTGCTGTCGGAGTTCGTCCAGCATGCTTCTCATGCCCGATGCGTAACGAGGGAGCTAATTGAGTGCTACCATGTTTGAGATTGCTGATTGTCGCGAGTAGCTCGAAACCGGCGGGCGTTGCCAGGCATATAAAGCTGCCAATGCTCTCGGCGTCATAGGTCACAACGGGAAGGTCAATATGCGTTTAGGGCAGCGCAAGGAAGCTTCGAGTACGAGCTCAGTTATCTGCCCGAGATGCGGAGAAGTTGCAGACCAAGAATCAAGGTCTCGGTTCTGTTTGGAGTGCGGCTTTGATCTTAAGTGCGTGATGCCGAAAGGCTCGACCACCGCGAAATCCGATATTGAATTGGGAGCTGAGTCGACGGCGGCTTCTGCAGCCCAACCGCAGCAGAGAAAAAATGGGCTGATTGGGCAAAGACGCAACGGAGCCGCCTCATTGTTTTTCGGGGCAGCGCTCGGCATGTTTGCCGTTGTGGTTGCGGTGTGGTTTGTCGTTAATTCTATGGGACTCGTTGGCGTACCGACCGATGTCGGTAGTACGACTTCCGAGGATGAAGGCGTAACGGCATCATCTTACGAATTCATTATCGATTCATACAGGGATAGTTTGAACAGCGATATCAGACCGGCGTATGGCGTCGTGAACGATTTGGCTTGGGAGCAACGCGAGAGCTATAAGGGCCAGTTCGCGTACGCATTTTACGATCTCAACGGCGATGGGGCCGATGAGCTGCTGATTGGTGTCGAGAAAAGCGATCCGGTGCCTCGGGAGAGTTGGGGAGCGTATTACGAGCTTTTCGACTTGTTCACGGTGTCTTACGATCGGTTCAAACGGGTCCTCGACGACGAGCAGATGGGGTCTCTTGGCTACAGGGCGTTTTGCGTGCCGTGCGAAAACGGGTTCTTGATAACAGGCGGCTCCTCGGGGGCGAACGCCTATTCGCGCCAATTCTGGCGCTTGGGCGATGATGCGTCTGAAATGCAGCTTAACGATGCTGTGGAAATCGAAGGAGATACGTATACTTTCACTGATAGCAATGGCGCGGTTACGATTTTCAGCAGCGACTTAGCCAAAGAGAAATATAACGAGCTGCTTGAACGGTACACGTCCATAACTCATCTGGATTGGCATTTGCTTTAGCGGTGCCAAAGATGCCAAAGAGGATACTCCTCTTTGGCACCAACACTTCGCCCCTGGGGCGAAGTGTTCACTTGTTGAGGGGCGATTCGTCGGCTTCAATTGCGCAATTGATTTCAGGGTGCGGGTTTACAGTTTCCTCGGAAGTTGGGACGAGGAAAGGAACGATTATGACAGCCAAAACTCTGAAGTCGGTATCGAGCGCGTTCGCAGTGGTTAGCGCTGTCATTCTGGCGCTGGCGCTCTTGCCCCTGTGCAAGGGGGTCCCGGTGGCACAAGAGGCTTATGCCGACAGCTACGCCGACACGCACCAGACGGCGCCGGCTCCCGATCATGTGATCATGCCGGAAGAGCTCGTGGGCAAATGGTCGCCCAATGCCGACGAATTCGAGCCTCAGTACATCGAGATACGCTATGACGGCGATGACCTGGTTTATTACTACTACGGCATCGTTCACCCCCTAGGCAAGGGCAAGATCGAGGACCGTGCGACTGATTTCGAGTACAACCACGGCTACGTGGCGCTGCAGGGCAATCAAGGCACGTGCGCCTGCTATCTGACAAACGGTTCGCGCGAGTACGTGTCGTTCTACGTCGATGCGGCTTCGAAGGGATACATCACCAAGCAGGATGACGGAAAGAAGTTCCGCAAGGTCGGCAAGCCGGAAGCCTGGCGCTCGTACTTAGACTGGCCGACCAAGCCCGGCTGCTACGAGGAGACTACCGTGGCTACCGCCAAGGGCAAGACGACCACCGGCGCCAAGACCGAGGCGAGCTCCAAGGCCAAAGCTGCAAAGGTGAAGGTCGCCAACCTCAGTGCCACCAACGTAACCGGCGCCAACGCGCTGCTCTCGGCAACCGCTTACAAGGAGCCTGGCACCAACGTCAAGAACTGCGGTATCTACCTCGGGCAATCGCCGGCGACCATGACCCGCGTTAACGTCGAGGCTGTCCCGCAGGTGTCCAACGACTACCATGGCGGCAAGGACTTCGATATCTGGTACGACCTCAACGACGAGCTTGGGATCACGCTCGAGCCTCACGCGAAGTACTACTACCAGTTCTACTGCGAAGTCGGAGACGAAGTGTACCTGAGCGACGTCGCCACCTTCACTACGAAGTAAGGCGCTTAAGCATCGACCGCATTCTCGCGGAGCAAGCGGCGGGCAGAGGATTGCGGAAGCGCGCTCGAAGCTACTTGCGCGCTTCCGCTCGTCTCGCAATGCTGAACAGCGTAGGGTGTTTTGCGCTATGGCACTTTTGAGCGGGCGACAACGGGGGCTTAGTTCGTCGTCTCATCTTTAGGCATCCTCTGCGCGAACAGCTTGCCCCAGGGGCAGAGTGTTCGCTTTCGGGGTGCGGGATTACAGTGTCAAAACAAGCCGAAGCAAGCAAATGAAAACCGCCAGGGGACATTTCGCCGAAGGCTTATCCGTATAATTGCAAACGCGGGCGGGACGTGGTGTTCTACCCTTGCAGCAAAGGAGGTGCGCGATGCTAGGCGCGATTGTGGGCGATGTGGTTGGAAGCGTATACGAGTGGCACAACATCAAGACGACGGAGTTTCCGCTGTTTGTCGAGAAGTGCGAGTTTACCGACGACACCGTAGCCACGATCGCGGTGGCGCACACCTTGCTCGACGCGTTCGATGGGCAGAAGCTGTCGACGGCCAAGCTCGTGAGTTTGATGAAGTCGTACGGGCGATTGTACCCCGATGCGGGCTACGGGCGGAAATTCCGCAGATGGTTGAAGAATCCGTACCCGAAACCCTATAACAGTTACGGCAACGGGTCTGCAATGCGCGTGTCGCCAGTGGCCTGGGTTTCAGACGATCTCGAGACCGTCGAGGCGCTTGCCCAGGCGACTGCCGAAATCACGCACAACCATCCCGAGGGCGTCAAGGGCGCGCAGGCCACGGCGGCGTGCATCCTGATGGCCCGGCAGGGCGCGGACAACGACGAGATTCGCTCGTACGTCGAGGGCAAGTACGGCTACGACCTGGGTTTCACCTTGGATGAGATCCGCGACGACTACAAGTTCGACGAGTCATGCCAGGGCACGGTGCCGCCGGCGATCGTGGCGTTCCTCGAGAGCGAAGATTTTGAAAGCGCGCTGCGGCTGGCCATTTCGGTCGGCGGCGATAGCGATACGCTGGCGGCCATCACCTGCTCGATCGCCCAAGGCCGCTACGGTATACCCGACGATATCGCCGAGCAGACGAACAAGCGCCTGACCGAGCGGCTGCAGACGCTGACCAAACTGTTCTGCGATCGGTATGGCGTGAACGGATAAGACCCTGTGCGCCAAGGGCCCAAGTCCCCTTGGCGCACAGGAGCGCCTTGCGTAGGCGCTAACCATTGCTACTTTTTGATTAAGGGAAAGATGATGACAAACTTAAAGATTTACGCACGCAACCTCGAGCAAGAGGCTGCTGAGCAGATAAAGACGCTGTCGGAGCAGCCCGCATTCGAGGGCGCAACGATTAGGATCATGCCCGATGCTCATGCGGGCACCGGATGCGTTGTCGGCTTCACGGCAGATCTTGGAGACAAGGTCGTTCCGAATCTGGTCGGCGTCGACATCGGCTGCGGGATGCTCACGGTTCCGACGAGCGTCCCCGATGACCTGGCGGAGTTTGACGGGTGCGTTCAGCGGGCAGTCCCCGCGGGCTTCTCGATTCATCCGCGCGAGACGTGCGACGTTACCCAGCTGGGGCTTTTGTGCGAGCCGCAGCTGACCAAGGTGCAGAAGCTCAACTGCAGCTTGGGGACGCTCGGGGGCGGCAACCACTTCGTCGAGCTCGACGTAAGCGGGCCCAAGGCCTACCTCGTCATCCACAGCGGCTCGCGCAACCTGGGCTTGCAGGTTGCTAACGTCTACCAGAAGCTCGCTGTTGCCGAGTGCGCTGGCGACGTTCCCGACAACCTGAAGTACCTGACCGGCGAGCTCGCTGAGTCGTACTTGCACGACATGCGCATCTGCCAGACATGGGCTCGCGCTAACCGCGAGGCAATGGCAGATGCTGTGCTGGCAGCTTACGGGCTCGAGTCTGCGGGGGAGCGCTTCCATACCGTCCACAACTACATTGCCGACGACGGCATTATCCGCAAGGGCGCTATCAGCGCACGCGAGGGCGAGCGGGTCCTTATACCGTTCAACATGCGCGATGGTGCTGCGATTTGCGTCGGCAAGGGCAACGAGGACTGGAATTTCTCGGCTCCGCACGGCGCTGGGCGCGCCATGAGCCGCAGTAAGGCACGCGAGATGCTCGACGTTGGCAATTTCCAGGCGCAGATGCGGGGCATTTACACGACCACCGCAAACGCCGAGACCATCGACGAGGCCCCCGATGCCTACAAGCCGGCTCAAGAGATCGTCGAGCTCTTGCAGCCCACGGTCGACATCGTCGAGCGCATAGTCCCGGTGTACAACTTCAAGGCCTGCAACAAGCCCTCGAAGTAAGCGGAATGTGAAAAAGGGGTCAGACCCCTTTTTCACATTCGTCATGCATCTGCAGGCCGATTGAGGAAGTTGGCGTCGCCGAAGAACCCGTCTGGTGACGCATACCTGGCGCTCATGCGCGTGATGCGGGTGAATGGAGCGTATATATCCAAATGGAACAGTTTTTGCGCGAGGCGTGTCAGTTTCTGCTCGGCCGATAACGGTACGGCGGCGGGAATGCTTAGATTGGGTTGCGACAATTGCGCAATCGATTTCGGAGTGCAGGCTTACAGTTTCAAACGTGCTGGAGTGAACAAATGGCAATTGCCAGGTGTCATTTTGTCGCGGGCGTATTTGTATAATTTCAAGCGTAGGCGGGATGTTCGCCTCCCGCGGGAAAGGGAGAGGATCGACCATGAGTAAACGCTATGTTGTGGTGCTTGCCGTTGGATTGGCTGTTTTGCTTGGGCTGGCGGGCTGCTCTTCTGGCCTGCCGTTCGGCTTGGGCAACCATACAGCCGATTCCGCCGAGCTTGAGAAGCAGGAAAGCGTGCGCGTAGAGGTGCAGGGCGCGGTTTCCCAGTATACCCAGGCCGACGGCACGGTGAGCACTGACGATGTCGACGCTTACATCGATGCTGCTTACCAGGCTTTCAAGGATTCCGATGATTCGTCGGTGGCTCACGTGGGCCGCAATGACGAATGCGCTTGGGCCGAATTCGATGACGGAAGCGTTATGGTGAGCTTGCCTGCTGTCGATGGGCTGATGTCGATGTCGGTTGATGCGGATTGTTCGATCCAGACGTACGAGCCGTGCAACAGCATGTTCCCTGATAGATGCCGAGAGTATCTGGCAATGACCGACGAGGCGGCAGAGGGGCTTGCGGGACAATCTCCGAAGTGGCGCCACGACGTGGACTTGCGAAATACGCAAGTGACACTCGATGCCCTCAAACAGCTTGGCTCGGATTCAAGCAACGAGATAATCCTCTGGCGCGGGCATGGTGGCTTTTCCGATGATCTGGGTTCGTTTCTGCTCACTGGTGAGCAGGCTGATACAAAGCGGCGTGGCACGGACGCGGATTACAACGCCGAGTTTACAAGCAGGCGGATAGTGACATGCGTTGATGGAAACGTTGCCATAACGTCCAAGTTCGTTGACGAGTATATATCGGGCCTTGATGGTGCGCTCGTGCATTTGGGCGCGTGCTCGTCGGGCCGGGAGTCGCAGTTGGCCGATGCGTTTTTGCGGGCCGGCGCGAAGACCGTGTCTGGCTACTCGCGAACCGTATTGGTTGTGTATGACGGCTTGATGTCGCGTGACTTCATGAAGGAGCTCGGCGCGCGGGGTTCGAACGGTTACCCGACAGCCAAAGAAGCGCTTGCGCAGGCCCAAGCTGCCAACGGTGCGAGCGACACCGATCAGTATGGCGGGGAAGGGGCGCGGCTCGTGCTCTTTGGCGATGAGGATTTCCGTCTGGACGAGGCCAAGGCGGCCAACAGCTCCTCGTCGAGCGTACCCGCCGGCAACCCCGTGTACGACGCATACTACAAAAAGGTCCAAGAATACCAGGGCACGTATGGCGAGCATGGCGTGCGCAGCGATTCCGACGAATATGGCGAGTTCGATGGTGTAACGGGTTTAGGGCTCGTGGAGCTCATTGACTTCGATCACGACGGCACCGAGGAGCTCGTGTTGGGCTACGGCGACGAGTCGAAAATGCAGTCGGATTCGATCCATGGCAACTTCAGCGCATACTTTTTGGAAGTGTGGGGATATGACAATGGGCAGGTCAAGCGGTTGTACCAGGGTGAGCCATTACATGGCGACATTGACACCGTGTCGTTCGAGCTCGACATCTCAGATGATGCGAGCAAGTCGAGCGTGGTTCGCGAAGGCAATTACGTGGCCGGTGCAGACTCGTTCAGGTACCTTGGCCTTTCGGGCGGCTCGTTCAACGTCATCGACGAGATGAGCTGGTCGTACGACGATTCCAAGTATTACGTCAATGGCAAGTCGGTCAGCGAAGACGAGTACGGTGCCGCGATGGATGTGTACAGCTCGAGCCCGTATCGCGTCGTATACTACACGCTTGGCGATCTTTCGTTCGGCGTCGGTGAGCAGGTGGACTACCAATCGGAGCTGTTTGCGCATACCGACGAGGTAATCGCCAAGCTCGCGGCATCTGCGGGCGGCACGACCTCTGGCGGCGCTGCGGGAGGTTCCACGAGCGGTGGCGCGACGGGCGGCACCGCATCGAGCGGGGCGACAGGCACGACAACTCCTCCGACCGGCGGGGCCACGGGCGGCAGCATGAGTGGCAACACGGGCGGTTTCGCTCCTTCGGGAAACGCTTCGGCAAGCAACCCAGATCCGGGCTCTTCCGCGCCCGCCCCGCCGAGCGGCTCGCTCGTGAACGACCCCAGCCAGACCGGCTCCGACGGCTACGTGCTGCCCCAGTCCGACACGCACCGCTACACCGAAAGCGAGCTTTCGGGGCTCGATTTGTGGGGGCTGTGCGTGGCGCGCAACGAGATACCGGCAAGGCACGGCTTTATTGTCGATCGCGATGACCTGTCGGCCTACTTCAACGGGAAGTCCTGGTACGAAGGCTTCCTCACGCGTAAGGAGTTCCAAAGCAAGGTAGGCATCCTCAACAAGACCGAGGAGGCCAACGTCGCCACCATCCTTGCGATGGAGAAGAGGATGGGCTCGCCGTACGTGCCGTCGCACATCGACCCGTTCGTGGCCGACCCCGACAACGTCGCCCCCGACGGCTACGTGCTGCCGCAATCCGACACGCACAAGTACACGAAAAAGGAGCTCTCGGCGCTCGACGACTGGGGCCTGTGCATCGCGCGCAACGAGATAGCGGCTAGGCACGGTCTGATCTTCGATAGGAGCGAAACCGCCAATTACTTCGCAGGCAAGACCTGGTACAAGGGAACCCTCACGCGCAAGGAGTTCCGCAGCATCGCCAACATCCTCAACGAGGTCGAGGAGGCCAACGTCGCCACCATCCTCGAAATCGAGGAGCAGCGCAACTCACCCTATAGGCCCGAGCAATAAAATGTGAAAAAGGGGTCTGACCCCTTTTTCACCTTCGTCATGCCTCTACGGGGCGGCCGAGGAAGTTGACGTTGCCGACGAGCGCCTCGCAATCGCGTAGTCCGAAGCTGGGCTCGGCAAACGCGGGCAGCACCCGAAGGGCGCGCTCCCGTGCCTGCAAGTAGAGGTCGTCGAAGCTGGCGCTTATGGTCGCACCGTCGGAAAACGGAACCTCCCACGTTACGCGGTCGTCGTTTGCAAACGGAGTTTGCTGCCGCTTTTCGCCGCGATGCGAGAGCGCCAGCAGGTAAGCGGATAGCATGCCGGCGCCCGCCAGGTAGTCGAAGCGCTGCCGTAGCCCCGCGCTCTTCGAATCGAGCGCCAGCTGCGCGAGCCTGTTCAGGCTCACCGCCGTTGCGAAGGTCGCCTCTGTTACGGGCAGGTCGTAAACTTCGCTCAGCGCGGGCGCATACCGTTTGGAAATGTCGATGAGCGCCGCCACGGGGCAGCGCAGCATGTTCTTGTGCGGGGGAAGCGTTGCGGCGGTGGCCCCGAGTCTCGAGGTCAGTACGTACTCGTCGAGCGCCGTCTCAATCGTGGCATGCACCACGCGATGCGACCACACTTCCGAAAGTCCCTCCAGGCGCAAGCGACAGATGGCGTGCTGCTGGGCGTACACGAGCGGGTGCACCGTGGAGTCGAGCAGGTAATGGCAGACGAACCCCAGGGCATACGCCATGCAGGCAGCTTGGTCGGGCTTTTGTGTGGACCCAGCGGGCGCCACAAGATGCTCGTGCAGGGCAAACAGCAGCTGCGGCGTGCGCTGCTTATGCATGGTCTGGCCGAGTTTTCGCAAATGGCGTTCGGCCGGTAGCGCCTTAAGGTAGAAGAACGGATCAGGGCCCAAGTTTCCCAAAAGGAACGCGTCGCGGGCTGCTTGATTATCGCCCACGAGCTGGGAACAGCTGCTGTAGACATCGGTTCCGAACAAGTGATGCGTAGCTATCCCCGGCATCGCCATCAACCCCGTTTCCCGATCGCATGCCTTTTGCCAACTCATTGTAGCAGCGAAAACATGACAACGGGCTCTGTCCCCGTTGTCGTACCCCCTAGTCCGAGCCTTCGGTGAGTACGATGAGTATCTCGCTCGTGCGTTCACGCACTATCGCGAAAACATAGCCGTCAAGGTACCCATAGGAGATGCCCGTGTCGAAGATCTTCGAGTCTCGGAGCTCTTCGAGCTCGGCGAGGCGCTTACCGCCTTGTTCGCGAAGCGCGCGCAAAGCGGGATCGCTCGGCTCGCTCGTAAACGGCCAAGTCATATTCACGATGGTTTCAGAGAAATCGGCGAGCGACACTTCTTCCATGTCTATCATGGCTTGGATATCATCTTCCTCAGCTATCTTCCTGCCATCTACGTGGCCACTCTCTCGAACAGCCCTTTCCGCGCAGGATTCCAGGTCCGCCATCGTCCCGCAAAAAGCCTTGGTGAATGTGATGCCAACCCAGTTAACGTCCGAGAAACTGTTCAGGCGATATCGTTGCAGCACGTCGTCAACAGCGTCCTTGAGCGATACGCCATGCGGTACTTGAACGTTGCTATCCTGGTTAAGCATGTTTATCACCATGTCTCCTTTACTGACTGAGCGTAGGCGGACAGAGGCGGCACTGGTACATCTTTTGGACAGGATGGAGCAACTAAATGTGAAAAAGGGGTCTGACC
>DFIX01000026.1:80096-88802 GCA_002371495.1 Eggerthellaceae bacterium UBA3686
AAAAGGGGTCTGACCCTTTTTTCACATTGTTCGCGCTAATCGAACATGATCATCAGGCAGATTTCATCTTGCCGAGGTCCTTTTCGCGCCCTGGTCGCACCATTCCTTCCGGTGTCTCTTCTTCGTTGCCGCATTCGCTTTCGTTCAAAGTGTAGCCGTTTTATCGCGCGGAATTGGGGAAGGGGAGCCCGTGCCGCATATTGTCAATGGGCAGGGGACAAGTTCGCGGTCCTTGCCTGTAAAATGACGGCTTACTATGGGGTATTTACCGGAAATGATCGGGAATGGGAGCGCGTCCGACGCCTCCTTGCTCGCAAGAAAGGGGTCCTATGCGAACAGGGCGAATCATAGCCAAGGCGGCTTGCGGCTCGTTACCGCGCACGAGCTTGAGGAGGGCGATGGGGTGCTTTTGCAGGTGTTTCCGGAAAACGCCATTGTAAACGGCCTGTTCGACAAGCGATTTGCAGATGCTGCAGTCGAGGCGGGCGGTACGTACGGGTCAACTGCAGACGAGGTGTTTCTGGCGCTCGACTCCGTTGTCACACGAGAACGGCCTGAAGAAACGCTCGGTAGGCATCTGCCATGGCCTCGTAGTCGGCCATGAGCTGGGCATGCGTCTTTCCATCGGTCAAGCGCGCCCAGGGCTGCGAACGCACGGCCAGCGCATCGGGTGGGGCGACGATTCTTACCCGACCGCCGAGGCCTGTCAGCCAGCGGAAGAACGTGGGGGACTGCGCGACGGTCACGCACGTGTCGGCGGTCGTGTTCTTGTCGGCGGGGTCGCCGCTGAAGTTGGCGAATTCCAAACCGAAGCCGAACAGGTCGAACACTTCGTTGGTGCCTTCGGCGCTCACGCGCAGGAACACGGTGCGCGGCGTGCCGCCGAACATCTGGATTTCGCGTTTCATTCGCCGCGCCGCGCTCTTGCGGGCTTCTAGCACGCCTTCGCACAGGTCGGCGTGTTCTTCGGATACGCTGACGCTGCGCATGCGGTCTATGCGGCTGCGCATGATGTTTTGGCCATGGCGCCAGGGCGTGGCACTGTACGATTCCAGATAGTAGTTGCCGTCGGCGAAGTACAGGGCCGTCGGGGTCTCGATGCGCAGCGTAGCGCCATCGTCGCCGGCAAGGGCCACCTGCGCTCCGCCGAAATCGTTGTAGGTGTACTCGAACTCGACCTTGCGGTCGTTGCGCAGCGCCTGGGCGATGGTTTCGCACGCGTCCAGAAGGGTGGCGCGTCCCGCGGGTTCCATGCGCTGCACGACGTGAACGTCGCCCATCAACATGTCTTCCTGGTGGATCGAAACCAGGTCGAGCAGCGATTCCTGCAGCTCCGCGCTTTCCTGCGCGGTGAGGAACCGCGAGGACTGCACCGCGTTGAAGAGCAGCCTGACCTGCGAAAGGCCAAGCGAGCGCGCTTCGCACCATGAACCTGCGGGGCTTGTGAAGAAGTCGAAACCGGCGACTCCGCAGCTTCGCAGCGCAGCGATGTCGGCGTTCAGGGTGTTCTCGGCGGGCGCGGCGTCCTTGCCAAACCGTGCGGTGAGCACACGCCTGATGTCGGCGTTGCTCAGCCGATGCCCGGCATCGCTTGCGCGTTTCAGCACCTCTGCGACGCACAGCAGCCGCTCGCGCGCGTTATTGCAGTTCAAACCGTCGGGGAGGAGCTGTGCGTATTCGCGCGCCTCGGTTTCGCTCAGGCTCATGATCGTTCCTTTCCGCTGATGAGCCACCTTACCTGGTAAGCTGACTCATTGGTGCAAACAACATCCCCGTTGTCTACACCCGTTGTCACGAACACTGTACCAAAACACCGCAATAATTTGAGGTGATTTCCCTCGATTCGAGTGGAACGCACCGCGCGTATACCGTAATCTATGAACTGCAAGGCGGACAGCATTGCAGGGCGCGGATACTTCTCGCCTTATTAATTTGAGCATAATTCCGGTCTGAGTAGCGCCGGAGCTTCGATTCGAAGTGCTCTTGCGAAAACGCTCGCAAAACTCCGCTCCCGTTACCATCTGCCCGCCTTGCCCGAACCTGACAACGGGGACGAAGCCCGTTGCCGCGTTTTGCTATCATCGTTAGGTGCAAAAGGGACCGTTCCCTTTGTCATATGCTTGAGGAAGGGGAGGGAAGCTCATGGTCGCAACGCCAGAAGAGCTGTCGGAAAACCTTGCGAAACGCACGCCGGCTTCGGTGCGCGCCGTAATGGCGCAGCTGCAGCAGGCGGGCTACGAGGCGTTCATAGTCGGCGGGTGCGTGCGCGACGCGCTGCTCGGCCGCGAGCCCCACGACTGGGACATGACGACCAATGCCACGCCCGACCAGATGAAGCAGGCTATAAGCTACCATTCCATCGACACGGGCCTCAAGCATGGCACGATCACGTTTGTCGTGGACCACGAGCCCATCGAGGTCACGACGTACCGCGTCGACGGCGCCTATTCAGACGGCCGCCGGCCCGACTCGGTCTCGTTCACCACGCGCCTCGAGGACGACCTGGCGCGCCGCGACTTCACGGTCAACGCCATGGCCTGGTCCGACGCGACGGGTGTGGTCGATCCCTTCGGCGGAGCGCAGGACCTGCAGAACAAGCTCCTGCGCTGCGTGGGCGATGCGAACGACCGTTTCTCGGAGGACGGCCTGCGTGTCATGCGCGCATTGCGCTTTGCGGCCGTGTACGGGTTTTCGGTCGAAGAGGGCACGGCGAGCGCCGCCCACGAGAAGAAGTGGATGCTCTCGCATGTGTCTGAAGAGCGCATCTGCACCGAGCTCACCAAGATGATGAAAGCGCCCGATGGGCAGCACCTGGCGACGATCGTCAAGCAGTTTGCCGATGTCATGCTGCAGATCATGCCCGAGCTCGAGCCGACTTACGGGCTCGACCAGGAAAACCCCCACCACGATCGCGACTGCTGGACGCACATGGTCGACGTCATGGCGCAGTTGCCGCCCGATTCTACTCTGCGTCTGACGGGCCTCGTACATGATGCGGGCAAGCCGGCGTGCAAGGTCAAGGGCGAAGACGGCGTGGCGCATTACCTGGGCCATGCCGAGGAGGGGGCGAAGATCGTCGAGGCGATGCTGCGCCGGCTGAAGTTCCCGCGCCGCGTCATCGACGAGGCGGTGTTCTTGGTCGCGCAGCACGATACGTGGCCGGTTCCCACGATGCGCTCGGCGCGCCGCTTCCTAGCGCGTTGCGGCGACGAAGAGATCGCGCGCAAGCTGCTCGCCCTGATGAAGGCCGACCGCGCCGCCCACGCCCCGGCTTCGGTCGCCGGCAAGGAGCGCGAGCTCGAGGACTTCGGCGTCCTGATGGAGGCGGCACTCAAGGAGGACACGGCATTTACCGTCAAGGACCTCGAGGTCAACGGCCGCGATTTGCTCGAGCGCGGCTGGGAGCAGGGACCTGGCCTCGGCGCTGAGCTCCAGCGCCTGTTCGACTTGGTGCTGGCGGGCGACCTTCCCAACGAGCGCGCCGCACTGTTGGCCGCCATAAAAATGTGAAAAAGGGGTCAGACCCCTTTTTCACATTTGGCTACGATCCCGTTGTCATATTGTTAGTGAGAGCTTTATGGGTATCGAAGAGGCAATTCAGGCAGAACTCGACGAGGTCGAGCGCACCTGCAACGTTCGCGTGCTGCTCGCCGTGGAGGCGGGTAGCCGCTCGATTGGTACGGCTTCGGCCGACAGCGACTACGACGTGCGGTTCGTGTACGTACGCCAACTGTCCGATTACGTTTACCTCGGGCGCCTGTACGGCGATTTCGAAGACACGATCGAGTGGAAGCTCGAAGGCGAATACGACATCGTCGGGTGGGACGTGTCCAAGTTTTTGGCGCTCATGCGCAAGTCAAACCCCTCGGTGTTCGAATGGCTTTCGTCGCCAGTCGTGTACCGTGAGGCTCCCGAATTCCAGGAGGTCCGCGCCTTCGCGCCGTCGTGCTACTCGGGTAAATCAAGCGCCTATCATTACCTCGCCAAGGCAGATCACGACCTCAAGTACCTTGCTCGATCGGAAGCTCCGCAGCTCAAAACCTATATCCAGCTCGTGCACGCGCTGCTTTCGGCGCGCTGGGCGCTCAGCTGCGGCATGCCTGCCACATACGAGCTTTCTGCCCTCGCTGAACGCGAGCTCGAGCCTTCGCTGCGCCCCGTTGTTGAAGCAGCAGTTGAGCGTAAGGTTCGTCGTACGGATAAGGATCAGCCCGTGCGCATTCTCGAGCTAGACGAATGGGCTCTACTTGCTAAAGAGCAGGTTGCGGAACGTGCAAAAGCCGAGCCTGCGGTAAAACCCGTAGAGTGGGATGTCGTTGACGACGTCTTCTTCAAGATCCTAAGAAGGGACCGGCAATGGTGAGGTACGGCGATTACGAAGGCGAGGTCGAAGAGCTAATCGTGCTCGAGCTTGGCAAGATCGAGCGCAAAACGGGCGTGCGCATCCTCCATGCAGTCGAAAGCGGCAGTCGTTCCTGGGGGTTTGCTTCGCCTGATAGCGACTACGACGTGCGCTTTATCTATCTCAGCCCGCTCGAGCACTATTTGTCGCTGAGGCCTACGAAAAAGGACACGATCATGTGGGTCGTCGACGAGACCCTCGACATTGCGGGTTGGGATGTCTCCAAGGCGCTGCATCTTGCGCGCAAGGGCAACGTAAGCGTGTTCGAGTGGGCAGAATCTCCCATCGTGTACCGCACGTCCGATGATTGGACGCAAGCTTGGGATGTCGCGAAGAAGTATTTCTCGTGCAAGGCGGGCATGTACGCGTATTACGGCACAGCGAGTGCAACGTGGGGCGAGTATTTGGGAGGCGAGCGCGTCCGGTACAAGAAGTATCTGTATGCGCTGCGTCCGCTGCTCGCCTGCAAGTACATCGACGAATTGCGGGCTCAACCGCCTGTCGATTTCCATGCCCTCGTCGATGCAGTTGCCCCCGCCGAGCTTGTTTCCTCGATCGAACAGCTTTTGACCAGGAAAGCTACGATGAACGAAAAGGACACTGCCGAGCGCATCCCGTCAATCGATGCTTTCATCGAGTCCTCGATCCAGAAATACGGGGCGATTTCGAAAGCGCTTTCAGATGACCTCGTAGAAGACGATTCCGCACTCGACGACGCCTTCCGTGCGCTTCTTAACGTGTGACAACGGGGCGAACGTGTGGCAACGGGTCATAAAAGGGGGCAGCCCCCTTTTATGACGCGCGCTTCTTACAGCTCGGTCGCTTCGACGGCGGTGGCGAGGCTGCTGACGCCGGCTTCGGCGAGCGACATGAAGTTCACCAGCTTCTCGGACCAGCCGGCCGAGAGCGTCGTGTCGGGACCGGTGAACTGCGTCGTGCCGTAACCGACCATGTCCACGGCGTGCATCCACACCTTGCGGCCCACGCGCCTACGGTACTCGCCCATGCGCGACTGCAGGGTCTGCCTGCCCGTATAATCGCGGAAATCCCAGTTGACCTCGTAGTCCGACAAGACCACAAGTCGATCGCAATCAACGCGGTCGCGCTCCATGGCGTCGAATACCGCGCCCATGTTCGTGCAACCGCCGTTGCCGCGCAGGCGGTCCATCGTCTCGAGGACCGAAGCGCCCGCAAAGACCGGCACCCGTTTCGCATCGCTCGCGAACGTGTACAGCACGCAGTCGTCGGACAACCGGACAACGCACGCGCCCAGAAGCGCAGCTACGTCGGCATACGAGACGGTGCTGTTCGCGGAAAGACTGCAGCGCATAGAACCCGACACGTCGACCGCCACGACCGTGCGGCCTGCAAGCCGCGGGTAGTTCGCAACCGACAAGTCCATAGCGTCGCGCAAAGCGCCCAGCACCTTGCCCGAAGCCATGTTCTCGACCGACCGGTAAGCCGACCAGTAGCGGAACGGCAGCTGGCGCGAGTTCGCGACGGCGCGCGGATCCGTCAGGCGCTCGAGGGCCACGTCGAAGTTGCGTGGGCCAGCTTCAAGCATGTTGCGCAGGTTGCGCAGCAGCGCCATGTACGGGACCTTGTCCTCGGCGAGCAGTCGCTCCCAGGTTTCGGCCGTGTTGCCGCAGGCCGAAAGGGCGGTTTCCCAACCGTCGGGGCGCACGAGCTCGCCGGCCAGGCAAGCGCGGGTCGCCTCGCGGCGGCGCGGGTGGCAGAGCTTCACCGCGTCTGCCATGGTGACCGATCGGCCCAGCATCCGGTACTTCGCAAACGAATAGTCCGAAAACTCGTTCATCGCATCGCGCAGGCCGCGGCGAAGAGAGTTCGGCAGCGGCTCGCCCGGAAACAGTGCGAAGTACGCGGCCAGCATCTCGGTGACGTCATCGCCTCGTACGACGCAGCGCCTGACGGCGCGGCGGACGAAGGTTTCGCCCTTGACCTCGTGCGCCAAGACGGCGGCAAGCGTGTGCGAAGCGGATCGCATGTTCATGACTGTGCGCGCGTACACCGCGAGTTTGGCGACGAACACGCCGTCTTCCGCCGCGACCTTCCGTGCCAGCTCGACCATTTCCGATGTGGTGTCGCCGTAGTACTTCGCCTCGCCGACGAAGTTCGTGAGCACCTTCGACATCAGGTCGTCGCGTGTCGAAAGGGCGTATGCCGCATAGCCGCAGCGGTTTTGCGTCTTCGTGCCCTCTGCCTTTACGTTGAAAGTAGCCATACATGACCCCCTTTCGCATTATGCGGCCTGGTTAGCCGCGCCTTCTATCGAGCAAGACGGACAGATGGTAGTGGGAGCGGAGTTTTTTGGAGCACCTTGCATGAAGGCTCCGGCGTTCCTCGGTGACGGATTCAAGCTCATTTTGAATGGTGAGAAGTATCCGCGCCCTGCAATGCTGTCCGCCTTGCATGATCGTAGAGTACGCTTGATGCGCTGTGGCGCCCACCCCTACAAATGGGCAATCGCCTTAAATATTTGAGGTACTAAAGCTTCCTTTTTGGTGCTTATTGCACTTCGCGCTACGCCGCTTGTTCCGCACTGCGAGTGGTTGTGGCCTATAATTGGGGGCGTCTATACGTCGGCTAGGAGGAATTCCATGCAAGCGCTTGCCACAGTCGCGGTGTTCGTCGTCGCGTTCCTGTTGGGGTCGGTCCCGTGGGGGCTGGTCATCTCGAAGGTGTTCTACCACAAGGACCTGCGCGAAGAGGGGTCGGGAAACATCGGCACCACCAACGCGATCCGCTCGATGGGCAAGGTAGGCGGATATGCCGTCTTCGTACTTGACTTCGGAAAGGGCGTGCTGTCGGGTTTCATCGGCCTTTGGGTTGCTCAGGCGCTCGGGTTCGACGACGCCATGCGCGGCGTCGCCTTGGCCGCGGCGTTTCTTGGGTGCACGTGGGGCCATATTTTCAGTCCATGGCTGGGGTTCAAGGGCGGCAAGGGCATAGCGGTGGCGGTCGGCTGCCTGTTCGTGACGTTCGGGCCGGTTGGCGCCTTGCTCGAGCTGGCCATCTTCATTGTGCTGGTGCCGTTGACCAAATACGTTTCGGTGGGCTCGATGGCCGCCGCGCTTGCCTGCCCGTTCTTTGCGCTGTACTTCTTCTGGGGAAACTGGCTGGCGTGGGCGCTTTGCGCTATCGCCGGCTTGACCGTGTTCTGGGCGCACCGCGAAAACCTCAAGCGCCTGTTGGCGGGCGAAGAGCGCCGGCTCGGACACTAGCCTGAGCTTTTCTGCAGGTTAGCATTGGGAAAAGAGGCATTACTATGAATGTCGCAGTAATCGGCGCTGGATCGTGGGGGACGGCGCTCGCGCAGGTGGCGGCCGCGAACGGGCATGATGTGAGGCTATGGGCACGGCGACCCGAAGTTGCCGAGGCTGTGAACTCTGCGCATCGCAACCCCGATTATCTGAAGGACGCCGATCTGTCACCGCGCATCTGGGCGACGCCGAGCGTCGAGGAGGCACTTGTGGGTGCCGACGCCGTCATTTCGGTTACGCCTTCCAAATACGTGCGTGCGACGGCCGAGCAGCTGGCGCCCGTCGCGCCCGCGTCCATGCCTATCGTGGTGTGCTCGAAGGGCGTCGAGGTGGGGACGGGCCTCGTGCCGACGCAGGTTTTCGAGGAGCTGCTGGGAAACCCGCAGCGCATCGCGGCACTATCGGGTCCCAACCATGCCGAAGAGATCGTGCACGGTGTTGCTGCGGGCACGGTCGTGGCTAGCGAGTCCGCTGAAACTGCCGAGTTCTTCCAAAAGCTCCTGGCGTCCGAAACGTTCCGTGTTTACACGAGCGACGACGTCATCGGTGTCGAGCTCTGCGCGGCCTTCAAGAACGTCATCGCGATTGCCGTGGGTGTTGCATACGGCCTAGGTTACGGCGACAACACGGCTGCTATGCTCATGACGCGCGGGCAGGCTGAGATGAGCAGGCTCGTTGCCGCGGCTGGTGGCAACCCGATGACCTGCATGGGCTTGGCGGGGACGGGTGATCTGATTGCCACCTGCATGTCGCGCCATTCGCGTAACCGCATGTTCGGCGAGGCGCTTGCGGCAGGCGAGACGCTCGAGGCGTACGAGACGCGCCGGCACATGGTGGTCGAGGGCGCCCAGGCATGCCGCACGCTCGATGCGCTTTCCAAGAAATACCAGGTCGAGTTGCCAATTACCGATGTCGTGCGCAGTATGGTGTGGGAAGGGGCCGCCCCGCGCGAAGTCGCCGACAGCCTGGCTGCCCGCTCCCTCAAGCCCGAGTTCTACTAAATGTGAAAAAAGGGTCAGACCC
>DFIX01000026.1:88855-90309 GCA_002371495.1 Eggerthellaceae bacterium UBA3686
TCAGACCCCTTTTTCACATTTTAGATAGCGTGTCAGTCTCGGCGGGATTCGAGTGCTTGAAGGGCGCGGAAAAGGTTGGCTTGCTTGCCGGTTGCGTTGGGTGCGAGCACGCGGTGCGAAGGCACGAAAGGAGCAAGCTTGTTTTGCCTGATGGCTGTGCCGACTGAACGATGCGACCCGGGTTTTCCCATGGCGGTGGCCACGGCGGCGGCGGTGCGTGTCTGCCCGTAGGGGATTGCGCATAATTCGGTCCACACGGCCTTTTGGAAAGAGCTTCCCTGCAGGTCGAGCGCAACAGCGAATTCAGTGCGCTTGCCTGCAAGGTATTCCTGCAGTTGGGTGGCAGCTTCGTTTGTGGCGGCTGTTGCCGCGCAGGTGCCCTCGAGCTTTACCTGGCCGAACACGACCTCGGCGATGCCGTGGCGCGTGGCGCGCAGCGTCAGCGGTCCGTGCGGCGTGGCGTAGGTGAAATACGTCGACTGAGCCGTTGCCATCGATTCCCCTTTCGCCCAATGGTGCAGAGCTTGCTCTTATTGTACTCGTATGCGACGCGTGTGGGTGAAGGAAATTCACCTGATGAAACATGCCTTGCCATGTGAACACTTTGCCCCAGGGGCAAAGTGTTCAGAATGCTTTTAAGCGCGCTTGGTTATTCCTTGGCCAACCATCGGCGCGATGGCGCCAAACCACGGCTGGCAATGCGGTAGAATGAGCCTGCTATTGTGGGCTCGCGCATTGGGGGTTTGATGTTTCAACCGGTGAAGATCGCCCCGTCGATTCTGTCGGCGGACTTCATGAATCTGGAAAACGATATTCGCATGATCGAGGAAGGCGGCGCGGCCTACGTGCACGTCGATGTCATGGACGGGCATTTCGTGCCCAACCTGACGATCGGCGTTCCGCATGTGAAGCAGCTGAAACGCATAACGAAGCTCCCGCTCGACGTGCATCTGATGATTGCCAACCCGCTTGAGCAGCTCCCGTGGTTCCTCCAGGCCGGCGCCGATATTCTGACCGTGCATGCCGAGACGCTCGAGGGGCAATGGCTCGACCGCGCCATCCAACTCATTCACGATGCGGGCGCGTTGGCCTGCGTGGCGCTGAAACCCAATACGCCGGTCGACGTGCTTTCGACGGTCATCGACAAGCTCGATATGGTGCTGGTCATGTCGGTCGAACCGGGTTTCTCGGGCCAAAGCTACATCGAGGGGAGCGAGCAGAAAGTCGCCCAGGTCGCAGCAATGGCGCGCGAGGTGGGCAACGAGGCGCTGCTCATCGAGGTCGACGGCGGCATCGGCGAGAAGACGGTCGAGCGCGTTTGCGCTGCCGGCGCCGACGTCATCGTCTGCGGCAACGCGGTGTTTGCGGCCGACGATCCCAAGCAGGCCATTCACGACATCACCGTGATCGGTAACGCCTCGCACTAACGGCAAAATGTGAAAAAAGGGTCAGAC
>DFIX01000026.1:90358-101802 GCA_002371495.1 Eggerthellaceae bacterium UBA3686
TCAGACCCCTTTTTCACATTTTCGTGAAATGGAGCGGAAATGACGATCGAAGTGCCCGATGGCTACGTGTACCTCGACTGGGCGGCGACGGCGCCGCTGTGCGAAGAGGCGGCCCGCGCGATGCAACCCTACCTCGCGCCAGGGCTCGCCAACCTGAAGCTCGGCATGAATGCGAATTCGCTTCACGCCCCGGGGCGCGCAGCGTTCGAGGCGATGGAGCTCGCCCGCCGTCAGATGGCCGTCGACCTGGGCGCATCGCGGCCGAGCGAGCTCATATTCACATCGGGCGCCACCGAGGCCGACAATGCGGCGATGCTCGGCATCGCGCGAGCAGCCGCCGAACGCCGTCGCCGCAAGCAGGGCAAAGATTTCGTCGCACGCGTAGTGACGACCGAAATCGAGCACGAGGCGGTGCGCGAGCCTGCCCGCAAGCTTGTCGCCGAGGGCTTCGAGGTCGTGCGCGTCAAGCCCAACCGCCAAGGCTTCATCACACCCGAAGCGCTCGGCGCCGCCCTCGACGAGCGGACCGTGCTGGTTTCGGTACAGGCCGCCAACAGCGAGCTGGGCAGCATCCAGCCCATCGCCGAACTTACGCGCCTCGCACATGATACTGGCGCCCTCTTCCACACCGACGCCACTCAAGCGCTTGCGAAAATGCCGTTCAACCTGCAAGAACTCGGCGTCGACGCGGCGTCGTTCTCGGCGCACAAGATTTGCGGGCCCAAGGGCGTCGGTCTTCTGTACCTGAAGGCGCGCACGCCGTTTTCCGCCCAGATGCTCGGGGGCGGGCAGGAAGGCGGTCTGCGCTCGACTACGCAGAACGTCTGCGGCATCGCGGGCTTCGCGGCGGCGCTACGCGCGGCATGCGGGCACCTAGACGCCGAGGTTGCGCGCCAGCGTCAGTTGCGCGACTGGCTCTACGAGCGCTTGTCGCAGGTCAAGGGCCTGCGGGCGACGGTCGATGTTCCTGCAGGCTCGGTGGAGCACCTTCCCAACATCGTGCACGTGCTGGTGCGCGGCTACGAGAGCGAGACGCTGGTGCTGCGGCTCGACGCCGCGGGGTTCGGCGTTTCGGGCGGGTCGGCCTGCGCGTCGCATTCGCTCGAGCCCAGCCATGTGCTGAGCGCCATCGGCATTTCGGCAGATGACGCCTATGGGGCCCTGCGCATCTCGATTGGCCGCTACACCACGCTCGACGATCTGCGCCGTTTCGCTGACGCTCTCGAGGCCTGCATCGCAAGGTAGGGAGCTAGGACGCCTGCGCTTTCACGGGACGCAACAAGCAGATAAGACGTATTCCCCTTCGCTACCTTTAGCAAGTCAGAGGGGCTATGCGCGGTTCTGAGGATTTCACAGCCTTCGTGACAACTCTATGAACTGGGGAAACAGAACGCCAATGCGCAAAACCACCCTGAGTTTGCGTATGAAATCATGCAAAACCCGCCTGAATTGCCAATAACGCATTCAATTCGGTCGAATGAGGCAAATGGTTCTATAATCGGTGTTGAACAAGGCGATATCTCAAGCTTTAGGAGGCACGTCATGATCAACATCGAAGGACCCGAACGCAAGGACGAATCCACCGAACTGGCAACCGTCGCATCGGGAAGCATCGCGAAACCCGCAGGCCCCACGTGCATGAGCGTCGGCATGCTCGAGCAGGCGCTGCTGGCCCGTTTTCCCCGTTCCAACGCCGAAAGCTGGGATCGAACGGGCCTGCTCGTGGGCGACCCGACCAGTGAGATCACGGGCGTATGCGTGGCGCTCGATCCTACGCGCAAGGCCATCGAGGCAACAGCTGCGCTCGGCGCTAACGTGCTGCTCACGCATCATCCAGCATTCTTGTCTGCCCCAGAGGCGTTCACGCCGTCCTACGATCGCACGTCAGCTCCGGGGGTCAACGTGTACACGGCCATAGCCAACGGGGTCGCGCTCGTCAACTTCCACACGGCGCTCGACGTCAGCGACGAGGCGCGCCGCCTGTACATGGACATGCTCAAGCTGGATTACGAGCGCATGGTCGAGCCGTCTGGCGCCAACCCCGAGCGCGGCTACGGTTACCTGTGCTCGGTGCGTCCCGCGGATGCGCCGCTCAAAGTGTCGCAGCTGGCTGCGCGCTGCACTTCGGTGTTCGGCCGTGCCCCGCGCGTTTGGGGCGATTTCTCGTCGGTGGTCGGCAAGGTCGTGTTCGCCAACGGGTCGGGTAACAGCGTGGTGGGGGCATGCCTAGCCGAACATGTCGACTGCCTGGTTTGCGGGGAAGTCGGCTACCATGTGGCGCTCGACGCGTGGCAAGCCGGTTTGTCGGTCATCGAGTTGGGGCATGACGCGAGCGAGCTTCCGCTGGCCGCGCTGCTCGCCAAGGCCGCAATCGAGGCGGGAATGTCGCCCGATTCCGTGCGCGTTTTGGACCAGGGAGGCAATTGGTCGCTTCCCGATTCGACACGCCTATACAATTGTGAGGTAGAATGAGGGCAAACTGACAGTTGCGGCGGAAGGGGCGCGTAATGAACGCAGAGTATCAAGACCTTCAGACCCTGCTCGAGGTGCAGCGCATCGATTTGATGACCATGCAGCTTAAAAAGCAGCGCGTCGAGCTTCCGCAGCGTATACAGGTCATGCGCCTGCGCAAGAAGCGCGACCAGATTCAAGAAAAGCTCGACCAGGTTATGGTCCTGCATAAGAAGGCCGATGCCGAACTGACCATGTTCGACGATGAAGACAGCATGCTTGCCGAGAAGCAAGAACGTGCCCAGGAGCTCATCGATGCGGCCGGTTCGGACTACCGCAAGGTCGAGTCGCATTCCAAAGAGATGGCCAGCATTGCCAAGCGGCGCGAGTCGCTGGCTTTCAAGCGCGTGGCTGCTGACGAGCAGATGGCCAAGATCATGGACGTTCGCGGCCAGCTCGAGGGTGCCATCGCCGCCTCGCAGGCCGAGGAAGCGCGTTTGCGCCAAGCGTTCGAAGCCGATGACAATGCGCTGATCGAGCAGATCAAGTCATTAAGTGCACAGCGTAGCGACCTCGTGGCGGGTTTGCCGGCTGATCTCATGGCACTGTACGAAAAGACGGCAGCCAAGACCGGCGGTGTTGCCCTGGGCAAGCTCGAGGATGCCACGTGCGGCGTGTGCCGCGCGGCAATCGACGGCGGCCGCCTCATTTCGCTGCGCGCTTCAGCGCCTTTGGGCACATGCCCCAACTGCAAGCGTCTGCTCGTCATCGAAAGCGAGTAATACGAAAACGGGGAAACAGGGAGGCGGTTGTGATGTAGTCCGTTTCCGCGTTCTTCCACAACGAGAAAAAGCCCGCATAAGCGGGCTTTTCTTACGCTCTGGAAACCGAGTGGCTGTTAGGCGCGCTCGACTTTGCCGGCCTTCATGCAGCGGGTGCAGACGTTGGCCTTGCGCACGTGACCGCTCTTGTCGCGAATGGTGACCTTCTGGATGTTGGGACGGAACCAACGGTTGGTCACGCGATGCGAGTGGCTGACGTTACGACCAGCGGCCGGCTTCTTGCCGCAGACTTCACAAATCTTAGACATTGCTATCAACTCCGTAATACTGTTAAACGGCTGTTCGCCGCTTTTGCCAAACTAGCCAAGAAACTATAGCACACCCGGCCGGGTGAGTCCAAACTTTTTTCGAAAAGCGCAAAAGTATGTTCGGCCGATGAGTCACCCTACCAGGTGCGCTGACTCCTTGGCCAGTGTGCCCATTTCGCGCATTCCTCGTCAGCCTCACATCATGCGCTATACTTTACCAGTTATGCGATTTTGCGGAGGGTTGCGTCGAGCGACCTCATGTTGAAAGGAAGATATCATGGCAGATCCGATTCCCGGGAAGCTGCATGTGGCAAACGACGTGCTGGCCGACATGGTCGGGCACGCGGCGATGGAGTGCTACGGCGTCGTGGGCATGGTCGCGCCCAACGCCGCAGACGGCATCTCCAAGATCTTGCCTACCTCGAAGCTGCGTCGCGGCATCACGCTCGAAACCGCCGACGACGGCGTGCGCGTCGATCTTTTCATCGTGGTCGAGTACGGCACTAATATGAACGCCGTCTCCCAGAACCTCGTCGACGCCGTCAGCTTCGTGCTGAAGGAACAGGCCCGCGTCCCAGTCGCAAGCATCGATGTCCACATCATGGACGTCAAGGTCCGCAAATAACCTGCGGCAGTCATTATCAGTTAACGACTTTCGCAGGAGGAAGTAGTCACTATGTCAGAATTTACTGGTAACGATGTGCTCAATGCCATCGCAGCCGCCAGCAAAAACCTTTCGGCTCGCAAAGACGAGATTAACCGACTGAACGTTTTCCCTGTTCCCGATGGCGATACCGGCACCAACATGTCGTTGACGCTCGAATCGGTCGTCAAGAACCTGCAGTCGCTTCCCATGGGCTGCTCGTCGTCCGACGTGCGTCATGCCATCACGACAGGCGCACTCATGGGTGCGCGCGGCAACTCCGGCGTCATCACTTCGCAGATCCTGCGCGGTCTGTGTGAGGGCGCGGCCAATGCCACCGAGATTACGACGGCCACAATAGACGCGGCGTTCGCTCGCGCGGTCGAGGTTGCGTTCCAGGCTGTGCGTAAGCCGGTCGAGGGCACCATCCTCACGGTCCTGAAAGACACGGCCGCCGCCGCAAAGCGCGTTCACAAGAAGAAGTTCGAGGTCGAGGAAGCCCTCGACGAGATCGTACGCGAAGCCTACGCATCGGTTCAGCGCACGCCCGATCTGCTGGCCGTGCTCAAAGAGAACAACGTCGTGGATGCCGGCGGCTTTGGCCTGGCCATTCTCGTGGACGGCTTCATTTCGGCGTTGCTCGGCAAAGAGGGCTCGATGAGCGATGAGTTCTCGTTCAGCCCCAAGGCCGAGCCCAAGGTCGAAATCGAGCATTTCAACGATTGGGAGGGCTCCGAATACCGCTACTGCAACGAGTTCCTCGTGCATTCCGAGACGCTCGACCCGCAGGAGGCGCTCGACTTCCTGGCTACTATGGGCGACTGCGAACTGTGCGTGGGCTCGGTGCCCAAATTCAAGGTGCACGTTCACTCCAACCATCCCAACAAGGTTCTCGAGTACTTCCTCGACCGCGGCCAGATCTTCGAGGTCTTCATCCACAATATGGACCTTCAGTCGGTCGAGCGCAACGAAAAGCTCGTTGCCGAGAAAGAGAAAGCTGCTGCCGAGCACAAGCCTTTCGGCGTGGTGGCCGTCGCGGCGGGCGAGGGCAACGCCAACATCCTGCGCAGCCTGGGCGTCGACGTCGTCGTGTCCGGCGGGCAGACCATGAACCCCTCGACGGCCGATCTGCTCGACGCCGTCAAGGCCTGCAATGCCGATTCGGTCGTTATCCTTCCGAACAACTCCAACATTATCATGGCTGCCAATAGTGCAGCTGGCCTGGCAGAATGCAAGTGCGGCGTCGTGCCTACCAAGAGCGTGCCGCAAGCGTTTTCCGCCATGTTCGGCTACGACGAGTCCGCCTCGCTCGAAGACAACCTCGAGGCCATGGCCGACGCGTACGCCGACGTGAAGACCGGCGAGGTCACCACGGCGATCAAGGATTCGCACGACGCCAACGGTGACCCGATTGCCGCAGGTGACGTCATCGGCATCGCCGACGGCTCGATCGATGCCGTTGGCTCTTCGATCGAGGAAGTCGTTATGGAGCTGCTCGAGCAGATGGAGGCCGACGATGCCGATACCTGCACATTGCTGGCCGGCGCCGATTACGCCGACGAGCAGCTCGAGGCTCTGGTGAAGAGCATCGAGGAAACCTACGAGGACCTCGAGATCGACGCCCATCGCGGCGAGCAGCCTCTGTACCCGGTCATCCTTTCGGTCGAGTAACGAAGCTAGGGAAGCTAGGGAAGCAAAGAGGATACTCCTCTTTGCTTCCCTTTCATGTCTTTGGGAAGCGAAGAGGAGCACCTCTTTGCTTCCCTTGCTTTTCTTGGCAACCCATCGGCTGCCCGGCTGGGCCTTCCATCTGCTAAAGTGGGCGCATGGCAAAAACCGAGACAAAGCACAATGCCGACCGCACGAAAGCGACGCTGGCGCTCGACGCGCCGGTGACGTCGGTGCGCATGGTCAGTCCCAAGCGGGCGCAAGCGCTCGGCAAGCTCGGCATAGCGACCGTCCGCGACCTGTTGGGCAACTACCCGCGCCGATATGTCGACCTCTCGCGGGTCACCACCATCGCCGCCTCGCAAATCGGGGAGGCGTGCACGATGCGCGTCCAGGTGCATGCCGTCAAGCTGAAGAAGCCGCGCCCGCGGCTGCAGCTGACCGAGGTCACGGTCGTCGATGGCACTGGCACGCTCATCATCACGGCGTTTCGCCAACCATGGCTCGCCGACCAGCTGAAAGTGGGCATGCAGGTTGCGGTTTCGGGAAAGGTCGAGTTCAACTACGGGTTCAAGCGCATGACCAACCCCTACATCGAGGTGCTCGAATCGGGAGGCGCTGATTTTCATGGCATGATCATTCCGGTGCATCCGCTGACGGGCGCCATAAAGGCGGGGCTCATGCGCTCGCTCGTGCGTAACGCCCTCGAGCGGACCGAAGGAGCGCTCGATCCGCTACCCGTGCAGCTGCGTGCAAAATACCGCCTAATGAGCAGGCAAAATGCTCTCTCTTGCATACATTTTCCGCATACGATGGAAGAACAGTCCCAGGCCCGGCGGCGCCTTGCCTACGAGGAGGTCCTGCTGCTCGAGCTAATGCTCATGCTCGAGGGACGCGACCGCGCCAAGGGCCGCGAGCCTGTCGCGCACGTGGTCGACGGTCCGCGCGTGGCGGCGCTCGCGGGAGCCGTGCCGTTCGAGCTGACGGGCGAGCAGCGGCAAGCCCGCGACGATATATTGCAGAAGATGGCCCTGCCTCAAGCCGCGAACCACCTGTTGCTGGGCGACGTGGGCACCGGCAAGACCATCGTCTCGGCCTTTGCCCTGGCAGCGGCCGCAGACACGGGCGGCCAGGCGCTCTTTATGGCCCCGACCGAAATACTCGCGCGCCAGCACGCCGCAGGGCTCGGTCCCTTGCTCGAGCAGGCGGGCGTCACCTGTGCGGTCCTCACGGGCTCGACCGCGCCCGACGAGCGCGCGAGCATCGTCGAGCGGCTCGCCAAGCGCGAAATCGACGTGCTCTTCGGCACGCATGCCCTGCTCGAGCCCGATGTCGAGTGCAGCAAGTGCACGCTCGTGGTCATCGACGAGCAACAGCGCTTCGGCGTCGAGCAGCGCGCGGCCCTCGCGGCCAAGGGCGATTGCCCCGATGTTCTGTTCCTGACGGCGACGCCCATTCCGCGTTCGCTGGCCATCGCGCTGTTCGGCAACCTCTCGCTTTCTTATATAAAGGAGCGCCCGCGTGCCAAGGCGCCGCGAAAAACCTACCTGCATACGCTGAGCGACCGCGGCGTTGCCTACGATGCGGCGCTCGAGGCCTGCAGGCGGGGCGAGCAGGTCTACATCGTCTGCCCCCTTGTGGGCGAGAAGCATCCCGACGCAGGTGGGGAAGAGGCGTCCCGCTCGAACGCTTCGGATGCCGGAGGGAAGCCCCGTGGGTCTTCGGCGGGCGGCTTGGACGAAGAGGACGTCTACGAGTTCGATTCAATCGCCATCGAGGACGAGGCCGACATGACGGGCGCAAATGTGCGCGCGGCCGAGGACGAGGCTGCGTTCCTCCAGCAGAAGGTGTTCGTCGACTACGAGGTCGGCCTGGTGCACGGAAAGCTTGCGGCTGCGAAGAAGCAGGAGGTCATGGACCGATTCCGTTCGGGCGAGATCTCGGTGCTCGTGGCGACGACGGTCATCGAGGTCGGCGTCGATGTGCCTAACGCCACGGTCATGATCATCGAGGACGCCGATCGTTTTGGCCTGTCGCAGCTGCATCAGCTGCGCGGCCGTGTGGGACGTGGCGATTTGCCCGGCGAAGTGCACCTGGTGTCGGGTACGCGCAAGGATTCCGCGCTCGAGCGCCTGGGCGCTATGTTGCGTACCGAAGACGGCTTCGAGCTCGCCGCCTACGACCTCTCGCTTCGCCGCGAGGGCGACATCCTGGGCAACCGGCAGCACGGCGCGTCGCTCCTGAAGCTCGTGAACGTCGTGCGCGACGGCAAGCTGATCGAGGCCGCCCACGCCGACGCCTCCGCCATCCTCGCCGAGGACCCCGAGCTCGCCTCGCCTCAGTACAAGGCCCTCGCCCGCGAAGCCCGCACTTTCTTCAAAATGTGAAAAAGGGGTCAGACCCCTTTTTCACATTTTCGCATGATGGAGTGAGCGTAGCGTTCCGTCCTCGCTGTCCATTCCATATGTGGTTTAATGGGGCGAAGCAGACTACCGAAGGGAAGCACCATGAGAATCGTCGCAGGAAGCCTGCGCGGCAAAACGATCGAGGCGCCCGAAGGGCTCGGTACGCGTCCGACGACCGACCGCGTGCGCGAAGCCCTGTTCAGCTCGCTCTTCAGCCTTCGCGGGGGACTCGAGGGCGCAATCGTGCTCGATGCGTTCGCTGGCTCCGGGGCGCTTGGCCTCGAGGCGCTTTCGCGCGGCGCCGACAGCTGCACGTTCTACGAGCGCGACGCCAAGGCGGCGCGCGTTCTGCGCAAGAACGTCGATGCGTGCGGCGTCGGCTCCTCCGAGGCTGCGGTCGTCCAACGCGACATCATGCAGGCGCCCCCTTCGGCTCCTTCTGCCACCAACGTCAGCTCGGCGCAAGGTATTGGTAGAATCGCTTTCGACCTCGTATTCTTGGACCCGCCGTACGCCTACGATCCGGCGCAGGTTTTGAAAATGGTGTCGCAGCTTCGCGAATCGGGCGCGTTGGCCTCCGATGCCATCGTGGTATACGAGCATGCTCTTGACTCGAAAGCGCAGGTCGCGGATGCGGCGGACGCTTTCGGCTTCGAACTGCGCGCCCAGAAGAAGTACGGCAAGACGGCCGTTTCCACTTTGCTCGCATAGGTGCAAAAGGGTCTGACCCTTTTGCACTATGGCACTTTTGCACCTCTGCTCGACTCCAAGACGGGCGGCGCGTGGGTATAATGCACATCGATAGAAGCAATATCGCCGATGCCCAGACCGGCCTAGGAGTCAATATGAAACGCGCAGTCACGCCAGGCACATTCGACCCGATTACCTACGGGCACCTTGACGTGATTACGCGCGCGTCCCAGCTCATGGACGAAGTGATCGTCGCGGTAGCGGCGTCGTCGGGCAAATCGCCCCTTTTCACGCTCGAGGAGCGCGCTGAGCTCGCGCGTCAGGCAACCAGGCATCTTCCAAATGTGCGCGTCGAACCGTTCGAGGGCTTGCTCGTCGATTTTGCGCGGCAGCAGGAAGCTCAGGTGCTGGTCAAAGGCTTGCGCGCCATCACCGACTTCGAGTACGAGTTTCAGATGGCGGCGCTTAATTACCAGCTGGCAACCGAGCTCGAGACCATCTTCATCATGTCGCCTCCGCAGTACATGTATCTGTCATCCTCGATCGTGCGCGAGTTGGCGAGCTTGGGAAGCTCGGTCGACCCCTTCGTTCCGCCTCATGTCGCCCGCGCCCTCGAGTCCAAGTTTGCCAATCGCTAAAATGTGAAAAAGGGGTCTGACCCCTTTTTCACATTTTTGGATTGGGTGGGCATTTCACCCTTTCGCCAATATGACGCTGCCGCTGGTGTTGCAGGGTAGTAAAGTGTTCACATGTACATCCACGAAGAGAGGTGGCACAGTGGCAGATCCTAAAGTTAAACGCGTGCTCATGTCGGTAACCGACAAAACCGGCATCGTCGAGTTCGCACGCGCGCTGTCCGAGGAATTCGGCGCGCAGATCATCTCGACGGGCGGCACCGCGCGCGTCATCGCCGAGGCGGGCGTGCCCGTAACCCCGATTGACGACGTGACCAAGTTCCCCGAGATGATGGATGGCCGCGTGAAGACGCTGCATCCGCTCGTGCATGGCGGCCTGCTTGCCAAGCGCGACAACGAATCGCACATGGCGCAAGCAGCAGAGCACGGCATCGAGATGATCGACATGGTCGTCGTCAACCTGTACGCATTCGAGAAGACGGTCGAAAGCGGCGCCGACTTCGGCACCTGCATCGAGAACATCGACATCGGCGGTCCGTCGATGCTGCGCTCGGCTGCCAAGAACCACGAGTCGGTCGCCGTCGTCACCGACCCGGCCACTTACGATGACATTCTTGCTGAGATGCGCGAGAACGATGGCGCCACCACGGCCGATACGCGCGCCAAGCTCGCACTCGAGGTCTTCCGCACCACGGGTGCCTACGACACCGCCATCGCCGGCTGGCTGGCCGGACAGCTTGGCGCTGCCGAGCAGTTCCCCCAGAAGATGAGCATCCAGCTGACCAAGCAGCAGGATCTGCGCTACGGCGAGAACCCCCACCAGGCCGCAGCGTTCTACCGCCGCTCCACCGCGACCGAGCATTCGCTGGTCAACGCCGAGCAGCTCGGCGGCAAGCCGCTTTCGTACAACAACCTGCTCGACACCGACGCTTGCTGGGCTATCGTGCGCGAGTTCGACGAGCCGGGCGTCGTCATCCTCAAGCATCAGAACCCCTGCGGCTCTGCCATGGGCGCCACCATCGCCGAAGCCTTCGACCGCGCCTTCGCATGCGACACCAAGAGCGCGTTTGGCGGCATAATCGCAGCTAATCGCACTGTCACGAAAGAAATGGTCGAGCATATCGACGCCAACAAGCTGTTCGTCGAGGTTCTGATCGCCCCCGATTTCGAGCCCGAGGCGCTCGAGCTGTTGCGGGAAAAGCCCAACCTGCGCATCTTGGCCACCGGCGGCATCGATATGCCGGGCGCCGAGCCCGAGTTCCGCACGGTCGACGGCGGCGTGCTCGTGCAGGATGTCGACGTCGTGGCCGAGGACCCCGCCACCTTCACGGTGCCTACCAAGCGCAAGCCCACCGAGGCCGAAATGGATGATCTGCTGTTCGCCTGGAAGGTCGTGAAGGGCGTCAAGTCCAACGCCATCCTGGTCGCCAAGGACCACGCCGGCATCGGCATGGGTCCCGGTCAGCCCAACCGCGTTGATTCGTGCGAAATCGCCTGCAAGCGCGCTGGCGAGGCATGCAAGGGCGCCGTGGCCGCGTCTGACGCTTTCTTCCCGTTCCGCGACAACATCGACGTCCTGGCAAGCTACGGCATCACCGCCATCATCCAGCCGGGCGGCTCGATTCGCGACGAAGAGAGCATCGCCGCCTGCGACGAGCTCGGCATCGCCATGGTGTTTACCGGCCATCGTCACTTCCGTCACTAAATGCGGCGCACGGCAACGGGCTACGCCCCGCTGCCTTTGTCCAAGCGCAAGAAAGGGCCCCATCGTGGGCCCTTTCTTATGACGCAAGAGGCGATATGCTAAAACTGACTATGTTTCCGTTGCCTTCGAAAAGCAAAAATGTGAAAAAAGGGTCAGA
>DFIX01000026.1:101852-106605 GCA_002371495.1 Eggerthellaceae bacterium UBA3686
GTCAGACCCCTTTTTCACATTTTGTTATTCAGATTCCCGCTCGGATTCGAGCAGGTCGGCGCCGCCCGTCGCATAGATCTCGTCAAGCAAGCCAGACTCCTGCGCGTCCTGCGCGTATGGCGCGAGCTCGGCAATCGTTTGCGCCGACTCGGGGATGTCGAAGGTGACGGTTTGCCCGTAGGCGTTGACGGTGACGTAGCTCGGGTCCTTGTAGGTCGTCAACTGCACCTGCTGGCCATTCACTTCGGTTTTGAACGTGCTCGTCTCCACTGCGTCAGAGGGAAGCACCGTCGCTTTCCATTCCTTCACGTTCAGCATGTCGATGCCGGTTTCGACCAGCGCCGAGGGCAGGCCGGTCTTTTCCGAAAGCTCGTCGGCATGTGCGCGCAGCTCGGCATCGACGCGCTCTTTCGCGCCCGTTTGGTCGAGCAGCGTGTTCAGGGCCGTTACGCGCGCGCTCTCGAGTGGAGTTTGCGAACTGCACATGATCAGGGCAAAGCATCCGGCAATCGCCAAGACTACAAACAGGATTGCCGCCATTACGATGCGGATCATCGTTTTGCGTTCCATCGCGGTCTCCTTTCATCAATGAGTCGCCATACCTGGTAAGCTGACTCACTGCGAATGAGGCAAATGGACGGTCTCTGACGCGCCCAGTCCCTTTGACTCATGCTAGGCTACCCAAGCAGTGTGGACGCCCTGTGGTGAATTACCCGAATCAAATACCCCACACGAAAAATTCTCGCGAAACTCGCGTCTAGTTGTGCTACTATATCACGCGCTGTCAGACAGCATCGGCGCGTGGCTCAGCTTGGTAGAGCGCTGCGTTCGGGACGCAGAGGTCGCTGGTTCAAATCCAGTCGCGCCGACCACTGAAGGCAAAAGGGATGAATTCTTCGGGAACATCCCTTTTTTCATAGTAGGAGCCAGATTCGGCCGCATCGGCAAGCCGATGCGCGTCGGGGAAGAACGGGGAATCGATGAAGATCTTCGGAATGGGCGGCCTCGAGCTCGTCATCATCCTGGTCATCGTGCTCATCATCTTCGGGCCCAAGAACCTGCCCAAGCTGGGCAAGGCGCTCGGCAAGGGCGTCGCGGGCCTGCGCAAGGGCGTCGAGTCCGGCAAAGAGAAGATCGACGAGAAGTTCGAAGAGGCCGAGGCCGAGCGCGTCGAAGAGGCGGCCGCCGAAGTCGCAGAGCAGCAGGAAGGCGCCGCAGACGCAGGCGATGATGCCGCGGCGGCCGCGTCAGGCAAACCGCAGGCATAAAGCATCACGCGAATCGGGAGGCCAGCCTCCCGATTCGAGTTTATCTGGCGCGCAGTGCGCCGCAGGGAAACATCGGCAGGGCATGACGCCCGCAGGCCGTACCGTTACGAGGACCGCCCCAGGGCGGCGAAAGTGGGGTAGACACCATGGCAAACGACAATTTCATCCTGACGCCGGAAGGCCGCGCCAAGCTCGAGGAAGAGCTGCATTACCTCGAGACCGAGAAGCGCGCCGAAATCGGCGAGCGCATCAAGGTTGCGCGCGAGTTCGGCGACATTTCCGAGAACTCCGAATACGACGACGCCAAGAACGAACAGGGCATGATGGAGGCACGCATCGCCGAAATCGCCCACATTCTGTCGGAGGCCACGGTCGTCAACACGCCCAAGCGCTCGAACAAGGTCAACATCGGCTCGACCGTGACGATCGACATGGGCGGCCGCGAGCGCGTGTTCACCATAGTCGGCGGCGCCGAGAGCAACGTCGCCGAAGGCAAGATCAGCAACGAGTCACCCGTGGGCAGTGCGCTGATCGGCCACAAGAAAGGCGACCAGATCGAAACCACCGGCCCCACCGGCCGCCTGATCCAAATGGAGATTCTTAAGATCGAGCACTAATCAAAATGTGAAAAAGGGGTCTGACCCTTTTTACACATTTTCTAGAAGGTAGCAGGTTATGTCAGAAGAAACGCAAGTACAGAAGCCCGAAATCGAAGACGATCCCATCGAGGTGCGCCGTGCCAAGCGCCAGGCCATCATCGACGCCGGCGGAAACCCCTACGGCCACGCCTTCGACTATTCGCACCATGCGGCCGACATCGACGCGGCCTACGAGCACCTGGCCGACGGCGACTCCACCGAGGACGCCGTGCAGATGTGCGGGCGCATCATCGCCAAGCGCGTGCAGGGCAAGGTCAGCTTCTTCACCATGCGCGACACCACCGGCGAGATTCAGCTGTTCTGCCGCATCAACGTGCTCGGCGAGGACGCCTATGCGCAGATGAAGGACCTCGACGTGGGCGATTGGATCGGCGTGTGGGGCACGGTCATGAAGACCCGCCGCGGCCAGCTGTCGGTTGCCGTCGAGCGCTACGAGCTGCTCAGCAAGTCGCTGCGCCCGCTTCCCGAGAAGTTCCACGGCCTGGCCGACAAGGAGATCCGCTACCGTCAGCGCTACGTGGACCTCATCGCAAACCCCGAGGTCAAAGAGGTTTTCGTCAAGCGTTCGAAGATCATCTCGGCCATCCGCAACTATATGGAAACCGAGCTCGGCTACTACGAGGTCGAAACGCCGTTTCTGCAGGCGATCATGGGTGGCGCCAACGCGCGTCCGTTCGTCACGCACCTGAACGCGCTCGACCGCGACTACTACCTGCGCATTGCCACCGAGCTTCCGCTGAAGCGCCTGCTCGTGGGCGGCTTCGAGCGCGTATACGAGCTCGGGCGCATCTTCCGCAACGAAGGCATGGACCAAACGCACAACCCCGAGTTCACCACGATGGAGGCCTACTGCGCTTTCAGCGACCTCGAGGGCATGATGCAGCTGGCCGAAGGCGTCATCCAGGCCGCCGCCCAGGCTGCCTGCGGTACGCTGCGCGTTCCGTACCAGGGGCAGGAAATCAACCTCGAAGGCCCGTGGCCGCGCAAGACCATGATCGAACTCGCTTCCGAAGGTGCGGGCGAGGACGTATCGTTTAACCGCAGCATCGAGGACCTGCGTGCCATCGCCAAGCGCGTGGGCGTCGAGATCGAGCAGATGTGGGGCAAGGGCAAGCTCATCAGCGAGATTTTCGAAGAGACCTGCGAAGACAAGCTCGTTCAGCCCATCTTCGTCACCGAGCATCCGCTCGAGATCTCGCCCTTGGCCAAGAAGCTGCCCGAAAACCCCGACCTGACCGACCGCTTCGAGCTCTACATCTGCGGGCACGAGTACGCCAACGCCTTCAACGAGCTGAACGACCCGATTGACCAGTCCGAGCGCTTCCACGCGCAGGTCGCGGCCAAGGACTACGACGACGAGGCCATGGGCTACGACGCGGACTACATCCGCGCGCTCGAGTACGGCATGCCGCCCGCCGGCGGCATCGGCATCGGCATCGACCGCCTGGTCATGCTGCTGACCGACAGCGAGTCCATCCGCGACGTGCTGCTGTTCCCGCTCATGAGGGAAGAAGCGTAGCCCATTTCTCTTACCGCGGGAACAGCCGGGATGGGGCCCATCGCCATCTTGGCTTCCCGAGGGGCTGTCCCATCAAAGAGAAACGAAAGCGTTTGCGCAGGCAGATGCGTGACTCCGGCGATTCTGCAGCCACTTTTCCTGTATTTAATATAGGTTAGGCGAAGCCAAGCCGGAGCGCGCATCTGCCTGCGCAAACGCGATGGGATTGAATCAGCTGGCTCTGTTGCCAACGCCGTATAGCATAAAACCTGCGTCACAAGTTATAAGATTTTCATAACGAATAGTTGTCAGATTAGCACTCTCGATTCGAGAGTGCTATTCTTTTCAAGATTCATAAAATCGCGAGTAAGGAACCGTATGTCATTCGAGAAATTCACCGACAAAGCCCGCAAGGTGCTTGTGCTGGCGCAAGACGAAGCTCGCGGCCTTCACCAGCCCTATGTGGGGACCGAGCATCTGCTGCTCGGCTTGATCCAAGAGAAGGAGGGCCTGGCCGCCCAGGCGCTCGACCGCCTCGAGGTGCGCTACGACGACGTCGTGGGCGCTATTCGCCAGACGGTCGCCATCGACGCCGACGCCGACGTCTCGGGCCACCTCAGCTTCACGCCGCGCGTCAAGCGCGTGCTCGAGAACGCGCTGCGCGAGGCCATGCAGATGGGGCAGAGCTACATCTCGACCGAGCATCTGCTGCTGGGCATCGTGCGCGAGGGCGAGGGCACGGCGCTCGACGTGCTGGCGCGTCTGGGCAAATCGGGCGACGACGTGCGCGGCGCGCTTAACGACCTGGTGGGCCAGAGCCCGGTGTATGCCGGTCGCACCCAGCAGATGCCGGGCCAGGGCGGCTCCGACAGCATGCTCAAGGAGTTCGGCACCGACCTGACCAAGAAGGCGCGCGAAGGCAAGCTCGACCCGGTCATCGGCCGTGCGGGCGAAATCGAGCGCATCATGCAGATCCTCTGCCGCCGCCAGAAGAACAACCCCATGCTCATCGGCGAGCCGGGCGTCGGCAAGACGGCCGTGGTCGAGGGCCTGGCGCAGCTGATCGTCAGCAACCAGGTGCCCGACATCCTGCATGGCAAGCGCCTGGTCACGCTCGACATCTCGTCGCTGGTCGCGGGCTCCAAGTACCGCGGCGAGTTCGAGGAGCGCATGAAGAAGTGCATCAAGGAAGTCATGGACGCCGGCGATATCATCCTGTTCATCGACGAGATCCACACCATTATCGGCGCGGGTTCGGCCGAGGGTTCCATCGACGCCGCAGCCATCCTCAAGCCGCCCCTCAGCCGCGGCGAGATCCAGGTCATCGG
>DFIX01000026.1:106650-131887 GCA_002371495.1 Eggerthellaceae bacterium UBA3686
GATCCAGGTCATCGGCGCCACCACGACCGAGGAATTCCGGAAGCACCTCGAGAAGGATTCCGCCCTCGAGCGTCGCTTCCAGCCCATCACCATCGGAGAGCCCAACGAAGAGCAGGCCGTGCGCATCATGGAAGGCCTGCGCGACCGTTACGAAGAGCACCATCACGTGCACTTCACCGACGAGGCGCTGCAGGCAGCTGTGCAGCTTTCGAGCCGCTACATCCAGGACCGCTTCCTGCCCGACAAGGCCGTCGACGTGCTCGACGAGGCCGGCGCGCGCATGCGCATCCGCAACATGACGTTGCCGCCCGAGCTGCGCGAGATTGACGATGAGCTGCGTCGCTGCAAGTCGCAGAAGGAAGAGGCCATCGCCAGCCAGGACTTCGAGCGCGCTGCCGCCCTGCGCGACGAAGAGAACAAGCTCAAGGAGCGTCGCGCCGAGGCCCAGAAGGCGTGGGAAGAGGAATCGCAGCGTTCCGTGCAAGAGATTACGCTCAAAGACATCGCCGACGTGGTGTCGATGAGCACGGGCGTACCGGTCAGCAACCTGACCGAGGCCGAGACCGAGAAGCTCCTGCGCATGGAGAGCGTCCTGCACGAGCGCGTAATCGGCCAGGACGAGGCCGTCACCGCGCTTTCCAAGGCCATCCGCCGCTCGCGTTCGGGGCTGAAAGATCCCAAGCGCCCCGCCGGCTCGTTCATCTTCCTGGGCCCGTCGGGCGTGGGCAAGACCGAGCTCTCGAAGGCGCTCGCCGAGTTCCTGTTCAACTCCGAGGATGCGCTCATCAGCTTCGACATGTCGGAATACATGGAAAAGCACACCGTCTCGCGTCTGGTCGGCAGCCCTCCGGGATACGTCGGCTACGACGAGGGCGGTCAGCTGACCAAGGCCGTGCGCCAGCGCCCGTACTCGGTCGTGCTCTTCGACGAGATCGAGAAGGCGCACCCCGACGTATTCAACATTTTGCTGCAGATTCTGGAAGAAGGGCGTCTGACCGACGGCCAGGGCCGCACGGTCGACTTCCGCAACACCGTCATCATCATGACGAGCAACGTCGGCGCGCGCGACATCGCCAAGACTCAGACGCTCGGCTTCTCGAGCGAGCCTAACAAGGGCCTTTCCGATGACGAGATTCAAAGCCGCGTCATGGCCGAGCTGAAGAAGCTGTTCCGCCCCGAGTTCCTGAACCGCCTGGACGAGATCATCGTCTTCAAGAGCCTGACCGACGAGCAAATCGTCCAGATCGTGCGCCTGATGGTGGCCGACCTGCGCGAGCGCATGATTCAGCAGAACATGTCGATCAACCTGACCGACGCCGCCTGCCAGCTCATCGCCAAGGAAGGCACCGACACGACCTTCGGCGCACGTCCGCTGCGCCGCGCCATCCAGCGCCTGCTCGAGGACCCGCTGTCCGAAGAGATCCTGGAAGGCAAGTGGCAAAGCGGCATGATCGTCGACGTCGACGAGAAGGACGGCAAGCTCGTGTTCAGCCAGGGTTCGGGCGAGATTCCCGCACCGCGCAAGCGCGACAACATCGCGCAGGAGGCCGAGCTCTTGCTGCGCGACTACAACCTGGGCCACGCCAGCGTGCCCTCCGGCGGCCTCGCCAGCGGGGGCGCCGCCAGCTAAGCCGGCCACAAAAAGCCATATGAGCGAAAATGTGAAAAAGGGGTCAGACCCCTTTTTCACATTTATGGGGTTACGCCATGGGCGCGCGAAGGGCGTCGGCGTTCAGAAAGCCCATGCGCTCGGCTTGGTATACCGTTTCGATTTGCAGCATGGCCTGGTCAAATGCTATGGCGAGCACACCGAAGACGATGTCGAACACCATGACGTTCAAAATAGCGTCGTTGGATATGCCCAAAAACGAGAACGCAACGACGAACGAAAGTAGGTTGGCCCCCGTCATGGGCGGAGTAGCAACCGACAGCACCACCGAGAGCACCGCTGCGGAAAGGAGCCACAGCTGATCCACGAGAAGTTGTTGCGTCTGCGCTGCGAATAGAACGAACACGCAGATCCCGATGGCGCTCGTGGGCATATAGAGGAACAGGCCTTGGGGTAGGCTCGCGCGTGCGAATTCGCCATCTATGCCCAGCAGGCTCTTGCAGGAAGCGGCAAGGTCGTCGATGGCCGAGAAATCGAGCGCGCCCTTCTTGAGCGCCTCGGCGAACGGGCCCTTCAGCTTCCTCGCCAGAAGTAGCGGGCTCATGCGGAAGCGCGCAGACGTCACGAGGATGGCGATGAGCAGCGCTGCGACGGAAATAACGATCGATATGACGAGTGGGATCCATATCGAACCGAACAGGTCCTTGTCATGGGACCAGATATTAAGGCACAGGAGCAATCCTACGAAGAACGGAACGAACGAGCAAGCCTGCTTGGCCACCGCCAGCCCCAGGGTATTCAGTTGGCTTATAAGGACATTCAGCTCTTTGACCTGCGAATCGAGAGCTGCAAGTATGTAGCCGGTGACGATGGCGATGAGCAGGAGCTGAAGGGTGTTCGCCTCGACGAAGGGCTCTATCAGATTGCCGGGGACGATTTGCAGCACCTCATCGAGCAAGTCTGGCAGAATGTTGCTGACGCCTTGTGTGGCGGCGATGTCCAAAGGGAAGAACGGACGCGAGCACGCCAGGGTAAACGCCACGACAATTGCGCTGAGCAAAGCGTAATGGATAAGTGTCGACGTCCGCGAGCCGCCGAAGTCCGCAATGCGCTTGCTGCCGAACGCGGCCGTGAGTGCCATGAGGAAGATGATGGGCCCAGAGATCGCCTGCAGCAGCCTGACCCACATGTTGGCAATCGGGTCGAGAACCGCGTCGGTAAACGCTCCTAGCGCCTCATTCGGGATGGCGACGATTCCCAACAGGCCAACGGCGGCGCCGATGGCGATGGCGATTACGATTCTGAGCACCGGGTTCATGGTGGGACGCGGTACCGATATGCGCAGCACGTTCGAGCCCGACGAGTACGAGTACTGCACGCGCAGGTCGATGACCGAGAAAAGCGACGTAGACAGCTCGCTGTCGTCTGCGGTGACTGGTTTAAGGGGGTTGTAGCGCGCGCCCTTCACCACCAGCCGCAGCTGGTAGCGCCCCTGCTTCTTTTCCAGATGCGCGATGACTTGCGTTTGTTCGCCGAAACGCTCGGCAACGTTTAACAGGGCTTCCTCGAACAGCAACTGCATGCGCACGCGGTCCGCCCTCTCTACGTTTGCTTCCGCAAGGCCATCGACAAGCCACTCGGAGGCTTGGTCGATCTCGGTCGCGCCCAGGCTGAACGTGCGCGTGCGATTGCGGAATCGTATACGGGCTTGCATCGGGGTAGCGCTTCTTTCGGTCGGAATGGCTGCGTTCAGATGGGATTATACCAACGCAGCAACCCTCAACGTGACCCTTTTGCACGCTGTGCGAAAGGCGCAATAGGCGCAATAGGCGCGATAGGCGAATTTGCGAAAGCCAGGGGGTCGAAAGGTTGAGCCGATTGACGATTAGATTGACGGTCGATACCAACTAGCGCGCCACATTATCGTAATTCAGGTGGTACAGCAGTTACCTAGATGTTATACTCGCGCTACATTGAGTTGCATGGAACTGTGTGCGTACCGCGAAAGCAGACGTGCTGGGGGAATCGGGTGCAAGTCCCGAGCAAGGGTCATTACTGTAACGCGCTGTAGCGCGAAGCCAGAATGCCCAGCCTGTTCCAAGAAGTGGCAAGCCGTGAACTCCCGGTGTTGCGCTCGCATGCGAAATGCCCTAGCTTCTAGGGCTGTTTTGCATTTGATTGCGTCACTGTCTCTTCACGCTCCCCATTCTTGCCATCGCAAACTCTTTGGGAGGGGCGCTTTTCCGGAAGGTCGGGAAGGCGCAAGTCGTCTCGAGAAGAGAGGTGGATTGTGAAAGTATCCCAAAGCAAGCAGGGCGGAACCACCGTCAAAAGGCATGCGAAGCTGCTTGGAGCAGCGTTGCTGGCGGGCGTTTTGGCAGTCGGGATTGCCGGATGCGGCAGCTCGGGCAGCTCAAGCGCGGCATCGAGCGCCGCGTCAGGCGATGCCAGCGCCAGCACGACGACGGTCACCGGCCAGAAGGGCGATAAGTACGAAGTGACAAGCGAGGCGCGCACGGTTTCGACCGAGGCGACCGACAGCGAATACACCCCGTACACGATCACGCTCAACCTCGAGCGTTCCGGCATCGGCCAGAACATGGAAGAGACGTTTACCTCGGCCCCGACCAAGGCCATCTGCGACGGCGACCAAATGGCCGACTTCCTGTTTGACCTCGGACTCGAGGACCATATGGCAGGTTACGGCCGCGGCGCATGCTGGTCGACCGTAAACGATTACCCGGCACGCGAGAAGGTAAAGAAGATCGCTCCCGACGGAATGAACCTCAAGGAAGTCTCGAAAGAGACCATCCTCGAGACCAACTGCGACTTCATGATGGGTTGGGACTCGCTGTTCGGCGAGAACGCGTTCTCTGTCAGCTTCTGCCTCGACCATGGCATCATCCCGTACTTCCCGTACTGCTGCTCTGATACGGCGACCATGGAAGACGTCTACAAGGATTACGAAGTTCTGGGCAACATCTTCGGCGTTCAGGATGTAGCAGCCGAAAAAGTCCAGGCTATGAAGGACAAGCTCGACGAAGTCAAGGCTAAGCTCGGCGACGACGTGTACGCCAATCCGATCAAGGTGTTCGTGTACGACTCGGGCGAGGACGCTCCGTTCACGGCTTGCCAGGGCGTGCCCGGCGACATGATCAAGCGCGCTGGCGGCATCTCGATCTTCGATGACATCGACAAGGGTTGGGCGACGCCCGCTTGGGAAGAGGTCGTCCAGCGCGACCCCGACGTCATCCTGATTCTGGACTACGACTACGACACCGAGGCCAAGACCGAGTTCCTGAAGACCAACAAGTTCACGAAGGACCTCAGGGCCGTCAAGGAAGGCCGCATCTACTCGGCCTGCTGCTCTGACATGCAGGGCTCTGCCGGCTCGGCTCTCGCGGTCGAGATCATGGCCAAGCAGTTCTACCCCGAGAAGTTCGCGTAAGCGATACGTTTTCTAACCGTAGGGCCCGGGCGCGATCGCCGCTCGGGCCCTCGTCGGGTTCTTGCGCCCAAGCTATAGGAAAGGTTGTTTTCCCATGAGCGACATGCGGATCCCCCTGTTCCCACTTCAGAAGAAATCCCATTTCATCGTATTTTGCGTGGCGACGGCCGTCGTGCTCGTCTTCTCGTGCCTGCTCGCCGTCGGCATCGGCGCCGCAGACGTTTCCATCGACGAGATCTGGAAAGTCATCGTCAACAACGTCGTCGGTTCCGAGGTGTACCAAAGAGAATGGGAGAACAGCACCGAATCCATCATCTGGACCATACGCACGCCGCGCGTCCTGACCGCCTTCGTGGTGGGCGCCGGCCTTACATTGTGCGGTATCCTCATGCAGGTGCTTACCAAGAACCCCCTGGCAGATCCGTATGTCCTGGGTATTTCGCAGGGCGCATCGGCGGGCGCCGTGGCCGTCATCGTGTATGGCTTCCTGTCGTTCCTCGGCGGGTACGGGACCATGGCGGGCGCGTTTCTGGGCGCGCTTATATCGATTGCGCTGTCGTTGCGCATCGCGACCATCAGGAACAAGGTCACGGCGACGCAGCTCGTGCTTGCGGGCATTGCCGTATCGGCGCTGTTCGGCGCGCTGACCAATCTGATGATTTACCACACGGCCGTCGGCAGCGACAAGGTCAAGACCGCAACGTATTGGATGATGGGCTCTCTGAGCGGCGCATCGTGGGACCGGCTGCTGTACGCGTCGATCGCGTTCGTGGCATGCTTCGTGCTGATCCTGTTCCTGTCTAAAAAGCTCGACGTGCTCATGCTCGGCGATGACGTGGCCTCGACGGTCGGCGTCGACACGGGCAAGCTCAAGATCGCGATCATCATCATCGCCACCTTGCTTACGGGCGTCATCGTCTCGATCAGCGGCACTATCGGCTTTGTCGGTCTGACCATTCCGCACATCACCCGCTCGATCGTGGGCACGAAGCACATGCGCCTCGTGCCGGCATCCATGCTGGTCGGCGGCACGTTCCTCGTCATTGCCGACATCCTTTCGCGCGTGCTCGTGGCGCCCGAGGAACTTCCCATCGGCGTCGTCTCGGCGTTCTTCGGAGCACCGTTCTTCCTGTACCTCATCCGCCGCTCCAACGCCAAGCTCGGGAGGTAACGATGAAGCTCAGTATCGAAAACATAACGTATTCCATCAACTCTAAGCTCATCGTCGACGGAATCGATTTGGGCGTCGAGGAAGGGGCGTTCGTGGGGCTCGTCGGACCGAACGGCTGCGGCAAGTCCACGCTGCTCAAGAACATTTACAAGGTGTACACGCCCGATGAGGGCAAAGTCTACATCGACGGCAAGGACCTTTCTCAGCTCTCGAGCCGCGATACGGCGCTCGAGATGTCGGTCATGCAGCAAGAGAACGTCGTCGAGTTCGACATGACCGTGTACGACATGGTCATGCTCGGCCGATTCGCCCATCAGAAGATGTTCGGCAATGACATGTCAGCCGAGCGCAAGATTGTCGCCGATGCCATCGAGGAGGTCGGGCTGACCGGGTACGAGCAACGCAGCTTCCTCTCGCTCTCGGGCGGCGAGAAACAGCGCACGCTTGTGGCCCGTGCGCTCGTGCAGCAGGCCCAGCTCATCATTCTGGACGAGCCTACCAACCACCTGGACATCGGCTACCAGTACCAGATCATGACGATCCTGAAGAACCAGGGCCTTACCGTGTTCTCGTCGATTCACGACCTGAACATCGCTTCGTGCTATTGCGACAAGATCGTGCTGATGAAAGCCGGCCGCATAGTCGATATCGGAACGCCGTGGGAAGTGCTCACTCCCCAAAAGGTCAAGGATCTGTTCGGGGTCGATTGCCAGATAACGACGAATGAGGCGACGGGCAGGCCCAACATCGTGTTCGCGCCTGCCGATTCGGTTGCGTGGCGCTAACGGCAAAGAAGCGAGGTGGGGCATGGGAAAGCAAAAGATATCGGCCGTAGCCGCGCTGGCAGTCTTGCTGGCGATTACGCTGGGCGTTTGCACGGCGTGTTCTTCGGCTGGCGGCAGCGGCGCTTCTGGCGGGGCGTCCGCCTCGTCTGCTTCCGCGCAAAAACAGCTCGTCATTGGTTTCGACGCCAAGTACCCGCCATATGGCTTCATCGCCGAGGACGGAAGCTACACCGGCTTCGACATCGATTTGGCGGCGGCTGTCGCCGACGCGAACGGCTGGTCGTTTGAGGCCAAGCCGATCGATTGGGATTCGCGCGACGCCGAGCTCGAATCCGGCAACATCACCTGCATTTGGAACGGGTTCACCATCGAGGGCCGCGAAGGGCGCTATGCGTTTTCGGAGCCGTATATGATCAACGAGCAGGTCGTGGTCGTACGGGCGCACGAGGGCATACAGACGCTCGGCGACCTGGCGGGCAAGAAGGTCGTGACGCAGGCGACCTCTTCAGCGCTCGAAATCCTGAACGGGCTCAAAGCCGAGCTGACGGCAACGTTTAACGGGGGAGCACCGCTGACGGTTGCTGATTACGCCGAGGCGTTCCTGCAGCTCGATGCGCATGAGGCAGATGCCGTCGCATGTGACCTGTCGTATGCGGCATACGAGCTCTCGCAGTCGGGCGACAAGTACTTCATGATCGACGAGCCCTTAAGCGTCGAGCATTACGGCGTCGGCTTCAAACTCGGCGATGAACAGACCGCGAAGGTCGTGACCAACACGTTGAAGGTGCTCTACGAAAACGGCACCGTCGAAGAGCTGTGCAAGAAATACGAGGACTACGGCATCTCGTTTACGAACTGGGTCCTTCGATAACTTTTTGAGCGGTGAGGCTGCGCGCAAGGGCGAAGAGCCCCTGCTCGTATAAGACTTCCTATTTCGCCATCAACTTGGTTTATGAGTGCTCGACGACGTAGCGCTCGAACAGCGGCAAGGTAAAGCTGACGTACCCATGCGTGCTGCCGTCGACGAGGCCCTTCTTTACGAGGCGATCGCGATAAGGGTTAAACTGGTTGGTGCTCATATCGGCGTCGACGAAGAGGTTGTAGATTCGGATGGTAAATCGTGGCAATATGCCCGCGACCGAATCGAGGCGGAATCTCCGTGGAGGGACGATCCGACGAACGATGGCCACATGCATGTCAGCGACTCCTACACCAAGGAGAGCGGCGATTACAAGAGCATCCCTGAAGTGCTGGGCAATTAATGCGGACATTCGCGGGAATTCCACCTGGACCGACACCGCAGGACGATGGATCACCTTACCAGGTAAGGTGATCCATTCCGAAAAAGCACTTTTCGATGTAAAAAAAGTACTTATATACATGACGATAATATGACACTAAAATTACATTGTTTAAGATAGCGAATATTTCTGCAAGCAGCATGTCAAATAAGGAAACAATTAGTCCTCAAATTGGCACGAATTTGCAAAAACGGAAATAGAAATTGCCAATAAAGCTATACTAAGCCTCAAAGTAGCCGTGCTAGTACGGGCTCGTGCCCTATTGGCTTCGGCGGCGGTTTTTCTGCTCTACGTGCTCGCACGGGAGCTTTGCGCTTCGCCATCAGTATGCAAAGGCGGGGCAGGGGGTGCTTGATTATGACGCGCTACAGCAAGGAAAGCCTGAAGTTCGAGATGGCCCGCCAACGTCGCGTGCAGCGTCGCAAGATCGTGGCTGGCTTCGCCGGCGTCGTCGTGTTGATTACGGCGCTCATCTTGATGGTCCCCGCGCTGAGTATGACGCGAGACGCGGCCACTCCCGAGGCGGGGTTCTTCGGCGCCGGCGGACAACAAGTTCAAGCTGGTGGGGTGAACTTCGCTCCCATGCAGACTTTTAAAGCCGAGCTCAAAGGCGAGGATGGGGCTGCAACGTTGCTCGTGACAGCTGAGGCTCCCGAAGGCGCTCTTCCCGAGGGTGCCGAAATGCGGGTCGCGCCCGTGACCGATAGCCAGGTCGTCGATGCGGCCAAAGGCGAGGCCCAGGCTTCGGCCGATATCGACGCGTCGAAGTCCAAGGTGCTTGCGGCTGACATCTCGTTCGTCGATGCTGAGGGCAACGAGGTCGAGCCTGGCGAAGGCGTGCTCGTCAAGATTTCAGCTCCGGAGGTCGCTGAGATCTCGGACCAGGGGGCACTCGCCGTTGTGCACGTTGCCGACGACCTCCAGGCAAAAACCCTCGAATCCAACGAGGTTACTCTCGACTCCAATAACGAGGAAGTCGCCTTCGAGGCGTCAGAGTTCTCAGTTTACGCCGTAGTGTATACGGTGGACTTTGAGTACTCCGTGAACGGAAAAATGTACCAGTTTAGCCTTCCAGGAGGCGGATTTGTTAGCTTTACAGACCTCGTAGAAGTGCTGGGTATAATTGATGATACGAACTCCGGGGAAAATGGGGACGAAAATGGGTCGGTAATTGCAGAAAATGCTGAGGAAAACACCATCAACGAAGGGGCTGAAGAGAATGGTGTAAATTCTGATACGAATACACCGCTCACGCTTGGGGATGTGGAAGTCAGTGAAGCGACGAGAAAGTTCGTGGAAGATGTGGCTTCTGTAGAATGCAGCAGCCCGGAACTCGTGGATGTCAGCAAGGTTGAAGTGAATACCACGGTTGGTCAGATTAAGGAAAGCCGCGGGCTGGAGTGTGAGTACAGTGCAGAGTTGACGGAAGAGCAGATCGAGGAAATCAACGCACAGACGGTGGAAGCCGGTGACTGGGCTCTGATCAGCGTGCAGCCGTTTACGAGCGAAGAGACCCTGACGGTCACCATGAAGGATGGTGAGACCTTCACGATTCGAGTTACGGATGCGCAGATCAGGAAGACCGTGATCGATGCCAAAGGCGATACATGGGAGATTACTGTCACTTATGGTGAGGATTCGCAGATTCCGGACGGGGCGGAATTGAAGGTAGAGGAGATCCTTTCGGAAGATAGCGCGTACGAGACATATCTGCAGGATGCACTTACGACAGCCGGTATCGGTTCACAGGCAGATTATGCCCGTTTCTTCGATATCAGTATCTGGTACAACGGAGAGCAGGTCGAGCCTGCTGATCCCGTATCGGTAAGCATAAAACTGGCAGATGCACCAGCAGGCTCAGAGGAGAGCCTTAAGGTGGTGCATTTCGAAGAATCCGGTCTTCAGGTCATGGATCTGGAAAAAACCGTGGAAGACGAGACCGGAATGACCGAAATGCAGTTTACCACGGAAAGCTTCTCGGTATATGGCGTGATCGTGGAGCCGGGACCGTCGGGCGTGAATGATCTGGATGGCAGAACATTTACCATCAGCATTGGCGGACGCTACATGACAGAAGACCAAACAACTCTGGCAGATTCTTCTGGAACTACCGGCTTCAGCAAGACAACAACATCTTCAGAAGCGGCAAAATGGCGGTTTGAACAGGTAAATGGAGATACATATAAAGTTGTCAGTATAAATAGCGGGAAATATCTGACCTTCAACAAAAACCCCAATGCACAGGAACAATGGAATACAAGGGCACACGCGACTTTGTCAGATACCGGATCCGTATTTACAGTGGAAAACGTAGGCAATGGATACCGCTTTTCCACGCAGATTGACGGTAAAACATATTATCTGGATGAGCACAACGGTGCGAGTGGACCCGGATTCGCTGGATGGTATATGGAGGGCAACAATAATGTTTTGGCGCTGAACTTTACACCACCGCTCGTCGAGAACAACGGCGAGTATGCGGTTATCATTGAACATAACGGGAACTATTACTGTGTGCAGAACGACGGTTCCCTGATGCCGGTCCAATACTCCGTTGAAAACAATGTGGCCTATGTGAGCATGGCTAATCCTGTCTTATGGACCTATGTTCAGGAGAACGGAAACTGGAATTTGAGGATTCCGACGCAGGCGGCGACTTTCGACTATCAGGATCTTCCCAACAATTACTACTATAGATATATTGACCCCAACGTCGCTAGTGGGATTTCTGAAGAACTTAACGTGTCGACAAATCCTCAATATCCTACACCGAAAATTAATGAGCCTGGCTATAATCAAGTTGTGAGTGCGCTGAACCAGCAGCATACGAATTATGTCCAAAACTGCGCCATGCGTTCGTATGAGGGCAATGTGATCCGCGGGTATACCAATAATTACATTGGCATTGACCAGACGACCATGAAAATCAAAGGCAATGTCAGCCAAGGCGAAGCCGCTACCGTCTATTTTGCCCGAGTGGAGAGAGTGCCCCCATCCGCCAACCTGAACAATACAGTCAACCACATTGATATCTCCATCGAAGGCGGCGCATCCTTAAGCGTGCCCTTGGCCTATGGTACCTATTACTACTATGTAAATGGGGAGCAGAGAACACTTACCGTAGATTCCGATATGACACTGAAGCTGAAGGTCGAGCACGTTGACATCACCTCGGATGATATGAAGTCTGCGGAGATCACTGCGTATTCCAATCGAAGCGGTATCATGAATGACGCGTTCTACGTCACCGGCTACACCCAGAACCACGAGAACAATATCAGCAACAGTGCCCAGGTCCGTCTGGAAGGCTCTTTTAAAGTGGCAGATCTGGAGCACACATACTCTGATTACAAATTGGAAAACGGGCAATGGATCAGCCTGACGTCGCAGGAGCATAACGCCCGGAGTGAAGATACCCTGACAGAAGAGGAACTCCAGGCCAGAAAGGATAATCGGGTCTTTTACACCGTTACGGTCAAAAAAGAGCTGACATTCCCTTGGGTATATGAATATGCACCGGGGCAGACGGCACAACTGTATGATGCCCAGGCGGAACAGCCGCTGAGCACGACCCGAATGGTCAACCTGTCTAAGAGCTTTGACTATTGGGAAGAGGGGAGTGGTAGCCCATCTTGGGAAGGCGCAAATGAATGCCCTCCTGTTACATGGGATCGAGATAGATGGAGGTCAGGCCATATTATTTGGGATACCTCCGAACATGCTGGCACCGGCATGGACTTCAGGCTTTCGGCGGATATGAACGACCAGAACGCGGATGTCGTGGCACTGGAGATTACGAAGTATTTACGGAAAGAAAGCTGGGATGGCGACGCGCTCCATCCCAGCGCCACCACGCCGGTCACGAACCAGTTCGTCGTTTACGAGAAAGCGCCTTCTTATCAGACAGACTGGGACAGCGTGATCAACGTCGGCACCGGTCAAGGAGGTACCCTGGCTGATTATAGTGATTATTCCGGTATCCACGGGAAAAGCATAACGGTCGGTTCATCTGGCGAAGGCGTGGTCTACGATTACGACTTGAGCGTTGACGGTAACGCTGTGACCGCCGGTATGTACTACATCAAAGAGGATGAGAATTCCATCCCGAAAATCATCCTGGCTGAAGATGGAACCCGGTGGATGTATGTCTCTACCAAGGTGGAAACGGAGTACGTCTGGCGCGGGTATGAGGACAACGATAAGCCCCGGCATTCGGCGGACGGAGTAACCAGCATTCCGGAAGTCGCCGGTATTTACGGCACCTATCATAACACGGCATCCGACAAAGATGAACAGTTGTTCAACGGCTTCCTGGAGTTCTACGTATACAATATATATAAACCGGTTGCGACAGACATCACCATTAAAAAGGTCAATGATAATAATCAGCCTTTGAGCGATGCAGTATTCGAGCTTTACAAGCACAATGGTTCAAAATTCGAGATAGTAACGCACAGCACATATACCTGGCTTGGTGAGAACGACCAGTTCACTGTTCCAGCTGAAGGCTATACATTGACCGGGTTAACGGATGGTACATACCAGATCAAGGAGATAAAACCACCTGATGGGTATGTGATTACGGAGGATACACCAATAACATTTACAGTGGAGAATGGTACAGTAGTGAAAGAATCTAACGATCTGAAAAACGGAGCGACGTACACGCCTGCTCAGGATGCAGTGGAAGATGATCCTGATACAAGGGACATTGATGAGTCCCATGAAGCAATAAATGATACTTTCACTATTCCCAACCCCCCCGGCGCTGTCCTCCCGAACACCGGCGGCCCCGGAACACGGATCTTCACGATCCTCGGCAGCATCCTGATCCTTGGAGCAGGCGCACTGCTGTGGAGGAGACGGAGATTCATTTAACACAAGGTTTTTAGAGAAGTCAGTCACTTCGGTGGCTGGCTTTTCTTTTGGGGTGGGTTAGATTATGCCCATATGCCTTTGCGCTAAAAAGCACTTTTCAATTACAAATAGTGCCTAATTGATGATATAAGTAGACTTAGTTATATATGGTAAATTACTATTAATAATAGCATGTCAAAGACTATAACAATTAGTCCTCAAATTGGCACATTTTTGCAATATTGGAAACAGAAATTGCCAATCGAGCTATACTAAGCCCCATAGTGGCCGTGCTAGTACGGGCTCGTGTCCTATTGGCTTCGACAGCGGCATATGCCCTTCGTGCTCGCACGGCAGTTTTGCGCCTCGTCATTTGACTGCAAGGGCGGGGCAGGGGGTGCTTGTTTATGACGCGCTACAGCAAGGAAAGTCTGAAGTTCGAGATGGCCCGCCAACGCCGCGTGTGGCGCCGCAAGATCGTGGCAGGTTTCGCCGGCGCCGTCGTGCTGATTACGGCGCTCGTCCTGATGGTTCCTGCGCTGAGCATGACGCTCGAATCCCAGCCTGCGGGCGTTGATCGCAATACTTATGTTGCTGGGATGGCTAACCTGGCCAGCCATCCCGCGCAATCGTTCGAGCAGGAAGTCAAGGATGCTTTCGGCAACACGAAGCTGACCGTGACGGTTAAAGCTCCCGACGGTGCGTTGCCGCCGAACTCGGCTATGAAGGTGGTCCCCGTCACCGACAACGAGGTGCTTGACGCCGCAAAACAGGAAGCGGCTGCGCAGACTCCGATGACGGCCGATGCCGCTCGCACTCTAGCCGTCGACATCGCCTTCTACGACGAGGAGGGCAACGAGGTTGAGCCGCTCTGCGACGTTGATGTCACCATGGCTTCCCATGTTATTGCCGTGCAGGATGATGTTGCCGTTGTTCACGTGGACGACCAGAGCAATGCGGAGGTCGTGGCAACGCAAGAGGTCTCCGCTGATGACGAGCAAGTTGTATTTGCGGCGAACAAGTTCTCGGTTTACGCAATCGTATACACCGTCGATTTCGAGTACGAGATTAACGGTGCAAAGTACGGCTTTACGCTTAAAGGCGAAGACGCGGTAAGCTTACGTGCGCTCGTAGAAGCGTTGCATTTAGCTGACGGGTTCAGTGCGAACGATCTCGGCGGCGACAAAACGGAAGCCGATGCTTCTGGAGAAGAAGGCGTCGCGACTGGGGGCGCGTCCGATGACGAAGCGGACAAAGCACCCGACAGCGAAGCTGTTCGCGATACGGATGGGGAAGTCGGTGCCGACGTCGAAGCCAACGCCGAAGACGCCACCGAAGACGACGCTACCGTTGCCGAACCCCCCTCTTCCTATGAATCCAGCAACTCAGTTGGCGAATATGTCGACGTAACGAGCGATGAGGTACTCGAGCTCGAGTCGGACACGCAGGGCAACGACAAAGGCCTCGATGCGTTCATGGCCAGCGTCGAATCGGTTGATTTCACCGACCCGACGTTGCTGGCGGTATGCGCGGTCGAAGAAGACGCAACGCTGCGCGACCTTAAGTACAAGTACCAATTCTTGCAGGAATATGACATCTGGCGCAACGAGTCGACGCTTCACGAGCTGAACGCCAAGCAGTTCAAAGCCGGCGACTGGGCATTGGTGAGCCTCCAGCCTTTCAATACCGAAGAAGCTCTGACCATTACCCTGAAGACGGGTGAGAAGATCGTCGTCAAGGTCACCGATGCACAGGATGCCAACATGAAGCCAGATGGCGTGACGGTCGATACGATTTCGAACCCCGCCGGCACGACCATCGACCTATTCGACTACTGGGTCGATGACGAGAAACGCTTTGCCGATGCTCGCTTGGCGTGGCCCGGTTTCCAGTCGGCTGGGACCGACGGTGCTGGTCTGAAATGGGATGATCCGCTCAGGGGCACCACGGGCAACAACATTGGCATAAATGCTCGCACCGACGACTCCGCCCACGGCCACGCCCTAAAGTTCAGTCCTGCATACTCCCATACCGTCTACGATGGTGCCATTAATAACTGGACGCAAGAGACGTCGGACAATTACGGCGGCGCCACACCTACCACGGGCCTTAATAGCTACACGCTCGACGCCGATCCTTGCCAGGGGATTGTCGAGAACAGGCTTTACGATGGGTATCCCAAGCTGACAAATGCGCCCGACACCAAGGGAACAAACGGCGAATCGCTGCAGTACCTTTTCGACCCGACTTACGATCACGCGGGCAAGGCGAGCTATTCCGACGTCAACAAGCTTCTGTACGTAGACAAAGACGGCTACTACACGTACGACAGCCGCGATTACAAGGCCGATTTCGATGGTTCGTCAAAGGAGTTCACGCTCACCGAGCAGACCGACACCGATACCGAGCGCAGGGGCTTCTGGCCGTTCGGCACGTCGATTTACTGGTCGGGCATGCACGTTAACGCGCAGTTTTCGATTCCCGCCGATGGCAAGGTTCTAAACCCGCAGGGCGTTTACAAGCCAATGCAGTTCGAATTCTCGGGCGATGACGATACATGGATCTACATCGACGGCGTGCTGGTCGGCGATGGCGGCGGCGTACACAACCGCACCGAGATCGACATCAACTTCCAAACGGGCAAGGTGACCGTTACGGGCGAGAAAGACCCGAACCACATGGGTCAAAAGACCTACGAGACAACTATTTACGAGCTGTTCAAGAATGCCAAGGGCGAAGCCAATCTGAAGTCCGAGGAATGGAAGGACGTTAACAGCGATGGTACGCCCGACACGTTTGCCGACGGCACCTACCATACCTTCGATATGTTCTACCTCGAGCGCGGCGGTGGCGAGTCGAACCTCTACATTCACTATAACCTGGTGAGTACTGCCGACTTCACGGCTCATAAGGCCCTCTACGATAAGTCGGTTGCCAACCACGAAGATCAGCCCGACATCCTCAAGCGGGACCAGTTCCACTTTGAGCTGATCGGCCTCGACGGGCAATACGAGTCGGTCAAAGAAGGCGACAATTACGTTATCAGGCCTGTTGAAGGGCAGGAGTCGCATGCTGCGATTATGCCCAAGAACGTTTCGCTCGACCAGGTCGAGGTCAATTTGGGCAATGGAATTGCTACAGGTCGAAAATGCACGACGGGCGTGACCGAGGACGGCAACGTGAACTTCGGTTTTGCCGATATCGATCAGAACGAGATGCACAACCTCGACGAGGGCCATCCGTCTGTATATCGCTACATCGTGCTCGAGAACGTACCGGACACTGCGAAGAATGCCCAAGGGCATACTTGGGGCGAGCTGAAGAGCCAGGGCAATTGGGCTGAGATGTCGCTCGGCGGTTTCGAGGCGATCGATCCCATGACGGGTGGCGTGATTACCTACGGCGCTTCGGATGGTGAGAGCTATTCGCCCGTGCATTTCATGACGGCTCGCGTGACCAAGTGGGCGCTCAAGGACTCGAATGGCGACGACCGTTTGGATTCGTCGGGCAACGTCGTGTACCAGTACGGCCTGAGCAAAACGTATTACAAGGATGCGAGCTTCTTCGATAAAGCCGACAATGTGGCTGACGAGAAGTTTATCGATATCCGCAACGCATGGGAGCCGGGTGTGGGCAGCGTCGAGTTCAGCAAGGTCGATGCGGAAGGGGCGCCTCTGCAAGGGGCGAAGTTCGCGCTTTACACCGATCCCAAGTGCACTAAGCCTGCGACCGATGCGGACGGTAACCTCGAAGCCACGTCGGATGCCCAGGGCAAAGTCCGGTTCAGCAACATTCGCACCGGAACGTACTACATGAAAGAGATACAGGCGCCGAATGGCTATGCGGCAAACGATAAGGTCTACAAGGTTTACATCGCCAATTCGAACGATGCTGAGCACCATTCGCAGGTGAGCGTCTACGGCGACGAAAGCCAAACTGCAATCACGAGCATAACGAACTACAAGTCTGGTGAGCTCGTAGTCAAAAAACAATGGCTTGATGCGGCTGGCAGGATTATTGAACCATCAAACGGGACTGAGGTCTCTGTCGTCCTTAAGCGTAAGCACTATGCAAGAAGCGCATCTGTTGGCTCGCATAACGTTACGACGCAGATGACCGTTGTCGATTACAACGGTAATGATAATCCCGTTAGATTTGGTGACAGGAAAACCGTTCGAGTTGATGGCGATAGGGTTGTCATTCAATGGGATGACGAATGGCAGCCAAATTTCAATTTCACTCTTAAGATCGGCGATAGGCAATACGAGGGGTATTGCGGTAGTGATCAGCCCATAATCACTGAAAACTACCGACTCGAAAAGATTGATGAAACAGCTGAGGGGAGACAACGGCAGCTAACGATTGATCATGTTGACGGCGACGTAGAGTTTACGACTAAATATCATGTTAATTGGCTCTATGGCAATTCAGGCCATTGGCGCAATTTGAATAACGTTTCCGTAGTTGGCTTGGTTACGGACGGCGCCTACGAAATAATTGATGACGCTGAATTCACCCAAGGTCATATTATTCTCAAATCTGGCGCATGGTCGCACGTCTGGACGATTGGAGGTACTGAGAATAGCCATGATGGTTATGACCTTCCCGCACAAGATGCTAATGGAAAACCGTATCTCTACTACGTAGCTGAGCTTGATTCCGCCGGAAACGAGATATCCGTAGGAGATTCGCCCAGGGATGGGTATGTCTTATTCGGATTCGATAATAACGATGGAATTGCGAATCAGGGTGTCATCACCGTTTATAACAAGAGCAATCGGCCGACAACTGCCGACGTCCAAATATTCAAGGTTGACCAAAACTCGCAGCAGCCCCTTGAAGGAGCGAGGTTTTATATTCAAAACGGTAAGTCTAAGCTGCTGAATTTGGATGTGCGCTCTTTTGCGGACGATTCGCAGACAATCGTGCTCGATGCGGATGGGTGCTTTGAGCTTCCAAAAGAAGGTGCTGTGGTAAAGGAGCTCGAGCCTGGCCAGTATACGCTCGTCGAGGCGCAGGCGCCCGATGGCTATATCTTGAGCCATGTGAACTGGCAGTTCGAAGTTTTAGCCGATGGCACGTTGGTAGGCGAGGACGTAAAAGACGGGCTAAAGCTCACCATCCCCAATACGCTTGGCTCCGAGCTGCCCGTTACCGGCGGCATCGGTACCACCATTTTCACCGTCGTGGGCGTGCTCCTGATCGCTGGCGGCGCCCTGCTCCTCTGGCGCCGCCGCAAATAGCGCAAAAGGGTCAGACGTGCGAAAGTGCCATAGTGCAAAAGGGTCTGACCCTTTTGCACTATGGCACTTTTGCACGTCTTGGCATTATTACCAATCGTTCATGGTAGACATGGTAAACAAACTGCAATACAGTAATAGAAAAGCAAATCAATAATATAAGTAAATAGGTTCTTCATCAGTCGGAACAAAACTGAAGCAAGACAATTGCTTACAAATAATCGACAAATTTGCCATATCATGCCATGTTCATCTAGAAAAGTGGTAATAATACAATCGACTCAGTATAAACGCACCATACTTTGACATGTTCCCCGGGCTGAAGGGGGCCTCATATGGCTAGCCCAGACAAAGACATGGTCAGGTACGAAATTAGACGCCAGCAGCTTAAGCGCAGGCGAAGGATGGTTGCGACGTTTGCCGGGGTGGTGGTCCTCGTGGCGGCGATTGCGCTCATGGTGCCGGCGCTGAGCATCACCTCCGATAGGGCGACGAACGAAGCGGGCTTCTTCCCGCAATCCGGCAATCAGCAGTCGCAGCAGGGCCAGCTGCTCGCGGGCGGGATAGACTCCACGTCAACGAGCGCGCTCTCGGCCGAAGCCGATCCTCCGCAATCGGTCGCCGGAAAGATGTACCAGTTCAATCTCCCCAAAGACGGGTTTATGACCTTAACCGGCCTCGTAGACTCGCTAGGTCTCGTCGACGGCACGGACTTCGCTTCAGCAAGCGAGCTCGTGGCGAGCGCGCAGAACGTGGCATTCAGCGACCCGAGCCTGATGTCCGCGCACAAAGCTGACCAAGATACGACTGTCGGCAAGATCAAGGACGACCTCGGTTTGCAGTGCGAATACAGCGCCGAGCTGACAGGCGAGGAAATCCAGAGCATAGATGCCACGCAGGTTGCAAGCGGCGACTGGGCCCTTATTGCGCTCAAGCCGTTCAGCACGACGGAAGCGCTGACGGTATCGATGGAAGACGGCACGAGTTTCATAGTGCGCATAACCGATCGCCAAACTGGTGCCAACGTCCTTGTGTTCGACGGCAAGACGTACACGGTTACGGTCTCGTATGACGACGCTGCGGGAATTCCCGATGGAACAGAGCTCGCCGTGCGGGAAATCGAGCCGGGGTCAGACGAGTACCTGCAGTACCTTGGCAAAACATGGTCCGAGGTCAACAAGGAATATCTCGAAGCGCAGGACCCCGACGCTAATGGCAAGAAGGCCGACGATGCCTCCGACGTGGATGCGCATCTGACCAACCTGGACGTAGCGCGCTTCTTCGACATAACGCTCCTGCACGAAGGCAAGGAAATCGAACCCAAGACGCCGGTCAAGGTCGAAATCAACTATACGAATGGGCTGGAGGCCACAGGTGCGACCGAGCCGGGCGTCGTGCATTTCAAGGCAGACGAGGTCGAGCTGATCGACGGGGTCCAGGCCGACGTGGAAAACGACGCGGCGTTCGGCTTCAGCTACGAGCAGGATTCGTTCTCGGTCGTCGGGACCTATATCAGCAGAGAGACGCGAGACCCCGAGACCCCACCCCTTGGGGCGCAGTCCTCCTCGCCAACCGCGGCTTCTACTTCGGGCGACGCTGGCATGGATGGCCAGGCTAACGATGTGCGGGTCTTTGACGTCGCCCCGGTCGCATTGCGCGGAACCGCGACGGGCGAGCAATCGTCTTCGGCAGACGATTCACAGCTCGAAAAGCCGACGGGCAACAAGACCCTCGAGCCAAATGACGACGGAACGTACACCCTTACCTTAAGCGTGAAGGGCAGCTCGATTACCGAAATACAAGAAGCGACGCAGAAATCGAACGTGCTGTTCGTCATGGACCGCTCTAGCAGCATGATTACCAATACAGTCAGCGATGATGAAGACTATTGGTACTACGGCACAAGAAACACAGCGGTCTTCAGGGGCGATATCACCCCCTCGCAGGGTTACCAGTTTTACGGCGAGATAAACGGCCAGATGGTCCCGCTAAACGCCTCAGTTAATTGGGGTAGCGCCTCCTTCACGTATCAGTCTGGGAATTCCTGGGCCGCATACCCAGATGACGCGCCGCTGTACGTTAAGAGCAAAACGACCCGCTTGTATGCCGAGCAAAAAGCGCTCGACGACGTGATCGGTCGGCTTTTGGCATACAACGGTAAAGAAAACGACACCATCGAAGTTGCGCTCATCAGCTTCGGCGACCATCGTTTCGATACAAAAACTGACTGGAAGGACGAGACCGAGCATAGCGAATGGGTGCAGGGAACGGACAAAAGCGACCTGATGCGCGTCGTTAACAGCAATCGGTTCACGAGCGGAACCAATTGGGAAGAGGCGCTGCAGTACGCGTACCAGGTTATTACAAGCAAGAAGGCGCAAGACGGAACCGACGAAAACTACTACGTCGTGTTCCTGACGGACGGCGAACCCACCAATATGGTCGGCGACACGTCGGCGGCAGCTCATACGGGGGATAGCGGCAACAGGGACGCGTATGATGCGGCCAAGGACGAGGCTTTGGCGCTCGTAAATAGCGGAGTCAAGTTCTACAACATCTTCACCTACAGGAAAAACGAGAGCGAAAAGTACTCCAAGTACCTGACGAACTACGCCTACAGCAATGGTCAGAGCGATTACGACGAGACGGACACGCAGGCGGTGCAAACGTACTTCTCGGATGCGCAGACCGTCGATGCGCTCAACGATGCGTTCAACAACATCTTCCTCACCATTGCAGATGTTACCGGCCATGCGAATGTCAGCATCACCGACACGCTGACTACCGACGCTATGACCACGACGGTCGTTCGGGGCAAGACGAACGGGTATGTTTATACGGTCAAAGACCAGGGCGATAACGTCCTATACACGGTCACCTCGACGGGCGACCTGGACAATCCCACGGTGACCTTCAACGTTCCTTCGTCAAGAACGAAGACCTACACGGCGACGTCCTCCGTCGTCGATGACAAGAAGGTCTATTCCGTGACCACGGCTGAGGGGGCTACATACCGCATGGCCCTCGCCGATGTCGACAACGAAACCGGCGAGCTGGAGTGGGACCTTTCCCCGGTCGGCGTGCTGATGAACGGCTGTGAGTACTCTGTCAGCTTCGTGGTGTGGCCCGACCAGGACGCTTACGATTACGTGGCGGCCTTGAACAACGGCCTCGAAGGGCATACGTGGAGCACGAGCACTGCTACGTACGAGGACTTGCGCGATACGAAGGGCTACGAGAAGGGCGGGGTCGAGCAGTATCCTTCCATCGTCAAGAGGACCGACGGGACCTTCGCCGTCCTGACGAACGAAGACCAGAAGATTCATTATTCCGTCGTCGAAATGCAGACGATCAACGGCGAGCCGAATGGCGAGCCCACGGTGCACGGGCCGTATTACTCCGACCTGCAGACGCCGGACCCCATGCCGCTCACCGCTTCGGAATCCAAGATTCAGAAGGTGTGGAACGTCGAGCGAGATCCGGGCATTCTTGCGCGGTACCTGTACGAGGCCGATGGTAGCAGCAAGGAATTCTCCATCGATTACGACATCATGAGGGGGACTGAGGCAAAGCCCTATACATCGGTTCACCTCGGCTGGGACAGCGCGAGCCGCCAATACGTATGGGAGCCGTCAAGCGTTCGGACGGTGACGTACAACGGGCACGAGGTCGAGGTCGGCACTCGCTGGTCCGATAGTTTCGCCATCGCCACAGGCTTGATGCTCAGCGAGGAACATATGGACGCCCTGGGGCTTGACAAGAAGGCCTATCCGTCCGGCACGTATCCCGAAGGCACGGGCACCAAGTACTATATTCTTGAAACCGGGCACGATTACACGATCAAGGAAGATAGCTCATCGCTCGGGTACGAATTCGACTTCGTTTCGCCGGTGTATCATCCGATGCTCGTCAACGGCGTCCTGCAGAGCGTGAACTTCACCGGGTATACGGAAGGGATGACGATCGTCGAGCCCGGCGATGACGTTACCATAACCAGCATGACCAGCAGCACGGTCGGCTTGGATTCCCTGAAGGTCGAAAACACCCTACGCGGCTACATCAACCTCGAGAAGGACATCGTCGACAAGGACGGGCGCACGCCTCTGCCGGCCGACGAGACCAAGTTCGCATATACCGTCGTCCTCGAAAACGACACCCAGCCTGGTCCGTTCGTGACCGATGGCAGCCATGTGCCTTGGTACGGAATCAGCGGGCTGTTCTACCACAGCATCGACAAAGACGGAATCTACCATTATTACCAGGCCGAACCGAACGGGGAAGGGCACGTCAATTTGACCGACGAGTCGGGCAACGTGTTCGATGCGACCTGCGAAGGCGTTTTCGCCGAGGATGTGGGCCCTGTGTCCATCACCTATACGGAAGGCGGCGTTACGAAGACGATCCAACTCTACGGCAACCAGATGGATCGGCGCGACGACAACTACGTTTCGGCAGAGCTGATGATCAACCAGGACCAGGTCCTGGACATTGCCAATGTTCCCGCCGGGACGACCTATACGATTACCGAAACGCCGACAGAGGGGTACGACCTCGTCGACATCCACAGCGAAGTCAGGAACGGCAGCATCGTCGAATCTGGCACGACGATTGATGACGGGCGCACCGCCGTAACGGGCGAGATCGTTGCAGACAGGGACAACCACGTCACCTTCACGAACAAGGTGCATTCCGTCGACGTCACGGTGAAGAAGCTCGACGAGAACGGCAGACCCATGACAGGCGCGGTGTTCACACTGACGAAGGCCAAGGCCGACGGCGAGGCGGACGATACCGTGCTCACGAAGCCGGGTGACGGCGAGGCCGATTCGGGCGAGTACGAGTTCGTCGATTTGGCGGACGGGAGCTATACGTTGCACGAAACGCCGCCCGAAGGTTACGCGGCTATGGGCGATGTGGCCTTCGCGGTTGCGGGTGGCCAGATCAGCAACATGGGGAAGCTGCCGAAGGGCGTCACATGGGATGCCGATACGCTGACGTTCACCGTGGTCAACGAACCCGCTGAGAATTCGGGGAAGATCACGGTTCGCAAGCAGTGGTTGGATTTCTTCGGGAATGCGACGAGCCACGATGGCGAGATTGGCCTGACGCTGCTCCAATGGGCGAAGAACGTCGAGAGCCAGCACACGGTTACGGTGAAGTTCCGCTTTGACAAGAATGGAAGCTGGCAAGATGCGATTACCATGACTGGCACTGGATACGGCAACGCCACCATCGAGTGGTCTTGGAATTCGTATACGCACACGTCGAACATTCAAAGCATTTCGGTGAGCGGCGGGGGCGCAACCTACGACTCGCTTGGGGATGAACGCTTTAGATTGACCGTCCCTAATTCTAATGCGGACGTCGAGGTTGTCGTTGATGTTCGTAACAATAATTACGATCCCTGGACAAGCTACGGCAACAATCCTTACTCAAGTAGCATCAGGGCTGTTCAAATGGGTACATCGCCAGCCGTGCAAGAGGGAATGGCTTTAACGGGCGGGCAAAAGGCGATAACGCTTGGAGCGGATGGTGTATGGTCGCAGCGCTTTACCGTGTCGGGCGATGGGCTGCTTTCGGATGCGAGCGCGACTCTGCCGGCAACGTATAACGGCAAGCCTTGCTATTACTCAATCGCCGAGGATCCTTCGCTCGAAGGATACGACGTTTCGTACTCGGTAAATAACGAGGACGGCATACAGTCGGGCGTCCTGACCGCCTACAACAGGAGCACATCCGTCGACGTTACGGTCAAGAAGGTCGACAAGAACAATAGCTCCGTGCTGCTCGGCGGCGCAACGTTTAGGCTGCGCCAGATCGATCCGACCAAGACCGGCAGCATGGATGCACGTGCTTTGGATGGGGGAGTGACCGGCGAGCAGACGACCTCGAGCGATGACGGCGACAAGGGAACGTTGACGTTCGCCTCGCTTGGGCAGGGCTACTACGAGATCAAGGAAACCAGCGCGCCCGATGGATACACCCTCAACAACCAGGCCGATTTCTTCGTTTTGGTCGAAGCCGATGCGGCTCATCTTCTGAAGAAGGACGAAAGCAAGCCCGCCAGCGAATGGGCGAAGATTCAAGGCGACGCGACCATGCTAATAGAAAACGCGACGGTAACGGTTAAAAACGAATCTGGCGAAGCCCTGCCGACAACCGGCGGCATCGGCACCACCGTCTTCACCGTTGTTGGCGTGGCCTTGGTTGCGGTCGCCGTCGTGCTCCTCCTCCGCCGCCGCAGAAAGTAGGGAGGCAAAAGGAAGCAAAGGGATGCTCCTCTTTGCTTCCTTCGACGGAATTATACACGCGGACCCGCTCGACGAAGTACGAGTATCCTTCGAGCGCGGGGCAGCGCTCGGCGATTTCGCGGTTGTGTCCCCAGTTCACGTTTATGACTTCGCAGCTGACGTCCACCGCGCCCTCGGCGCTGCTGAATGAGTCCGAAAGTCTGAGCACCTGGCGGTCGGGTCGCCAGGCGGTCAGGCTCTCGGTGCTATCCGTCCTTCCTAGCCGCATGTCCGACGCCGCACCTGTTGTCTGACCGCTCTATAAGAGCATACATGCAGGAGGTTGCCCTGCAGCCCGATGCGCGTCCTCCCGCGGCGCCCTAAAAGTATGCCGAGTGCACCTAAAAAGCTTGACGGCAGGCTTACGAGTCTTGCCCGAAGGTTGCCGTGTGACAAGGCTCGTAGCCCTGTCACATCCGAAAACTTACCCTAACCGCACTTTCGGTGCAGCGAGGGGCGCCCGCGTGCACCGGATGCACGGTTAGAGTAAGTTTTGGGGACGCAGCACTCGCAAAAGCCCACATATGCTTATCGAG
>DFIX01000049.1:0-27374 GCA_002371495.1 Eggerthellaceae bacterium UBA3686
GCTCGGGCTCGGGTGCGGGCTCGGGTTCGGGCTCGGGCGCGGGTGCGGGCTCAGGCTCGGGCTCGGGCGCGGGTGCGGGCTCGGGTTCGGGCGTGGGTGCGGGCTCCGGCTCGGGTTCGGGTGCAGGCGTGGGCTCGGGTGCGGGCTTCGGCTCAGAGGCGAGCTCGGCAACAGGCGCTACCTCGACCTCTTCTTTGGCCTGATTGGCCGCAGAAGCCTTCCCCTGCTCCTCGACCTCGGTTGCGGGCTTCTGCTGCTCGGGCGCAGCCGCCTTCTTGGCAGCAGCCTTGCGCGTTGCAGGCTTCTTCGCCGCCGTCGAAGTCGTCTTCTTGGCCGTGCTCTTCTTTGCGGCCGAAGCGGTCTTCGCCTCAGCTTTGGGCTCTTCGGTCTTAGCAGGCTCGGCTTTCTTCGCAGGCTCGGATGCGGCCTTAGCAGACTCGACCTTCTTGGCGGATTCAGCCTTCTTTGCAGAATCAGCCTTCTTCGCAGCCGCGGTCCTCTTCGCAGGCTCCTCCTTCTTCGTTGCCGCAGTTTCGGCCTTGGCAGGCTCGGCCTTCGCGGCCACGGTCTTCTTGGAGGGCTCGGCTTTTGCAGCTGCAGCCTTCTTCGTCGTCGCAGCCGCAACCTTCGGCTCCGCTTTCTTCGTGGGCTCGGCTTTTTCGGCGCCCTTCGACTCAATCTTCTTCGTGGCAACGGGCTCGACCTTGGCAGCCGCGGTCGCAGGCTTCGTCTTGGCAACCGCGCGGCTGCGCGTCGCCTGCTTCTTGGGCTCGGCGGCCTTCGGTTCAGCCTTGGCGGGCTCGGCCTTTGCGGCAGCGGCCTTCGGTTCTTCGGCAGCCTTGACCTCTTTGGCGACCTCGGTTTCGGTAACCTGCTTCGATTGCTTCGAATTTGCTACCATCACTATCCTTTCTAACAAGGATGAGTCGGGAGAACCGTTCTCCCGACTCATCTCCTCTTCATTACGGCAAAACGCGCACTAATAACGAGTCGCTTAACGCTTAACGCCCTGCGACCCGCTCCTAGTTGCTCACAAACGATCCTTTGCACACGACGGCTACCTGATCGGGTGTGCCCACAATACGCGCACCCGCACCGACTACCACGTCCTTGTCGATAATGGTATTGCGCAGGCGCGCTCCGGCCTCGATGTGCGAATCCTGCATGATGACGCAGTTCTCGACATCGGCGCCAGGCTCGATGGTAACGCCGCGGAAAACGACGCTGCCCACCACGCGGCCGCCGATTACGCAGCCGTTGCCAAACACGCTGTTCTCGACTTGGCAGCCAGCGTTGTAACGCACGGGCGCAGCGTCCATGATGCGCGTATACACCGGACCATGAGCCGAAAAGAGCTCTTCGCGCACGCCGGGGTCGAGCATGTCGCGCGTCATGTCGAAATACGATTTGACCGTGGTCAACCGCGCAGAATATCCCTTATGCTCGAACGCGGCCACTTTATGGGTCGACAACGCCGGTTCGATGATGTCGTTCACGAAATCATAGCGTCCTTCGGCGCAAGCGTCCTCAACCAAGCGCAGCAGAAGGTCGCGCTCCATAATGCAGGCGCCCAAGTTGTAGCAGCCGCCTTCGACGCTTGCCGGCTCGAAGTCGGCGCCGAGCACCCATCCTTCGCTGCTGATATGCAGATTTGCCAGATGAGTGGGATCACCTGGCTTGATGTTCAGCTCACGCGAATACAGAAGGGTCATGTCGGCACCCGTGGCAATATGGTGCTCGAGCATTTCGTTGTAATCGGCGCGATAGACCATGTCGGATGCCAACAGCAAGCAGTACTTGGCCTTTTGGCGGTTGATGTAATAGCGCTTCGCGAACAGAGCGTCGCCGAAGCTGCGGTACAAACCGGTTCCCAAGCCTTGGTCAAAGGGGGTGAGCAGGGCCACGCCTCCGCTCTTGCTGTTCAGATCCCATGCATCGCCCGAACCGATATGCTCGACCAACGACTGGAAATTGCGCTGCATGACGACTCCGACGTTGCGGATGCCGCTCTGCGACAAGTTCGACAGCAGCACGTCAATCGTGCGGAAACGCCCCGCCAGCGGAATTGCCGATACGCAACGGTGGGCAATCAGGTCGCCCAGCAGCAGATTGCCGTGGCCGGCGTACACAATGGCAAAAGTATCGTTCATAATCATGCCTTCCTATAGCTAACAGGGCCGATTACTCGACAACTGCATCGGGCTCGACAGATTGCCCAGGCGCCACATGCCCGCCCGCCGCAATGCGACATCCGGGCCCAAGAACCGCAAGCTCGGCGCCTTCAGCGCCTACCTGGACGCCATCCTCAACGACTACATCTTCGGCGATGACGGCACGCTCGATAACGGCACCGGCGCCAATGCGCGCCCCGCGCATGATAATGCTGTCGACGACTTTCGCGCCCTGACCGATTTGCACGCCTTGGAACAAGATGCTGTGCTTCACGGCACCATCGACCTCGCAGCCCTCGGCAACCATGCAATCGTCAAGATCGGCCCCAAAACCGATGCGCGCGGCTGGCAGGTTGGGGTTGCGCGAGTAGATCTTCCAATCGTCGGACATGTCGAGACCCGACGTCTCGTCGAGCATGTCCATATTGGCTTCCCACAAGCTGTCGATCGTGCCGACGTCGCGCCAATAACCTTCGAAACTGTAGGCGAACAGCCGCTCGCCGGCGCCTAGCATGGCGGGAATAACGTCCTTGCCGAAGTCGTGGCTGCTGGCTTCGTCGGCCGCGTCATCCACGAGGTACTGGCGGGCTTTCTCCCAGCTGAAAACGTAAATGCCCATTGACGCCAGGTTGCTCGGCGGGTTGGCGGGCTTCTCGACGAAATCGGTCACGCGCAATTCCTCGTCGGTGGCCAAAATGCCGAACCGGCTGGCCTCCTCGATGGGCACGGGCATGACGGCGATGGTCGCGTCGGCGCCGTTGCGCTTGTGGAACTGAATCATCTCGCTGTAATCCATCTTGTAGATGTGGTCGCCCGAAAGCACCACCACGTACTCGGGATCGAAACGGTCGATGAAGCGGATGTTCTGGTAGATGGCGTCGGCCGTGCCCAAATACCAATGGCCCTCGTCGCCCACATGCGTGTAGGGCGAAAGCACGTACGCGCCACCGTTGTTGGTGTTCAGGTCCCACGGAGCGCCGTTGCCGATGTAGCTGTTCAGAACAAAGGGCTCGTACTGGGTCAGCACGCCCACTACGTCGATGCCCGAATTAGTGCAGTTGGAAAGCGGGAAGTCGATAATGCGGTACTTGCCGCCGTACGGCACAGCCGGCTTGGCGCGCCAGCGTGTGAGCACGCCTAGGCGGCTTCCCTGGCCGCCAGCCAGAATCATTGCCACGCTTGTCTTTCGTTCGCTCATGCGCCCTCCTTGGTCGCCTCTTTCGCGCCCCGCAAGCAGATGCGAGCCCGCGTTCCTTCAATGGTAAATCAACCTGGCGAACCGTGCAGTTACAGTCCGACCAGATGCATCGTTATTCGAGTATTTGGTTTTAAACGGCTGGCCATCAGCCCTTGCTGGCAGCCCGACCGCGCTTTGCGACAGGCTTTGTAGAAGCCTTGGCGGCGGATTTGGCACCCCTCCCCTTCTTCGCCGCGGGTTTGGGCGCAGGCTTCGGCTCGGGAATAGGGTCGAGCCTGTACTCGAAATACACCGCCGACAGCGGGGGCAGGACCAAGCGCGCGCTATACGGCTGATCGCCGAAAGGCTCTTCTTCAATCTGCACGCCCGTGTCAGCATTGGTCACGCCGCTGCCGCTGAAACGCAAATCGTCGCTGTTCAGAACTTCGGTGAGCGCACCTGGGCCAGGAAGGCCCACGGTAAACCCATCTACCACGTTAGGCGTGAAGTTGAAACAGGCGAGCACCGCCAAGCTGCCGTCGTGGCCCGGCGCGCCGTCGTCGGCGTAGCGCACGAACGCGATGGCGCTCTCGTCGCGGTCATCGACGTTCGCCCAGCAGAAGCCCGCCCAACTGTCATCCACTTTCCACAAGGCGGGATGCGAGCGATAGAACGCGTTGAGCTCTGCGCTGTAGGCACGCATGCTGTCGTGAATGGGGTATTCCATGAGGAACCAGTCGAGCTGTTTCTTGTAATCCCACTCGATCACCTGCCCGAATTCGGATCCCATGAACGTCAGCTTCTTGCCCGGCCGCGCAAACTGGAAGCCCATGAGCGCACGCAGGTTGGCGAACCGCTGCTCGTAGGTGCCGAACATCTTTTCGACCATCGAATGCTTGCCGTGAACCACCTCGTCGTGGCTGAATGCCAACACGAAATTCTCGGAAAACGCGTACATCATGCCGAACGTCAGCTTGTCGTGGCTACCGCGGCGCCACAGCGGATCGAGCTTGAAGTAGTCGATCATATCGTGCATGAAGCCCATGTCCCATTTGAAGGTGAAGCCGAGGCCCCCGTCGTAAGGCGGAGCGGTGACCAATGGGAACGACGTAGATTCCTCCGCGATGGTCATGGCCCCAGGGTTAGCCGCCAGCACAGCCGTATTGAGCTTGCGCAGGAACTCGACGGCTTCGAGGTTGATGTTCCCGCCGTCTTTATTGCGCACCCAGTCGGTTCGCGCGTAATCGAGGTAGAGCATCGACGATACGGCGTCGACGCGGATGCCGTCTATGTGATACAGGTCGAAGAAGAACATCGCCGATGAGACGAGGAAGCTGATGACCTGGGGCTTGGTGTAGTCGAAGACAAGCGTACCCCATTCGGCATGCTCGCCGAGCCGTGGGTCGGCGTACTCGAACTGCGGTGTGCCATCGAACTGCGCGAGCGCGAACGCGTCCCTGGGAAAATGAGCCGGAACCCAGTCGAGGATGACGCCGATACCTGCAGCGTGCAGGGTATCGACCAAATACATGAAATCCTGCGGCGTGCCGTAACGCGACGTCGGCGAATAGTAGCCCGTCGTCTGGTAACCCCATGAGGCTGGGAACGGGTATTCGGTAACGGGCATAAGCTCGACATGCGTATAGCCCATGTTTGTGCAGTACTCGACGAGCTGGTCTGCGACAGTGCGGTAATTGGGATATACCTCGTCTTCGCCAACGCGCCAAGAGCCCAGATGCAGCTCGTAAATCGACATCGGCTCGTGCAAAGCATCGGCTTTCGCGCGCTTGGCCAACCACGACTCATCGCCCCATTCGTAGCCCGATAAATCCCACACCTTCGAAGCGGTCGCAAGACCGTTTTCAGCATGGAAGGCGAATGGGTCGGCTTTCAAACGTGCAACGCCATCGGCACCGACCACGTTGTACTTGTAGATTGCGCCGTCCTCGAGCCCCGCCACGACGCACGCGAAAATGCCCTTCTGGACCTCGGTCATGGGGTTGGCCTCTTCGTCCCAACCGTTGAACTCGCCGACGACGCTGACGGAACGAGCGTTCTGAGCCCAGACGACGAAGCGGTACAACGGCTTGCCATCATCGCTTTCGCAATCGAGCTTATGGCATCCAAATACCAGGTAAGCACGTTGGGCTTCACCGCATCCGAACAGGTACAAGTCGGCTTCTGGCAAATCGAGCAAATGTGTCATAGCGCCTCCAAAAAACAATGCGAGCAGGCCGGAGAACGCGCCGGCAGGCTATCGGAAAAGTATAACGCCAACCGTCATTAAAATCAGCACCGTTGACGGTATTCGGCCAATCGATTTCCCCCCATCCCCAACCGATCTGCCATCAAAGAGGACGCCCCCCGGCGCCAGCGCGCCATCCCAGCGTGCTCTTGCAGGCGGGGGTGCTGCGATTTTCGGACAAAATGTGTAAAAGGGGTCTGACCCTTTTTACACATTTTTCGAAGGGCGGCCGGGCTTTATGGCAAGGGATGCGGTCGGGCATGCCTCGACGCACTTGCCGCACAGCATGCAATCGCCCGCGCGCACGATGGCGTCTTCGCCAGCGACGGCCGCATCAAGGATCTGCGGGTCGCACAGGCAGGCTTTCTTGCACTTGTTGCAGCCGATGCACGCATCGTGGTCGATATGCACGTTTACCAAGCCGATCTTACCCACGACCTCGTAGAAGCCGCCGAGCGGGCAAATGCTGCGACACCAGACCCTATGGCCCCAGAACAGTTCGGCGATGATAATAGCCAGAAGGGTCAAGCCCCCCGCAAGGCTTCCGAGCACGAGGCCCTTGTTTATGAAGCTGATCGGCGATAGCGCCTCGAACACGGGGAAGCTCAGAACAGCGGAGAGCACGAGCACGCCAAGCGCCATGTACACCTTGACGTGGCGCGGGATTGGCATTTCCTGCACCTGTAAATGCAGCTTCTTGCGCAGCCAATCGACGATTTCGCATACGAGGTTGACCGGGCATACCCACCCGCAGAATACACGTCCGCGAATGAGCCCGTAAACGACCAGGAGCGGCAGCAGCCCAACAAGCCAAGCTGGGTCGAACGCCTTAGCCGCTACGACCGTCTGCAAAGCTGCAAACGGATCGATGAGCGTTATGCCGAATATCGTGCTCGACGAGAGCGTCCCGTAAAGCGGGAAGCTCTGGGCCGGCGTCGCGATGGCGTTGTCGCCCCCGACCATTCCGCCGAAAAGCCCCCATCCCGCCACGATAGGCGCAATCAGGAACAACATCAAGATCAGGATCTGCACCACGTGGCGCACTACGGTGAAGGGAAACCCCTTGGCTTTCTTCACCTGCGTTTCGTTGTTCTGGCCATCGCTCATACAGCCCTTCGTCCTTCCACTGCTCAAAACAACCAAAAGGGTCACCCCTCTTTGTCATAACTAGGGACAGTCCCTAGTTATGACAAAGGACTCTGCTTATGGTCATTCTCACACCCCATCGGGGTAAATCGTCTTGTCGTCCTCGAAGTTCAGGTACACCAAATTGACGCCGATAACGCCTGTAATATCCATGAGGCCGTTGGCGATATCGTGCGACTCGTCGACCGTCTCGGACTCGATCGTAATAACGATCTTATAGCCCTCGATACCATGCACCTCGACACCGGGCTTCTGCGGAAGCTCGCTGGCGACGGCCTGCGTGTATTCGGGCGCGGTCTCGACCACCAGACTCGATATTACCCCGTGATCCACATCGTCCCTTTCAGTAATGAGTCACCACACCAGGTGTGGTGACTCATGCATTTCAGTTTGCCGTTTTCGGCGTTACCCCTGCAGCTTCTCGACGCGCACGCAGGTCTTCTTGTAATCCGGCTCCTTCGACAACGGGCAGTACATCTCTTGCTGCACCAGGTTGATGAGGGTTTCTTCGGCGAAGAAGGGCGCAAACAGATACTTCTGAGGCGGCTGCGTGCGGCCGGCGCTCGAAGCGGTGATCTCGACCTCGCCCCAACGGCTGACGAGCTTCACGCGGTCGCCGTCCTTGATGCCCAGGGCCTCCATGTCGAGCGGGTTCATGTCGAGCAGCGCCTCTGGCAAGGCGTTATCGAGCGCGGGCACGCGGCGGGTCATAGTGCCCGTATGCCAATGCTCGAGCAAGCGGCCCGTGCAGAAGACGAACGGATACTCGTCATCGGGCACCTCGGCCGGTGGCTCCCACGGACGGAACACGACCGAGGGTTTGTGGTCGGCAGACTTGTAGAACGAGGCGTCGCCCGCCAGGCCCTTGTCGCCATATTTCTCGATGCCGATCTGGTCGTAGCCTTCCTTCTGGTCGCCGTAGGCAAAACGCCACTTGGTGGGATACCACTTGCCGTCGATCTCGCGGACCGGCCACGTCATGCCGTGCTGGTAGATGTACTCCTCGTACGGGGCCAGCTGCTTGGCTTCCATCTTCAGCTTTGCGCCGAACTTCTCGTCCTTGTCGGAGTTGATGGCGGCCGCGCGCGGATTCAGGTCGGGGTTGCTGAACGTGCGGTACTCTTCCCACATGCTCTTGCAAACCTCGCGCTGGCTCTCTTGCTTGAAGTCGGCGGCGTCTTTGTCGTACCACTGGCCGAACAGCAGATCGAACGCGTCTTCCTGCCCGATCTTCTCGTCCTGCAGCACGCGCTTGGCGACCTCCATGAGCTGCCACATGTCCCACATGGCGTCTCCGGGAGGATCGACCGCCTTCTCGAATACGGCGGTGCGACGCTCGCCGTTGCCGAACGCGCCTTCGCGCTCGATCCACATGGCCGAGGGCAGCACCACGTTGGCATACTTGGTCGAGATGGTCGGATACACCTCGCTGACCACGATGAACGCATCGAAGATGCCCCTCTTGTCCTCGGCGCCGCGACCCAGGAAACGGGTCAGGTTGCTCATCGACTGCGCCCAGTTGTTGTTGGCGGACCACAAAAAGTCGATGTTGCCATTCGAGAGCTCGCGGAACATCTTGGTGGTGTGGAAACCCGGCGTGGCGATGTCCTCGAGATAATTCTCGGGGAGGTTCCAAACGGCCTCGGTATAGCGGCGATGCTGCGGATTGGCCACAACGAGGTCGGCTGGCAGACGATGGCAGAACGTGCCCACCTCGCGCGCCGTGCCGCAGGCGGACGGTTGGCCGGTAAGGCTGAAGCCCGTGTCGCCTGGCTTGCAATAATGGCCGCTCAGAAGGTGGATGTTGTGCAGGTTATGGTTCATCCACGTGCCACGATTGTGTTGGTTGACACCCATTGTCCAGAACGAGAGGATCTTGATGTCGGGATTAGCGAACAGCTCGTAGAGCTCCTTGATGTCCTCGACTGGCGTACCCGAAATCTTTGATGCGTATTCCCAGGTGTAGGGCTCGAGGCGCTTGGCGTATTCCTCGAACGTGATGCTTTCGGTGGCATCGACCTTCTGGCCGATCTCGCTCTTGTCGTAGCCGTCGTTGTCGGCGTTGCCGATGTTCTCGGTGCCCTTCTTGAATTGCAGATGGGCTTCGACGAACCGCTTGTCGTAGGTCTTGTTCTTGATCAGGTAGTTGGCGATGCAGTTGGTGATGGCCAGATCGCCATTGTTGCCGAAGAGGATGACCTTGTCGGCCGTGGCGCCCGTACGCGTACCGAGAGTGCTAACGTCGTAATGCTTGACCTTGGGGTTTGAAATCTTGCGGGTCATGACGCGCGAGTACAGCATCGGATGGGCTTCGGCCATGTTGGCGCCCCAGGTGATGAACACGTCGGCATGGTCGATGTCGGCGTAGCAGCCAGCCGGCTCATCGGTCTGGAACACGTTCATGAAGCCCACGACGGCGCTGGCCATGCACAGTCGCGCGTTGGGGTCGATGTTGTTGGAGCGCAGGCCCGCCTTCCAGAACTTGGAAGTGGCATAGCCCTCGAGGATTGGCTGCTGGCCCGAGCCCCAGTACGCAAGGCGGCTCTTGTCGGCCTTCCAGGTTTCGCGCAGCTTCGAGGCGACCAGGTCGAGCGCCTCGGTCCAGGTTGCCTCGCGGAAGCCCTCGTCGGTGCCCTTCAGCGAGTTGTCCTCGCGGATAAGCGGCTTGGTCAGGCGGTCTTCGGCATACAGGATCTTGCTCAGGTAGTAGCCTTTCACGCAGTTGAGGCCGCGGTTCGAATCGTTCTCGGGGTCGCCGTAGACGCTTACGACCTTGCCCCTCAGCGTTTCGACGATGACGCCGCAGCCGCAGCCGCAGAAGCGGCAGACCGCCAGGGTTTTCTTGACCGAATCGCCGTTGATCGGCTCGTTGACCTTAGGTGCGCAGCCCGTCATGCTGGCAACGGACCCGGCGGCAGCGGCAGTCGCCATGGCGATAGCCGCCGATTTGACGAAGTTGCGCCTTGAAATGCTCATGCTCATAGCTCCGTTTACCTTTCCCTCGCTAAATGTCCCCTCGAAGCGGGCGCGGGCCCGCCGATCTTTCGTGCTTCGGGGCGCTCCCGCGCGCCCCCTACCGGCCGCCGTCGCGCTCCTGCTCGGCGCGCGTAACGATGCGAATAGGCACATACGGTTCGTCAACCGCGCAGCGTTCGACGCACAGCCCGCAGCCCGTGCACACATCCTTATTTATAGTCGGTATGAACTTGGTATGGATATCGTCGTTTTCCATCGCCTGGAAATCGAGCGTGATGGCCTGGTCGATGAGCGGACAGATGCGGTAGCATACTTCGCAGCGGTAACCTTGGTAGGCGATGCACACCTCTTCGTCGATGCGCGCGTAGCCCGCCTTGGGATCAGACCTCTCGGCCACATCGCGCAACGCGCCCGTGGGGCACGCCGCCACGCAGGGGAAATCCTTGCAGAGCCTGCACGCCTGCTCGCGCGCGTCGATGCACGGCGTTCCCGCCGCAGCGCCCTCGGCAGGTCCCGCCGCATGAAGCGAGGCGTACGGACATGCTTCGATGCATTTGCCGCACTTGATGCAGCGCGCCATGAAATCGGCTTCGCCCTGGATTCCCGGCGGGCGGAGCAGCTTGGATGACCCGTTAGCCGCGACGGCAAACGCGCCCTCAGCCGCAACGAGAACCGCCGCGAGACCCGCTATGACCTTTCCTGCACTCATGTCTTGCCCAGCTAAGCGATGTCTACGACTCGAGGAACTTCTCGTCGTTCCAGCTCATGTACTGGTTTTCGAGATTCTTCGACTCTTCCCAGGTAAGCCAGCCCTCGGGCACTTCGGCGTCTTCGTGGCACTGCGAGCAGACCATGACCGACGCGCGATGAGCCTTGTGGCAGTCGCTGCAGGTGTACTCGTTGTGATGCCACGAATGCGGATTGCGGGCAAAGTTTGCCGTCTCTTGCGTCAGCCCCGTCTTGGTGATGTCGTGGCAGGCGCTGTTTAGGCAGAACTCGGTCTCGCCGGCACCGCGGTAGAATACCAGACGCGCAAGATCACGCTCGCTCAGCGGGTTGTAGTAGTTGCCGGTGATCCACTCGATGCCCTCGGTGACCTGCTCTTCGATGGCCGGCACATGGCAGGCCATGCAGCGCTTGCCCATGGCTCCGTGCTTGCTGGCAAGCATGGCATCGGCCTTGGTCACTTGGTTGCCCCACTTGTCAACAGCCGGCTCGTACGGATTGGCATAGAGCGTCTGAAGGTACGCATCGTCCATCGGCGAGTGGCAGATGCTGACGCAGAACTCGGGCGTCTCGTGCCATTGGTAGAAGCCGAAGCCGACCACCGCAATGATGGCCACGATGGCTCCGATGATTACCGCCTTGCGGTTCTTCTTCTTGGGAGCCGGCGTCTGCTCGGCGGTCTGGGCGGCCTTGTTCTCGTCGCTCATACCTACCTCCTTTTCCCCTCTTGTAACCCAAGCCTATAGTATCGTATGCTGATGCCGTTGTATGTTGCGATTACAACGATTTTCGGAGGTTTGAATCTGCGTAGTTCGCTGCCCAACGTAATTGGTAGGATGCCTGCATATCTGCAGTTCTAATGCTAGTAGAAAGCTCTGATTTGCATGAAGAAGACCCCAGATGACTACAATGCGTTCCTCGCCACCACGCCCTTGTTCAAAGGCTCTACCCCCGACGAAATTGGGGGCATGCTCGGATGCCTTGGCGCCCACACGAAGCGCTACAATGCAGGCGCTTACATACATCACATGGGCGATGTGATCCAAAACGTCGGCCTGGTGCTCGAAGGACGCGTGCGGCTAGAAAACGTCGACGCTTGGGGCAACGTCAGCGTCGTCGGGTCCGATGGGCCCGGGAGTCTTTTCGGCGAGGCGTATGCGGCCGTGCCCGGCGAGTCGCTCACGGTCAATGTCATAGCCGACGAAAATTGCACGGTTATGTTTTTGAACCTGGCAAAGGTACTGAACACGTGCTCGCGCGTTTGCCCCAATCACGCCCGTACGAGCACTAACATGACGGCCATCATCGCACGCAGGAGCCTTACGCTGTCGCGGCGCATCTTCCATGCCGCCCCGCGAACAATACGCGGCAAGGTGCTCGCCTACTTGTCGTACGAGTCAGAGCGCGCCGGTTCCCGCGAGTTCGACATCCCCTACGACCGGCAACGTCTTGCCGATTACCTGGGCGTCGACCGCAGCGCTCTTTCGGCCGAACTGTCGCGCATGCAGAAAGCCGGCCTCATCGAAACGAAGCGCAGCCATTTCGTCCTGAAATAGCATGGGTCAGCCTACCTGGCAAGATGACTCATCTCGGAAACGAAAGCGTAACGGCGAGGCAACTGGTTGCTTGCCGCTTTGCCCCTTCCCCGTCGAAACGGTGTAGCATTGCCATCGACCGCAAAGGGACGTGAGGAGGATTCTCATGACCGAAGAGAATGCATTGGCCATACCCGACGCGCCAACTGGCGAAACCGAGCCAACGGCGCCCGACGCCGAAACCAGCTCCAATGCGGGCACCGCCCTCGCACCCCGCGAACAGACGAGCGACCCGCAGTCGAGCGGCCAGGCACTTCGCAAGAGCCATGCGGCAACTGCCGTCGTCGCCGGCTGCATCATCGCGCTCGTGGCGCTGACCATGCTCGGTGGCGTGCTAAACGTGGGTGACCACCTTAGCGCAGCCCATCCGGTGCTCGGTTTGATCTTCTACGCCCTCATCGTCGCGCTCGTCGTAATCGGGATCGTCGTGCCGGTCATCAAGGTGGCCAAGCGCCCGATTTTCTCGCTGTACCAGCTACGCGACGAACAGGGGCATGCCAAGCGCCGGCGCTGCCGGATGCTAGCCGACAACCTGATAGCCAATACCGACCTGACCGACGAGGACATCGATGAGCTCGAGCGCATCATGCAGCAGGGCGACCGAACCGACGATTTGCTCATCGAATTCTTCGAGAAGCACTGCATCCCGCAGATCGACGCCGAGACCAAGCGCGCCGCCAGCACCGCGTTCTTCATCTCGGCCGTATCGCGCTCGCCTCTCATCAGCACCGTGACGATGCTCTCGGTCTGCCTCGACCTGGTACGAGCCATCGTCGAGGTCTGCGGTTTCAGGCCGACGAACCTGGGGCTTGCCAGGCTGTATACCCGCGTCATGCTCAGCGCGCTCATAATCGGCGGTATCGAGGACTCAGACTTGAGCGATCTGCTCGGCCAGCTGATGGGCGGCGGAGCCGGCGCCCGCGTGGGCGGCATCGTCATGGGCGCCACAGCAGAAGGCCTGGTCAGCGCATTTTTGGTATTCCGCGTGGGTGTGCTAACCAAGAAGTGGCTCACGGCCGCCGATGGCCCGGTAAGCATGGCGGCCATCAGGCGCACGTCGTATCGTGAGGCGCTCTCGCTCATGCGGACGAGCGAGTTCATGCAGACCGTCACCGACACCGTCAAGCAAACCGGCGGTGCCGTGGCCACGAGCGTGGCTAACACGGTGAAGCAGACCGGCGACAACATTGCCGACTCCGTTACCGGCGCCGCCCGTTCCGCCGTAGAGTCCGCCAAAGCCCGCGTCAGGGACCTTTGGAAATAGCTCCGCGCCCACAGGCACCCCGCCCCATAGCCCAAGCGACCGCTTGGGGGGTCTCCGTTTCTTCCGTCCCAGAAGAAACCGCCACTTATCCCACCGCGTTTCCGAGGGCGACAGCGCGCTCCGGCTTGGCTTCGCCTAACCTAAGCGAATTTCAGGAACAGTGGCCGCAGAATCGCCGGAGTCACGCCGCCGCCCACGGAAACGCTTCGTCCCCTATGCGGCAGGACCGCGAGCTCGCCGCATCCCGACACGCTCGGCACCTCCATGATGGGGCGGTAACGAAAGCCCTGGTGGTGACGTGACATCGGCGATTCTGCAGCCACTGTTCCTGTTCTTCATTCCAGTTAGGCGAAGCCAAGCCGATGTGCGTCACCGCCAGGGCTTTCGCGGGACGTTACACACATATGCATCGATAGGCGAACACGAACGAGCGCATCGTCGGCGAAACAGCCCTCGCCTCGTCAGAAGGTCGCCTTGTGAATCATCTCGCGCATGAGGCGAGCCGCCGACTCGTTGATTTTGGGGATCCGGTTGTCCATAAGGTCGAGCATTTTCTGCTTGTCGCCCGGTAGAAGCCCGTTGAACCGTACGACGTCGGAGTCGTGCGAACAGATAATCGAGGATTTGCATTCCAGATGCTCGATGAACGTGCGGATTTCGCGCGCCGTATCGACTTCGCTTGCGGGCGCCCAGGTGCCTTCCGCGATGTCCTTCGCAAGGGGCCAGGTGGTTGTTGGCGTAAGCGTGACGATCAGAATGGTATTGGGCTGTGCGGCGCTGAAGGCGCGGGCGGATGCCAAAGCGTTTTCCTGGCCCATACCGTCGCCGCCAAGGCCCGCAAGGTAGAAGAACGTGAAATCGATGCCCGCGGCGTGCAACCGCTGCCCTTGCTCGACGAGGTCGGCTGCGGTTTGCCCCTTCCGCATGAATTCCAAGATGCCGTCGTGGCCGCTCTCGGCGCCGATGGCAAGGTCGTTGACACCACGCGACGCGAGTTCGGCAAGCTCCTCGTCGGTTTTGCGCGCGATGTCGGTGATGCGGCAGAACCCGCCGTAGCTGTGCACGGTGGGAATGCGCTCTTCCACGGCGTCGAAGATCTTGACCAGGTGCGCATTGGGCAGCGCGAAGGGGTTGCCGCCCGTGAGGTAAATGCGCCTGGTCAGCGCCGTTGCCGTTTGAGCGATCTCGTCAATATCTTCCAGAATCTCTTCCATCGGCGACGCCTCGAACGGCTCGCCCGTGTAGATGTCGCAAAACTTGCAGATGCCATGCGTGCACCCATTGCAGATCTGCAGCATGGGGCAGTACATGTCCTGAGGTGGTCTGTGCTGTGGCTTGGCGATATGCATACCTTGCTCCATCCGGTGCAACAAACTTGTTTGCATATATTATAAGAAGAACGCAGCGAAGAGCACGGACGACGAAGCAGCCAATCGGAGACTTTCCTAACGGTTGCTGGATGTTACCGTTCACGCTGGCCTCTCGATCGTCCGCCCAGGTCGGCGGCAGGGCGCTAGGCCTACAGCTCCTCGCGTTTTGCGTAGATTAGAAGTCAGTAGCTGCGGAAGCGGCTACGCACCCTGCCGCCGACCTGGGCTGCTGTGGCCTGAGCAGTAGCTGCTTGATTCGCGCGCGACCCGTTTGCGGTGCCCTATTTGCCTGCCAGTGGGGTACCATAGGGCACTGCATGTAATCTCACCTCAAACGAAACGGACTTACCATGAGAGCTTTTCATGATTCGCGCGAAGCGGATTTCCGCTCGCCTTACGGGGCAGTTGCCCAAAATACGCCTGTTACGCTTCGGATCGACGTCTGGGAAGCACCAGGCGCGAACGTCGTGCTGCGGACCTGGTTCGACGGAGTCGGCGAGCGCCTGTACGAGATGAAGCACGTCAAGGGCGGCGCCGACGGGTCTTCGCGCTTCGAAACCACGATCGCCCCTGCGGAAGCGGGCATTGTGTGGTACCAATTCGTCATCCAGGAGCAAAGCGGCCATCAGGTGCGCTACGGCGCCCAAGATGGAAGGTTCGGTGGCGAAGGGCGCCTGGCCGAATGGGAGCCGCCGAGCTTCCAGCTGACAGTATTCGACCCGAACTCCGCGCTTGGCGATGAACACCCCGCCTACCTGGCCGAAGCGGCCGAACCCGACGACACGGCCGACCAGGCGATCGCCCGCGCGTTCACCCGAGCGTTATGCGGCCTTTTGCGCGGAGAGCTTTCCGCGCCTTCCTTCGTCGAAGCGCTCGAAACCATTCGCGAAGGCTACCCGGCGCGCTTGTACGGAGCAGCCTTCGATGTTTTGGGGCGCGCCGACAAAGAGGACCTGCTTGCCACGCTCGCCGATGCCGATTCATTCGAGAACCTGCAGCCCTCGCAACTCGGCCTGGCAAAAGGCCGGCTCTGGTGCGCGAGCCTCATCCAAACGCTCCTGCCGTACGCTCCCGACAAGACGTCCGACCCCTACAGTCCTATCGCAAAAGAATGGGGCACCCTTGACGGCGACTGCGAGACCATCGTGCAAAACGCCGCCGACTTGCGCCGCGCCCTCCCCTTGTTCGAAAACGGCTCGCTCGCTATGGGCGCCGCGAACGACGACGTGTTCTTCCTGCGGCGCACAGCGGAAGACGGCACATCTGCATACCTGCTGGTCAACAGCTCCCGCGCTAACGCCTACGACGTCGCCGTGCCGCTCGATTCCGAGGCGGTGTCGGAAATAATGGGCGGATACGCCGCCCGCATCGTCAACGACGACGAGGCCCGCAACCTACCCCGTACGAGCTGCGGCGCCGAGCGCTACGCCTGCGCGCATCTGTACCAACTGGGAACGGCCGTGCTATACCTGCACCCCGAAGCGCGCCTGCAGCTTCCCATGCAACCCGGCCTGGGCGTGCTTGCGCATATTACGAGCTTGCCGCTCGACGAGGCTTCGGGCGCGCAGCATAACGTCGGCCCGCAGAATGACACAACCGAAGAAGCAAGCCAAGAATCCAACGAGCCAACAGGACCCGATACAGCCGACGAGACAGCCGATCCTGCCGCAATCGCCGACCTCACCACGACCGTCGACCCCGCTGCCGCCGACGCAACCGACATGGCGCCGCAAGCACAGCCCCAAATCGTACGCGAGCAGGCTGCGCCCGAATGCATGGGCACCCTGGGTGCGCCCGCACGCGCATTTGTCGACTGGCTTGCCGATGCGGGCGTGCGCTACTGGCAGGTCCTTCCCGTTAATCCAACCGATGACCACGGAAGCCCCTATGCCGGCATCAGCGCATTCGCCGGAAACGCACGCCTGCTCGAGAAGGGCACCTCGGGCCTTGAGGCGTTATTCGAGCGCAAAGGCGTACCCCGGCCCGAAATCGATACCGCCCATCTTAGCGATTACCGGGCATTTTGCGAGCGCGAAGCCGACTGGCTCGAGCCCTACGCTTGCTTCATGGCCATACGACTGAAGCAAGGTGCCGGCAAGGTGTGGCAGGATTGGCCGAAACGCTGGCGTAGCTACGACCCCAAGCTCGTTGCGGCAAACGCGCAGCTGGCAGAGTATGCCGAGAGCTGGCGACGGCTGCAATATCTCTTCGACCGCCAGTGGAAAGACCTGCGCAGCTACGCGAACGAGCGCGGAATCCAGCTCATCGGCGACATGCCGATCTACGTGAGCGCCGATAGTGCCGACGTATGGGCTAACCCCGCGATCTTCGAGCTTGGCAAAGACGGCAAGCCCTCGACGGTCGCAGGCTGTCCGCCCGATCCGTTCGCGGAAGAGGGCCAGGTGTGGGGCAATCCCGTGTACGATTGGGACGCCTTGCGCTCGAGCGGCTACGATTGGTGGCTGCGGCGCCTTAAGCGCTCGTTCGAGCTGTACGACTACGTGCGTCTCGACCACTTCATCGGCTTTGCGCGCTACTTCTGCATTCCCGCAGGCGAGAAGGCCTTTGCCGGTACCTACCGTCCGGGCCCGGGGCTCGATTTCTTCGCCGCTGCACATGAGCGCTTCGGCGCCCTGCCGCTCATAGCCGAGGACCTGGGCATGATCACGCCGGCGGTGCGCGCGCTGGGGGCTGCCTGCGGATTCCCCGGCATGGATATCGTGCAGTTCGTCGACGGCAACGATCCGCTTTCGGGCTACCAGCCTCGACCCGAGAAGATCGCCTTCACGGGAACGCACGACAATCAAACGCTCGCCGGCTACGCAGCCAAACGCTACCCCCACCTCGATGCAGCCGATGCGGCCGACGAACTTGCGCGAAAGGTCGTCACCTGCTCTGCCCCCGTGGCCATCATGCCGCTTCAGGACGTGCTTCTGCTCGGCGATGAGGCGCGCATGAACATACCTGGCACGACCGAAGGAAACTGGGCTTGGCAAGCGCGTCAATCGGACATCGACAACGCCACCGAATATCTGCACGAGCTCGTAGGGCTACATGAACGTAAAGACTAACGGCACATTATTTCGAATTTCCGACGATTTTCGAGTTTTCAAGCGCTCTGCTGCACGTTTTTTCGAATATACGACGATTTTTGAAAACCCCGTTTTAGGACGCAAGTTTACACGAACCTTTGAACAGGTATTTTGAAATAGACGATATCGCGTGAGATTCAATTGCCAAGGACAAATCGTCGTATATTCAAAATATTGTGCAGCAGAACCTCTGTTTTCGCTAAAACTGTCGTACATCCGAAAAAACTGATACCGTATAACGCGAACTGGCGAAAATGAGCCCAAAAGGGCCTCTAATCATTGCCGTCACAACGAACCGTGAGCCGCGCCTCTTTAAAGCATTCGTTTTTTGGCAAACTAGCAAGGGGACAAACCTTCTCGGATGGTTATTTCGCCATGGTCACACGGCTGAAATAAACCTGGCTCTATACTTCGTGTAAACAACCTGATGCTACGAGGAGACCCGTATGTCCGTAAAAAAGAGTGCGGCCATTGCGACCTGCAAAGCAAGCCATAAGATCATGCGCCTTCTGGGGCGCACTGCCCGCGCCCTACCAGGCAAAATCGCCATGAAAATCGACCCCGGCATCATCGCCGAGCTGGCTGTGGGGCACAAGACCATCGTCATAACAGGTACGAACGGCAAGACCACCACGACCCATATCGTGCAGCAAGCGGTGATCAACGCATACGGGACCGCCGCCTACGACCCGTCGTCGACGAACCTCGAGCAAGGCATTGCCACAACGCTGTGCCTCGACAGCACGGTGAGCGGCAAGAGGCGCAGCGACTGGGCCGTCATCGAATGCGACGAGGGTGCAACGAAGACGATCCTTCCCGCAATGAAGCCCCGGGTGCTCGTCGTAACCAACCTGTACCGCGACCAGGTCGACCGCTACACCAGCTGGACGACCGCCCGCGACTACATAATCCAGGCAGCCAAGAGCTCACCCGATACGGTGCTCGTGCTCGATGCCGACTGCCAGGTCACAGCTTCGATCGCCGACGCTGTCAGCAACAAGGTGGTCTGGTTCGGTGTCGAATGCCCCGTTTACGAGGAGGGAATCGGGGACTTCGACGAAGTGGTCGAGTGCGTAGAATGCGGTACACCACTCGAGTTCAATTCGCGGACGTTTGCCCACCTGGGTGATTACCGCTGCCCGAGTTGTGGAAGAGCCCACAGCCGCCCCGATTTTGCTTGCACGCGCATCGATGAACGCCGCGAAAAAAGCTGCACGCTGACGATGAGAATCGGTGACGAAGAGCGTACGATCCAAGCCAACATCCGCGCCGGCTACGACATCTACAACGCCGTCGCAGCCATTGCCGGCCTGGTGACGACCGGCATGCCCGAAAAAGAGGCGTTCCGCGCGCTCGCACATTTCACGCATGCCGCGCATCGTTTCGAAATCTTCGACATAGACGGCACGCCCACTCGCCTGCTGCTGATGAAGAACACCGCAGGATGCAACCAGCTGATCAACATGCTGGCTTCCGAGGGCGCGGCGCCCAAGCACCTCGTGTGCCTGCTCGGCGCCGAAATCATGGACGGCATCTCGACTGAATGGATCCAGGACGTCCGCTGGGAGCAAATCTGCGGCCCCGATACGCTGGCAATAGTCGGCGGCCCGAAGCACGAGGACATGCGGGCACGCCTTGTGCGCGCCGGAGTGGACGAGCGCAACCTGAGCGTGCAGACCGACTACGCCGCGCTCGTGCGCGACATGGCGGCCATCGGCGAGCCCGTGACCGTCATCGCCAACTGCTCGACCATCGAGGCGCTGCGCCTCGAGCTGGTCAGGAAATACCAGCCGGTCGACTACTGGGCTGAATAAGCGGAATGCGTGGACGAGGGGGATGCCTCCTCGCCCACGCAAAGATTTCCCACGAAAAGATTTGGGCCTGGACTACCGTTCCGCAGGCGAGGGAAACGCCTCCTTTTCGCCTTGGGCGAGCTCGGCCTCGTCGACGCTCACCTTTGCGAAGGCAAGCGACGGAAACGATAAGCTGCACGCCATAACAGCGGCGAGCGCCATAGCGCTCGCCTGCCGTATCGTTAACTTGGCGTCTTTACTGCTCGCACGCATCTTTAGTCGTCAACCTCGGAATTAGACGTGAGGATTGTGCCAGACGTGGCATCGATGTCGTATTCGTAGTCCATGCCGCCCTGCTTGAAGTCGACGTCGTAGTGCACAACCGCGTCGTCAAGGTCGAGCTCTGCCACAAGTGCGGTGACGTCGCCAGCAGCGAAGCCGGCGTCCTTCAGCGCGATGTCCTTAGCGGCTTCCTCGCCGATGTAGCCATCAGCCGTCGTCGCAGCAGCGCTTGCAGCAGGAGCTGCCGCACTTGCTGCCGGGGCTGCCGCACTTGCTGCCGGGGCTGCGCTTGCAGCAGCGGCGCTCTCGGAGGCCGCCGGCGCAGCACTAGCCGCAGCTGCGCTCTCGGAGGTTGCAGGAACAGCTGCAGCGGAACTTGCTGCCGCCGATGCCGAAGCAGCGCCGCTCGAGGCTGCCTGGGAACCGCCGCACCCTGCCAGAGCCAAGCATCCCGCCAAAGCACCAGCAACGATCAGCACGATCATCTTCTTGTTCAGCATGCTTTTTCCTTCCCTCTATTACCGTCATTGCCGCATGTCGCACCTTCATTTGCCTCGGTTGACATGCGCTTGTTGCTTATTGTACGAGCAAGCGATGTATCCCATCTTTGCAAATTCGCATAAAGTTCCGGGGTCGACTCAACGTTAGAAGAAGAGCCGAAGGAGCAAAGGGTTTAGCTCATTGGCTCAGGTGAGCCGGGGGCAGGGTGCTCGGCATCTTCGGCGAACCAAATCCCCGCCCCTTCAGATCGCCATTCCCCCGCTTCATTTAGGCTATGATATGCACAGCACAACGAGCCTCTCCGTATGCAGTTCAGTCGAAAGGAAGCGAGCATGGCACGATACAACAAGATTTTCGCAGCACTCGACGATGGCGGCACGCGACTTGCAGTGGCTCGCCGCGCGCTCTCGATAGCCCACGACAACAACGCAGAAGTCCTGTTCGCGCATGCGATTAACGGGTCGCTGCTCGAGCAAGCGGGCGTAAACAGCGCAGAGGTAGCCCAGAAAAGCCAGCAAGCCCTCGAAGAATCGCTCGAACGTCAGCTGACGCGCGCGCGAGCCGATGAGTGCATTCCGTCGGTCGAGGTGAAGGTCGAAGCCGGCCGCACCGAGGACGTGCTCGACAAGCTGGCGAAGGAATTCAATCCCGACCTGGTGATTTGCGGCGTGCGTGGGCTTTCGAACATAAAGTACGCCTTCGTCGGCAGCGTTTCGACCCATCTTGTGCGCAACATGGATTGCGACGTGATGGTCGTACGCCCCGAGGCTATCGACGACATCGACGAAGACGACTACCTGCAAGCTCAGAACAAGCAGTAAAACATTAAGGGCGCGCCCTTTATTATCGGCCCGCATAACCGGACCGGCCGCCCAGGCGTGTGGCAGGACTACGAGCCCTGCCACACGTCTGGGCTAGGTGTGCCAAGGGGCGCCCCTTGGCACGCGCCAATGCAAACGGAGCATCTCTTTAAACCGCGGGTCCCAAGCCCGCAAAACATGCCCCGACCGTCGATTTAGTGCATCCGGCGGCGCACAAGCGCACCAAATCGACGGTCGGGGTGCGTTTTGCGGCCGAGTCGCCCGCGCATGTCGATGCCAAAAAGGGGAGCCTCCCCTTTTTGGAGGCGCCAAATAAGAGCCAGCCCCTATTTGCGACTAGACGACCTTGACCTTGAGCGTCACGGTCTTCGCCTTGGCGGCCTTGTACGAGACGCTTGCGGCGGCAGTCAGCTTGACCTTGACCTTGTAGGTGCCCCGCGCCAGCCCCTTCTTCAATATGACCTTGCCGGTGCGCGCGTTGACGACGATCTTCTTGCCACCGGCCTTGTTGATCTTCTTGTACCTGACCGTGGTTTTAGCCGAAACCTTCGCGACCTTCTTCAGGTTGATGGTCCTGTTCTTAGCGAGCTTCTTGGTGTTGCGCGCAGCCTTGTACTTCTTGGTCGCATTCTTGGCTGCAATGGTCTGCGGGGCTTTGCCAATCTCGAAGGTGCCGAAGGCAACGCCGGCGAAATTGCCCATGCCCGCCACCTTGACGAGGGCCGTGCCGACCATCCTGTTGTCGACGTACGACAGAACGTAGTCGCTGCCTTCGTTGAGCACGGCAGAGCCCGCCGTAACCGTGGGCTTGGGCGTCTGCGCCTTGCCGGTGTACGTCTTGTTCGCAAGCGCCACCGTTGCCCCCGAGATCGGCGCAGGATGAATCTTGAACGCCTTGGAAGTCTCGCCCTTGTATGCGCCTATGCCCTCGACCCTCACCGTCGCAGTGCCGACGTTCACGTTGTTCGCGTAAGAGACCACGTAGTCCACGTCCTTGCTAAGAACGGTCGACCCGATTGTCACGATTGGCTCGGGCACGAGCGCCTTGCCCGCGTATACCTGGTCCTGAACGTGCGTGGTCGCATGAGCGATTGGAGCCTGGGCTATCTGGAACGTCGCTGATGTAGCGCCAATGTAGTCGCCCTTGCCGGTTACCACGACGGTTGCCGTGCCAACTTTGACATTGTTTTCGTATGACACGCTGTAATCGGTTTGCGCACCGAGCGTCGTACCGTCCAAGACCACCGAGACCTCGGGCGTGAGCTCCTTGCCCGTATACAACTGGTCTTCAACCGTGACCGTGGCGTCTTCCAAAGAGCCACGCCCGATCTTGAACGTGCCCGACGCAGACCCCGTGTACTTGCCCGCGCCGGTAACCGTAACAGTTGCCGTGCCGGGATTGGTGTTGTTCGAATACGCGACCGTGTAATCGTCGCCCGGTTTTAGCGCGACGTCACCGAGCGTTACCGTCGGAGCGGGTTCGAGCGCCGTACCAGTAAAGCACTGGTCTGCCGCCGTTACCTTTGCGTTGTCGAGCGATGGGGAAAGAATCTCGAACGTGCGGCTGATTTCACCATGGTAGGACCCTGCACCGTTGACCGTAACCGTGGCCGTGCCGACTTCGACGTTGCTTTCGAAAGCCACCGTGTAGTCGGTCCCTTTCGAAAGCCCGGCAAGCTCCACGTTAGGCCGAATCGCTTGACCGGTGTAGACGTACGACTCCTCGGGCCAGCTGAAGCCGCCCTCATAGAAGGCGATGTCGTCAAGCGCGGGTCCCAGATTGCCGTTGGGAATGTAAGGGATATTCGCACACGTCAGGGTCTTCAGCCACGAGTCGTGATTTGCCCTGATCGTATCAAGCGTATTGACGGCAACGCCTTTTACCTGGTAGGAAGCATCCGTATTATTGTAGACGTCACCGATGCCGCCGAGCGAGCTGATGACATAGAGCTTGCCGTTTTCCTGCCCCAGGTAAATCATCTCATGACCGCCCCAGAACAACACGGTGCCCAGCGGCATCTGCGCGATGGCGGCCGCTTTGTGCTCGTCGCTCATGCCTTCCAGGTTGTACTTGCGCACCGGCAGGTTCATCTGCCAGCTGGTGTTGCGCGCGAGCTCCAACCCGAAGCACTTGTACACGTCGCGCACGTAACCCGAGCAGTCGTTGGCCTCGAGCATGCCGCCCCAACCGTACATCTGGCCAAGCGATTTGAACGCCTGCTCTCCGACGCCTTGGGTGGTCAAGGGAAGATACCCCGCACTGACGTCGGCGGATTGAGCGATAAGGGCGAGTTCTTCGGAATAAGTGCCGTCTGCATTGCGCACCGGCAGGTAGCACACGTGGCGGTCGAAGGCCGAACGCGTGCCGACCTTCACGAGCGCATCCAGGGGGCTTTCCAGGTCCACACGCTGCAGGACAGTACCCATGTACAGCAGGCGGTTTGCCGTGTTCGGGGTCTCGCGCGACTGCTCGGTACGAACTTTGTAGCCCGTTACCACGAGCTCTTGACCAACAGGGATATCCCACGCCTTTAGCCACTCGTCACGGTTATGGCAAATCGCGATGTCCTCGGCGGGAACCCACGAGGCCTGCATGCACGACGAGATGCACAGATAGAACTTCTTGTCGACCGATTGCGCGCGAATAAGGAGCGGTTCGTTGACGCGCAACATCGACAGATACAGGTTGTCGTCGTCGGCATCGCCCGGGGTCAGCCCCATCATGCGGTCGGTGGGTAGGTTGCGCATCGTCGTATGCGTGGTGACGATGGCGTATCCGCTGGGCAAAGCACTGCCATTCGCTAAAGTCGGCGTCGAACCATCCGTAGGAATGTTGTTCGCAATCGCATCGGCTTCGGCGAAGGTGAGCGGATTGCCGTCGACATCCTCGGCCCCATCCCTCACAAAGGAAGCTAAATCGCTGATGGCGCCTTTTTGCAGCGTCTTCTGCTCGTCTTGCGTGTAGAAGCGCTCCGCGGCGTCTTTCAGCGGTTGCAGGTACGTGTTGTCAGCATCGACACCGGCTTTGTTCAGTGCGTCGATCGTAGCGCGATCGGCCAGAACCGCGGTGGGGTCTTTCTGCTTGGCGATCCAGTACGAAGCTTGCGTCATCTCGTCGGTCACGTCGGGCAAGTGCTGCACCGACTGCGCCTGCAAAGTACCTGCGGTAAGGTCCGCCCACGCAACCTGCGAAAACCCGCATACCACCACGACCGCCGTCAAGGCCGCCGTAAATGCCACTTTCGCCCAAAGGCTTGCCCGATTTGCGCTTCTTTCCATACAACTCCCCCATGAGTCAAAGGGACGGGTGCTTTGCCTCGCACATGAGTCAAAGCGTTCACGCCTTCGACCCACGCGAGGCTCAAGGGTACCATCCTTCGCACCCAAGCGCCATCAGCTGTCGCAGAACCGTTTCCTTGAAATGCGCGCTTACAGGCTGATGCCAACGGTCATGTGCTTCATGTAGAAAACGAAGCGCATGATGAATATCCCCGCCAGAACGAGCGCAGCAGCGCTCATGCAGCTCAGAAGCGAAACCTTCCGAACGCGGAAGACGGCATAAACGTCGATTGCGACCCCGGCTGGCTAGCCCGTGGGCAGTCACCACCTTGGCCGCACATGCAATCGCTATAATACGCTGCGTCAAACATTAGCAAGTCGCCAGAACGGAAGGGGCAACCATGACCGAGAAAATCGTACAGACAGCGGGACGGGACGCACTTGGGGAGTTCGCGCCGAATTTCGCCCACTTCAACGACGACGTTCTGTTCGGCGAGAACTGGAACGACCACGAGATCGACGTCAAGACCAGGTGCATCATCACGGTGGTGGCCATCATGTCGTCCGGCATCACGGACGGGCCGCTGGTCTACCACCTGCAAAACGCCAAGGCACACGGCGTGACGCAGAAGGAAATCGCCTCCATCCTGACCCACGTGGCCTTCTACGTGGGATGGCCCAAGGCGTGGAACGTCTTCAACCTTGCGAAGGAAGTCTGGCAGGCTGGCGAGATGGACCCCGACTACGCCGACCCCGAGATGAGGGCGCATGCCAAGCAGATGGTCTTCCCCATCGGCGCGCCCAACGACGCATATGCCCAGTACTTCGTCGGCCAGAGCTACCTCGCCCCGCTTTCGACCGAGCAGGTCGGCGTCTTCAACGTGACGTTCGAGCCGGGATGCCGCAACAACTGGCATATCCACCACGCCGACAAGGGCGGCGGGCAGATCCTCGTCTGCATCGCGGGCGAAGGCTACTACCAGGAATGGGGCAAAGAGGCGGTCGCGCTGAAGCCGGGCAACGTCATCAACATCCCCGAAGGCGTAAAGCACTGGCACGGCGCCGCCGCCGACTCGTGGTTCTCGCACCTCGCAATAGAAGTTCCGGGTGAAAACGGCCATGCAGAATGGCTCGAACCGGTGAGCGACGAGGAATACGGCAAGCTTAAGTAGTCCATCATCATAGTTATTCGCTCCATCCTCCCGCTCGTCCGCTCAGGTCAGCGGCGGGGCGCTAGGCCTACAGCTGCTCGCTTTTAGTATGTTTGAAGTTAGTAGCTGCGCAAGCGGCTACGCGCCCCGCCGCTGACCTGAGCTGCCGGGGGTGCGAGCTGAAACGACCCGCCAGCACAAACGCGGAATGATTAGCCGCATTCGTCCTTTTATGCTGCCTATGGCGTAGAATAGGGACGTTTGTGAAGTTTTATCCCAGCACGTTCGTAAGAAGGGCGGAAAGCATGGCAGACTGGAAGAACCTCGACCGACTCGATGCATATCAGGCGCTTGTAAACGACGCTACGCGGGTCGACCTGCGCGCAGTTTTGGAAGGCGAGCAAGGAGCGCAGCGGGTGAAACGCTACGTCTTGCCCATGGCGTGCGGTCTTTCGTACAGCTACGGCGCCAAGCAGGTCGACGACGCCCTTCTGCAGAAGCTGGCAGATTTGGCAGAAGAAGCGCAGCTGGCCCAGAAATTCGCCGAGCTGTACAACGGCGCCATGATCAACACTGGCGAGAAGCGCTTGGTCCTGCACCATCTGACCCGCGGGCAACTGGGAGATCCCGTTATAGCCGACGGGGTCGACAAGCGCGAGTTTTACGTAGATCAGCAAAAGCGGATCGCCGAGTTTGCCGGCAAGGTGCACAGCGGCGAGGTGACCAACGCCGCCGGCGAGCCCTTCACAACCGTCGTGCAGATTGGCATCGGCGGAAGCGACCTGGGACCGCGCGCCATGTACCTGGCGCTCGAGAACTGGGCCCGCGCCGAAGGCGCTCAGAAAATGGAAGCCCGCTTCATCAGCAACGTCGACCCCGACGACGCGGTAAACGTGCTGAGCACCATCGACGTGCCCCACTCGCTTTTCATCCTCGTCTCCAAGTCCGGCACCACGCTCGAGACGCTGACCAACGAGGCGTTCGTGAAAGACGCGCTGGTCAAGGCGGGCCTGGACCCGGCCGACCACATGGTCGCGGTCACGAGCCAGACCTCGCCCCTCGCCCAAGACAGCGGTTACCTCGAGGCGTTCTTCATGGACGACCACATCGGCGGGCGCTATTCGTCCACCTCGGCAGTGGGCGGCGCGGTGCTGTCGCTGGCTTTCGGCCCCGAGGTCTTCGCGCGGTTCTTGGAAGGCGCCGCCGAGACCGACCGCATCTCGGCAAGCGCGAGCCCGCTGGAAAACCCCGCGATGCTCGACGCGCTCATCGGGGTGTACGAGCGAAACATCCTGGGATACGAGAGCACGGCGGTCCTGCCCTACTCGCAGGCTCTTTCCCGTTTCCCGGCACACCTGCAGCAGGCCGACATGGAATCCAACGGCAAGTCCGTCAACCGCTTCGGCGAGCCCGTGGACTACCCCACCGGGCCGGTGCTGTTCGGCGAGCCTGGCACAAACGGCCAGCACTCGTTCTACCAGCTCCTCCACCAGGGCAAAGACATCGTTCCTTTGCAGTTCGTCGGGTTCCGCCAGAACCAGGGCAAAACGGACGTCCTCATCCAGGGCAGTTACAGCCAGCAGAAGCTCGGCGCCAACGTGGCCGCGCAGATCGTCGCCTTCGCCTGCGGCAAGGACGATGACGACCTGAACAAGAAGTTCGACGGCGGCCGCCCCTCGAGCATCATCGTCGGGGACCGGCTCACGCCCGAATCGCTGGGAGCGCTGCTCGCGCACTTCGAGAACAAGATCATGTTCCAAGGCTTCCTCTGGAACCTCAACAGCT
>DFIX01000049.1:27432-49321 GCA_002371495.1 Eggerthellaceae bacterium UBA3686
TTCGACCAGGAAGGCGTACAGCTCGGCAAAGTCCTGGCCAAGCGCGTACTCGCCCACGACACCGACGGCGCCCTAGCTGAGTACAGCCAGATGCTGGGAATCTAAGCGCGAACGGGGGGGCGGCAGACAACGGGGACGTAGCCCGTTGTCTGCCGCCCTGTTGTACACCCAAAAATCACGCGGTAAGCTGAGCATGCCAGGCGAAGGTCACGCCCGCCTACAACCTGCCGTCCAAGCGCGTCATCCACACCGTGGGGCCCATCGCGAACGGAAACCCCACCGACGAGCATCGCACGCAGCTGGCATCATGCTACGAAAGCTGCCTCGAAGCAGCTGCTGCCGAGGGCCTGGCCTCGATCGCGTTCTGCTGCATCAGCACGGGCGTGTTCGGCTTCCCGCAGCGCGAAGCCGCCCAAATAGCCGTGCGCACCGTACGGGACTGGCTCGTCGCGCACGACTCCAGCATGGCAGTCGTGTTCAACGTGTTCGGCCAGAAAGACGAGCAGATCTACCGCGAGATTCTTGGTTTGTAACACGAAGCCGACCAGTATCGGCAACGTGCTATCGCTAGCGCAAACCAAGCTCGCAGCGTGGACCGAAAAGGCTCTGGAGGCTTAGGCGCTATGAACTATGTAGTTGCACAAGTCCTGAAATGCGACGCGGGCGTGCGAAAAAAAATGGGGGCGGATGAATCCGCCCCCATTCGACTATTTGAGCTTTCGGATCCAGTCCAGGAACGTATCCCTCTTCGCAGCGTCCACCTCGTCGCCCTCGGCGCCTCGCCACAAGGCGGGCAGTTTCGCCCAATTGATTCCATCGTCGAGCCCCAAAGATCCCAGAGCAGCCTCCAGGTTTTCAGCGAAGTGCTCCCCATCGCCTGCAGCACACTCGACAACCGCATCGAAGCCCTGCGGGCTTTCGACTTGCAGGATAACGGCGGCAAGCAGCATCGCCAGCGAGTCGTCCTGCACGTTTTCCGAGCCGCCGAAAACACTCTGGTAAAGGTACATCGTGTTCAGGCAGCGTTTTATGCAGCGCAGCGTGGGGTCCTTCAGCAGGATGTCGATCACTGCCGCAAATTCGCCCGAAAGCTCTTCCTTGCCCTCCATAAGGTTTTTGACGTATTTATCGAGGTTGTACGCACTTGATGGAATGCGGAACGGCACCTGAACGAGCCTGTCGAAAAACAGTTTCTTTCGCCCGTCGTCGACCTTGTCGCCGAGCTTCTTCCGAACACCATCGAACACCGTCTTCTCATCGACCGAGAGCACGAAAACGCATCGGGGGCAATCCAGATAGGTTTTTATCGTCTCCATAAGGTCAACGGTGACTTCCGAGCTGACGTGGTCAAGGCCGTCAACGAAAACAACTAAGCGGGAATTATCCGATTTGCCGCTTTCCTTCGCGATTTGCTGTAGCGTATCGATGAACATGGTTCGGAACGCCTCGACATCTGCGGCGCTGACGACTTCGTCCTCCAGTTTCTCTGGTTTCTCCGGTTTTTCGTCTTCCGGTTCGAACAGCAGAGAGAGCATGAACCCAAGAGGAGACTCGTCTTCGGAGCCTTTCTCGCCGGCAACCGCTTCGCCCACAACGTGCGACACCGCCGTTGCGAGCCCGGAGATTCCCTTCATAGTCTCGAGGTCGGTTCCCGAAAGCCTCGATATCATCTCGCCCACAAGGGTTTCAAACAGATTGACCTTAGGATTTGCGCTAAATTGCTGCCATGCGTCGACAGACACAACACCGATGATATCTTTGCGGTACTCCCCCGCATTCGCGCTATCGCCTTCGGAAGATTCCGCGCCCGCCCGAAGATCTGCTTCTATCAATTTGATGAGCGAGGTCTTCCCCGAACCCAAATCGCCCTGGATTGCAATTGTCATAGGAGTCGCGCATTTTTCGATGAAATCCGCGATTCCCTTCACGTATCCGTCGCGAAAAAGCTTGTCCTCGTCTGTTGCCACGTCGGCTAAAGCCTCGGTCGCTGACAATGCCTTGGTCTCGTCAGACATGTCGAATCCTTTCTATTCGGTTTCCTCGCTTTAATCTCGGCGGCTTCCCCTTTGCTTTGCAAGACTAGCACAATGGCATTGCGCCAGCCAAAGTTATCGGGATTCACCCAACATCGGCAATGGACTTCTATGGTAAATTGACGTTCATGGCCAGAAACAAGATCACCAGAATAGACGCTAGCGAAAAAAGCCTCCCACAGGCACGGGCTTTCATCAAAAAGGCTCTTAGCAGACGCTACGTTAACGCGAGCATCGCTTCCGAGATGGAGCTTCTTTTCGAGGCGATTTTCCACAAGATAATCTTGCAAGTTGGCGACAAAGGCACCCAACTCGAAATCAGCAGCATCAGAGAGCTCGGACGCACAGATATCAAGATTACGTTTCCGGGCAAGCGCTTCTCGCCGCTCGAAGCGGACGTGTCATCAGACCCCGATGCGAAGATCATCGAGGCATTTTCCGACAAGGTTTCCTGCTCGTACCAAGGCGGCTGCAACGCCATCCGGATTTCCGTGGGTCAAAGCGCTTGGGCCTTTATCCTTCCGAACCTCATTGCCGTCGTCGCCGCCATCATCGTAGGCGCCGTGCTCGAATTAACGCTTGACGAGACGACACGACAACTGATAGCGGAAGAATGGACACTGCCCCTGCAGAAGCTGTTCACCAACGCCGTGCTCATGATAGGCGCACCGATGACCCTCTTCTCGCTGCTCAAGAACGTAACCGACTGCTTCGTAGTGGCGGATCGCCATTCCGCTTCGCGCAAGCTGTTCGTGACCTCGATGTCTTCGTCCGTCGTCGTCATCGCGCTGGCCGTCGTAATGGGCTTCGCGGTCGCCCAGACAATTCTGTCGGCAAGCGGGGTAACGGAGCGTTTTGACCTGGGGTTTGCCAATTGGTCGCTCGCCGCGGCGGTGGACCAGATAATACCGTCGAGCATCATCGAGCCCTTCGAGACCATCTCGCCCATTCCGATGATCGTCGTAGCAATCCTCATTACAGGCGCCCTAAGATCTATGGGCCAGAATTTCAATGCGGTGAAACGCGCGATCGACATTTTCTACGATCTGTTCTCGAACATACTCAAGATAGTAATGACCGCCTTCCCGGTTGCATGCTTCCTGCTTTTCCTGGAAGTCCTGCTGGCTAAGGACGGCATTATGTACTTTCTGGAAATCCTCTTCGTCGTCATCACCGTGTTCGCATGCACGTTGCCCGTGCTCGTCTTGTATGCCCTAAGCCTAAAGGCGCATGGCATACCGGTGCGGGAGTTCGCAAGAAGACTCTGGCCGCTTGTAAAGGAGAACTTTGCCATAGGTTCCGTTATCGATGCCGTGCCCTACAACACGCGCTATTGCGCACAGCATTTCGGCATCTCGCAGCAGCGGCTCGAGAAGGAACTCCCGGTATTGGCGCAGACCAGCCTTGACGGCAATTGCTTCGTCCTCATGTTGCTTGCCACGATTTACATATTCATCGCCAACTGCGAAGTGTCGTGGATCAACATCGCGGTCATAGCCTTCATCGTGATGTTCTTGTCGTTCGGCGCCCCCAACCAGCCGGGCTCCATTCTTATTGGCATGCTGATAATCTTGGCGTACCTGCATTCGGACGCCGCCGTTTCGCTGGCGTTGTGCTTCGAGCTCTTCTGCGGCGGACTGCAAAACATTCTGAACATGATCAGCGGAGTGGTGACGGTCGCCGAAAACGAGCACAGGGAAGCAACGGCGGAAAAGGGCCGGACCCTTCACATGTGACAGGGCTGCGAACCCCGTTGCATCCTCATTTACGAGCGGACGGACTTGTCGGGATCGATGGTCATGCTCTGGAATCGCTTCGACATAACGTTATCGTCGAAATTCTCGGCATAGAATTGCTCGATTCCGGCTTCCGGCACATGGCCGGCCATGCGTGCACCCCAATTATCGAGCGCTTGCAGGGTCATGACGCAATTCACCAGCATAAGCGAGGCGCATACGAGCGTCACGCTGTAGCGCCATTTCCAGGGGATGAGGTTGAACACCCGCAAGAAAACCGGCAGCAGCAGCTTGATCCACACCGTGCCAAGGACACCGAACATCGACGCGAAGAGCAAGCAAGTGCGCCCGCCGAATATGTCGCCGAGGAACTGGTCGGAGTAGTCCCAGGCCGAGGCGCCGAATGCCACTTCCATAAACCAGCTGACGAAGTACTCGAAACCGCCGCCGATAATGGTGCAGATGACGAAGATGAAAACAATGTTGCGGTCTTTGAAACGGTTGAGCGCAATGGTCATGAGAACGGCACCGACTCCGTAGATGGGCGAGAAAGGGCCCCACAGCAGACCCGCCCGGTCCTGATAGACGCCCGGCTCGACGACGACCATATGGAAGACGATCTCGACGATGAGACCGACGATGCTGCCCACGATAAACGTCCAGAACAGGTTGAAAAAATCGAGACGTATGTAGCCTTCGCCGGGGTCCGCCAAGCCAAGCGTGCCCTGTTCCGCATGGACTTGCGTGTCGAGCTTTCGAAGCCCCGCTTGCAGGTTCGACTCGTTTATGAGCGAGGGGTTAAGGTAGGTCGAAAGCGCAACTTGCGCCGCCAATTGCACGAAGTTGAACAGGAGCACAGGGCCGATGCCGTAAAGCATGAGCTGGCAAACCAACGAAATCATGGTCAAGGCGATGTTCACGTTGATGAGCGCACTGGCGGCCCCCCGTTTTCCCTTTATGAGGCGCAGGCCCACGAGGAACGAAAGCACTGTTGAAACGAACGAGCAGATTGCCGCCACGACAACGACACCTGCGGTGGTGGCGGTAACCTTTTCCAGCGCTTCCACCAAAACGTTGCTGTCGAATATCGAGAGTATGGTCACAACGCCTGAGGCTATGCCCAGAGCGCCCGTTACGATGAGGAGGATGCTCAGTATACGCAACGGCATGGGCAGCTTCGAAAAGGCAAGGCCTTTCATGCTGCCGCGCACGATGCTCATGATCTCGGCGCGCTCCTTGGTTGTTAGCGGCTGTTCCTCGCTGCGTTCGCGCGCCGCTGCAAGAATGGCTTCCACGTCCTGCTCGTCGAGAAACCCATCGGCTACGACGTCGCGTGTCACATCGAGAATTCCTTTTTCCGCCATTAGCACATCCAATCGAACCTCATCGAACAAACCCCGGCCCTGCCCCGCTTTTCAGCTCAGGCACTTGGCAACGGCAAGGCAATCACCAGGTTGCTGGCCGCCGCGATTATACCCCTAGCTTCTGTAGTTGTATTCCCCGTTCAGCAAAATACCGCACTGGTCAGGTCTTCATTCCTGCTTATCGGAAAGCGATTTCTGCAGCTTCTCAAAGGGACTCAGGCAATCGCTGGGAAGCTTCTCGCGACGAGCAAAATCTGCCTCCACGATGCGGAAGATCGTGGCGGTAAGGGGCACGCCGACGAATGCGCCCGGAAAGCCGAATACCGCCGTGCCAATCGTGATGCCGACGAGCGGCCACATGCCCGTAAGGCCAACGGATTTGGTCACCACGCGCGGGTAGAAGAAGTTCTGCTCGATTTGCTGAACGATGAAGAACAGGACGAGGAAAATGAGCGCCTTCTGCCACGATGTCGCCAAAATGACGATTGCCCCAAGAATCGCGCCGATGATGGCGCCAATCATGGGGATGAGCGACATGACACCCACGAGCGCACCCAGCATGAGGGCTTCGGGCATCTCGGCTATCGTGCAAGCAATAGCCACGAGGCCGCCGAAAATAAGCCCTTCGAGCGCCGAACCAATGATATAGCTGCGGAAGCTTACATCTGCAAACGCGATTCCTTGCGAGAACCTCTCGTCGGCCCGCTTGCCGATATAGGTCTGAACGAGCTTGTGCGCACCATTCGAGAGACTGTTTTTCTCCCCGAGGAACCAAAACGAGAAGATGATACCCATAAACCAGGCGCCAATTTGGCCGAAAAGCGACATAACCTGCGGAAGCGAGCTTGCGACGCCCGATTGCAGCCAGGACGCGACGTCGTTTACAACTTGTTCCCAATTGATGGAGTTAAGCTGCGCCACCAGCGCAGGCGGCAAAAGGGAAGACAAAAAGCCGTTGTTCGTAATGCGCTCGACGGCGCCTGGAACAGTTTCTGCGAGCCTGATGACGGCATCGACCAGGTTCGGTATAACCAAGATACCCGCGAAAAGCACAACGCTTAGGGTGCACACGAACGACAGCAGAAGCGAGAGCCCGCGGTTGCGCGTGCCGTCGCCCGTCGGGCCAGGCAGCACACGCTCGAAAAAGCGCATGGGAATATTTACGATATAGGCGATGACGAGGCCCGCAATGATGGCGAGCGCGCCACTGAGGACCACCTCGACAAAACTCTCGATTTCACCCCAGTAGCGGATGAACAGAAAAACGATGAGCACGCTGATAATCAGCTTTGCACATGTTTTCCAGCTTATAGTCGGTCCGTTGCTATTCTTGTCGTCCACGTGCCCTCAACTCCATTGACGTTAGCGTCTATTGTCTTGCGGGTTTGCTTTCATCGCCGCGCTTCTGCAGCGCCATCATGATAAGAAACGCAATGACGCTCACGAACGCACCCGTACTGACGTCGGACAGGAAGTGGGCGCCAAGGATCATGCGGCAAGCCATGACAGTCAGGGCGAAGATAATCTCGATTACGAGGGCGATACCCAGCTTATCCCGCAGGCCAGGGTACACGAGGCTTAGGCCATAGAACGAGGCGAGAAGGGCGGCCGCCTGCGCCGAGTGGCCGCTGGGGAACGACTTGAACGCATCCCTCTCGAGGCCGAAAGTAGCCATGAGCCCCTCGGTCCCCGAGCTCTTCTGATACCAAGGGCTGAACTCGACGCCCTCGTACCCCGCAAGCACCACGCGCGGACGCGGGCGTGCCATGAAGTTCTTTACGATTTCGATCAGCACGTACGAGCCCACCAGCACCACGATTACCACGAGCACGCGGCGTGCCAGGTCCTTGGCATCGTTCGCTTTGCCGGCATTGAAACCCAGCGCGCACAGGCCGACGCCGATGATAGCGCCGATACCCATGCGAGCGAGGGTAGGAAGCTCGCTACCTGTCAACCCGCCGAAACCGTCGCGTATCGAGAGAACTGAACGAGTGATGAGGGCGCCGAAGAGCGCTGCAAGCACCACGCACAGTACGGCGCCCGCAATACGCAAAGCAGGCGGTCTTTGGCTCGCAAGGCAACGTTGCATAAGCACGCCCAAAAGAAGGCAGCCGGGATAAGCCATTGGGATGAGCCCCAAAGTCGAGACAAAGACGACAAGAGGGTTGTCGGGTGCATAAATCGCCTCCGCGACTTGATAATCCACAAACGTTCCCGCTGCCAGCATAACCACGAGCACCACGGCGAACGTCCCCATGCCACGCATCAAGAAAGAGCGCTGTTTTTGAGTCACTTCCATCACCGCCTTCCCTGTTGCCGAGAACGCACCACTTCGCAGCCTCGGCTCAAATACCCGTATCGCATTCTACATCTGTCAATCGTGCTTTGTGACCCCACACAGCTCCATGAGGGGTTCCGAACGTTACTGTTCGCACTGGCCTCTCGATCGTCCGCCCAGGTCGGCGGCAGGGCGCTAGACCTGCCGGCCCCCTTGCTCGACTTCGGCGATATCATCTCGCGAAGTCCCTTTCAAGGAGTACGTATCGAAAGCAGGTGTGGCTGGCAGTTGTATCTCGATGCAGTCGATCTTGTGCATCACTGCATGACCGCAGGTTAGGGACACATCGAAAACGTGCCCTCCCCTCGTTCGATCCTCCGACACGAAATGCACGTGCCAGTCAGGAGCGTTGATGCCGTCCATGTAATCCGGGTAGTAGACGCATACGAGCGTGCCACCCAACTTCTCGAACACGAACTCGCGCTGCGTCGTGGCAAGCATGTCCTTCAGAGCGATGTGGTCTGCCCGATACGCCGATTCCGAACGTGCGGACACGCTATCGAAAGAGCCTTCCACCGTCACGACATGCATGCTGTTCAAGGCGAATGCCTCGTCGAGCTTGCAGGTGAGCTCGTGTTTGAGCGCGTCGATGTCGGGCGCCTTCCCCAATTCGAATTCGGTACCGCCTTGCACTGCGGCGACTGAAGCGAACGGCACGCCGGTATCCGGCGCGGATCTTACGACGGATCCATCTTGACGAGCGCGGTAGCACACGCCGTCGAGCAGGATCATCTCGCCGTCCACGCCCTCGAAGGTCCCCAGCCCGACGCTTCCCCGGCTCTCTAGTTCTTGGACGGTAATTACACTGCGCGTGTATCCTGCCACGAGGGCTTGCAGCGTCGACACCTGAAACATTTTGTTGCTCATGCCGTACCCCTTGCCTCTTGAACCGATTCTCGCGATGTTTCTCCTCTTGATTCGCGCTGGGTGCAGCTTGCCTTGTACGCAATGCAAGAATTCACACGCTGCGTCCACAGACAATCTGCGCTGCCACCTATTCGCGAATGACCAGCCGCTGCTCGCCGTCGACCTTAAGATGCTCGTGGCGATTGAAGTATTCCCGCAACACGTTCGCACACTTGGTGGCTACCTCCAGCGACTGGCCGTTCCCCTCTACCTCGTCAGGCTCGACGTCCAGGTGCTCACTCATGTTCATGAAGTGGAACTCCTGCAAGGCAACGGTGTATAGATCGTTGTCCTCGACCTCTTTGCCGTTCATTTTCATCGACACGATGCTCTGGGTCCGGCGGTCGTATTCGCAGAAGAAGCCCCGTGAGAATTGGAACCACTCGGTGTGGTCGCCGTCGACGAAAGCATCCTCCCGCAGCATGAAGCGCACTGCGCGGCGCAGCTGTTCACCAGTGAATTTCACCGCGAACACGGGATCGTTGAAGGGGAAGATTTCCATGAAATCCTTAAGCGTGACAATTGGGCCGAGTTGCGGTTTGCGGATGCTCCCCGACCCAAGCAGCACCAGATCGGTGCCCAGCTGCGTACGCAACCCCTCTGCCATCAGGTCGCCGAGCTCTGTTTCCATATTGCGGAGCGGATGGGTGTAGGCGCGCGGGAACCGAGTCAGAACGCGACTGTACTTTTGGTCAGTCGCGTCCTTGTACTCGTTGATAGCCTCTTCCAGGGCCTCGTCGCGCGGGCAGTTTTCCGACGTGATGGGGATGCACTGCCAGGTGTACGAATCGATGCAGTTGCCGTCGGTGTCCACCATGATGTCGAAGCGGCCGATCTGGTCTGTGCCGATGCCGACCTGCACGATGGGAATGCCCGCAACCTCGCAAGGCTCGTCCAACCGCGTATGGCTGTGGCCTCCGATGATCACGTCCACACCCCATGCGGGGTCCAGCGCCGCCGCAAGTTTCTGATCCTGCTCGAAGCCGATGTGAGTCAGCAGAACCGTGACGTCGATGTCCTTGGTCCGATATGCGTCGCAGATCTTACCGACTTCGTTCACCGCGTCTTTAAGGTCGACCAGCATGCCTACCCAGCCTTGCGACTTGGTGCTTTCCAACACTTCCTGCGTCAGGATTCCGATGAAGAGCACGCGCATCCCACCGATTCTCTTAACCCAGTGCGCACGGAACAGGCGCGTCTCTTTGTATTTCAGGTACATGTTGGCGCAAACGATGGGAAAGCTCGCGCACTTTTCCAAAAAAAGCAGGTGCGAAAGACCGTAGTCGACCTCATGGTTACCCAACGACACCACATCGGGGGCAAGCATGTTCATGATGTCGATAGTGGAAATCCCCTGATACTCGCTGTCAATCAAGGACCCACGAAACATGTCGCCCGCAATGGCGTAAATGACGTTGCTCTCTTCGTCGCGGACTTTGTTAACATAGCCGGACAGTCGGGAAACCCCGCCGATAAGCGCTTCGTCGACCTTTTCAGCCAGGAAGTCGCCGTGAAGGTCGTTGGAATGCAAGATGGTGAGCTTCTTCAGGTTCTTTTCCATGCCATCCCCTTTTCCGTACAAATCGGCACCGTTTCGGATGATACAGCAGAACCAACCCGCCCGCGCCATCTATAACTACGTGAACGGGGAGGACGGAGGAATGTTCACGCGGTCATTAGGCGCCAATCCCAGCTGGGTCGCTCTGCGTGAACATTCCTCCGTCCCCCCCGTTCACGTGCTCGCCGGTCTGCCCCGCGCCCGTGAACAATTTAAAGCACAGGGACAGATGAGCCGACGGCGTTCGAAGCGTCCCTGCACCCAAACGCGCAACCACCTATTGCGTGACAGGCCATGTGCGCGCCCGTATGATTGCAGGAGAGCCGATGATAGGAACGGAGAAAGCCATGAAAGTAAGCGATGCCATCTCGAACGCGCGGAAGCGCGCGGGACTCACGCAGGAGCAGCTCGCGGCCAAGGTGTACGTGACGCGCCAGGCGGTGAGCCGCTGGGAAAACGGCGACAGCGAGCCCAGCGTCGACATGCGCAAGCTTCTGGCGAACGTGCTGGAAATCCCCGCCGCAGAGCTGTTCGACCTGCCCGACGCGCCGGCCTGCCAGTGCTGCGGGACGCCCTTCGACGTGCCGAACATGCCCTTCGGGACCGATGCCGACGGGGCCGAAAACCCGGACTACTGCGGATGGTGCTACCAGAACGGCGAGTTCACGAGCACCGGGCTCGACGAGATCATCGAGCGCAACGTCCCCTTCCTCATGGAGGCCACCGGCTACACCGCCGAGGAGGCGGTCTCGTTCATGGGCGCGGTGCTGCCCACGCTCAAGCGATGGCGGAGCGCCGAGAACCGCAACCTTGCGGCTGATTGCAGAAAGGGGTTGTTCTACGTTTGCCCTGGCTGTGGAAACGCCGTCTGGTCCATGGGCGAGGCGACGGTCAACTGCTGCGGCAACGTGCTTGAGCCCCTCGCGCCCAGGCGCAACGACGGCATCCTGGCAGCGCAGGTCGAGGTCGCGGACGGCAGCCAGCGCGTACGCATCGCGCACCCTATGACCAAGCAGGACCACCTGGCCTACATCCTCGCCGTGGGTGACGACCTCGTGCGCATCAAGCGCCTCTACCCCGAGCAGGAGGCCTGGGCCGAGTTCCCCCTGCAGGGACCTTGCACGCTCTACGCGTACGGGAAGGGCTGCGGGCTCGTCGAGCTGTAAGGGGAGCCGTTACAGCTCTTCGCCCCTCGAAAGCGTTTACCCATCGAGGCCTTTGGCAAGGGCGGCGTTCATCATGCTTTGTTGACATTGCCCTATAGCGCGAAAGGAGGCGAGATTCGGGACTGCAAATCGCGGGGCGAACGTGGTAATGCGACATCCGAAGCGCGGGCATGGGGCTCCGCGCGAGCGGTCATCCAAGGGGATGTCTTTTTGGTCATTGTTCTGTAGGGAACGCTAGAGCCAGATTTTCAAGAAGGGCGCATCGACGCCCTCGGTTCTTCGTGTTCCGAATCCCGCTGACTCATTGGATTCTCACAGAACAGGACACTACCATGTGTTTCCCGAAGGCAAATTCCTTCCCGACATCCGTCATGCGCGAGCGCAGCGACGAGCTGCTGCTTGCCATCCCCGGCATGGTGCGCGACTGCCACGACAACCTTCCCGCGTGCCTGCTCGCGTCCTGGACGTCCGAGCAGCTCGACTACATGCACGACATGGACTGGTGGCGTGTGAACATCGTCCAGACCGACGACGTGGAGATCCTCGACATGCACGAGATGGCCTGCACGCGTGAGGCGTGGGTCGACTGGATCGCCTGCGACAACGAATATGCTGTGGGCGACCACGCGGCCGTCGAGGCCGGTGCGTTCGACTATCTGAACACCATTGCCGTGAGACTAAGGCGACGATAGCACCACCTAAGCGACGGGCCCCTAGCCTGCTCGCATCCACAGCTCTACCTTCCCTGCCACTTTTTTCGATTTGCCGACGATTTCGGCGCGGAGGGCTGCGGACTCGGGAAACGGGCAGCTGGCTGAACTGCGCGTTTGCGAATCGTCATAACCCCGTGAGCCCGGCGCCCCGGAAAATTCGTCGGATATTCGAAAAAAGTGGCAGCGCGAGGGCTGAAATTGACGAAATCGTCGGATATTCGAAAAAAGTGGCAGCCGCAGGCGCCATCCGCAGGCCGACCCCAACCTGACTTCATATGGATTGATGCGGCAAATTATGCAATCAGCATCGACTACAATTTCAGATTCTTTGCATCGAATTACTGGCCGACTATCATATCCCTCATTTGCTACGCGCATATTTGCATCGACGGGGTTGTCAGGAGCTGTCTCCAGAGCAAGCTTAGGTAAGCTCTCGTACAGAGGGAAATGCAGCCGAATTTAGGCTTCCGGCAAGCGTGACTGCGACGCGGGTTGGAATTCCGATTCCCCCGCTGACACCGAGAAACACCGCATACCCCGCATCATCTCGAGAAGATTCCCGATTGCCCGAAATCGGCGTTTCGATCCCCCTCGCAGGGTTTGCGCAGTCCGGGCGGAAGCGGCTGCCCCAGAGGCCGTTTCTGCAAACACTGTGGATATGCAAGTCACAGCTCCAGTGCACATAGTGCAACCTAAGCCGAAACCGCAAACCTGCGCTCCATTCTCTTGGGTTCAAATCTGCCCAGTCTTGTGCGAGAATATAAATGTTAGCTGAATTTAACTTATTGAGGAGCTCACACGTGCCAGACAAGACCTTCGAGGGTGTTGCGGGCTGATCGAGGTGCGACCCTTCTACACTTCTGCACGCCGCATCCTCAAGGGGAAGGTCAACCTGTACTCCAAGATAGCCATGGCCGTCGCCGATCGCACTGGCCGCGCATTCCTGCTACACATGAAACTCTAGATGCAACGAACGGAGAGATATATGAAGAGCGACGCCGAATACAAGGAGCTGTCAATCAGGGAATTCACGAAGGCCGCAGAGGTGTACGACAGCGGTCACGCTGGAATCTACGAGATGCGCAAGCATACCGTGCGCGGCAAGCTGTTCGCCGCCACCGTCGGCAAGAATGCGAACAATCGCCTGGCTGTGTTCGCGTGGTGAGGGCATGTGATGGGGAATGGACTCCAACCCTGCCGCTTCGCGCAAAACGCCTTTAGAAGCAGAGTTATATACAACTGATTTTGCGATTGCATATGCCGATTGATGTTCTATCATATTGAGTTAGTTTTAACTAACTTTAGAAAGGATACCTATGGCTGAGAAAAAGCAAGGAGACCTGTCCGTTCTCCTAGGCTACGCCGGCGAGCGAAAGGGCCTGACCTTCTTGGGGCTCGCACTCTCCGCCGTCTCCATGGCCTTGAGCATGGTGCCCTATATTTGCGTATGGCTCGTGGTGCGCGACCTCGTTGCCGTCGCCCCCGACTGGAGCGCGGCTGGTTCCATCGCCGGTTACGGCTGGATGGCCTTCGCTTTCGCGGTGGCGGGCATCCTCGTGTACTTCGTGGCACTCATGTGCACGCATCTGGCGGCGTTTCGCACGGCATCCAACATCCGTAAGCAAGGCATGGCCCACTTGATGAACGCACCGCTCGGCTATTTCGACAACAATGCAAGCGGCCTTATCCGCAACCAGCTCGATGGAGCTTCCGCTGAGACCGAGACGCTGCTCGCGCACAATCTGGCCGATATCGTGGGCACTGCGACGATGCTCGTCGCCATGATCGCGCTCATGTTCGTGTTCGATTGGCGCATGGGAGCCGCCTGTCTGGTTGCCGCTGTCATTTCGGTTGCGTCGATGTTCACCATGATGGGCGGAAAGAACGCCAAGCTCATGGAAGAGTACCAGGCCGCGCAGGACCGCATGAGCAAGGCGGGAACGGAATACGTGCGCGGCATCCCCGTGGTGAAGGTGTTCCAGCAGACAGTCTACTCCTTCAAGGCCTTCAAGGAGGCCATCGACGATTACAGCGCGAAGGCGAGCCACTACCAGGGCGACGTCTGCCGCGTGCCCCAATCGGTCAACCTCACCTTCACCGAGGGCGCGTTCGTCTTCTTGGTCCCCGTCGCCCTGTTCCTGGCGCCGGGAGCGCTCGCCTCGGGCGATTTCGCGGGCTTCGTGACGAACTTCGCGTTCTACGCGGTGTTTTCCGCCATCATCTCGACGGCGTTGGCGAAGATCATGTTCGCAGCAAGCGGCATGATGTTAGCCAGCACGGCGCTTGGCCGCATCCGTCCGGTAATGAACGCGCCGGTGCTCGACGTTGCGCCCGACCCCGAGATGCCGCAAGGGAATCGCGTCGAGTTCAAGGATGTAAGCTTCACCTACGACGGCGCTGCAGATCCCGCGCTGAACCATGTCTCGTTTACGGTCGAGCCTGGTCAAACAGTGGCCTTGGTCGGCCCCAGCGGCGGCGGCAAGACCACCGCCGCCAGCCTGATCCCGCGCTTCTGGGACGTCACAAGCGGCGCCGTGGAAGTGGGCGGCGTCGACGTTCGCAAAATCGACCCGCATGTGCTCATGGACCAGATAGCATTCGTGTTTCAAAACAACCGGCTGTTCAAAACATCGATCCTGGAAAACGTCCGAGCCGCGCGCCCGGAAGCCTCGCGCGAGGAAGTAGAGGCGGCTCTTGCCGCCGCGCAATGCGACGACATCATCGCAAAGCTTCCAGACGGCATAGACACGATGATCGGCACGGAGGGCACCTACCTATCTGGCGGCGAGCAGCAACGCGTTGCTTTGGCCCGTGCCATCTTGAAGGATGCGCCCATCGTCGTGCTCGACGAGGCAACCGCCTTCGCCGACCCCGAAAACGAAGCGCTTATCCAGAAGGCCTTTGCCACGCTTACACGAGACCGCACCGTCATCATGATCGCCCATCGCCTGTCGACGGTGGTCAACGCAGACAAGATCATCGTGCTCGACCGCGGCGCCGTCGTGGAGGAGGGCCCGCACGATTCGCTGGCGGGTGCTGGTGGATTGTACGCCCGCATGTGGGGCGACTATAACCAAGCCGTCCAATGGCGAATCTCGACTGAGCGAGAGGAGGCTTAAGCATGCTGTTCGATAAGAAGTTCCAGCGGAAATTCGCACTTTCGGACCAGGGCGTCTCCAACGTGAAGAACGGCACGGCGTGGACCGTTGTCGTGAACCTCGTGGTCATGGGTGGCATGGGCATCCTCTACCTGCTCATGATGCAATTCATGGGCACACTTACCGACGGAGCGCCCCTGCCGGGCGTCCTCCTGTTCAGCCTTGGCGCACTCGCGTTCGTGGCCCTTTCCTTCATCACGCATTACCAGCAGTACCAAGCAACGTATGGCCTGGTCTACGAGGAAGTCAAAACCATTCGCGTCGGGTTGGCAGAGCGCTTGCGCAAGCTTCCGCTTGGCTTTTTTGGCAAGCGCGACCTCGCCGACCTGACCGAAACGATCATGGGCGACGTGAATCGCATGGAGCACGTGTGGTCGCATGCGCTGGGCTACCTGTACGGCAGCTACATATCCACCGCGATAATCGCCGTCATGCTCTTCGCGATGGATTGGCGGCTGGCCATCGCATGCCTGTGGGGAGTGCCCGTGGCCTTCGCGTTGCTGTTCGGAAGCCGCAGGATGGCTGAGCGTAACGCCGAGAAAACTAAGGCGGCAGCTTTGGAGGTTTCCGACGGCATTCAGGAAGCGCTCGAGAACATTCGCGAGATTCATGCCACTAACCAGGAGAAACGCTACCTTGACGCGCTCAATGGCAAGATCGATGCGCACGAGCGCACGATGATCAAGGGTGAGCTGGCTACGGGCCTGTTCGTGAACGGCGCGAGCGTGATCATGCGACTCGGCGTGGCCACCACCATCTTGGTGGGCGCGAACCTTATCGTGTCCGGCCAGATAGACTTCATGATGCTGTTCTTGTTCCTGCTGGTCATCACGCGCGTCTATGCGCCATTCGACCAGAGCCTGACCATGATCGCGGAGGTGTTCCTCTCGCAGGTTTCCGCGAACCGCCTCATGGAGATCTACGACACGCCAGCAGCCGAAGGCGCGATGACGTTCGAGCCTGCGGGCCACGATATCGTGTTCAAGGACGTGGGCTTCGCCTACGACGACGAGCAGGTGCTCAAGGGCGTCAGCTTCACCGCGAGGGAAGGTGAGGTGACGGCGCTAGTCGGACCGTCGGGTTCTGGCAAGAGCACGTGCGCTCGCTTGGCGGCGCGCCTGTGGGATGCGACAGAAGGCGCTATTGAGGTGGGCGGCGTGGATATCGCCGCCGTCGATCCCGAGGTGCTGTTGAGCGATTACTCGATGGTCTTCCAGGACGTCACGCTGTTCGACGACACGGTCATGGAGAACATCCGCCTGGGCAAGCACGGGGCATCCGACGAAGAGGTGCGCGCGGCCGCAACGGCTGCGAACTGCGACGAGTTCGTGAGCAAGCTGCCACAGGGCTATGACACCCCCATCGGCGAGAACGGCGCGAGGCTCTCGGGCGGTGAGCGCCAGCGAATCTCGATTGCGCGTGCGCTGCTAAAGGACGCGCCCATCGTGCTGCTCGACGAGGCGACGGCCAGCTTGGACGTGGAGAACGAGACCAAGGTGCAAGGCGCGCTTTCGCGCCTGCTTGCGGGCAAGACCGTCCTGGTCATCGCTCACAGGATGCGCACCGTCGAGAACGCCGACAAAATCGTCGTGCTCTCGGAAGGCTCGATCGTCGAGGAGGGCTCACCTGCCGAACTGCTCGAGCGCGAAGGCAGCGTCTTCGCCCGCATGCACGCGCTGCAATCTGCAAGCGCGCAATGGAGTTTGTAGCAGGCAGGTTGTTGGACTGCACGTTTCTAGGAAACGAAAAGCGGCTTCGCGATTGCGAAGCCGCAGATTATTTGGCCGCGGGGTAGATTAGCATGAGCGGGGGGGAATCGTGCGTATCCGCAGTTCATCTCATGTATTCTTCGAAACTTGCCGCGGAAGTCGGGGCATACGCGATCGAGGACGGCTATGCAGCCCTCCGCATCGAAACGGGCATCCATCGCGTTTACTTGTGTTTGTAGCCAGTGTACATGGTAAGCGCCATGCAGACTACGGTGGCGATGGCAAAGAATTTGTGCCTGCTCATGGTTCCCCCTTGTCTAGAGCTTATAGGAACGGCTTGATGATAGGCTCAGGCCGATGGTCGTGACGTTGTGCAGTAGGCTCGAGGTCTGCGGCGTGATGACGCCCGCGATCCCTCCCGCGAGAAACATGCTGTTCAGACCCATGACCTGCCAGAACGTGCGGTCCATGCGAGCGGATAGGGCGCGCGACAGCTTTACAAGCGAAACTACAGAGGAAAGGTCGCCATCGGAAAGCGTGATGTCGGCAACCTCCTTGGCGATGGCCGTACCTTGCCCCATCGCGATGCCCACATCGGCTTGTGCGAGCGCCGGCGCATCGTTCACACCGTCTCCCACGACCATGACATTGCAGCCGCCCGCTTTGAGCTCGCTTACGAAGGCGTGTTTGTCCTCGGGCAGCTGGTTGGCACGGAACTCGGTGAGCCCCACCTCGTGCGCGATGCGCTCTGCCGTGCGCTCGTTGTCGCCCGTGAGCATGACGATTCGCTTGAACCCGAGCGTACGCAACTGCGAAACGACATCGGCGACACCTGGCTTCAGCGGGTCCTCCACGCCGATGACGCCGACCAGCTTGCCATCTACGCCCAGGTAGAGCGGCGAGAGCCCTTCGAGCTCGCGCGCTATGCGCGACTTCTGGCGCGCTGTTATTTCGACTCGCTCGTCTTCGACGACGAAATGCTCCGAGCCTATGACGACGCGTCGCCCGTCGAGCGACGATGCGATGCCGTGTGCTACGAGGTACTCGACGTCGCCATGCATCTCGCGGTGCTCGAGGTTGTGTTCCATGGCGGCGTTCACGACGGCGCGCGCGACCGGATGAGGGAAATGCTCCTCAAGGCACGCGGCGAAGCGCAGCACTTCGCGCTGCGGCCAGCCACTGCTCCCGAGCACCTTTGCCACCCGTGGTGTAGCCTCGGTGAGCGTGCCCGTCTTGTCGAAGACGATCGTGTCTGCGTCGCATACGGCATCGAAGAACTTCGAGCCCTTCACGGTGAAACCGGAATGAGCTGACTGGCTCATGGCGGAAAGCACGGCGATGGATCCCGTGAGCTTCAATCCGCACGAGTAGTCGACCATGAGCGCCGCCGACGTCTTCACGATGGAGCGCGTGACGATAGCGACGATGCCCGCGAGCAGGAAGTTCCACGGCACGATGCGCGAGGCGAGCCGCTCGCGGCGCGCCTGGCGAACCGATTGGTAGCGATCGGCTCCCTTCACGAGCGACACAATCGAGCGCAAACGCGTCTTGCCGGGGTCGGCCTTCACGCGAACGAAGATCTCGCCCTCCTCGACGGAGGTGCCCGCGAAGACGTCGTCGCCGGCAACGCGCTCGACGGCCAGCGGCTCGCCGGTGAGCGAGGCCTGGTTCACCATCGCCAGACCCGACTCGATGACACCGTCGACCACGACGGGCATGCCCGTGCGTACGGCGATGAGGTCGCCTTGGCGTAGGTCCGACACCATCACCCGCGCCTCAACGTTGCCGTCTACGAGCTGAGCGCTGTCGCCGACGTTCATAAGCGCATCAATGAGCGCGTCCTGCGAGCGCGCCTCGGTGTATTCCTCGAGCGTCTCGCCCAAACCCAGCAGGAACATCGTCTCGCCGGCAGTCTTGGCATCGAGCTGCACGAGCGACATCGCGATTGCCGACGCATCGAGAACGGGCACGTCGAGGCGCGCCCGCGAAAGCGAGCGGCCGGCGGCGCGCAAGAAGGGGATGAAGCTGATAGCGTTCACGACCATGGCGATTGGATTCGGCAGCAAGAAGCGGCGCAGCAGGTATGTGCCCGCCAGCCACGCTATGTCGAGCAGCAAGCCGCGCGTGCGTTCGGAAGCCGAAAAGGAGCTGGCGTCACGGGAGCGCTCGATATCGGCGCGCTCGATGCGACGCAAGTATTCGATTACGTTCTCGCGCACGTCGCTTGCGCGCTCGTATTCCACGGCGAGCAACCCGATGCGTGGATAGACCTGATAGGACGTCATGCCCTCGCATGCGTCGAGGACGGCGCAGAACGGGCCGATGTCTTGTTCGGGAACCGGGCCGGCAAGCTTGAGGCGCAACCGCCCGGGAATCTCCCGCTCAATCCTGAATTTCATGAGTTTTCCTCGATGTAGGTTCAGGCTATTCCTTGGACGCCTCTTCTGACGGCTTCTCGTCGTCCTTCAATGCGATGAAGCTCGCCTCGGCCTTCATGTCGTCGTATTCCGCCTTCGCCTGCTCCACGATGTCTTCGTAGCCGGCCTTCGCTTTTATGCCCTGTGCCATGGCATGCACGTAGCCTTTGCGCGCTGTCTCGCTCGTGACGGCTTTTACGCCAACGGTGCCGATGAGAAACCCGAGACCAGTGAACAGCGCGTACTTGGTATTCCTTTGCATTGCAATCCCTTCTCTCTGTTTGGAGTAGAATATTAAATACGGATAACATATCACAAAATTAACCATATTTAACTAATATGTTAGCCTATTTATACTTCTCTTCCATGTTCGCGCTGTTCGTCGTGAACGGGGCGGAACCGTCGGCGCCGTGACCACCGCAGCGGCCATCTCCCTCGGCTTGTAGGTCGTGGCGACCCCCGCTATCAGAAGCCCAGGTCGGCCAGCTCGTCCAAGTCGTCGATAGCCGTCGTCACGGTATTCTCGACCACGGCCACGGAAGCCGCCGTGGTCAGGTTACTGTCATTCCCGGTCGATTTGCTGGCGCTCGACCAGGTCGGCGAACTTGCCGCCGAGGGCTATGAGCTCGTCGTACGATCCGTCTTCCACGATGCGGCCGCCGTCAAGCATGACGATGCGGTCCGCTTCGCGTATCGTTGACAGGCGGTGTGCAATGGCGATACGCGTGCAGTCCAGCCGTGCGAGCGCTTCGCTCACATGGCGCTGCGTTACGTTGTCGAGCGCGCTCGTGGCCTCGTCCAGCATGAGCACGCGCGGCTTTCCGCACACGGCGCGCGCTATGAGGATCCGCTGCCGCTGGCCGCCCGACACGCCGCCCGCGCCCTCGCTCACGAGCGTTTGCATGCCCATTGGCATTTTTCGTATATCGTCTGCGATGCCGGCGAGTTCCGCAGCTTCCCACGCGTCGTCTATCGTAGCGTGGGGGTTCATGAGGGTGATGTTTCCGAACAGGTCGCCTGCGAACAAATCGCCGTTCTGCATCACGACGCCGATGTTTCGGCGTACCGAGCGCGCGTCAACCGAGGCGAGGTCCTGGCCATCGTAGAAAACGCAGCCGCTCGTCGGTTTCTCGAAGCCGAGCAGCAGCCGCAAGAGAGTCGACTTGCCGCACCCCGTCGTCCCCACGATGGCCACGTATTCCCCCGGCTCGACCTTCAGCGACACGCCGTCGAGCACGAGCGGGAGGTTGTCCGCGTACCTGAACGAGACGTTCGACACTTCGATGGAGCCCGTGAGCGAAGAAGCCTGCCGCTGACCCGAAAGGGATTCGGGCACGGCCTTCATGATGGGCTCGAACATCTCGAGCAAGGGACTCAGGCGCGCGAGCTGGGGAATGGCAGTCGCGAGCGCGGCGATGGCGCCCGACACCATGCCGAACGCGTAGTTGAAGGCCATGTAGTCGGCAGCCGATACCCCCGTTGTTGCGGCGACGCCGTAGAACGCGACGGTGCCGGCCGCCGCGATGAGAGGCACGAGCGCGGGGGCTGCGAGCAGCAGGGCGGGCCGCCCGTACAGGGCTTGCGCCATCCCAGCGTACCTGCGCGCCCAGAATGAGAACGCCCTGCGCTCGGCCCCTGCCACCTTGAGCTTCGCAACCCCGCGCAAAAGGGCGGGAACGACGCCCGAGAGCTCCGTCTTGCGCTGCATCTGCATCCGGTTGTACCGCACGGTCTGCGCAAGCGCCAGCAGCACCGCGACCAGCTGCAGCAACGCCACCGTAAGCGCTGGAAGCGCGAGCGCGGGCGCAAACGAGAGGATCTGGACCACGTAGAGCAGCGAGAACGCGCACGTAAGCCCCGCGCTGAGAGCGCTTTTAACGAACATCTCGACGAACAGCGAGACGCTCGAGACGCGATGCGCCAAATCTCCCGCCGCGAACCTCCTGAAAAACGACGGGGGCAGCAGCATGACGCGGGCATAGGTGGCCGCCTCCAGTTGCACCTGCATCTTCATCATGAGGCGGGCGTTAACGACCGAGCTGCTCACCTTTATGAGCGTCTGCGAGATGACGATGCCGAACAGGAGCACGCCGATCGGCGCTATGAGCGAGGCCTGCCCCGAGGGGATGACGGCATCGAACAGCAGCCGGTAGGCGGTGGTGGGCAGCATGCCGAGCAACGTGACCAGCAGCGTGGCGACGAGTAAGAGGGCGTAATCGGACACCGTGAGCGACTCGCGCATGAAACCGAGCACGTCGCGTGCGGTCAGCTCGCGAGCGGGCAGAGAGCGGTAGAAGCACAGCGCCTCGGGTTCGAGCAACCCCGCCGTTCGCTTTCCGATGGAGACTTTGCGCCCCGTCGACGGATCCACGTAAGCGTACCCGTGCGCCCCCTTGGGTAAGATCGCCACGGGCTCGCCGCCCCTGAGGTGGCCCAGATAGACGCCCGCCGCATCGCGCCACCACTCGCCTTCCAAGCGCACGGGCCGTTTCATCACGCCCGTCGGGCGCAGCGCGCATTCGATGCGCTCCATCGGATCCGTCACGTCGGCGGGAACCTGGGCGGGCTTTTTCCCATAGAACGTCAGTACGGCGTCGAGCGCGCTGTCGGCGGCAGCTGCGTCGTCGAGCCTGAAGCCGCGTGCGCGCTCTGAGCCCGATGCGGATGCAGCAAGGCGGGCGTAGGAATCTGCAAGCTCTGCCTCGTCGAGCCTGCGGCGCTCCTCGATCTGCTCTGAGAACAAGCCCATCTTCAAGCCTCCGCATTAGTTGGACCGCACGAGCTCGGCGTA
>DFIX01000049.1:49426-50823 GCA_002371495.1 Eggerthellaceae bacterium UBA3686
GCCCTCGTCGAGCACGATTATCTCGTCGCAGTCGCGTATGGTGGAAAGCCGGTGCGCCACGACGATGCAGGTTATGCCGCGCTCGCGAATCGAGTGCATGACATGAGCCTCTGTTTTAGCGTCGAGCGCACTTGTCGCCTCGTCCAGGATGATGATGGTTGGATCGCACGCCAGCGCCCGCGCGATCTCGAGGCGCTGCAGCTGCCCACCCGAGAAGTTCCTTCCGCGCGGGGCGATGATTTCTTGGTAGCCCGCCTCGCGCTCGACGATGGCGTCATGTATACCGGCATCGCGCGCGGCGAGCACCACCTCGAAGTTCTCGATGGTGCCGTCCCAAAGCCGAATGTTCGCGTCCACCGTATCCGGCAGCGTCATGATGTCCTGGTCGACGACGGAAAGCGATCCGCTCAGACGATCGGGGTCGATTTCGCCGCGCGGGACCCCGTCGAAGCGAATCTCGCCTTCCCAAGGTTCGTACAAGCCGCTCACCAACTTGGCGATGGTCGATTTGCCCGAACCCGACGACCCCACGAGCGCAACCCAGGCCCCTTGGCTCAGCTTCAACGAGAAATCCTTTATGAGCGGCGGCTCGAGCGGCGAATACCCGAACGACACATGGTCAATCTCTATCTCGCCCGAAAGCTTCGAAGGCACGGGGCTTTTCTCGCCTTTGTAATCGCTGCGGTCGGCGGGATGCTCGAGCACGTCTTGAACCCGTTCCATCGATGTGCGCATCTCCTGGACCTGCTGGCCGAGGCCGACGATCGAGTCGACCGGCCCCATGAAGCCGGACAGCAGCCCCTGGAAGGCAAGCAGCATGCCCACGCTGAACTCGCCTGACATGATGAGGGAGGTCCCCAAGACCAGAACCGTCGTGTTTGCGATCGCGCCGAGGAATTCGGGCACTGCGCCGAAATACAGGTCGGTCTTGTTGAACCGTGCGCCAGCGTCGCTCACAAGCGCCTGATATCCCGACCAGCGTTCGAAGAAGCCCTCCTCGGCCCCTGAGGCTTTTATGGTCTCTATAGACTCGATACCCGCCATGGTGTTGGAGTAAAGCAATGCCCTATCGCGCATTTGTTGGCGTGTAAGGTTCACGCGGGCGCGCGAAGCCCACCCGGCAACCGACACGTTGATGGCCACCGTCACGAGCCCAACCAGCGTCAGCTTCCAGCTGTAGCCCAACATGAACGCCAGGTACAGCACGGCGAGCACCACGTTGAACACCGCCGGCGCGAGCCTGTCGACGAGCGTGGCAGCGATCGTCTCGTTTGCTTCCTGACGCTGCTGCAGATCACCGACCGTGCGCTGCCCGTAGAAACTGACCGGCAGGTGCAGGAGGTGCCACATGAACTGAGAGGCGCCCATCACGGCGAACTTGGCGCGAATGCGGTTGA
>DFIX01000010.1 GCA_002371495.1 Eggerthellaceae bacterium UBA3686
AAGGACGTCGTAGCCTCGGCGACCTCCGTCGCGGCAGGCTGCTCAGCCTCATGCTGTTCAAATTCCCGCGCCGCACGCTCACGCTCGGCCTCGGCAGCCTGCTGGTGGGCAATAGCCTCCTGCTCTGCCACCTCGCGCGCAGCGGCACGCTTTTCCTCAAGGTCGTCGACAAGTTTTTTACCCTTAGCGAGTGCGCCCTTAAAGAAGCTTGAAGCGCTGGCTCCAATCGAAGAGAACGCAGATGCTATATCGGCATGGGGCGTCGCGACCGGTAGATCGGCCGAAAAATCGGTATCGCTCTCATAGGAAACGCGCTGCGGATACTCATCGTAATCGCTGGCGGAATCGTCGTACACATCCTGAACCACCGGGGCGGGCGCAGCGGCGTCCGGCTCGGGTTCAGGGCTGGGCTCGGGTTCCGTCTTGGGCTCGGTATCGACGACGGGCTCGTCGGCAGGCGCGGCGACAGGTTCAACCGAAGCAGGCTCGGGATCGATCGTCGGCTCCTCGCCCTCTTCGTAATCAAGCGTGCACGACTCGGGAAGCATCCCCAGGGCACGAATGGCATCAGAACCAAAGCGAATATTACCGGCAGCATTGCGATACAGCTTAGGCTCGGGCTCGCTCGGCTCGGCGACAGCGGGCGCCCCAATCGACTCGACGGCATCCTCATCCGCGACCGGCTCGGCAGCAACCTCGGCTTCAGCCTGAGCCTCGGGAGCAATGACACCAATCAGGGTTTCGTCAGCTGAGGCACCCTCAAAGCCATCGATCTGTTCGTCAAAAACTTCGCCCTGCTCGGATTCGGGAGCGATCGGCTGGCCAAACTCGTCCTCGTTGTAGGAGGGTTCTTCGTACTCGATCGTGTTGCCGTAGTCGTTTTGCTGCTGGGCAGCGGCATACTCAGCCGCCGCGCGCGCCATCTCCTCGGCACGACGCTTTTGCTCACCAAAATAGTCATCAAACGGAATGTCGTTAGGGAACTCGTTTTCGCCCTGGTAAGGGGCGACGTTATCCATGACACCGAGCATCGCGGCTACAGAAGACTTATTGCAGACCGCACCGGACGTATAGGGAAGAACAAAACGGTTGGCAATGATATTGGCCGCGTTGGCGAGCGCCACAAGAGAGGCGAGGATCGCAACGATCCAAAGCAGAACCTTCAGAGCGCCGGGGAGCGGCAGTATACGCAGAATGGCGACGGCAGCGGGGACAATCGTGGCGACCGGCAGCATCTTGGCGATGAGCGCGCGATACGGCGCGTACGGTTCGCGAGCGAGGAGCTCGGCACGCGGAGAATCGTAATGGGCGACAACAACCACCGGACGGTTGCGCGGAGATGCAAGCGGACCTGTGGCCTTGTGATAGGCAATGACATTTTGACTCACGCCCGTCTTGCCCAGGCGAGAGATAACAGGGCGACCGGTACGCTCGAGCACATACAACACGGCACCGACGATGGCCAGCAGAACACCGATTAAGCCGATGCTGCCGCCAATACCCATAAGCAGGGCGCCGGCAAAAGACAGAATGCCTGTGACGGCAAATGCCAGCCTGCTGGGTGCAGGAGCGTTAAATTCCTGGACTTCGGGATCAAAGCCATGATTGCGGAAGATCTGGGCGATATCCTCGGCAGCCAAACGCTCTTCTTCGCTGCACGCCGGCGTGATGCCCGTGCCCTGTAGCAGATGATTGATATAGTTCTGGGTGTTCGCCATGTGCGCTCCACATCCATAATCCGACAAATAGGCCCAATGCTTGCACATTAGAACCGTATATAGTCGAAAGTATACCCCGAGCGAACGCAATCGGCCGAAATCTGGGCATCTTAACGCACTGAGCGGACAAGGATATAGCCTAATCTCCATATCGGATTAAAATCATGGCATCAAATAACCTTCCCATGCGAGGATTCTATGACGGTAAGCGATATGACCGCGACAAACAAAACAAATGCGCCAGAACCCGGTTTCGACAAAACCGCCCAGCGTATCCTCAACCTTTTCTTTGTCCTCAACAGTTCCCCCGAGCCCTTAACTACCGAGCAGATCGTGCTGGATTCTGACCTAGGCTACGGATCGGGCAACGTCGACTCGGATAAGCGAAAATTTCGCCGCGACCGCGACAAGCTACTCGAGCAGGGCATTGTGATCAAGGAAGTTCGCGCCGCGGGTGCCCAGGAGACCGAGGAGAGCGCCTGGACAATCGACCGTGAGCATACGTTTGCCGCGGGCGGCTTGATCACCGCAGACGATGCCGACATTCTGCTAAACGCTATCGATCAGACCCTCACCACGGGCTCTTCGGCCTTTGCGACCCCGCTCGCCGACATACGCTCCAAAATTGCCTATCTTACCGGCGAGACGAATACGGCCGAGCCCCCCGTTCTTCACTCGCCGACGGTCGATGCGGTATGGAGTGCGTTTGCCGACCGATGCGCGCTGCGTTTTTTGTATCAAAACGGACGGGGTGAGCAACGACAACGCACTGTTTGCGTCTACGGCATGTTCGAGCGCGAAGGAACAGCCTACTTTTGCGGCCTAGATGACGCCACCGGAAAAATCAGAACCTTTCGCTGCGATCGCATCGTTCGTGCGTGGCGTCCATCGCGGGCCTACGCCATTCCCGCAGACTTCAATCTCAACGATTACCTCTTCTTTGAATTCGATTTCTCCGATTGCCAGCCCGTCACGGCAACTTTCTCGTTTGCTCCGCAGGCTCAATCCGACATGGTCCACGGCCTCACACGTGGGCGAGGAAGGCTCGAGCACGCCAAAGACGGCTGGACCTGGACCGTTGACGTTCGCGACCTGAATGCGGCGGCGTCATTTTGCATGGAACACAGTGTTGACGGTATGAGGCCCGTAGCGCCCAACGAACTCAAGCAGGCGTGGAACCGCCTCATCGAAAGGACAGTGAGCGCTCATGGCCGTGCGTAAGCTCACCAGCGAACAAAGGCTCTCGCGCTCCATCGACATCATGGAGGCACTCTATGCCGCCGGCGAGGCGGGCATGACGCGAGACGAAATCTGCAGTCGCTTCGATATCTCCGGAGCTTCGCTCGACGAGATCATCGGCATCATCTCGACGCTCGCAGACCGCGAATCGGGCGCGCGCATCATTTGCGAATGCCACGATGAACGTGTGGTTCTCATCGGCGATGCGGGCCGTGTGCTGCCGCTTCGCCTGAGTGCCGCCGAGGGCGCCGTACTCAATCATGAATTGGAGTCACTCGGAATCGAGGAGTGCGCGGCGGCGCGCATCCGGCGTGCACTCCTTCCGGCGGAACTCGGATACAACCAACGCGTTGTCGATACCGTCGCCCGTGGATCTTATTGGCAGCAACTCTGCTGTGCAATCCAGGATGGTGTGCGATGCCTCGTCACCTACCGCTCCCTGGACGACCAGCATCCACGCAGGCGATTGATCGACCCCCTAAAGATCACGACCAACGGCGACCAAACGTACCTGATTGCCTGGGATGTCGAGGCAGACGGGCAGCGCTCCTACCGTATGGACAAGATCGAGGAGCTTCTGCTGACGGAAGACTCCGTCGTGCGTCACACGACCGAAACCACGTC
>DFIX01000040.1:0-58103 GCA_002371495.1 Eggerthellaceae bacterium UBA3686
ACCCAAGCAGCAGCAAAAGAACGAAAATTGTGAACAACACGGCCCCGGCAACATCAAGCGGCTTGCGCTCGACATCAGCCACATCGCCCCGCCCCTGCACAGCATCGGCCGGCACGACTGCGGGCCGGACCCCAGGTAGCACGACGACCGCCACGATCTCCAAGACCACGCAAAACGGGATGCATAGGAAGAACAGCGCCGACCAGCGCTCCACGCCGAACAACCCCACGATTGCGCTTCCCGCTGCAGCCCCGAACACGTTCGAAACCCCCATGACCGCCGCAGCCAGCCCCAGGGCCATGCCGCGCTTCTCGGCCGGGAACGATGTTGCAATCTGGGCATTTGCCACCGGAATCATGCCGCCGGCGCCTGCCGCCTGCACAACGCGGCCCACGAGCAGAAGCCCGAAGCCCCCCACGTGCTGCGAAAGCCCGCACATAGTTGCGCCCAGGCAGAACACGACGACGCAAATGGCAAACACGCGGTTGCGGCCGTTGCGATCGGCAAGCTTACCAATGACCGGGATGAGCGCGGCATAAAACAACGTGTAGATGTTGATCATCCAGATGCCGAGCGACCCGTCGATGCCGAATCCCGCCTGGATGACCGTGCGAGCAGGCGAGACCATGCCAACGTACAGCCCTCCTATCAGCAGACCCGCCAAATACGTCGCGAGCATGCCGCCGATGCTGCTTTGCTGTTTCATACCACCATCCCCAAATGCGACGGGCCGCGCGCCCGTCCATTAGAACAAACCCAACTCGTTGAAGAACAGCAGGCATCCGCCGACCATGAGAAAGCCCGCGAAGAGGAAGCGCAAATGCCGTTCCCGCATGCGCGGAACCAGCTTGGCACCGAGCATTGCCCCAGGAATCGAGCCCGCGGCCAACATGATGCCTGCCAAATAATCGACATGCCCGAGCATCATCTGGCCGATGACGCCGGGTATCGCCAATATGATGATTGCGATAATCGAAGTGCCACCCGCCTTCTTCATGGGCAAGTTCAGCCATGACGTCATAAGGGGGACCATGAGAAAACCTCCCCCTACGCCGACGTAGCCAGCGCATACGCCTGTGATCAGGCCGATGAGGAACCCGAAAACGAGCGTGCGACGCGTAACGGGGCGCTCGCCACCGGCGGCAGCCCCGGGAGCCTCTGCTTCGGGGTTATCCGCCTTAGAAGCCGCCACTTCGTCGTCCGAAGCGCCGCGCGCGATAACCGCATCGTCGACAGGCGTCTCAGGCCCAGGCCCAGCCTTCCCAACCTCAACCCGGCCCGAGGCGCCGCCTCCCGCAGCTGCCTCTTCGCCGTCGCGCGGCAGTTTCAGCGCCTTGCGCAGCATCGTGAAAGCAGAGTACAAGATGACGACCGACGCCGCGAGCATGACCGCCCATGCGGGGGAAAGCGAGCTCAAATACACGCCGAGCGACGAGGTGATCGAGCCGCCCAGGCCGAGCGCAATGCCAAGCTTGGGAATGCACGTCTTGTTGCGCACGTGCGAAACCGCCGCAGAAGCCGACGTGGGGATGATGGTGAACAGCGACGTGGCCGTAGCGGTAAAGGCATCCAGGCCGAACACCAGGCGCAGAAGCGGGATTATGATCGTACCGCCGCCGATGCCCAGCAATCCGGCGCATACGCCTATGAAAAGACCGGCGAGCGCCAAGCCTATGAATGTCACCGCGAATTCCATGCGGCTATCATACCCAATAAGGCAAATGAGCACGACGACTATTCCGCATCGGCGCGGCTTCGTGGCAAGTGAGCTCCAAGGCACTCCAAACGGTCATCCGCGCCACTAGAACAGTTGCGCCTCGATCACATCAACCGGCATTTGCGCCCCGTACCAGATGAGCTCGCCTGCTGCAGCCTGCTCGATGAGCATGCCCAGGCCGGGAACGACCGTGCATCCCAGCGAGCGCGCATCGCGTATGAGCTGCGTTTCGCGTGGATGGTAGATCGCGTCGGCGACCACCATGCCAGGTTTTATGAGTTCGCGCGCAACCGGCGTGTCGGCGCAACCCTCCCCCATGCCCACGGGCGTTGCGTTGACCAATATGTCGGCACGGGCGATGCAACTTGCAAGCTCGTCGAAGCCTGCCGAACCGGCATCACTTTCGCCGCCGACTTCGCCACCGCCGTCCGGCAGCTCGTGCAGCTCGATACTGCAGCCGGTCCTGGCGGCCACGCGCGCGGCAAGCTCTCGTGCCTTGGCGAAGCTCGCTCCGCCTGCCCGCGCAAATATATCCAGATGCGCCACGCCGTCGAGCGCAGCTTGGGCGATGATGGCGCTGCCGGCTCCACCGGGACCCAAGACCACCATGCGCGCGCCCTCCACGGCAACGCCATGCTTGCGCAGGTTCTGCATGAACCCAACGCCATCGGTGCTGAATCCGAGCGCGCGCCCGTCGACCTTCTTCACGACGTTCACGGCGCCGATGAGCCGCGCCGCCTCGTCCAGCTCGTCCAAATGCGCGATGATCGCCTGCTTGCACGGCATCGTCACGTTGAAGCCGTCCCAGCGCTCCATCGCCTTGAACGCTGCCACGATTGCGCCCAAATTCTCGTTCGCCACATCGAAGCACAAATACACGGCATCCAACCCAAGCAGCCTGAACGACAAGTTGTGCATGGCCGGCGAAAGCGAATGGCCCGTCGGGTTGCCGAGCAAGCACACCAGCCGCGTCTCGCCGCTCATCTGCACGCCTTCCAGCATATGCCCACGTCCTTCCCTCGAATTCTTCACCATCATACCCGAGTTTTCGCAGCGGCACAGAAGGGCTCCCGAGGAAAATTCTGCGCGCCTTACCGTTGGCGCGGTAAAATTGAGCCAGCAGTACGGCCGCATGCCTCTGAAATCGGGGGTGTGGAAGGTGGCAATTCGGGGCGACTCCCCCTTTGTCAGCCTTTACGTCGATTTATGTCGCCCGCAATGGCGGCGGATTGGAGCCAAGCCATGAAAGCTTCGAACCCAAAGACTCTGCGCGCGCTCATTCTATCGCTGCTGCTCACAGCATCGCTTGCCGTGCTTGCGGGCTGCTCTGCCCAGCAGGCGGCTTCATCGTCGCCCGCTTCCGGCTCGTCACCGCAACAGGAAGCGTCGTCGTCTGCAGACGACGAATCGGCGCAGGCGCCGGGCGAGGCGCCTACGACCGAGCAATACGAAAAGGTGCTCAATCCCACGAACGTCGTTTCCTCCTTCATTGGCGAGAAGTTCTACGACCAGAAGGTGACCAACGTTGACGAAGCGCTCGCCGCCGTAAAGAGCGCGTACGACCGCATCGGCGCCGACGAGACCGTCGAGCTCGAGATTACGGCAGTACGTCCCACCGAAAGCGGCAACTCCTACTACATCTTCAACCAGAAGGCAGGCGACGTGTTTGTTCACGGTGCCTCAGTGAAGCTGATCGTGGATAAGAACAACGACGTAATAGGCCTGGTCAGCGCAGTGCTGCCCAACGTCGAAATGGCCAAAGCCGAAGACTGGGAGATCACGGCCGAGCAAGCCGAGCAAATCGTCGTGAAAAACTGCGAAGAAAACGGGTACAAGGACGTGAAACCCGAAGAGGGCGCCACTGAACAGACGCTCATCCAGGTCCCCAACCTCTCGGATCGGATGCAATACGCATGGGTCGTCTACACGACCAACTACCTCGGCGATTCCGAAATGGCCTACCTCGCCCACTACGTGGACGGCAACGGCACGTACTTATACGCCATCCCCATCCAGGAGCCGCATAACGCCGATGCCGAGGCGGGCGACTTGGCGAACTTCGACTTTACCAAATTCGAAGAGAACACCTGGACCGGCACGGTAACGCTTCATGATGGCACGACCAAGGAGGTCGAACTGCCCGTGCTCGTCGACCCGAGCGACAACACGGTCATCCTTGCCGACGCCAAGCGCAAGATTCTGTGCGCCGACTTCGCCGCCTGGCGCTACGACGAGAAATTGGAACCGCGCACAAGCTCGGATAATTCCTTCGATAACGTCGAGCTTCTGGCTTACGACTCCTTCATCAATGTATGGGACTTCTACGCCAGCATCGGTTGGAGCGGCCCCGACGGCGAGGGCACGCCCACGCTGCTTCTGATGGACTACGTGAACGCAAACGGCGAGCCCGAAGACAACGCATTCTACAGTGGCCGCTGTAACGGCTTCCAGGTGTTCGCGTTCAACCGGCTGAACCCCGATGGCGAGAACATCGACGTCATCGCGCACGAATTCACTCACTGCGTTACCAGCACGACCATGACCACCAACCTGTACTTGAATGACATGGGCGCCATAAACGAGGGCATGAGCGACGTGCTGGGCAACTTGGCCGAAATGATCATCGTTAACAAACCCGAAACCGCCTGGCTTATCGGCGACAGCTCGGGCGCGAAGACGCTGCGCTCGATGAAGGACCCGCATGAGTTCCAACAGCCCGAGTTCAGGTGGGACACCTACTATGCTCCTACCGCAACAATCGGCACGACAACGAACGACAACGGCGGCGTGCACACTAACTCGTCGCTGCTCAACATCGTCTCGTACAAGCTCGATCAGGCGGGTATGCCGGCAAACGACCAGTTCTACTTCTGGATGAACGTGGCGCTTGCCATGACGCCCCACACCGACTATGCGCAGATGGCCGAGCTTCTGCCCTGGTGCATGGTCCAATCGGAGTACCCGCAATACGTCGATGCGCTGAAGGCGGCCATCGACGAAGCCGGCTACACCAAGCTTGAGGAGCCGACAGACATAGCGGCGGGCAGCGGCATGGTGTCAATCGAATACGATGCGCCCGAATTAAACGAAAAGGGCCTGGTACGTTTCTCGTTCGTGCCGAAGGGAAGCGAAAGCTCGGCAGATACCTGGCCGACATCGGGTTCGAATAAGGCCCTGTGCACTCTGCCCGCCGGCGATTACGCCTGCATAGCCACCATCGGGAGCGCAGACCCCCACGAATGTGCAACGTATATCTACATGGGCGACGGCTGGGTCGAGCAGACCGAAGACGTGGAAGCGCCCTACTTCGCTGTCGAAGAAGGCAAGACGCTGGAACTGGCCACCGAAGGCCTGCCCACAACGACCGAGGAGCTCGGCATAACGGATGCGGCAGGCGCTGCCAATTCAACTGACGAGGCTGGCTCGGGTGACGCGGCAAACGACGCTGAATCCGACGACGCAGCAAGCTCAAGCGCATCTGAGCAATAAAGAACGACGCGGGGACTGGACGCGGCGTATGCGCCCAGTCCCCGCACATGTTCACCCCGATGCAGCCCGAAGAGCAGGACGAGCACTTCCGCAAGCATTGCGAGCAAATCCAGACCCAGAAAACCGTGTGCTACTGCAAGTTCTGCACCGAGGGCATCAACATGGGCGGCAAACAGGGACTCCACCTTATAGAGCTGCTCTTCCCCGCCGAATAAGCGTTACTTGAGCACGACATCAGGCTACGTCCCCGTTGTCTTCCCCGTTGTCACGTTCACGATGCGAGTGGCAAGACGCTTGGTCAGGGCGGGGCTGTGCGAGACGAAGACGAGGCCCATGTGCTTGCGGTCAAGCTCTTCGAGCAGAAACGACCAGATCTGCGCCTGCGTCACCGCATCGAGCATGGTCGAGATCTCGTCGGCAATCAAATACTTCGGGCGGGCTGCCAAGGCGCGGGCGATGCAGAAGCGCTGCAGCTCGCCGCCCGAGAGCTCATGCGGGTAACGACGCATCCATTCAGACCGGATACCGAGCGCCGAAAGCAGCTCGTTAGGCACTTCGCCCGCCTCTTCGAGCGAACGCGACATCCGAATTCGCGGGTCAAGAGCAAGCTCGGGATGCTGTCCGACCAGCTGAACGGGGCAAGTGCCGGTGCGCGGCAGCGGCTGGCCATCGCAGAGCACATCACCTTTCCACGGCCGCTCGAACCCGGCAAGCAAACGGCACAGCGTCGTCTTGCCGGCACCCGAAGGCGCCGCCAGCGCCACGCGTTCGCCCGGCTCGACCGCAATCGAGAACCCGTCGTACAAAGGTTTCGTACCCGGATAGCCAAACGTTATGTTTTTCGCTTCGAGCATGCTCACGCTTCTTCTTTCCCAGAAACCGACGACGGTTTTTCGCCACCAGCCGAAACGCACGCGCCGAAGCCTTGCTGCATCGAGCCCTCCACAGCACCCGCCCAGGAAAAATCATGTTCGGGCAGGGCGTGCCAGAGCGCCTTGCTGAACGGATGCTTTAGCAAGTCGGGCGAGGCGAAACTCTCGACCGAGGTTTCTTCGACGATCGTCCCGTCGCGAAACACCGCGACGCGGTCGGCCACGCGCAGCGCAAGTTCGATGTCGTGTGTAATGAGCATGACGCCGCCGCCCTCGTCGGCAAACGCGCGAAAATCCTCGAGCGCCTTGACCGCTAGGTCCAAATCCAGCCCCGGCGTCGGTTCGTCGGCTATGATCAGCTTCGGATCGCCAGCAAGGGCGCAGCACAAAAGCACGCGGCGCGCCATACCGCCCGAGAGCTCGAACGGGTACATCCGCCCCACCGATTCGTCCAGACCGTAGCGCTCGAACAGCTTGACGCGGCGGGCAGCTCGGGCAGAACCCTCGCCTCTTCGCGAAAAGCCCTCGACCTGCTTGCCTACGCGCATGAGCGGGTCCAGGTGGCTTACGCTCTGGGGCACGAGCGCGATACCGCCCGCACGGCCGCGCACGGTTGCAAGCGAGTCGGCGCCCATGTTCTGCCCATCGAACCAAACCTCGCCGGTGACGAGCGCATTCGGCTCGTAAAGCCCCATGATGCAGTCAGCAAGCAGGGTTTTCCCCGATCCGGAGGCCCCGACGACGGCCACTATCTCGCCCACGTGAACCGAGATGCTCAGGTCCTCGATTACGTTCGAAACCCGCTGCTCGGCTGCGAAGTAGGGCGCATCGGGATCGTACATCCTAAAGCCGATGGAAAGGCTGCTCACCTGCAGCAGATGATGCCCACGCTCATGATGCGACGAGGCGGTATGCGAATGGTGGTGATGCGTTTGCAGATGCGTGTGCTCAGCGGAATGCGCCCGTTCTTCCATAGCTTCCACCTCCTATTCCTGCGAGCTATGCGGATCGACAACGCGACGAAGATTGGAGCCCACGACGTCGAACAGCATGACAGTGGCGATCAGGGCCAAGCCGGGGAACAGCGCCAACCACCACATACCTGCCGACAGATACGACATCGACTCAGAAAGGATGATGCCGATGGCGGGGATGTCGGGCGGAAGGCCGAAGCCCAAAAACGTGATGGCGGCCTCATGCATGATGGCATGTGGGAACAGCAGCACGAGCCCCACGATGAACTGCGGAAGCACGTAGGGCACCATGTGCGTGAGCGCCACTTGCAAGCGGCTCTGCCCGAGCTTGCGGGCATTGGCCACGAACTGCGACTCGCGGCATTGCAGGATCTCGGCGCGCAGCACGCGCGTGAGGCTCGGCCAGTGCGTGACTGCAACGGCTATGGTCACGCCCCAGAACCCTTTGCCCAGCGCATACGAGATCAAAATCAGCATGACGATGTGGGGAATGCCCATGAAAAGGTCGATGAGCCAGGTGACAACCGCATCGGCACGCTTACCGCCAAGCGCCGCAACCGAAGCCAGCGCAAGCGCGATGAACGCCGAGACCGTAGCGGCAAGAAGGCCGACAAGCACGCTCGTCGACAGCCCGGCAATCGTGCGGGCGAACATATCGCGGCCCATCCAGTCGGTGCCGAACACATGGTCCGGCGCTGGCACGAGGCCCTTCGCGGCAAAATCTGCCACGACAGCCCGGTCCGCCAGCAGCTGACCTGCCACCACCACGATGACGAGTGCCACCGCAGCCGCTATGCCAGTTGCCACCGTGAGCTTGCGGTTGGCAACGCGCCTCTTCAGCGGCACATGCAGAACGGGAATCGAGAGGAACGGGGTCTGACGGCTCGCTGGCATCATCGGCTGACCTCCCCTTTTCGGATACGGGGATCGATCACACCGTACAAGATGTTAGCAATCAGGTTTCCGCCGAACACGAGCGCAGCCGAGAACACGGCAATAGCGCACAGGAGCGCGGCGTCGCCGCCGAGCGCTGCCGTAACCGCCGCCTGCCCGAGCCCCGGATACGAGAACACCTGCTCGACGAGCACTGAACCGCCGAAAATCTCGGAAATGGAAGCGAACTGTAGCGTGATGGCCGGCAGTGCCAGATTGCGCAGCCCGTGCCTGCGCACCGCCTGCCATGTCGTAAGCCCGCGCGCCCGTGCGAAGCGCATGTAGTCGCTTTCCATGACGTCGATGGTCTTCTCGCGCGTGTGCAGGGCTATTTGAGCGACGCCGACCACCGACAGCGTAATTGCGGGAAGTACCATATGATGCGCGACTTCAGCAAACGTCACGTCAGCCGCCGCCTTGCCGATGGGTACCGAAAACCCAATTGGGAACCACCCCAACCCCACCGCGAACACCATGAGGAACAGAAGACCCAGCCAAAACGCCGGCGTCGAGGCCAAGACGAAGCAGTAGGCCTTCACCACCTTGTCAACAACGCCGCCGCGCTTCACGCCAGCAACCACGCCAAGCGCAAAGCCGAGCACGCCGCTCACCACCCACGCTACCGCCATCAGCGCAAGCGTGTTGCCCGCACGCCACGCAATGACGTCTGCGACCGGAGCGTTGTAGCGAAGCGAAGTGCCCAGGTCACCATGCAGCACCGCACCGAGCCAGTTGACGTAGCGCTCCCAAATGGGCGTGTTGACTCCCCAGTACTCGGCCAGCTGCGCGCGTTTGGCCTCGCTCATCGACACCCAGGCCGCCTGCCCGACGTTAGCCTGCACCGGATCGACGGGCGATGCGGCAATCAGCCCAAAAGCGATGGCGCTGACCGCAAGCAGCAGCAGCGTCAATCGCACGATATGTTTAACAACGAACTTGCCCACAACGCCCATTCTCTACTAACAATGAGTCGGTAGGATAGCCCTCCCGACTCATTAGCACAATTCCTATCATGCATCTGCTGTCGGACCCATCACCGAATCCAGCCAGCGAGCCATCGCCTATCGCCCCCCGCGCGCCACAATTTACGCCCGAGGCGCCCGACGTCGGAGTCCCGGTCCCAGGGGAAGGGGCTCCGCCGCTTCCGCAGGCGGGGGTCAACACCGGGACGGTTCAACAGAATCGCCGCCGAGGAGCTGTAGGCGGAGCCCCCTCCCCCGGGACCGGGACTCCGCCGATCAGCTTAGAGCGTCTTCAAATTATCCTTACTTCCAATACCACTGGTCGACGTTGTTCAGAACCGACCAACCATGGCCATGAGGCTGCGGCTTCTGATCGGCGACCTCAAGACCGTCGCGCTGGAAGAACAAGTGGTCGACGTTGGCGATCCAGACCCAAGGAGCGTCACCCTGCGGGGCAAAACCGGTTTTGCCATCCCACTGGGCATTCTTCCAATAGGCGAACGACTCTTCGACCGTAGGCTGCGTCAGCGCATCGGCGATGTACTTGTCGACGGTCTCGTTCGAGTAGTCGGCAACATTGAAGCTACCCGTCGTGGCGTAGAGGCTCTCGATCTCCATCGGCGCATTGCTGCCGAAGCCCCAAACGACCGGCGTGCTGTAGCCGAGCGGCATGGCCTCGTCCATCGTCATTCCGGTCGTCTTGACCTCGATGCCGATCTCCTTCATCTGGTTGGCGAACTCGAGCGCGATGCCCTGGCGAACCGAATCGGTCGTGCTGTAGATGACCTCGAAGGAGGCGCGTTTGCCGTCCTTCTCGAAAATACCGTCGGAGCCTTTGGTCCAACCGGCATCGGTCAAGTACTTCTCGGCAGCAGCCGGATCGTACGCGACTTCCATATCGTCGGAGTACCACGGCATGCCCGTGCCGACGCTGTAGGCCACGGTGCCGTAGCCGTTCAGCACGTTGTCGATGAATTTCTGACGATCGACGCCGGCGTTGATGGCGCGACGGATCTCGACATTGCAGGTCACGTCATTGCCTGCGGGGAAGGTGTCTTCACCCGCGGTGACCGTCGCCCCAGAGGGAACGACCGGCAGCGCGATGCCGCGCGAGTCGACGCTCTTGCATGCCAGGACGCCGTAACCGCTCGGCGTGTTGCCCGCGATGGTCGCCGTGGTGAAGGCGAGGTCGACTTGCCCGGCGGAAGCCGCCGCAAGCGAAGCGTCTTCTTCCATGAACAACACGACGACGCGCTGCATCTTGGGCGCTTCGCCATAATAGTCGGGGTTCGCCTTGAAGATGGCCTGCTGCCCGCGGTCCCACTGCTCGAGCATGTAGCGGCCCGAACCGATGGTGGTCTCGGGAGTCATGCCGTAATCGGCGGAATAAGCATGTTCGGGCACGATGCCCACGACGGCCAGCACGTACAGCAGCGCGTTGTACGGGCGCTTCATCGTTATGACGCAGGTCGTGGCATCGGGCGCGTCGGCGTGGTCGATCATCGACAAATCTGTCTCGGCCGCAGGCTCGCTCACGATCTTGTTGATGGTGAAGGCGACGTCGGCCGCCGTCAGCGGCTCGCCGTCGGTAAACTTCACATCATCGCGAATCTTGAACGTCCACTGCATGCCGTCGTCCGACACGCTGTACTCGGTAGCCAAATCGTTGTGGAAGTTCAGCTCGGCATCGGTCGTGATCAGCGTCGACTGGATCAGCGGCTCGTGCATGTGCTCGCCGCTACCCCAGTTGATGATCGGGTTGAATCCCGCCTCGGGTTCGGATTCGGTCGAAAGCGCGACCACAACCTGCGAATCGGCGGCCGATGCAGTTGACGACCCGACAGCAGCTGACGTTTCCGCAGATGACTGCGAGCTTGCGGCACCAGACGCGCTGACCGAAGCTAATCCCGACGGCGCCGAAGACGCAGGCTGCGAAGAGCCGCACCCGGCAAGCGCCATGGCAAACAGCGTCGCAAGGGTGACGACCACAGCGACAAGCATCCGTTTTCTGATAGCACCCATGTAACCCCTCCTTGTCATATTACGAATGTTAACTTCGTAACATTATATTGAAGGGAATTAATACTTTCAAGAATTTCGTAACACTATTTCATGTCATCGGGAGATGTCGGTTAGCTGGCAGGCGCTTCGCTGACCGAAACGCATCGTTTCGTCCCACCCCACGACTTCCTGCGCCCTCCCCATTCCTTCCCCGTTTCTTCCCCCGCCTTGTTCGAACTTCCTCCAGGTGCCCACCAGGTCCTATGTACCATATTTGAAGGTTGAAAGATTTTGAAATTGGGTATTGCGCGAGCACGCCAACTCCCGTAATATATCCCTTGCTGAAAACACGGGGTGTTAGCTCAGTTGGTTAGAGCGCCGGCCTGTCACGTCGGAGGTCGCGAGTTCAAGTCTCGTACATCCCGCCACGAAACACCAGGTCAGCAGGCAAATTAGCCTGCTGGCTTTTTTCTTTTCCTACCCCGATTCAGCACGCGGGTGACAATCGGGTGACAACCAGCACGCTTACGCCGTTCTCTCGGCTGTTGGTTCTTCCGCTTGCGCAGTTGTTCCGATGATCGATCCGAGCAGCTCAGCGGCCCTAACGTCGTTCTCGGGGACCGAATGCGCGTACAGGTTCAGCGTGATGCTCGCGTTGGCATGTCCCATACGGGTCTGAACCGTCTTAAGGTCGACGCCGTTCGCAAGAAGCTGCGTTGCCTGCGTGTGGCTGAGCACATGCGAGCAGCTATAATCCTTGGCGAGGAAAAGGCGCCCGCCGTCTGAAAGGAGAGTCTCGTGCCTGATGACGCTAAACGAACCGCGAAACGTTACGAGACGCGCCGGGCGCCCGATTGCGCATCCGCGCGGAACCTATCGCGTCGTGGCTTCCTCGGCGCCGGCGCTTTTCTGGGCCTCGCCGCGATGGCGCTTCCAGCCGAGCGCGCTTTCGCGTGGAGCTCGTGGACGAACGCGACGTCTCCCGTTCTTAAGGGCGTGGGCATGGGCGATTGCATTCACGAGGACCTTGTCCAAATTTCGTACGCCCGCATGCTGCGCAACCACGCGAGCGACACCACGACCGAGTCGCTCCTGAACCCCTGGGCGGGGACGATCGATTCCGAAGATGCACGTTACGCGACGATCGCGGGCGACATCGTCGACATCGGCAAGGGGAAGAAGTTTGCAAGTGCCGACGACCTGGCAGCGCGCTTGTTCCGCGAAAACCTTGCCTACCTGCGAATCGGCTCCTACTGGAACGACACGGCGGCAAACACGCTGACGGACTTCGGCAGCTCGTGCTGGTACGCCCATTCCGTTCCGGAATTCTCGGGCAAGGACTATTACGAGGGCGCTTGGGATGTGGGCCAGCATATAGCGGAGACGAACGAGCAGAACGGGGGCAACCTGGTCTGGAGCCTCGATGCGCTCGTGCAGTTCACGATGAACGACCGCAACAACTTCATCCACGGCATGCTCTCCTCGACTGCAAGCCACAAAGCGCATCTGAAGCAGTCCGACGTCAAGAAGTTCGCGTTGCAATGGCTCGGCGTCGCCTATGAGTACGCGCGCACGGGCCAGGTGACGGCGACGGAGGACGTCACGCAAGAGCAGGCCCAGAAGATCTTCAAGGGCTTCATCGACACCTACGGCCAGCTGAGCGAGAACGAACATGGCATGAGCACCTCGCTTGCAATCGGCTCGTCGGAAGCCTCCATCAAGCTGCCGCGTCGCAGGCTGCGCCTGCGGGCGCTCGGCATGATGTGCCACACAATAGAGGATCTATGGTGCCCTGCGCACACCTGCCGCACATACCACGAGGGCGACAGCGTCCCACATAACTCCATCCTGGCGTTCTGCAACTACAAGCTACAGAACGGCAACCAGAAGCCGATGTACGGCTATCACATCCCGTTCGACCGCTATGCCGTCTCTGACTCGTCGAATTCCACCAACTGGCGCGAAGCGCTCACGCGCGGCGACAAAGTCTATGCGGGTACCGAGAAGCTCGCGAACGTAATCGACGATTCGATGAGCTGCCTCGACGCGGCAGACACGTACTTCAATACTCTTGGTATGAACGAGACCATCACGTGCATAACGAAACTGCTCGAGTTCATGTACTACGGGACCGCCTGGGACGACGGCGTGCGCCAATGGGTCGACGCCGAGATCATGCCCACTCACTTCGATGGCAACGGCGAGTCGCTTATCTGCGCAGCCGGCCGCCGGAGCCTGTATACGCCCACGTACCTGATAGCGCCCATAACGTCGATGAGGCGCGCATATCGAAAAGCGGGGCTCTCGGCAAATTACAATGCCGTGCTTGCGGCAGCGAAGGCCTACGATGCCTGGCAGCGGGGCGCCCACATCTTCTATTCGGGAAAGTACAACAAGAGCCAGTCCAAATACGTCACTACAGGACACGAAGGTAATTCCATCTGGGACGACAGCGTCGGGGAGAGCAGGTTGATCGCGCTTTTGGAGGAGCTCCATGAGGGTTATGGCAACCTGAGCTCAGACAAGCAGCGCAACTTGCTCGCCCGAATCGGGTGCAACGGGTGCCACGACATGGTTAGCGCGATCGGCATGATCGGCGGCATGCTGCAGGAGTTCAACATCGATCTTCGGGGAGATTTGCGTCCGAGCAACGACGAAGTCATGGCGCAGGTCGAAGAGGTTCGCTCATTCTTCGAGTCGGGGCTCGCTGACGATACCGGCAAAGTCAAGCCGCAGGCCCTAACGGCTCAGAGCCTCCTGATGGCAGGCGTCGCCTACGCCGACGAGGGCGGAGCGGATTTCAAGACCTCGAACATGGCGCTCGAGGACTCCCTTGGCTTCGATGACGGCTCCTACCTGATAGCTGTACGCGACATGAACTCGCTCGAGACGAGTGTCATGATCGTTCCCGGCCACACCCCAGGCAAGGACAAGCTGGAGGAAGAGGGCGTTGCGAACCTGAGCATCACCTACGCCCTGCAAGTTGAGTTCGAGGGCGACTTGGACTACCGTTACGTCGTGGCGAGCATCGACTACGCCGATATGCAGGAGAACGTATATCTAGTCACGGGAACAGTAAAGTCGGTGTCGTCAGATGCGAAAAGCCTCGTGCTCGACCTGAACGGCATAAGCGAGCTCGAGCTGAACGTCCGCGAAGGCGCATCTGACGTTCCCCCGAAAGGCGCCTACATCTGTGCGCGCTACTCTTTCGGAAACAACGGCCTCGACCTTGTCGATTTCGACGAGCTTGATGCTCCCGGAGAACTCGTAAAGGTGACGCTTCCAGTGGCGAAAGTGTCAGGCTCGAGTCTCTTGTTGCTTGCAAACGAAAGCGACACCGAGGAGGGTGATCGAGACTATCTTCAGGTTGACTATGGGGCGGCAGACATACGCTCGCTGCCGCAAGAAGGGTACTACGCCACGGTGTACTACCACGATGAGGCGTACGGCGACGTAGTCGGCGCAAGCGTCGTTTCCACCGCGTCGGAAAGCTCCGAGCTTGCGGGCATGTCGACGCAAAGCGCTGATGACGAGATGAACGATTCGGCCACGCCGGGCTATCTCGAGCTCGGCGACGAATACGACGACCTCAACTATGGCGGCGAGGTGTTCCACGTGGCGAACGTGATCGCGGGTACGGACGAGCCGGTCGACGATACGCCGTCGGGCACGGACGTCAATCCGGCGGCGCCCAATGCGGGCAATGCCAAATCGACTTCGTCGCCGGTCGCCAAGACGGGAGACCATCTCGCGGGCGTTGGTAGCGTTCTCGGGGTTGCGGCGGTCGCAGGTGCCGCCTTTGCTGCGTACTCTGCCCGCCGTGTGGCAAACGAGCAAGCGAACCAGGAAGAGAACTGGCCGGATAGTTAGCATCGAGGGCTGATGCGCTCTCCCTCGTTGTCTCCGAGGCGCTGCGCAACATGGCGGGGCACCGCCTCGACGCCAACGTCTACCACTTCGACTACCGCACCGACCTCACCGACGCCCTCTGCTCCTGCGTCGGCATCGACCTTTCCCGCCAGGTGATGACGAAATCCCAGATGAGCAAGGTCATGTCGGTTGTGAAAAAGCCGAGGAGCTAGGCTGTTCCACCACAAGGAATGTCATCGCAAAAAGAGCCGTTTACCCAGGCCGTAGAGGGTAAACGGCTCTTCTTTACTGCAAAAGTCAGGCTCTACCACGAACCCGATGTGGCAGGATGCAGCAGAGAACGGTGGCTGTCGCGCATGCGGCTTCCGGCCCGGCTAACCCAAGACGTGCGCCTGAAATGAACGACCTCGGCGCAGTACCGAGGTCGTTCCGCAAAAGCTGCCTGAGAACTCTATTTAACCGGTTGGCATTTTTCGGTCTAGCTGTTCCTTTCCCAGTCGCTTTGTTAGCGGACAGCTTCCTGGAGCGCCTCGTACACGTCGGAAGCGGTCTTGAGCTGCATGACCTTGTCGGCCAGTGCGCACGCCTCTTCCTTCGTCCATAGCGAGATTGCCTTGCGGGTTGCAAGCACGCTCGTCGCCGATACCGAGTACTCGCCCAGGCCGAACGCGATCCACATGGGAATGAGCGTCGGGTCGGCAGCGGCCTCGCCGCACATGCCCACGAGAATGCCGGCTTCGTTGCCGGCCTCGATGATGCGCTTGATGCTGCGCAGCACGGCGGGGTTGTACGTCGAGTATAGGTAACGAACCTTGTCGTTGCCTCGGTCGGCGCACATCGTGTAGCCGGTCAAGTCGTTGGTGCCGATGCTGAAGAAGTCGGCTTCCTCGGCCAGCAAATCGGCCACGACAGCGGCCGCGGGCGTCTCAACCATCACGCCGATTTGGATGTCGGGGTTGTAGGCGATGCCCTCCTGGTCGAATTCCTGCATGTAGCGCTTGATGAGCGCCTTGACGGCGGTCAGCTCGTCGACGCACGTGACAAGCGGCACCATGATGCGAATCTCGCCGAACGCGCTTGCACGCAGCAGGGCGCGCAGCTGGGCACGGTAGATGTCTTCGCGCGCAAGGCAGAAGCGGACGGCGCGGAAGCCCATGAAGGGGTTGTCTTCCTTTTCGAGGCCCAGGTACGGGATTTCCTTGTCGCCGCCGATGTCGAGCGTGCGAATGATGAGCGGCTTGTTCTTGCAGATGAGCGCAGCCTTCTTGTAAGCCTCGAACTGCTCTTCCTCGGTGGGCATCGAGGTCGAGTCCATGAAGAGGAACTCGGTGCGGAACAGGCCGACGCCTTCGGCGTCGCGCTCCATGGCCTGCGTGGCGTCGTCGGGCTTGCCGATGTTGGCGAACAGCTCGACGGCCTCGCCCGACGCGGTTGTCGTGCGGCAGCCGATGAACTTCGCCAGCTCGGCGCGCTCGGCGGCAAACGCGGCCTGGTCGGCGCGCGCCTGCTCGAGGGTCGCCTCGTCGGGCTCGACAACGATGGTGCCCTTGCTGCCGTCGACGATCACAAGTTCGCCGTCGGCGAGCTTGTGGCATGAGCCGGGAACCGACAGAACGGCGGGAATCTCCATGGCACGGGCCAGGATAGCCGAGTGGCTTGTGAGGCCGCCGGTCTCGGTGACGACGCCTGCGACGGCGCCTGGTCGGATGCCAGCTGTCATCGAGGGAGTCAGGTCGTGCGTGACGACGATGCTGTCGAGTGGCAAGGCGCCCATGTCGACTGGGCGCTTGTTCAACAGCTCGGCGAGCACGCCGGTCTTGACGTCGCGCACGTCGGTCGCGCGCTGCATGGTCAGCTCGTCGCCCGTGGCCTCGAACATCGAGGCGAACATGTCGCAGATCTGCACGAGGGCGTCCTCGGCGCACATGCCGGCCTCGATGAGCTTGACCATCTCGCCTTGCATGTAGGGGTCGCTGATCATGACGACGTGACCCGTCAAGATCTCGGCTTCCTTCTCGCCGACCGTCTCGCGCATGGTCTGCGCTTGGCCGTTGGTGTAATCGACGTAGCTCGCGATAGCTGCGTTGAAGCGCTCGGTCTCGGCGGCCGTGTCCTCGACCGTGCGGCTCACGTAGTCAAGCGTCGGCTCTTCGACGACGACGACGCGGCCGATGCCGATGCCGGCGCTCGCAGCGGTGCCTGTGAGGTCCATTAGTCGCCCATTCCGCTCGCGATGAAGTCGACGACGGCGCGGCCGGCGGCCTCTTCGTCGGCGCCTTCAGCCTGAACTTCGATTTCCTCGCCGCACTTGATGCCGGCGGCCATGATGGCCATCAGGCTGTTGCCCGGGATCTCGTTGCCGTTGCGGATGATCTTGACGGTGGACTCGAACTTGCCGACCTCAGCCACGAGCAAGCTGGCGGGACGCATGTGGAAGCCCTGCGGGTTTACAAGGGTGACCTTCTCGGAAAACATGGTGGTTCCTTTCTTTGCTTTGTCCGAATGCGGCACCGGGGCAACCCCGATGCCGCATTTTTGCAACCAAAACTATTTCTCGACCGGCTTCTTGAGGATGCGCAGCATCAGCGCGCCGACGACGGCGCCGACGACGAGCGCGACCAGGTACATCGGCCAGTTGCCAACGACTGCGAACACGAAGATGCCGCCGTGCGGGGCCATCAGGGTGCAGCCAAACGCCATGGAGATGGCGCCTGCGACGGCGCTGCCCACGACGCACGCCGGGATAACGCGCAGCGGGTCGGCGGCGGCGTAGGGGATGGCGCCTTCAGTGATGAACGACAGGCCCATGATGTAGTTGACCGGAGCGCTCTTGAGCTCGGTCTCGGTCCAGCGATCCTTGAAGAACGTGCAGGCGAGGGCGATGGCCAGCGGCGGCACCATACCGCCGATCATGACGGCAGCCATCATGTCGTAGTTGCCGAGCTCGATGGAAGCCAGGCCGAACAGGTAGGCAGCCTTGTTGATCGGGCCGCCCATGTCGATGGCCATCATGCCGCCGAGCAGCAGGCCGAGCAGGATCTTGGCGTTGCCGAGGCTGGTCAGGAAGTTGCCGATGCCGACGTTGATGGCGATCATGATCGGGTTGACCGCGCACATGAACACGCCGATGAAGGCAAGGCCGACGAGCGGGTAGATCAGCATGGGCTTCATGCCGTCGAGCGCCTGCGGGATGTGCTCGCAGATCTTCTCAAACCACAGCATGAAGTAGCCGCCCGCAAAGCCTGCGAGCAGGGCGCCCAAGAAGCCGGCGGAAACAGCCTGGCCGGCAGGTTCGGCGAACGTGCAGCCGGCAGCAGCCATGGCACCGCCGACGAAACCGACGAGCAGGCCGGGACGGTCGGCGATGGAGCGGCCAATGTAGCCGGCGAGGATGGCAAGCATGAAGCCGAAGCTGACGCCGCCGATGCCCTTGAACCATGCGGCGATCGGCGTGTTGGAGCCGAAGTTGCCATCTTGCGGCGCGCCCATGATCGTGTCAATGAGGAACGCGAGCGCAATGAAGATGCCGCCCGCGACGACGAAGGGCAGCATGTGGCTGACGCCTTCCATCAGGTGCTTGTAGACTTTACGGCCGACGCTCTCGTTCTCGGCAGACTCGTCGGAAGCCTCGCCTGCACCGCCGGAATGCGCGTAAACCGGGGCCTTGCCTTCGATGACCTGGTTGATGAGCTCTTCGGGCTTGTTGATACCGTCGGCGACCTTGGTGATCAGCACCGGCCTGCCATCGAAGCGCGCCATTTCGACATTCTTGTCGGCGGCGACGATGATGCCGTCGCATGCCGCGATCTCGTCTTTGGTCAGGATGTTCTTGGCGCCGCCCGAACCGTTGGTCTCGACCTTGATCGAGATGCCCATCTTCTCGGCCTGCTGATTGAGGGCCTCGGCTGCCATGTAGGTGTGCGCGATGCCCGTGGGGCACGCGGTGACGGCGAGCACGCGGATGGCGCCGTCGTCTGCGGGTGCGGCGGCTGCGGCCGCGGGGGCTGCATCGTTAGCTGCTTCCTCGGCTGGCTCTTCCTCGGGAAACTTCTCGCGTTCCTTGTCGTCGATCAACTTGAGGAATTCCTCGGCGCTGCCCGCGGTGAGCAACTGGTTGCGCCAATCGACGTCCATGAGCATCGTCATGAGGCGCGCGAGCACCTCGAGATGCACTTCGCCGTCGCTCGGGGCGGCGATCATGAAGATTAGCTTGCTGGGTTGTCCGTCTGGCGCTTCGTAGTCGACGCCATCGGGCACCGTGATCGCAGCCAGGGCAGGTTTTGCAACCGCATCGGTTTTGGCATGCGGAATGGCCATGCCCTCGCCGATCGCCGTGGTGCCGCCGGCCTCGCGGGCGAGAATTGCCTCGCGGTACACGTCGACATCGCTCAGGTTGCCAGCTCCGTTATGCAGGCTGATGAGCTTTTCGATGGCATCGCTCTTCGATGCCGCCGAAACCCCTAGCTCGATTGCCTCCGGGGCCAGAAGATCGGTAATTCTCATGGGATCCCCTTTCATGAATTACCATGCCGCATCGAGCGCCGCGGCCGCGCATGTTGTTATGATTCGAGCCGCTCGAGCAGCTCGTTCACCAATGTTGCGGGAGCGAGTCCCGGAGAGAACGCCGTGGCACTGCCGCACGCTTGGGCAAGTTTGTAAGCCTGCTGGTAGGCGGTAGCCTCGTCGGCTCCCGATTCGGTTGCGCGCACGAAGCCCTCGACGAAACCTGCGACGACACTGTCGCCCGCGCCGACGCTGTTGACGAGCGTGCCCTTGATGACCGGCGCAGTCTGCAGGTTGCCCGTAGCGTCGAGCAGCAGGCTTCCGAGCCCGCCGCGGCTGACAAGAACGTTTTGGGCCCCTTGGTCGTGCAGCTGGCGTGCGCCCTCGATGAGGGCCTGTTCGTCGAGCGGATTGCAGCCGGTGATCTCAGCAAGCTCCTCGTCGTTCGGCTTAACGAGGAACGGCTTATACGGCAGCGACTGCAGCAGCACTTCCTCGGTTGCATCGACGACGATGTAGGCGCCGCGCCCGTCGAGGCGTGCCATGATGCGCGCGTAGATGTCTTTAGGTGTGCCTTTGGGCACGCCGCCCGACAGAATCACGAAATCGCCCGGCTCAACCTTGTCGAGCTTTTGGAAGAACTTCTCGAGCGACTCGTCGTCGATGGGGGCGCCGCCGGCGTTGATTGCGGTCTCGGTGTCGTCGTCGGATCCGGCCGTCGTGCCCTTCAGCTTGGCATTAACGCGTGTGTTGCCCTTGGGCAAGTGCACGAAATCGGTGGGAATGCCGTCTTCGGCGAGCGCTGATTCGAGTGCCGCGCCCGTCCAGCCCGCGATGAAGCCCCAAGCGGTGCTGGTGCGGCCAAGGTTGCGAAGAACATACGAAACGTTTACGCCCTTTCCGCCGAAATAGAACTCTTGGGTTACGGCGCGGTTTACTTTGCCGAAGGCCAGGTTGCGCACTTGCATGATGCAATCGATCGCAGGGTTGAACGTTACGGTGTAAATCATACGCTAGCCTTTCTGCGGAGCAATTTTGACCAAGACATCATACGATTTACCTCTTTCGATGTCTAACGATTTCCGCTCTCGATAAGCATGTTTTTTTCGCTATGAACTTCATCCGGCCTCGGCGGGTTTCTGGTTGTCGCGAATAATCGCGTTCATGCAGCATCGGCCGATTTCGTGCTGGATGGCCTGGGCGACCCGGCCCAGTGAACCACCTGTACCAGGCACGCCTGCTTCACCCGCTAGGCGATGCGGAACTCGCCGCCGGCGCCCCACTCCCAGCTGCCGCTGACGCCGCAGGCTTCGGCCACGACCTGGAAATGGTACTTCGCTATGCCGAGGTCAAAATACTTCTACGTTCGATATTTCTGTTCCCTCGAGGAAATGATACACCTTGCCTGATTTCGAATCCTCGATGTCGTAGTTCTTGGCGCGGGCGCTCAGGGTCCTGCCGATGCGAAACGATTCGCCTTTCAAGGTCTCCGCTTCGAATTCAAACTCGGCATGAGCGTGGCTTCGCGCCTCGACCGAAGCCCCAGCCCCCCTTCGACAATCTTGCGCCCCTACTTCCCATTGCACGCCCTGCCCTTCATACGCTGGGAGAACGCTGGGTAGTACACGACATTGCTGCAGATGTCTGCAATCTGCGGTACCTCACGGCCGCAAACGACGAGCATCCACGGGTCCTTCTGTCGCACTATGGTTTTGATGGCCATCTTTAGTGGCTACTAGAACGGCAGCCACATATCAGCCTTCTGTATCCTGGCCATCCCGACGTCAGCGGACTCCTAACAGCGTCTCGTACAGTTCCGCGCGCGCATACTGGTGCTTCGGCGTAACAGGGCGCTGTCGCACTCCAAGAAACACCCTTATAGACGTGGCAAAGTTTGCAAACGCCAAAGGATGGTACAGCTGATGACGCTTGATCTGGCGAACTGTATAGCCCCTTCCCTCAAGTATCGTTTTGCGCATTGCATCATATTTTGATTGCTGCTCTTCTTCATGCTGGCGGCCGTCGTATTCGATGATAAGCTTTTCCTTGCGCCAGAGCATATCAGGCTTCACGCTTGAGCCCCGAAGTATTTCCATCTCGTGCGGCTTCAAGTCGAGTTCTGGATTCAACTCGGGAAGCCCGAGATTGTACCCGCCATATTGCAGGGGCAGACAAAGCAAAAGAAAGAGCTTCGTCTCCGTTGGGGAGGCAGATCCCCCATTTAGATACTTGGCGGCTTTTCGCGCAATCCCGATGCCCGACAATCCATGCCATGAATCGACATGTCGTCTGAGCAAACCGACGTCGATGAGCGGGTAATTCCGCTGAACCATGCCTTCGATGTTCTCCGGCCTCAACGCATAAGTTCCGCACAGCTCCATACCCAGTTCAACCGCCTCGATAAAGGAAAGCGACTGACACATTTGCACGAAACACAGCTCGGGTGAGACGACAAAAACCCCATCCCAAAGGGGGTAAAGTGCATGATGCGGTAACTGATGTCGCTGCTTGTGCAACTTGAATTTTTCAGGGCATCGCGGTGGATTCGAGGCAGGTACGAGGATATCGATAGGTGCCGGCCCAAACTCAGATTCTGGGACGTTGAACGACCGGAACTCTTCCATCGTGCGGGCGCAGTCGCGCAACGAGCGAATATCTCTTTCTTTGCCCTCAAGTACATACCAGGGAGGATTTGTACGCCAATACGTTAACGCTGAATTGTGACTCACGAACAGCGATGCTGCCATTTTTTGCCCCTCTAACTTCTAACCACTTTGTCTCGACCAGAGCAATCATTAGCCACATGCTTCTGCATCCAGCCAAACGATTCGCTCGATCGCGGAGCCCGTCCCGAGTATCGACCATAGAGGCAACCTGTTGGGCTTCTATTCTCAAAATTGTCAATTTTTTTATTTTGAGAGACATAAGCCAAAAGAACACGTTTTCACGAACAGGCAAAATACAATCTGATAGTGAAAAGGACTTGAACTACTACCAAGCAATTATGTGCTCACCTGGTGTTATACATTATCCTAGATTTGATTATGTCTCTCGATTCGTAAATTTTGTCAATATTGGATACATTAGCCGAAAACGCGCTAGGAAAAAAGGGCCACCATCGAACCGCCCACTGCCGTCGCGCCCGGACCCGCATGCGCCGAAAATGGTTCAACGGAGGGCTGCCAGGCGATTCTTGCATAATGAGCGCGCTGCACCACGAGCTCAAGATTCGATTGCAATCAGGAGCTATATAGGCTCGGCGTGCGCAAAGGGATAGATTTCGTAGACTTGTATTCTCCGAAAAGGCCTCGAAGAGCATATCGCGCCTCCGCTCAATTCATTACGACAGCCCAGCCATCTTCAGTGGGATAAATCGCGAGAACGCCCAGTTCGTCGTCCCGTCCAAAGCATGTCACCCTGCCCAGCTGCCATGTCAGAGGTCTCCGAAGCGAAGCGGAGGTATGCGTTGCACGCAAGTTCAAGTCTCGTACATTCCACCACAAAATTCCCGTTTACTGCGCCCACCCTTCTGCGTCTCGTGCACCACGCACGAGACGCAGAACCTCTTACGAAACCCTTTTCTGAGGCCCCTAAACCCCTGCTGGTGGGTTTTTCATCCGCATGTAGCAAGCTCAATGGTTCAATGGCGGCAACCGCAAAGTCAAGTCACCGGACTATTCCTTTGCCAGAGTCGCACACTTCGACAAGCGCGCATGGTATAACACAAAGCAAAGATCAACGCGTGGGAAAAGGGGGCCGGACGATGGCCGAGTATGCATTCGGGGCAGACGAATATGTGGTGATGAAGGCACAGGAGGTTACCCCGGACGGCAAGAAGGGTCTTTCGTCGATGCGGCCATCCGAGCTCATTCTGACAAATCTAAACATCGTGCTTCCCGTAAAGGGCCTGACCGGCAAGGTGAAGGGCTATGAGGTGTATCCACTTAGCGACATCCGCATCGTTGACGGACGCCCGCAATGCCGGCTAGACAAATCCGATTTCATGGACGTTAAGCTTGAGCTCTCGATGAACCGGGGGCTCGTGTCGTTCAAATTCGGAGGTTTGGAAGGCAAGAAGGAAATCCGAACTTGGATCAATGCAATCTATCAGCTGCTAGTCGGGCACGACGCGCCCGAGGATGCAGTGGGAAAAGGACGTTTCGAGTCGATGTTCGACGAAGAGAATGTCGCCGATACATTCGGGCGCATGTTCGGAGCGTTCGAAGGGGCGTTCCAGAAACGGCGCGATACAAGAGCGGCCGACGTGAGCATGCGCTGCCCATCCTGCAACGCGTCCATTAAAGGCCGTCCCGGCGAGACAATTGAGTGCCCCTATTGCGGAACGTACGTGACCTTACCGCATGCGTAGACTATCGTAGCGGAATGAAATGGTGGGCAAATCGAAATGGAGGCCTAAAATGACCAACACCTTTATCGAGCGCCAATTGGAAAACAGTCTGAAGGGCGTGCTCGGTAACAGAGCGGGACGCGTCGTAAGAGCCATTAGCAAGATGGCCGCCAAGCAGGGAGGCGAGTCGGCCATCGAAAACTACCAGATGCTCGGCAAACGCGCACTCGTTGTAGTTGGCGTCATCGCCGTCGCCGTGCAGGTAACGGCATCGACCGTAGGCTACGTAATCTCGCGCAGGCGCGAGGAACAGCGCATCGAGCAAATAGTCCACCGCGTGCTCGAAGAGGAGCGCCAAAAGGACGAGACAGAAGCGTAAAAACGACAATTCGGGAACCCCCTGACAGCAAGGACGGACATCGGAGCTTCTAACGGTTCTTCTTGGAGCTTGTTTCGGTCGAGCTCGACTTCCAGACGGACTCTGGGCTAGGCCCGGTAGAGCTCAACCCTGAAGAAGATTCTGCGCCTGCTATCAGGAAGCTAATGTCGCCCCATAGGCCTCTGCCGCATAAGCGGATGCGATATCATTTCAATGGCTCTGCAAAAGCGCTCGCCACGCCATCGATAAGGATCCTCTTATGAAATTGCACAAGCTCTTTACTTTGCTCGGCACAATTCTGCTGATTACAGGTCTATTCGGTTGCGCTTCGCAAGCCAGTGATGCATCCGCGCCGTCCAATGCAACAAGCGAGCAAAGCGTGGGACCCTACACGCAAGAGATGACAGACGATGCCGCCAAAGCGCTTGAAGACGAGCTGGGCGCGTTCGAGATAACTACGGCACAGCGCGAACTCGCAAAGAGCAACACGGCTGGCTACGAGGTGCTTGACGCCGGTCGCGGCAACCCCAACTGGGTAAACGCCAAGGCACGGCGCGCATACACGAGGTTGATGGACTTCGCCATCGAAGAGTGTCAACTCGACATGGAAAAAGGCGACATGGCGGGTCACGGCATCCGCGAAAAGATTGCGGAGCGCTTCGACGCGGCCATGAACCCAAACGACGAAATCGACAAGTTCCTCATCGATGCCGTTGCTTACTGCACTGAACAGCTCTCTATAAACAAGGCCAAGCTGCTGGTTGAATTGACTGACGGTATCATCGGCAACTATTACCCCGACCCCAGCCGCTGCCTCACCTGCACGGAAACGATACTCAACGACTACCTGCAATCCACGTTGTACGCCGACGCCGACCTCAAGGAGACAACCCAGGTATTCCCCACCGAAGGAGGATCGGCCGCGATGAGTTACGTCTTCCATTCCCTCAGCCACAACCACGTGCTCTCCCCCGGCGACAAGATCGCCATCGCGACGCCCATCTTCACACCCTATTTGCAGATACCCGGTGTCAACAACTACGGGCTGGTATCGGTGAGCGTCACCTCGACCGCCGAAGAAGGCTGGGATATTGCGCCAAAAGAGCTCGAGAAGCTCAAGGATCCCAATGTGAAGGCGTTTTTCCTGGTCAATCCGTCAAATCCCGCCTCGCACGCTCTGAGCGACAAGAGCCTGGAAGCTCTGGTCGAGGTTGTCAAGGCCAACCCCGACCTCGTAATCCTGACTGACGATGTGTACGGCACGTTCGTAGACGAGTTTCGCTCGGTCTACAGCGTGCTGCCGCATAACACCATTCTCGTGTACTCCTATTCCAAGCTCTACGGTGCCACGGGCTGGCGAATCGGCATGATAGCCATGAACGAAGACAACGTGGTCGACAAGCTGATAGCGCAACTCCCCGATGAAGACAAAGCTGCCCTCGACGACGAGTACGACATCGTGACGGAAGATCCCGCCTCGATGCGCTTTATCGATCGCATGTGCGCCGATAGTCGCTCTATCGGCTTATACCACACGAGCGGCCTTGCCACCCCATCGCAAGTTTTCATGGACATCCTTTCCCTCACTCATCTGGTGAACAAAGACGCAGACCCCTACATAGAGCAATCCAAGGCCCTGGTAAGGGAGCGATACGATGCCCTCATGGGCGCGCTCGACATAAAGCCTGACCAGGACCGCGAAAATGCGCAGTACTACGCGCTCATCGACATCAACGAGCTTTGCAACGCCCGTTTCGGCGATGACTTCACGAAATGGCTGAACGAGCAGATGACCGATCTCGAATTCCTGAACGACCTAGCCGCGAAAAAGGGCGTCGTGCTCATGTACGGCCCTGGGTTCGAGGCTCCCGAAGGCAACGTCCGCGTGTCACTCGCCAATCTTGACAAAGACGACTATACCGAAATCGCACGGCGCCTAAACGAGCTGCTAGACGAGTACCACTTGCTCTACGAGCAAGAAGCTCAGCTCCCCAAAGCGGCTTAATGGGAAGCCGTGCCCTAGTTTCGCGACAATTTGGGGAGTCTCCCCCTACCGTCAGGGGAGACTCCCCTCTTTTCCATGAGTGACAGCGCTACGTACCCCGTTGTGCAGCTTATTCCGACTGCGCTTCCTCTTTCATGGTAACGCCCTCGGGATACAGCACGGCGAACTCATCCTTTTCCGAAATGGTGTAGAAGCCGTTCTCTTCGCATTCCTTCTTGAACGAAGCGGCTTTCTCGGGATCGCCGTAGTCTCGTTGGGTGTCGTCGCAAAGAAGCATGTAGGCGCGCCCACCGTACTTGTCGTTTTGACACGTGTAGGTCGCCATCGAGAAGTCACCCGTCGAGTTGCCGAAAGCCAGGACGGGCAACTTGCCGATTTCCTGCTGGATGACCGTGGCCTTGTTGGTCTTCTGGTTCTTGATGAACAACCGACCCTCGATAACCAGGTCGTCTTCGGGTTCCAGCTCGTAGAACATGCTGTCTTCGTTCTCGTCCCCGCTTGCCACGTAGAGCAGGTCCGTACCGATGACGCGGTCGTACGGAACGTATTCGTCCAGCACTCCCTCGGTCATAACGCGCACGGCGTCACGATAGGTAGCGCTGACGATGAAGACCTTGTAGTCGTTATCGCAGAGGTATTTCACCAGCGCCACCATGGGCTGAAAGTAGGCCTGCCCGTAGGTCATGCCCTCGAACCCCCACACGGGCGTCGCCTTGAACTTGCGCACCGCCTCGGCATAGGTCTCGGGGGTCAGGCCCTCGTAAAGCTTGGGCCCCATTTCGCGCTCTTTCGCGTCGAAGTCATCGATGGGCACCCCTTTGAGCACCTTGTCTTCCCATGCTTGGGCGAAGGCCTTCAGCTCATCCGAGGGCTGGTAGCTGTCGTCGTGTAGCGCGCGCTGGATGAACAGCCAGTCGTTGAAGTAGGTGGGAAACCGCTCGCCGTAGAGCGTACCGTCCATGTCGAACACGGCAATCCTGTCTTCTTCGGGAATGAATCCGCTCGAGTCCGGATCGACCGATGCGGAAACAAATTCCATGATTGATTGCATCGCCGGAGAATCGGCCTGCCAGTAATCGATGGCCGCCTGCTTTGTCGCCGCGTCTTCCGATGCAAAAGCTTCCGCCGCACCGCTGCCCGACGCCGAGACGTCCGCACTCGAGGCGCTTGAAGCCGCGCTGCTCGTCGACGAAGACGGGCTATTCGTCGACGCGGCACACGCCGCGAGCATTACCGCACAACAGCACAGGGCGACGAATCCAGCAAATATCCTTTTCATGGCCGCTTTCCTTCCTGGCGCATAGTTGCCGAGACCCGAAAGACAAGGTCTCGTGTTCCCAGCGAATCTTACCCTAATCGCAGACGGCATAGCAAAAGCACCGGCACGTCACGAGGACGACGGCCGCCACCATAACGTCACCGCTCGCTTCTTCGTAAAACTCGGTCTTGCAATCTACTTGCTCAATATGCATAATGCAACGTGCGCATTTTCGCTGAAGCTATCGGAATCGTCCGCGAAACCGGTAGTGGAGAAAACTCTGGAGAACTCTTAAATGAGTGCCGAAGGTGCAAGGCCGGCGCGAAGCCGGCTGAATCTCTCAGGCAAAAGGACAGAGGCGGCCCGGTCGATTTTCATTCTTGTCGGCGCTCGTTTAAGCCTTCTTCGGAGTCCAAGGACTACTGCAAGGAGGTTTTTGTTTTCATGGAAGCAGCGCTGCTCGAAGTTGTCTCGACCGTCAATTCGTATTTGTCCAACTACGTCCTGCTGATCCTGTTGATCGGCACGGGTCTTTACTTCACCATCCGCACGAGGGGCGTGCAGTTCCGCTGCTTCGGCGAGGGATGGAAGAAGATGTTCGGCGGGTTCTCGCTTTCGGGCGGCGATCATGGCGGGCACATGAGCTCGTTCCAGGCCCTTGCCACCGCAATCGCCGCTCAGGTCGGCACGGGTAACATCGTCGGCGCGTGCGGCGCTATCCTCATCGGCGGTCCTGGCGCAATCTTCTGGATGTGGATCATCGCGCTGCTCGGCATGGCAACCAACTACGCCGAGGCGACGCTCGCGCAAAAGACCAAGGTCGTCGACGCCAACGGCACCGTGCATGGTGGCCCCGTGTATTACATCACCACGGCGTTCAAGGGCGCGGGCGGTCGCTTCCTGGCCGGGTTCTTCTCGGTGGCCATCATCTTGGCGCTCGGCTTCATCGGCTGCATGGTGCAGTCAAACTCGATCGCCGAAACCATGAACAACGCCACGGGCATTCCCACCTGGGCCATCGGCATCGTCGTTGCCGCGTTTGCGGGCTTCGTGTTCATCGGCAACGTCCACCGTCTGGCCTCGGTCACCGAAAAGCTCGTCCCCCTCATGGCCGTTGTCTACCTGATTGGCGGACTCGTCCTGCTCATCATGAACGCCGGCCGCTTGCCCGGCGCAATCGCGCTGATCTTCACATGTGCGCTCGACCCGTCATCCGCCATGGGCGGCGCGTTCTTCGGCCTCATCGCCGCATTGTCGCAGGGCGCCAAGCGTGGGCTTTTCAGCAACGAAGCCGGCATGGGCTCGACCCCGCACGCGCATGCCCTCGCAAAGGTCAACGACCCGCATGAGCAGGGCGTTGTTGCGATGATCGGCGTCTTCGTCGACACCATCGTGGTCGTCACCATGACCGCCCTCGTCGTCATCAGCGTGCTCTATGTCGGCGATGGCCCACTTGCAACCGCCTACGAGAACGCCGGCAAGTACGAAACCGTCGCCGAATTCGTCTCGGCCGAGGGCGACGCCATTGCGGAAGGCTACCTGCTCTCGCCTACCGGCGAGCTCGTCGACTCCGAGGGCACGCCGGTCCTGACCAACGACGACCTGAACGACCCTGCCAAACTCGCCGGCGCCATCGGCATCTCCAAGACCAACATGGCCCAGCTCGCGTTCGGCACGTTCTTCACGACCGGGTTCGGCAACGTCTTCGTGGCCATCTGCCTGCTGTTCTTCGCGTTCTCGACCATCCTGTCGTGGAACCTGTTCGCCAAGCTGAACGTGCGCTACCTGTTCCGCAACGGCAACACGCGCGTGGCGGTGCTCGTGTTCTCGGTCATCGGCATCGCGTTCGTGTTCATGGGGTCGGTACTACAAAACGACCTGGTCTGGGAGCTGCAGGACATGTTCAACCAGCTGATGGTCATCCCCAACGTAATCGGGCTGATCGCGTTATCGGGCTGGGTCGTCAAATGCTCGTTCGCGCGCGGCACCAAGACCGACGAGCTCATGAGCGAGGAACTGTAAACATGACAATTTGGGGAGTCTCCCCTTACTGTCAAGGGAGACTCCCCCTTCTGTCGTTAATCGAGGCTTTCCAACAGGTCCATGAGGTCATCGAAGAACGGGTGCGGGTTCTGCTTCCTCAGGTAGCCTCCCGTGAAGTAGCTGTGGTCGGCGCGAAGGTCGGGCATGATGTTCCAGATGCCCTTCTCGACGTGCCCCCTGTCGAGCGGCTTGCACGGAGCGCCGAGCGGCGCCCGCGCAGAAGCGGTGTTGACCAACCCGTCGTTCGCATGCCAATCGTCGCCCGCCACGAAGCCGGCCTTCGTCTTGCAGCTGTAACACCCCATGTACGCGCAGGACTTCACGAACAGGGGGTCTACGACCGATTCGCTCGGGATGCGCGTGCCGTTCGGACCCGGTGCCGTGGCATCGCACGCCACCGAGAGGTAGTACACATGCGGCAACGTAGAAATAGTGCCGTTGAGCGCCTGCGCGTTGTCCGGCAGCATGTCGTAGTTCGCCCAGTCGCGCAAATCGCGTCCGTCGGTCTTCACCTTCGTCATCGACTTCATGAAGCGGTCGAGCAGCTTGCTTTTTATGGAAACCTTCACGTCGGGTTTCTTGAAACTCTTATCGTTCGCCAGCTCGTAGGCCGTCGTCCCGTTGCTCGGTGCGGCGAGGGTGACGATGGCGCGCACGCGCTGGCCCATGCCGCCAACGAAGAGCGGCGACAGCTCGTCTGCGGACGTGGCCTCGCGCTCCTCTGCGCTGCCGTTTGCGAGCAGCTCTGAGAGCAGACGGATGGTCGCCCCGCCGAACGAGTGGCCGATGAGCACCAGCTGCGTATCGTCGTCCCACACGGGAATAAGGGCCTGGCCGGTAAAGTCGCGCCCGAAGCGATCGTGCCGGTATTCCCGACTGTGAGCCACACCATAATCGGTCACGGCACCAGCGATCTGCGCATACAGCTCGCAGGCACGGTCCCACGCGCTCCCCTGCGGAGCCACGCTCGCCGCAAAGGCGCTGTAACCTCGGGCGCGAAGCGAACCTACCACGTCTCCCGAGGCCCTTCCCCAGTAGGGTTTCTTCTCGTATTTCTCGTCATACTGCCCGCTGCCGTTCAGACCGTGGCAGAAAACATAGGTGATGTGTGCCATGCTCCCCTCGCGTTCAACTCTTCCAAACGAAAGACTACTCGCCCACCAGCGCCATGCCCAGCTCACGCACTGCAAGACGCTCCTGCGGGAAAACTTCTTCGTGGCGCCGCTGCGTTGATTGCCTGCCTCGCTGTCGTCAGAAACCTTAACCGACTACTGCAGAAGCAAGCGTATCATATCGTGCGAGCAGGACAGCGCTCGCTCTAACGAGGAGCCTGTTCGCCGTGGAAGCTCGCCGGACGTATCTCGACACCGTCATCGACGTGCAAGCATGCCTTGCACGTCCTTCTCTCGGGTTCTAGGTTAAATGACCTACATCCGTTACATCGCCCCGCAGCATTGGCGCGCCCTCTGCTTGACGGTCCGAACAGCACCAACAGTACCACGCAATTCGCGCGATAATGGCGTATCCTATTACCATGAGAACACTTCCGAGCGCGCGAAGGGACGCGATTGAAGCCCGATGCAAACCACCAGGCCGGCCTCCGGCCTCTAAGCAACAGAACTGGCACCAAAGAAGGGCAGGTCACCTGCCCCGATTGCGGAGCTGGCTTTTCCGTTGACGAGCCCCGCTGCCCCTATTGCGGTGCGCTCAACCCTTCCGGCGCCGAAAAAGCCTACATGAACGAGCTCGCCGAGATCAATGAAGATGTCGCCGAGCTCGCAGATGACGCACAAGAAGATTTCAGGGCGAGCCTTCGCGGCAACGCCCGCCGCACCGTCGTCATCGTCGTCATCGTCGTAGCGGCACTGGCCGCGATGTTCCTGGCCTCCAACTGCATCGGCAAGGGCCAGGAGCGCCATGCGGTCCAGGAATTCCAGACGCGCGAGAGCTTCCGCGCGCAGCACTTCGACGAGTTCGACCGGCTCTACGAGGCGGGCGACGACGACGCGCTCAGCGAATACGCTTGGAGCCTGATGGACGAGCCCGGCTTCGACGCCCTCTTCTCGTGGGAGCACATCGGGCTTTTGCAGGCGCACGACGCATGGGAGGCCCTGCGCTCGACCGCAGACCGAATCGGGGCAGGCGAATGCAAGCTCGACGACTACGTTTGGTCGGTCTCGCTGGCTCTGCGCTTGGCGCAATTCGACACGAGCGACCGCACCCTCGGCGCCGCGCTTTCGCCCGAGGACGAAAAGCGCGCCGCCGTCTACCGCGCATATGGACGACAGTTCCTGCAAAACGTGCTGCAGATGTCCGATGACGAGATCGCCGCCTTCGCCGATGAGGCAAAGGACTCAGACGGATACGTTCAGGAAAAGAAGCTGAAGCATAACCTCGAGGTGCGCCTAAAGCAGCTCGGGACTTCGTTTTAAAAGCACAGGAGACACGCGATGAAATGCCCGAACTGCGGCGGACAGATGGGACTCGAAGACGCATTCTGCCCTTACTGTGGCACGCGCAACGCCGAAGCCGCCCAGCATCAATCCGACATGGCGCACTTTCGCCAGGAATACCAGCGCACACAGGCCGAAGTCGCGCAGAAAACGTCGTTTCTGCAGCGCCACGGCAGCTGGCTCATAATCCTGACGGTGCTGCTTGTGGCGCTCATCGTCGGCATCATCTTGCAGGTGAGCGCTTGGGACATCGGCTATTCGATCCGCGAGAACAACATCCAGCGCACCGCCGTCGAGGACAGCCAGGTCATGGATGCCTACCTGGCCAAAGGCGACTACGGGCAGTTTGTCGGGTACTACGATGCCAACAGCATCTCGTTCGATGACGAAAACCCCTACCAAGGCGTGCATTCGGCAGCATCCGCCTACGTTGACCTCCTGAAGGACGTTGCGTCAGTCAACAGACCCTCGAGCTGGACGCTCAAGCCCGAATACATCTCGGACACATGCGACTACATCGCGCGCTCGCTCATGCGCATATACACAGTCGAAGAGCAGTACTCGTACAACACCGAGCGCTACCTGCCCGCCGACAAGCGCGTCTTCATCGATGACATTCGCGGGCGCGCAGGTGCTATCGCCAAGACGTACTTCGGGCTGACCGACGAGGAAGTCCAAGAAATCCCAAACATGTCCGAAAGACGATTGAGCACGCTCATTGAAAGGGGGATCGCATCATGACGCGCGCCGATATCAGCAAGAAATCCCCCGTGAAAGTGCTCGTGATCATCGTCGCCATAGCCGTGATCTTGGTATACATCTCGGTAGCGATGCTCATCAGCGACGCAGCGAAGGGAAGGTCATTCGACTACGACGCCCGCGATTACCTGTACTCGGCGGAAAACGCCCGGTACGACAACCTCTACGACACCGCGATATACGACATGGAAAGGCATGCCGCATACAACGACGACGTGCAGGAATGCCGTGCGCTTGCGTTCTACTACGAGCAGGCCGTGCTCGAGCGCGCTTACCGCGAGTCGGGCGACACCGCCAAGGCCGACGAATTCGCCGAGCGCATGAAGGAATACGAAGCGCAACTCGGCACCCTGTCGTCAAGGACGAAAGACGTGCAAGACCTTTTGGACCGCTCCGTGCTAAGCCGCCGCTGACAGGGTGCGGACATGCGCCCGCTCGAAGCGGTCGTGTACGCATAGGGCCTTTCTGGCCGAGGACACGTCAGCGGGAACGAGTAGCGGGGCGGCCTTGCCGCTCGCTCCCGCCGCTTATTCGGGCCGCCTGCACTTGCGCCATAAAGGCGCGCCTCGCTAACGGCCGAGGAGCTCGGCCAAATCGGCCTCGGGCGTGGAAATCGGCGCGATGCTGTAGTTCTGGACCAGCACATTCAGCACGTTCGGGCTGATGAATGCGGGCAGCGTCGGCCCGAGCTTGATGTTCTTGATTCCCAGGTGCAAAAGCGTCAGCAGAATGCAAACCGCCTTTTGCTCGTACCACGACAAGACCATCGAGAGCGGCAGGTCGTTCACGCCGCAGCCGAACGCATCCGCAAGCGCGACGGCAACCTGGATGGCGCTGTAGGCGTCGTTGCACTGACCCATGTCCATGAGGCGCGGTAACCCGCCGATCTGCCCCAGGTCAAGGTCATTGAAGCGGTACTTGCCGCATGCGAGCGTCAGCACGACGGTATCGTCGGGTGTGGCCTTGACGAAATCGGTGTAGTAGTTGCGGCCCGGACGCGCGCCGTCGCAGCCGGCAACCAGGAAGAAATGCTTGATGGCGCCCTGTTTCACGGCGTCGATAACCGTATCGGCTACTGAGAGCACCGTGCCCCGGGCAAAGCCTGTCGTGACGGTCGTGCCGCCGTTGATGCCGGTCATCTGCTGAGGTTCGGCATAGCCGCCGAGCTCGAGCGCGCGCTCGATGACAGGTGAAAAGTCCTTGTCGGCGCCGATATGCGTGCAACCTTCGAACGAAACCATCTCGGTCGTGAACACGCGGTCGGAATAGCTGTCCTTCGGCGGCATCAGACAGTTGGTAGTGAACAGCACGGCGCCGGGGATGTTGTCGAATTCCTTCTTCTGGTTCTGCCATGCCGTACCGAAATTACCTTTAAGGTGCGAATACTTCTTCAGCTCGGGATACGCGTGCGCGGGCAGCATCTCGCTGTGCGTGTAGACGTTGACGCCCTTGCCCTCGGTCTGCTCGAGAAGAAGCTTCAGGTCGTACAGGTCGTGACCGGTCACGACGATGAACGGGCCGGGCTCGACCTCGAGCGACACGGTCGTGGGCTCGGGCGTGCCAAACGTGCCGGTGTTGGCGGAATCGAGCATAGCCATGCAGCTGAGGTTGACCTCGCCCACCTTCAGCACGAGCGGCAGAAGCGAATCGATTGAACCGGGCTCGGCCAGCGCAGCCAGAGCCTCGACGAAGAACGCGTCGACCGCTTCGTCATGGCTGCCGAGCACGCGCGCATGGTAGGCATAGGCGGCAGTGCCGCGGATACCGAACAGCACAAGCGATTTCAACGAGCGGATGTCCTCGTCAGCGTTCCAAATGTTGGCCATATCGTAATCGGGCGCGACCTCGCAGCTATGCGCAGCAGCCACGGCAGCCGCCTCGGCGTGCACCTCCTGAATGAGGGCGCGCACCGAGAACTCGTTGAAGTTAACGTTCGTCACGCAGGTGAATAGCCCGTCGACGACCAGCTGGTACGTGCGCTCGCCCACTGCGCCCGCAGCCTGGCACGTGCGCGCAAGCCCCACCAGCGCACCGGTCAGCTCATCTTGCGCAGCGGCAACGTCCTCGGCCTTGCCGCATACGCCCACATGCCCCGTGCACGCTTCGCACTTCGCCGTCTGCTCGCACTGGAAGCAAAACATCTTCTCGGTCATAATTCGCTCCATTCCGCCGCCTTCACCGGCAGCACTACCCGATGTGGGAGCTGACAAAATGGGGAGACTCCCCTTTTTGTCAGCTTCCACACCTATTCCTCGTCTTTCGTCGCGACCCGACGTTCCTGTCGGTCGAGTACTAGAATGACGTTTCTATAACCACATGTATGTTGTTAATACAACATTATGAAAAATACTCGGCATGCGGTACGCAGAGCATAAAAACGGGGTAACAGCCCCTCGGCTGTTACCCCGTTTTATGGCGAAATTATTTGGCTGCCAGAATCAACGGGATACGCCCCGTTGACATGCTCGTTATTCGGCTGCCGTAGTACCTGTGCCGGTGAGCTTCTGCACGAGCCAGTTCTGCACGCCGACGAGCTCGATGAGTTCGAGGTCCTGGTTGGTCTCCTGCAGGTCAGCATCCTCGTCGATGAGGTAGGCCTTCATGTCCTCATAAGCTACGAAGTCGCCCTCGAATGCCGGCATCATCTCGGTAACCTGCGCGATTCCTTCCTCAGACACCTTTTTCTCGCTCTTCAGGTACTCGACGATGTCGTCGTAGACCTTTACTTCGGGTGTGGCCTCGATCTTAAGCTCGCAGCCCAGATCAAGGATGCGGTTGGCGAACTTCTCGACCCAGCCCATCTCCTCGTCGGCGTGTTCGGCGTACTTGTCGGCGAGCGCTGCAAGGCCCTTGGACCCAAATACGAGACCCTGGATGCGATGGCCGAAGCTCTGGCTCGAAAGCCCGGTCACGTCTCTCGTTTTTCCGCCCTTGCGGGTCGTGTTTACTTTTCGGCAGGCTCCCACTTGCAGCGGATGGGCGACACGATTGCGCCCGTTGCCTTGAGGTCCTTCATCGCCTTGTCGACAACCTTGCGGTCCAAGCCGCTCAGCTCTGCAATCTTGCCCGCGTTCAACGGCTCGCCTGCCTCGCGCATCGTCTGCAGTACCAACTCTGTTGCTTCCATGTTGACCCTCCTGCCCTTTCTTTCTTCCCGTTAACTGATGGGGTCCTTTTTTCACACATGCTACGTTTGCCTAAGAGCGAAGCTCCTTGAAACACTGCGCGAATCGGGGTTCGTAGGCCCTAAATGCCTCGACCACGCCCATGATCATGTCACGCGGGGGAAGCTTTCCGTTGCCTGACGACAGGAACAGGTCCTTCTCGTCGAGGTCGTCAACATCGAGCGTCCAGCTCATGTCAGCATTGATGCCATCGTCGTCACCCGTATAGGCTTGCTTCCATTCGGCAATGCGCCCATCGCTGAAGGCGCGGCGCAGAAGCTCTTCACCTTCGTCGAACGATATCATCTGCATGCTCTGGATAATCTCGTCATCGTCATCATCGTCGGATTCCGCATCTTGGAAGAAATCGATGGAATACCCGTCTTCCTTGTGCCATACGTTAACCCACGCTTGATCCATGCCCCTGCTAAAACTGAGCCCGAAAATACCAATCTGCTTAACATCCACGTCCATTGCGAACCTCCGTAAGCTTGCTCGACTTTGGTATCACCCATACGAATAGTAAGGTACATATGCCACGTAAATTGGTCAATTGTCATTAGGTTCCGATGCGTCACTTAAAACAGCTACCCCGGAGGTTATCGGTAACCTCCAGGGTAGGCGGTCTTCACCGAGGAATGAACGGAAAGGACAGTTCTTCCCACTCACTCGGGCTCCCATGCAATGAACGGTAGTTCCTAGAACATCTTCGGCTGGCTCTGGATCATCTTGTTGGGGTTGTCGATCTTGACGTACTCGTATTCGACCGCCAGGCTCCCGTCTTCGTTGTACCTTTTAACAAGGTTGCCAGCTTCGTCGCATTCCACCTTCATCGTCTTGGTGGCAGCGCCAGCCTCTGAGCTCGAGTCGCTGACCTTTACCTCTTGCGTGACGGACGTCGGTACGCCGTTCGCATCCATCTCCCACGTGTAACTCATGGTGGAGCCAGTAATATCCTCTGCCTTCGGCTCGTTCGAAGACTCCGTGATGTAACCATTCTCGTCGTAGCTTTGGCTTGCGACCCTGTTTTGATCGTCCGTAATCCTAGACTTGAGCATGCCGTTATCGTGATATGCGTACTCGATCGTGTAGGTTGAGGTCTGACCATCGTTTCCCTTAGAAGTCGTGACCTGCTTCACGACCTGGCCGTTTTCAATCGTGAATTCATTAGTCGACTCGCCGTTATCGTTGCTGGATTTCGTTGCGTACCCCAGCTCGTTAAAATCGGATGCCTTGGTGACGCGGGTCTCTCCGTTGGCGATAGTCGTCGATTCGGTTACCGAGCCCGATTCATTAACCTCATACTCGATGGTCGCAGTCTCCTTGCCATCTTGATACATAGTCATTTTCGAAACGACGTAAGCTGGCTCGACGGCCTCGACGCTGCTCGCCCCCTGACTTGCTCCCTGGCTGTTGGCAGCGGCGCCGCTCAAACTACCACCACAGGCGGCAAAAGCCAACGCGGCAACAGTGCAAAGTGCCACCACGGTCACGATGCGTGCATTCTTTTTCATGTTCCATCCTCCCATTAATTCAACGACCTTTTATAACGATAAACATATTTAATACCATCGATTACGCACCTGCAATCAGCAATGAGCCCTAACCGGTTACCCCTAGCACAACCAACTGCCCGCACGGTAACCAGTCGCCCCTGGGATAATCGATCGCCCCAGGAGAAACCGACCACCTGCGGGCGGCGGGCAAGCGCACAGCGCCTGCAACAGAACTTGGTCACGTACTTGAGCAGCGACGTAATGATCAGGTCCGCACGGCGCACGGCGTCGGCAGGTTCTGCGGTGTAGATGCGCGAAAGCTCACCTTTATCGTAGCTGCCTACCGACCATTTGACGCGGCTGAGGTTGACAGAGTCCGCACACCGAAGTATTGGAAGGGGCTCAGGAGCTTGCGGTCGATTGCCTCGGGCAGCCTGATCTCAGCGGCGATGCGATCATTGAAGCATTTCAGCACGCTCCGGCCGTCCATGCGTTCGGGCGTCGCGGTCAAGCCAAGCAGAATCTTCGGTTTGTAATACTCGAGCAGGCGCTGGTACGTGGATGCCGCAGCATGGTGGAACCCGTCGACGCCAATAGAATCGTAGTAATCGGGCGACGTCTTGCTCGTGAAATCCTGGGAGTTAAACGTCTGTATCGACATGAACAGATATTCGATGCTGTCGGGCTGATAACCACCGACGAACAGCTCGCCGAAGTTGGCGTCTTTGAGCACCGCCCTGAACGTCGAGCGGCTCTGTTTGAGGTTCTCCTCGCAGCGCACCACGAACAGAAGCCGGCACGGACTTTTGGGATTATGCTTGACGAAGCGCTTGTAATCCAGAGCAGAAACCACGGTCTTGCCGGTACCGATCGCCGCAACCACGAGATTGCGGTTGTATCCCCTGATGGAACGCTCGGTAGCGAGCTTGTCGAGTATCTCTTCCCGGTAGTAGTACGGCAAAACGTCAACCGTGTATAAGTTGTCACTGTTGCTCTCAAAGTACTTCTCGAACTTGAGCGCACGCGCCAGGCGGTCGTGTTGGCCCTCGTCGTAGTACTCGAACTCTTTCGAATCCCAGTAGCTTTCGAACGTGGCGGCGATCTTGTCGATGGTTTGGTTCGGACTCAACGGCAAGAGCGCCATCTTCTGTAAGGATCGGCGTATCAAGCACACTTTTAACCGAACTGGCTACCGTGGCCAAACGAAGCACTACGCTTTTGCCACTTTGGAATGCTGCGAGTAATCCATGTCTTCTCTTACAAACGTGTCTTCGAGCTGCATCACCAGCGAGACAAGCCTGTAGGGAAACAATCAAAAAACGGCCAATTATTTCCGCCTAACCACAAGTGCTGCAACCGTCATTCATCGAATGTAACTAATCTCAAGAATGTATACTTTTATCCAACCACTTCAAGTATGAAGGGCGCGGATCCAAACTCAAACCGCAGGTGTGGCACAAAGTAATTGACCTTGGAGGATGAGTAGATGTCGGCCAACAACAAGCATTCCCTCGCATCGCGGGCAAGCTATTGGTTTGACAACAAAATGGCAGAAGGCCTTTGGCCCAAAGTCAGGCTGCTCCTTGTTGTAACCGCATTATTCGTACTCATAGTCGGTGGACTAGCAGCAGTTATCGCAGCTAGCACTCAATCGGAAGCTCCATCGCCAGAAGAAGCGTTCGTCAAGATTCTCATGTACGCCCTCGGAAAAGGCGGCGCATTAACACTTAAGGGCGAGGGCTTTTCCATCCTGTACTTCCTCCTTATGCTTATAACCATCCTGTACTGCATGTTCTTGTCAGCCATCCTAATCGGCCTCATAAACAATGCGTTACGAAGCAAGGTCGAGGAACTCGGCAAAGGCCAAAGCAATGTCCTCGAAAGCGGGCATACCCTTATTCTCGGCTTCAATGAAGCAACGTTCGTGCTGATAAACGAACTCATCGAATCCGATCGCAATCAACCAAAACCTCAGACGCTGGTTATACTCGGCACGGCCGACCGATCGGTAATGGTCGACAAGATTCACAAACAGTTCGGCGCAGCTCGCGAGCATCCTAAAACCCGCATTATTTGCAGAACAGGTTCTCCGTATAATTTTGCTGACCTTTCCCGATGCTCGATACAGACCAGCAGAGTTGTCATCGTAAGCTCTGACACCGATTTCGAAACCATCAAGACCATCATGGCCTGCCATCACCTGCTCAAGGATTGCGGCGCCGAAGAGGGCCCTTATTTCGTCGCAGTTGTCCACGGTGAGGAAAACATCGAGGAAATCCGAATTATTGCGCAGGGGAAAACTGGGCGAAGCAGACTCGAAATGCTTTCGCTAAACGACGTGCTTGCGCGCATTATGGTGCACACCTCTCGGCAACCCGGACTCTCTGACGTTTTCACCGAGCTCTTCAATTTCGACCTGGATGAGTTTTACGTGTTCGACGACGATCCGAGCTTTCCAAACCTTTACGGAAAGACCATCGCGGAAATCAACCACTATCTGCAGATGTCGTACGCAGTTGGAGTTTGCAAGCAGCGCAAAACCGTAGCAATCGGCCCTCCGCATGAGATTCTTTTCGAGGAAGGAGATTCGCTTATCGTCATTAAAGAGGACGACGACGCTTTGCAGGTGGCCAAGAAGCCTGGCCGCAAGGTCGAGCTCTCACCTGTTCCCCTGCCCGAAGAAGGGAGCATCCATGTTCTGATTGTCGGCGTTCAGCCAATTCTCAAGCATGTCCTCAACGAGTATGCCGAATACCTCAAGGAAGGATCGACAATCTACGTGGTCGATAAGGCTTCGTCGTTCGATGCGTTTGTGCCTACACAAACGAAAAACCTGCTTGCAAAGAGCGGAATCAACGTCGAAGTCCTTGTAGATATACTCGATAGCAGAGACTCCGTTGACTCGCTGCTCGAAAAGGTCTCTCCAGATTGTGCGCTCGTACTTGTGGACCACGATGCAAGCGACCCAACTGCTGAGGACGAGCGCGTAATTCGCATGCTCATCTACATGCGAGCCTATCGTAGTCGAAGCGACAAGAGGTTCAGCATTACAAGCGAGATGCTACTGCCTCAGAACAAGGAGCTCGCTGCCACCGTGGAGTCCGACGACTTCATCATCAGTAGGCACTTCGCGTCGCTGCTCATGGCCCAAGTGTCGCAGAACAGGAACCTGTCGTCCGTGTTCGAGACGCTGCTGACGAGCGAGGGATTCGAGATATACATGAAGCCAGCCTCATGGTACGTGCCCCTCGAAGAGCCAGTCGACCTGATCTCAGCTGGCGAGTCCGTCGCAAACAGAGGTGAGGTGTTCATCGGGATAAAGCAAAAAATCGATGGAAGCTATATGGTCGCCGATATCAATCCATCGAAATACGTTTCGGACATGCAAACGCTCAGACAATACGTATTCGGGCCCGATGATTACTTTGTCGTTCTTGCAGAGGATAATGGGTATTAATTATTTGGAATCAGCTCGCAAGCAATCGCTCTTGGCACGCATCTCCTTTGAGATGGTTCAAGCAGGCATACGACCAATACTTAAAAAGGCTTTAAGGTATAGCTGATTTGCGCCGATTCGTGCGGAGAGAGGATTGCTTGGCGAAGACGCACGCTAAGCTTAAAGGATAAAAGAATGGACCGTTTATCAGTAAAACGCCTGGTCGAATCTACGGCATTTCAAACGTTCATTTTCGCGGTAATCGCCGTGAACGCGATAACCATCGGGGTTGAAACCAAGCCACCATCCGAAGAGGCAGCAAATGCGCTTGAGGTGTTTGACTACATCTGTCTTGGAATCTACGTCGTCGAGGCCGCCTTGAAGCTCTACGCGTACGGCAAGGACTATTTCAAGGACCGCTGGAACGTCTTCGACTTCATCATCATCGTGCTTTCGCTGTGGCCAACTCGATTCGTCCCTATGCCGGTGCAGCTAGCCAGGACTGTTCGCCTGTTCCGCGTCGTTCGCGTGTTCAGGATAGTTTCCCTATTCAAGCAGATGCGCATCATTGTGGAGTCGTTGGCGCATTCCATTCCGGGCGTACTTTGGACCTTCGCGCTGCTCATGGTCATCATCTATGTCTTTGATGTTGCGGGCGTGTTTTTGTTCGGCGACCGTTGCCCCGACTACTTCGGTGACCTGCCCACGGGACTCTGGTCACTGTTCCAAATTGTGACCCTTGAGGCCTGGCCTGATATAGCTTCTGGCGTCATGGGGCAATACCCCGAGGCATGGCTTTACTTCGTACCGTTCGTCATCATCGCCTCGTTCATCATGCTCAACATCGTACTGGGCATCATCCTGGACACAGTTGAGGAAAGCCGTCAGGCAGGCCGTGTCGAGGAGGGAAAAACTGAGGTTCAGCTGGCCCGGGAACTCGACGAGCTGAAGAAGCAAATCGAGACAGTACAGCGACTACTGGATAAGTCCAACAACGAGATGAGCAAACGCTAGCGCGATGAGCGTAGCCTATGCCAGGAATCCGTTGCCTGATTAGGTTGTTTGTTCCGCATCGAGGCCTTATGCAAATCAAGGATTGCATTTAGCGCAAGGCTTATAATCTTTTATGATTTCTTCTCTTGGATCGTTCGATTCTCGGCGATTCTTTGGCTTGATCCGATCGGCATCAGGGCATCCGAGACGATGGAACTTCTTGGTATTTGTATTCAGCACATACGTGATTCCACTCGACTCTTGCGTGGCCCCAACTTGCGCCTGCTCGGTCTTGGGGGCGTTGACCGTGACGGTGAACTGCTTCGAAGCCTCGTTGCCGTTACGGTCCTGGGCGCGGACCGTCAGGAAGTACTTGTCGGCCTTCCCGCTGTCCAGCTCGCCTTCCACAACGTACCAGCCGGCATCGTAGAACCGCTGCTCGCCAGGTTTGGAGCCTTTCGCCTCGGGTGGTGTGTCGATTTTTTTCAAGTCGCCGTCGACGGGGTCAGCGACGCTCTTCACGTTGGTCAGCGGGTCGTAGGTGGCGCCGAGCTCGATGGTCACAGACTCTTTGTCGAGCTCGATCTTAGGCTTCTTGGTGTCGCACACCTCGAACGTGATGGTGCGCTGGAGCGACTGGCCGTCGGCCGTCAGCGTGTAAGCGACGTCCTGCTTGCCGAGCTTGCTCAGGTCGATCGCGCCCGCGACCGCTATCTGGACGGAGTCGTCGCCGCATGTCACGAGCTTCATGGGGTCGGTGGTCTTGTCCGAGTATTCCAACACACTGGTCGTCGGCTCGAGCTTCGCAGCCTCGAGCTTGGCCTTGGCGTCGGCGGCCGCCTTTTCTTTCGCGGCGGCTTCCTCTGCAGCCTCCTTCGCTGCTGCTTCCTCTGTAGCTTTTTTCTCGGCGGCGGCTTTCTCGGCTGCAGCCTTTTCGGCAGCTTGCTTCTCCTCGAGCTCCTTCGCGGCTTGCGCTTCCTGTTCGGACTGGCTCGGCTCCACCGATGCCGCTGAGCTGGCCTTCTGCGCGATTTCGGCCTGGCCGGCGCTGCCGCCGCCCGAGGAGCACGCCACGAGCCCGAGCAGCGTCATAAGAACGAGCACCACCACACAGATCTTCGCCAGCCCCGCACCCGACCGTACGCCCGATCTCGTCGCCGATTGCGCGCCCAATCTTGTCGCCAGTTGCACACCCATCTGCCTACCCTGCCGTTCAGCCATCTTGACTCCCCTATCCGCAAGCACGCCACCGCCGACGGGCCCTTGGCATTCGGGCGGCCGGACGCTTTTCCCAGTAGAAGTATCTTGCCACAATGATACCCGCAATCCGCCAGCGTGAGTACCCGAACACGCACGGAACGGCAAGGGCACCCGGACCAGGCGAACACCCCTATCCCCTTTCCCGACAAGGCACTCATTTCGGCAGGATTAATCCTACAATATACCCATTGGGCAATGGGCCGTTCGCGCGCGCACTACGCTATGCATGCAGCTAGCGGAGCGGCTCCGCGCTACGGCAACGACAATCTGGAAGGACGGGCACATGGATAAGACCAGAAGGATCATTCGGCTGATTGCGGTCGCGTGCCTCTGCGCCGCAGTCGTCTGCCTCCTCGCGGGATGCGGCGGGTACCATTCGACCAGCAGCTCGGCTTCGAAGAGCAGCTCGTCGAGCCCAGCGACAGCCGCGACGACCACCCACCCCAAAGCGCAGACGTACGGAGGGCTGCCCAAGACCACAACGCCTCCCAAGCCCAAGTACGAGGACTCGCGCTGGCCGACCACCCACCCCGAGCTGCTGGCCATCCCCGAGTCCAGCAGATGGTACAACGCCTGGAACTTGGCGGGAACCAGCTGCACCGTCGCCGGCCCTGTCGTGAACGTCTACCAGGCGACCGAGTCCAACGGCATGCCAATCTTCATCGACATCGGCGCGGCCTACCCCAACGACAACGGCGTCTCGCTCGTCGTCTGGGGCGACCAGTACGACGAGTTCGCCCAGATGATCAACGCGGTCGACGACGGGGGCGCCTGGCTTTCTGTCACGGGCTACCTAAGCGTCTACAACGGCCACCTGCAGTTCAACGCCGGCGACGGGTACGTCGAGTACACGTGGTGGACGCGCGTGTCGTAGCGCAACAGCCACGCGCACCGAGCCCAGCCGTGCGAATCCGACTGCACTTTAACCGCGCGATGACAAGGTAGCACTCGTGGGCAAGCCGCCCGACAGCCAAACCGGAAAGGAAACCGATGAAAAGACTGATTGCAATCCTGCTGAGCCTGACCTTCATCTTCGTGCCCGCAGGCATGATGGGATGCTCGTCATCAAGCCAGGACAACGTCCGCTACGCGCATGCGCAAAACGACGGCCACATACACGAGTACATCCACAAGCTGCACCCCGATCAGTACATTTGCCACCTCTGCGGCAAGGTCTACGAGGGCGACCCCAGCAACTTGCGCGAATTCTAGCGCGCTGGCGCTGTGCGCGAGCAGGGGGTTGTTCGCGCAAACGCAGCCTGTAAGCGATAACAGACGACCCCTCACCACCAGGCAAACAAACTCACGCCCGCTTGTAGTACACGGCCATCCCATCGATTGACTATATGGGAGACGTCCACGCGGTCGTCAGCACGTCGACGGACGGCTCCCAATTCGAGAGCAGGGTCATGCCGCCGCCCATGTCGATCAGGAATATGTTGCCCGTCAGGACCTGCCACGTGAACGGGGTCTCCTTCTCACGGCCGAACAGGCCCTTCTTGTACGAATGTCCTCGCCCGTTCGGCTCTATCACCAGATCGGCAATAGAGCCGGGGCTAACGTCCCGCATCGGAGTATCGTTGAACGACGCCTGTCGTGCCGCCGCATACCAGCGCCCCTCGAACCCAGCCATGACGTGCCCTTTCCCGATCGTTCCGTTCGCAGGACGTCGAGCTGCGCAGCCGGCGCCTTGCCTGTTGCCAACGACTCTGAGGATAGGAGTACCGATGCCCGTCGATTGGGCAATCGACAGTCCGCTAACGCACGGCGTCACCGATGCATAGCCGTCGTCTTGCTCAATACGAATAAGACTGGTTTTCCGTTCACGACCCGTGATTAAGCAGGACCCCACTTCGCGATTCACGTAGCTAAGATCGATTCGAGACGCTTACGTCTTGGTAAACGCCTCACACTCACGCCAAGCGCAAAGGATGAAGGCCAACGACACATAGGCATATGCCGCTGGATGAGCCCTCGAACGCAAACAAGGCCCCAACGCTTTTTGCGACTCGCAATAGAATATGATATCGAGCAAAACCAAGTGCTTAGCACTTGTTCTATTTCGAAGGGCGGCATATGGAATCACTAACATGCAGCGCATGCGGAAGCACCAGCCTTGTGGTCAAAGGGCCGTTTTACATCTGCGAATACTGCGGCACCAAATACGAGCGCGAGCCGAACAAGGTCGTGACGGTGGACATCGGCTCGCTTCTCGACAGCGCACTGAGCGCATTTGCAAGCCGCTCGTACGAGGCATGCCAGCAGTACTGCATCATGATCCAGGCCGTTGAGGCAAACCACCCCATAGCAATCTACCTCAAGGGCGCCTCGGCCTACCTATCGGGGCAAGCAAGCCAGAACGAGGAGGCCAGCGCGTGGAAGCTCGCATGCAGCATGGCCGAGGGCATCTATGGCGGCACCCGCATGACCGTCGACTTCGTGAACAAGTGCCTGCCCATGGCGGCGCAGACAAGGGAATCGAAGAGGGATTCGGCTTTGAGACAAATCGACAAGCAGATCAAAGATCTGAAGGCCCTGATCAAACAGGCCAAAGAGCGGGAAGCCCGGATGCGGTCCGACGTCGTCTTCCGCACGGCCAGCAACCTGAACGACTTCATCGAGGACGTTACGGGGAACAAGAAGCAGGAGGACTACACGGCCGACCAGGTCGAGGCGATGATCAAGTCCGCTGAGGCACGACGCGTCAGGGCCGAGGCGGATTGGCTCGACAACCTGAGCGATATCCTGGCCGACTCGTGGAACCTGGTTTGCGACAGGAAACTCGGCATCGACCTGCTGAGCCTCTTCCGGGCGAAAAACGACGAGCTGCAGGCGGGCATACAGCGGGTACGCGAATCGAAACACCAGAAAGGTGTCGCCGCGACCGTCAGCTCATGCGCCGACACTGCGCGCCAGATCGGGCAGTTCGTCAACGAGGAGATCATCGAACTCGGGGAGCGACTGCGCCCCGGGACCAAGGCCGAATACAGGCAGTTCCTGGGCCAGATCGCCAGCGAACGCCGCAAGCGCGACACACGAATCGACGCAATCCAGTCGGAGCTTAATGGCACGCACCTTTACGAGGTGTCCAAGCAATTCAAGCTGCGCAAGGAGCTCAGCGACCTGCGCAATGCCGTTATCGGCCCCGACGACCCTTGCGCCGCCTTCGCCAACATCGTGCTGAAACGTCATCATGGATAGCAGACTGCTCACCCGTTTGCGTAAGTAAGCGGGGCCTTAGGCGCGGAGCTTCGCCCAAAAGCTCCGCGCCTCACACCTGCGTGCTATTCCTTCGCGAAGGTCATGGTTCCGTTCTCGCCCAGGTCTTCGGTAAGCAGGCCATCCGAGATGGTGAACGAGTCCCCATCGACCGGGTTGTAGACATAGGCCGAATCAGCTCCGGTTATGCCCCAGGGGGCGTCGGCGCTTTTATCGCCGTTCACCAGCGTCACCGTCATATCGTCCTTGAATTCGAGGGTGATATCGGTGGTTATTTGGCCGGCTTCCTTCGTTATCGTCACGCCGTCCCGCTGCATGGAAACCACGTGCCAGATGCCGCGGAACGCATCCAATGCGGCTTTGTATTCTTCTTGAGGCAGTGGGTTCTTCGCTTCCGATTTTTCGCATTCGGAAACGTAGTAACCATCCATCACCATGAGCTTCGCGCCGTCGACAAACATGAGGTACGTGTATGAATTGCCAGATGGGGACTCGAGCCTTGCGACAACGCCTTCCCCAAGGCCGCGTTCTGCCAATCCGTCTTCTATTTTCCAGGTGCCGTAGTTGCTCTCGTGTCCAACAACGTAAACCGCAGAACCGTCTTGATTGAGCACAACATAGCAATCTAATCCCCTGCTGCGGTAATCATCGAATTGTTGCGACGATATCCCCTTATCGTCGGCACTTTCTTCACCGGACTCGTCAGAATCCTTGCTAACGTAAGTCGTCTTCGTTACCTCCCACGATCCCACGAAATCTTCTTCGCTGATCGTCCTTTCTTTCGCGCTTGAGCTCTGCGTTGACTGAGATGCTGCCGAAGAGGCGGTGCTCGCGCTTGAGCTTGCGCTCGCCCCGCTCTGCCCGCCGGCGGATGACGAGCTGCCCGCCCCAGCTCCCGATTGCGAGCACCCTGTTAAGGCGATTGCAAGACACGCGCATATGATTATCAGGCACAAGACCATGGCTCCCTGGATCCGAGCGCAATTCATCCGCCTGCTTTGCTTGATGACGTCGTTCACTTCGGCCTCCATTCCATACTAAGTTCCCTCGCAGTTGCTTTTTTGAAAGGCGCTGCCAATGTAACCCGCGCCGCCAAGCCCGATTGGGCAATCAGCAGGCAAGAACCGACCTGGTGCAAGCAGTTCTTCGGTGGGCTCCCCCACCCACTCGCCTATGCCCGCCCGGGCACGCGGCCGCGCCGTCGGCTGGCTTTGCGGAAGGCCCCTCGCCAACGCAAGCGCATCGAGCGGCGGCACGGAGAGCCCGCACCCCGCAAACGCAGTCGTGACACCAACAGTTGGCGCACTACCCGCACAAATCCCCCGTTTTCCAGCAGCGAACCACGAATTCTAGTTTCGCGCTGCGATATCGGGGATTTGTACTGAGCGGCGCTGGTATTCGGGGGATTTGTACGCGGCGGTCGTCGCAATTCGTGCGAGACGTTCGGGCGGCTGCCGCGATTCGGGGGATTTGTACGGGCGGCCGCTGAAACCCGGCTCATGCTGTTGTCGTACTTTATAATGCGCTTCGAAGGTAGACTCGACGAGATGGCGGGCGGCGTGCCCAAGACCCGCGACCTAGCAGGAAATGACGGCTGGGCATGCGGTCCGACGGCGTCACCATCAAGCTTCAACAAGTCACCTTGCAGCTAAACCGGCTCGTCGGACGGGAGACCATTGATGTGCGAGATGTTCCAATTGCTCGATTACAACATCGACTCTTGCTCCAGCGGGCGATTAGCTGGCAACTATTACTTCGATCAAAGCGTGAACCCAGATTCGGTCTCGGACGCATACTTCGACTACGAAGACGATATGCGATGGGAGCATTTGGTTTACGAATCAACACTAGAGATTCTGGAAGCTTTCGAAGACGAAGACTGGAATCTGCTGCTGCAAAAGTTGCCTGAAAAAACGCCCAGATGGCAGATGAGATTAATCGACTGTTTGAATTTTGCCGACCTCAACGAGAAAAGCACCGCATACGCCGGGTATACGCTACTGCAAATGCTCAAAACAAACGATGCGACGCTGTTCTCCTCAGCGATTGCCTCCCTCTGGGATTACCCCCAGGAAAACATCACATACGATGAGGAGCTATACGAAAAAGCCGAGGCCATGCTGAAAATGAAAACAACTCCCAACAAGTGGTTCCTCGAGCAGTTCTTAGCTACTAAGCCCTAAATGAGTCAGAGGGACGGGGGTTCTGACTCCGACGAGCGCCGATGGGTGCGCGGGGAGCGTCCCGGCTCGTACAAGAAGCACGATTACGTCGTGGAAGTCAACGGCGTCAGCTCAGCGCCCGAGTCGGTTGCCGGCGATGCCCGGGACTTGATCGAAGAGCTCGGGACCGCAACACCCGCGAACGTGCTCACAGTCGCAGCGTATTTCCACCTAGCATTCGAGGCGATCCGCCCGTTTGCCGACGGTAACGGCAGAGTGGGCCGAGCGCTGATGAACCACCTGCTCATCATGAACGAGCACCCGCCCATAATCGTGCATGAGCAAGACACGTTGGCTTACTACGGCGCCATGCAAGTGTGGGATGACAAGGGCGACCTCGAGCCGATGTTGGGTTTTCTGCGAGCCGAGACCGTGAAGACGTGGCGATAAGACAGATCTCCTTCGAGACGTTCACCCAAGCCCAAAGAAGAGTATCCTCTTTGGGCTACGAGCTCGCGGACAACCGATTACCTACGGGGTAAACGGTTCCAATAGTGCGCAAAGTTCAATCGACAAGAAAGTGCAATGGTACGCAATCTATTCACTGCAAATGATTGACCTCTACACGAACCGGAGCTCTTCGTCGCCGAGGCTGCACGTTGCCCGAGCGTTCGTGAAATCGCGGATGCGCTCGGCGAGCCCGCGCGCGTCCTCGGTGGGGACGGCAAGGCGCAAGGTGACATCCTGCGCGAAGTCGGTCGCGTCCACCTGCGCTCGCCATTCGGCAAGGCGGCTGGTCAAGGGCCCGTAAAGCTGGTAGGGAACGACGACGTCCACAAGCCGGCAGGGAACGCGCCGCGCGACGGGCGCGGCGTCGAGCGCCTCGGTCGCGGCCTTGGTGTAGGCGCGCATGAGGCCGCCCTTGCCGAGCAAGGTCCCGCCGAACACGCGCGCGACCACGCAGGCCGTGTCCTTGAGCTCGCGCCCCTTGATGGCGTTGAGCGTCGGCAGGCCGGCCGACCCGTGAGGCTCTTTCGCATCCGAGAAGAACTCGCTGCCATCGGCGAGCGCCCACGCCGAGACGTAGTGGCTCGCGCTGGGGATTCGCTCGATGATGCTGTGCCTGAACGCAATAGCCTCGTCAGCGGATTCGGCATGCACCGCAAACCCGAAGAACTGGCTCTTGCGATCCTCGAAGAGCGATTCGCCCACCTCGCCGGGCGCAACCGTGGAATATGCCTTGAGCGCGTTTGCCATGCGCAGCATTATAAATGAGTCAGAGGGACGGAGGCGGATTCTGGCTCGCGCTCACGAATGAGACGTTTAGCCTGGAAAAGCGTTTCAGACGGGTGCCTCGAGCACCTTCCGTGAGCGCCATTGCTCGCGGACGGTGCGGGCAGCATCCCCTGAGAGGATCTTCACCTGGGCTCTGCCGCAGGCTTGCCAGCAGCTGCGCCCGGCAAAAGCCTAGTGCGGAAGGCTACCTACCGGTGGCGTTTCTTCGGCTCGGGAAGTTCGGGTAGCATCTCGGCTACGAGGGCAGCCACGGCAGCGCGGTCTTCGGCGTCCACGAGCATCATCGCCGCGGCGCCTTCATAGGGCACCTCGGCGATCGAGAGCGCTGCGCGAGATGCCCGCGTGTCCTTCACCAAAAAGCGGTCGTCGTAGACACCACCGATGAGCTTGCCTGACGCGTAGACAAGGTACTCACCCATCATCTTACGTGTGGAAACATCCTCCACGTCGGCCAGCAGATCTAATACGTATTCCAAGTACTCGGGCGACGATGCCATGGCGAAATCCTCCCTCGAAGGCTACGCGAACATTTTATCCCGCGCAAAAGCATAAAAATGGGAGGGGCGGGGTTTCGCGCTACAAGAGTCCCGCTTCATACGGCTTGTTGCATTTTGGCGCGCTGAGAGGACATTGCTTTCTGCAAAGCGTGCAGATGCCCGATGCTGACGAGCCATTACCTGCGCCCGTGTAAGCTGTGTCATCCGAAGACGAACGGGGATTTGCGCTGACTGCGCCAGAGCCGTTGCCCGAATCAGACGCTGAACCGCCAACTGTGCCAGAGGCGGAACCCTGGGCGGAATCCGACGCTGAACCGCCCGATACGGATCCAAGTCCAGATTCGCCCTCCGAAGCGCCGCCCTTCTGGCCTCGTGTCTTACCCGTTTTTCCCGATCCTTTTCCCCGCATCTTGCCGGACTTGCCCGATGTCGAACCCTCGGAAGAACCGCCATCGAACGTCCCAGCTGTCGACCCTGTACTATATGCGCCGTTTGCGCCACTTACGTCACCTGCCCCACTTGATCCGGCTGCGCTTCCCGCATTGCCAACGCTGCCAGCATCCGTTGCGTCACCAGTGCCAAGGGCTTCCTGACCTGCACTTGCAACCTGTGGTGCCATCTTGCCCGCAGCCGTCACACCGAGCGCTAAAACGCCCAACGCAGCCACGGCGTTCACACCGGCGCTGATTGCACGACGCCGCGACGGGTCGTAGGACACTTTCATGGCGGACGCGAGAAAGGCCCAATGCATGGCTAGGTGCACAACCACAAGCGCACACAGTGCATACGCCGAGATTGTATGAACGGTTACCCACAGCGAATACGCCCCGATTGGCCACACGAACCCCGCCGAAGCCAAGATTCCGCTTATAGCAACCGAACTCACGCCGAGCACGACCGTGACCACCGCGAGCAGGCAACCCACGATGGCAAGCGCAGTTCGTCTGAACGTGAGCTTGCCCTCGTGCGCATTGCGGGCGGTCTTTCTGACCCACGCAGCAGAAAGAGCGACGTGCACGGCAACGCTCGCGAAGAACGCGAACCCAACCACCTCGTGCAGAAACTCGCCCGTAAACTGTATGAACATCTCGAAGACGATCATCAACGACAGCGCCACATCCAGCGCAACGCGCGCGGTCTTGCCAACCTTCATCTGTGCCCCCGCTCTTCCGAAACATCAATTCCAAGATAGAAGCCATGGTAGGCGCGCAACCTTAAAACCAGCTTAATGCGGCAGGGCATGCAGTCCTGTCACACGAGCCTTGCCACGTTGCAAAGGGGGATTAGTCTCGGTTAGTTCTCCGGGCCGGCAACGGACTCAAGGTCGGCATCGCAAAGCGCGAAGACGTATTCGTCACCACGAAGGTCTCGCCTCCCGGCTACGCCGACCCGGTATCGGCCGTCGACGAGCGGTTATCGCTGCTCGGGCTCGACTACATAGACCTACTGCTCATCCATCAGCCGGGAAGCAACGACGAAGGAGTCTACCGTGCCATGGAGCAGGCGGTCCGCGATGGCAAGGTACGCTCGATCGGCATCTCGAACTACTACACGCCTTCCGAGCTCAACGCCGTGCTCGCCTATGCCCAGATCCCGCCAGCGGTCATACAGAACGAGAACCATCCTTACAACCAAAACTCCGAGCTGGCGGCCTATGCGCAGGAGGCGTGCGGTGCCTACGTGGAATCGTGGTACCCCCTCGGAGGACGCGGCAACACCGACGTGCTGTTCGGTGACGAAACGATTGCCGGTATCGCGACCGCACGCGGCGTTTCCCCAGCACAGATCCTGTTGCGCTGGCACATTCAGGCAGGTTACATCACCATCCCCGGCTCGTCGAACCCTGACCATATTGCCGAAAACATCTCGATCTTCGACTTCGAGCTAACCGACAACGAAATGGCGGCGCTTGCCGCCCTCGACCGACAACACCGTTTCGAGCGCTGGTAAGAAACCTCTTTTATCGCTAGGCCCCAAATCGGCCGACCGTCGGGCATATGGGTGCACGCGGTGCGGCGACTGTACCTATATTTGCTGGCAATTTGGGGAGACTCCCCTTTTTCACATTTCGGGGTCGCGGTTCAGGAACTCGTTGAATGACGCCTGGGCACGCTCGCTGACCTTCTTGCGGACCCAGGTATCGCGCTGCTCGACGATGGCAAGCATCTCGTCGGCGATCTCTTCCATAGAATGCGGACGGGCGGCGCGCAAGTACGCCGCCATCCGGCGCATGGACCTTGGCCCCCGAAGCCCATCGGCCAAAACCGTGGCGAGCTTCCGGGGGTAGCCGACATCAGCCACCGCCGCGAGCAGATCCCCATAGGCGTCTTCGTATGCGTTATCTTTGACAGTCATGACACCATAATAGCGCGAACGCTAAGGACGGGGATACTTGCTTGGGAGCATTTGCTCACACGTTTACGAAGACGGCAGCCGCATCGCTGAAACGATACGCGATAAGCATCAAGCAAGGCGTTTTACCTGGTATAATGCAAATCCTAGAGAAAGCGTACTCAATGAGTCAGTGTGCGGAGGAAAACCATGCACGATCGCAATCCCGTTGCCACGAACCACGAAAAGCTGCCCGAGTTCGCAGAACGAGACTCGTATGATGCCATCGTCGTGGGCGCAGGCGTTATCGGCGCGGCAACGGCGCGCGAGCTTTCGCGCTACGAGCTGAACATCCTCGTGCTGGAAGCCGGGCTCGACCTGGCATGCGGGGCGACGCGCGCGAATTCGGGCATCGTGCATGCAGGTTTCGATCCGAAGCCCGGCACGCTGAAAGCGCGCTACAACGTGGAAGGCGCCGCGCTCTTTCCCCAATGGCAGCGCGAGCTGGAGTTCGGCTACTACAAGAACGGCGCGTTGGTGCTTGCTTTCGACGAGGCGGACCTCGCCGTGCTCGACGAGCTTGCCGAGCGCGCCCACGCGAACGGCGTCGAGGGCGTCTCGATTATCGGACAGGACGAGCTGCGCGAGCTCGAGCCCAACGTGTCGCACGACGCGATTGCCGCGCTGAGCGCGCCGACGAGCGGCATCTGCGACCCGTACGGGCTGACCTATGGCGCCGCCGAGAACGCGGCGGCCAACGGGGTGACCTTCCTGTTCGACCAGGCAGTAATCGGCATCGTTTGCACCGACGACGGCTTCGAGGTTCGCACTAAGAGCGGCATGGCGCCCCTCGCTCATCACGAATCCGAAACCCACGTGCAGAGCGGTGCGGAATTCCGCCCACAGCACGGGGCGACCTTCCATGCGCGCGCCGTCGTAAACTGCGCTGGCATCCACGCCGACGAGATCAACAACATGGTAAGCACGCGCAAACTGCAGATCCAACCCGTTAAGGGCGAGTACCTGCTGTACCACAACGCCCTGGCGGGTACGTTCCACCACACGATGTTCCAGACGCCGGGTGCCCAGGGCAAGGGCGTGCTCGTGTCACCCGTCATCTTCGGCAACATCTTCATCGGGCCCAACGCCACTGCGGCCGACTCAAAGGACGACCTGACCACCACGGCCGAGGGCATGACCGACGTGCTGGCCCGCGCGAAGCGGACCTGGTCAGGGGCCTCGACCGAACGGGTCATAGCGACTTACGCCGGACTCCGAGCGCGCGACGCCTCAGGTGCGGGTGACTTCATTGTTGGCGAAGCGCCCGACATGCAGGGCTTCTTCAACGCTGCCTGCATCGACTCGCCCGGTCTGGCAAGCGCTCCCGCCATCGCAACTGACCTGGCCCGCATGGCGGCGACCCGCCTCGGTGCCCGCGAGCGCGCGGACTTCGAGCCGCACCGCACGCCCGCTCCCCTCCTCGCCATGATGGACGAAACCTCACGCGCCGAGCTCATCGCCGCCAACCCGGCCTACGGCGTGCCCGTATGCGAATGTTGCCATGTGAGCGAAGGGGAAATCGTCGACGTATTGCACCGCGCACTTCCTGCGCTGACGCTCGATGCTGTGAAATGGCGCACAGGCGCCACAATGGGCCCCTGCCACGGAGGCCGTTGCACATCGCGCATCCTTCGCATCGCGCAGCGTGAGCTTGGGGAAGGCGCCCTTCAGGACCTGAAGCGTTTCCATAAATCGCCGCTCGTACTGGGCGCGCAGGACCCGCTAGACGATGCCACCGTGGAAGAGGCTGCGAACCAAGCCCGCGAAATGCGCGAACGCCTGGCTGCCGAGGGACTGCGCGAGACCGGCGGCGGCGAGCTCGGCTTGGCGGGCACGCGACCTGCTGGCATTTGCTCGGCCCTCGAAGCACTCGACCTGCTGGCGGTAACGAAGCGCCTGCCAGGCGCCGAGGTCGTGGTCTGGGGTACGCACGACGACGCCCTAAGGACGGCGCTTGTCCTGCACGATGCGGGTGCGCGCATTTGCCGGATCCTAGAATCGGAGCAAGAGCTGGCAGGCTCGCCCGAGCTGTTAGCCCAAGTAGCCGAACGCGACATCCCGATTGATTGCGGAGCACGCGCAACCCGCATCGCAGGTGCCAATCGTCTTGAAGGCATTTCCATCGCGCGCGCATCCAGCTGCGAGGAAATCGCCTGCGACTTGCTCGTGGCTTCGCCCCGTCTCGTCAAAGAGTAAGGCCGTACGTAAACCGAGCGTGATAATAAACAGGACTCGGGACGATCCTGGATCCCGTTTTGATTCAGCTGCCGCACGAGCAGACAACGGGTTACGTCCCCGTTGTCTGCTCGCGATATTTCTCAAGCTGGCTGAGCTTCAGGTCGGTGCGGTAGAAGTCCTTGGTCGAACACCCCGCCCTGCCGCCTCCGGCACAAGCGCAGGCGCAGGCGCAACCGCATGCACAGGCACACGAGCTCGCACACGAGCTCGCGCGCGAGCTGCGGTGTCTGCTCGAGCTATGCGACGAAACGGAAATGGGCACGGGCACGACATGCACGCGCAAGTACGTGTCAGGCTGCGAGCTATAGGCGTACATGCCATCGGTCTTCTTGGCCTTGAGCGACTTTTCTTCTGCAGGAATATCCTGTTCGGTTACGGTCTCCTCGCTCTTGATCATGCTTCGCCCGCAATACTCGCAGGCGTCTTTACCCTCGGTGCGGGCCGCGCCGCAGCTGGGACACTCGGGGTAATAGACCACCTTCGTGCGGGTGATCTTCTTCGAGGTCTTCTTGCTGGACCTGAAACCCGTTGCAGCGTCGAACACCTCGACGACGGCCTGCAACAGACCCAAGATAAACTTGAGGATGCCATAGATGATGAACCCGATTATGCCAAAAAGGAACAGCCCCGCGAGGATGTCGGCAATCGAATCTTCTTCGCCATCGTAGGAGCCCTTCGTCATGTCGTTCTCGATGGTCTTGTCGACATCGAAGGCGAAGGCGTCATCGGGATAGGCGACGTTTATCGTGTAGCGCTCGCCCTTGGCAAGCGGGGTTTTCCATATGTAATAACCCTTGTCCTGCTGCGCAGCAGGCGTTATGCGGTCGACTTTGTCAGCGTTCCACCTGATGGTCATGCTGTCGACCTCGATGTCGTCGAACCAGCCCGGCGTGAACTCGAAAACGGCCTCGCCCTGGTTGTCGCGCCCAACCTGGTACATGTAGTCCTGCACGAGCTTGAAATCGAAGCTCGCAACCTCGCCGGCGTAATATGACCGGTCCAAGTCAATGCGCGCATAACTTCCGCCCGACGAGTCGTACGAGATGCGCTTGACCGTGCTGTCCTGGCCCTCCATCGCAAAGTAGTGCTTGTTGGGAATGCCGACGCGCACCCAGCTGAGTGGTCCGTCTGACGTGGAGTCAAGCACTTTCCAATCGATGTGGTAGACCATGGTAAGCGTCGCATCCGGGTTGACGTCGACCGTGATGTCGTAGGCAACGATTTCGTCCAGATCGCCCGACGCCGCCCAGGCCTGCGGAATCGGCGTTACCGCCACAAGGGCAAACGCTAGCAGGGTAACGAACAGACTCAGTTTTGCCCTCATGCGATCGCCCCCTTCGCGTTGGCGGCCGTAGGCGTTCTCACGCCTTCGTTGGAAATTGCGGATATGCCCTCGTTCGTGGATGCGTGCTCGCCCGCAAGGGCATCTACCCCTGCGGTAACTGCACCGGCAGGGGTACCTGCGTTGGCATCTTCGCCCGCAGACGCATGTTTGCGCAGCGGGCAGGTGCCGTCCATCTTGGCCGAAGCTGCCCTGATCTGCTGGCAGCGGGCGTCGTACCAGACGTCGTGCCAGGTGTCGGCGCGCATGTCGCCGAGCACGGCGCCGCCGAGCCAACTTTGGCATGGAACGACATGACCGCCCGGCGTTATGGCCATGTTGCTCAGACACGCGCCGCACGACGGCTCGGGCAAACCGAGCTCGTTGCAGAACCCTGGCTCGAGCCAGCCGGGTGAGGTGAAGTTGATTTCCATATCGTTGGCGTGGCAGAATTCCACTGCCTCGCGCAGTATCTGGCCAAGCTCGTCGGCAGTCAGCTGCAACCGCTCGGACTCGGGTTTGGCAGCGTTTCCCGTCGTAATGAGCCCCGAACACGTGACGTAGGCCACACCCATGCCGCGTAGGAACTCGAGCGTTTTCACGTAGTCGCGGTTGGCCGTGCAAAGCGGCGTGTTGACGCTCAGGTTCAGGCCCGCGGCCAGGGCGTTTCGTATGCCGGCTACAGTGTCGGCAAAGCGCGGCGCACCGACGAGCCCGTTGTGCGTACCCTCGTCGTACGAATAGAACGTGACCTGCACGCTGTCGAGCGAAACGCCGCGCAAGCGATCGCAGTACTCGCGCGTCAGCCGGATGCCGTTCGTATTCAGGCGCGTAACGAACCAGCGGGCGTAGTCGATGAGCTCGAACAGATCGTCGCGCATCGTGGGCTCGCCGCCCGTAAACGTAATCTGCGTAATGCCCGCATCGCGGCAGCGATCGATGATTTCCTTCCAATCGGCGGTCGAAAGCTCGGCCTCTTCCGCCTGCCTCTGGCCGGCAGCGTAACAGTGCACGCACTTCTGGTTGCAGTTCCAGCGGCCTTCCTTTTCCATGGCGCTTACCATGACGTCCATGCGGTGAGGCGCGCGCATGAAAGGGGCGTATTCGCCGAGCGGCATGTATTCGATGGGTTCGTCGACCTCTTGGCCGCGTGCTACCTGGGCGAACGTTTTCATGATGGTGTAGATGTCGTTGCGCAGACGCTTCTTGCTGATGAAGGGGTACACTTTGCGCACAGCCTTGCAGGTTGCCTTCTGGATCTGCTCAAGGTCCTGATCGGTCACCGCCTTGCCATCGTAGCGGTTGACCGCGCGGATGAACTCGATCAGCAGGATGGCCCATGACGTGTTGACCGGGATGACATCCTGCCCGTTGATGATGGCGACGCTGGCAACCACATCGCCGCCTTCTTCGCCTTCCACGACGGGCGGTACCAGGAAGATGCGCACGACTCCCGGTCCGTCAGGATTAAGGGTGCAGTGGTACACCTCGTTGAAATTGCGCCGCGCGTACTCGTATACGCGTTTTTCAGGGTTCATCGCGCACCCCCTCGACAGATTGCCAGCTATGCAAGGAGAATTATAAAGCGGAGTGAGTCAGGCCACCAGGTAGGCGACTCACTAACGAGCGAAACGAGGGAGACCATGAAGAGCATCGAAGTGGTTGCCGCGATCATCGAGCGCGACGGCAGCATATTGGCAACGCAGCGCGGCTACGGCGAGCATGCGGGCGGCTGGGAGTTTCCCGGCGGCAAGGTCGAGCTGGGCGAAACGCCCGAGCGAGCCATCGTGCGCGAAATCCAAGAGGAGCTGGCTGCCCGCATAGCTGTTGAGCGCTCGGTCTGTGTGATCGACCATGACTACGACGCCTTCCACCTGCACATGCGCTGCTTGCTTTGCCACGTTGCCGAAGGCGACCTCGAGCTGCACGAGCACTTGGCGGCGCGCTGGCTCGACGCACGCACCATCGACTCGGTCGCATGGCTGCCCGCAGACCGCAAAGTCGTCCAGGCAATCAAGGACCAGCACATCCTCCGCGCGTGAAAATGTGAAAAAAGGGTCAGAC
>DFIX01000040.1:58155-77943 GCA_002371495.1 Eggerthellaceae bacterium UBA3686
GGGTCAGACCCCTTTTTCACATTCTCGGCTTCACGGAGCAAAGAGGAAGCGGAAAGGAGTAACCTCTTCGCTTCCTCTTTGCACGTTAACCGATCATGCGGCCTTCGGCGCCTTTGGCAGGCACCGCGTTCAGGCGCCATTCGGGATAGAAGTTCAGGCCAGCTTCCAGCTCTTCGACGATTAGGTCCTTGTCTTCGGGCAACCGCCCCGAAACGCGCACGGGATTGGACACGTGCAGGCCAAAGAAGACGCAATCCTCGACCTCCAAGCGACGGACGAACTCGCCCGACTCCACAAGCTGCTCCAGACGCGCGCCCTTGTCGACGTGCAGGGGCGACACGAAAATCAGCGTCGGGCGCGCTTCGTTGACGATGCGAGCATTGGCCTCGGCGTGTTCGAGCGTGCGCCCGCGGCCGGCTGCGCAAGTGATGATGTTCAGGTTGAAGGGCATACCCGCCTCGTTCAAGCGCGCCAGCGCCATGCGCGCCTCCTCGAGCGTGTAGCCCTTGTTCATAAACGAAAGCACGTCGTCAAGGCCCGATTCCAACCCAATATTGAAATCGGCGTAGCCCAGCTCGGCCAACAGGCGCAGTTCGTCGACGCTTTTTGCCAGCACGTTTTTGATGGAAGCGTAGCCGCCGATGGTCTGGATGCGCGGCAAGTGCTCGTGAATGAGCTCGGCAATGCGCACCAGACGCTCGGTGCTCAAGCAAAATGCGTCGCCATTGACCAGGAACACACGCTTGAACAGCGTGTTGTGCTTTGCGATGTAGAGGATATCCTCCTCGACTTCCTCGATGGGCGAAACCGTGAACGGCACTTCCTGGTACATGCTGCAAAACGTGCACCTGTTATGGCTGCAGCCAGTCGTGACCTGCAGCAGAAGCGACTTCTCCTCATAAGGCGGACGGAAAATGAGCCCCGTGTAATGCATAGGCACCCCCAAGCGCACAACGTTATCGGCGATGCGGAAATCGTACAGCAAACTGCGCGCGAACCGAAGGGCGATTTGCCTCGGGAGCTTTCTGCGAGACGTTTACCCTGGATAGCCGCCCCGCTGCGCAAACCTACTGCGAGGCTTTCGGCATGACGAAGTAATCTGCGCAGGACACAACGCCGGCTGCAATGCCGTCTTGCACGTCTTCCTTCCCCACATCCTTACCCACGAGGGCCACCGTGCCGTCATCGAGCTTGAGCTCTTTGTCGTAGCGGTACACCCAACTGCCGTCCTTCCATACCGCGTTGCCGTTCCGCGAGCGCAAAAGCACATCGCCATCAGCGTAATCGCCGATCAGAAGGAGCCCGAAGCCGTCTTCTTCGATCGAGGGAAGGTCAATCTCGAAGGGCGAAACCTCGTCGCAGCTCGTAATAGACTTGATTTCGGGATAGTTGACGTAGCCCGCGATGCCGCCGTTGAGGAAGGTCACGTCTGCCACTATTTTGTAGAAACCGCCGTCGCGGAGGTCGAAACCCCAGGTCGAAATAGAATCGCGGCTGTCGACCAAAAAAGCGCGATCCCCATATTGGAAGATGTAGAGCTCAGCCCCGTACACGTCGTCGTAGTACAGCTGGTCAGTCGTCCCGCCATCGTCGATTTCGACGATGTCTTCCGAACCAGCAGATGCGCTCGCGGCACCCGAAGCGCCCGCGCTTGCCGAAGCAGAAGCGCTTGCGGAGCTGCCAGGCGAGCTAGCGCCAGACGAGCCCGCAGAATCGGATGCACCGCCGGCGCTGGTGCTGGAGGCGCTTGCGCTGGCACTTGAAAGCGCCGATGAGCTGAGGTTTGACGAGCTGGAATTTGCTGCGCCGGAAGGCTGTGTGCCACCCGAGCAGCTGGCGAGCCCGAAAACCAGAACCGCGCAGGCAATTCCCGCCAACAGATGTTTCGCGCCAAAAGCCCCGACCGCTCGTTTCATACCGCCACCCCGATTCTTGCCACATGCTTCACCCGATGACTCGCCCGCATAACGCTCCGCGACCATTCTACACTGCGCCGCGAACACTTTGCCCCAGGGGCGAAGTGTTCGCGGGCTGACTCTCGGGGATATAGGTACTCGAGCGGGCGCAAAAAAGTCCCCGGATATACCGGGGACCAAGGTTGCATCAGTTGTAAGCTGAAGCGTGCGCGTTAGGCGTGCGCCCCAGTTGCAGGGCGAAGGCCGCCTACGACGACGCCGGCCTGCGTAGGCTCTTCCTCGAGCGTCCAGGACTCTGCAACCGCCTGGTCCTCGGGATGAGCGCTCATCCAGCTGAAAGTGGCGCAATCCTCAACGAGCTCCTCGTGGGCGCGCATGACCACAACGACCTTGATTGCGTAGACCAACGCAAGAACGAACACGAAACCGACGATTTGCAGCATGTAGATGCCTCCTTTGGGCACTTTGCCTATTTCTTCCGCACGTATATTACTCCGTGGCTATTTCATTTCCAAACTGTTATTATCGATACTAATTACAAGCGTTGTTTGTACGAGGTGGTCGCACCATGAACTTCTCGTCCCTGCTGTATTTCGAGACCCTGGCGCACGAGCGCAGCTTCACGCGCGCTGCACAGAAGCTGCATATCACGCAGCAATCGCTGAGCTCCAATATCGCCAAGATGGAACAAGAACTGGGCTGCCAGCTGGTCGTTCGGCATGTCCCGCTCGAGCTGACGTATGCGGGCGAGGTGCTGCTGCGCTACGCGGCGACGTTCCGCGAAGAGTACACCGCCATGCAGCAGGAATTCTGCGACATCTCGCAGAACCAGAGCGGCATCCTGCGCATCGGCGTCACGTACACGCGCGGCCGCACCGTGCTTCCCGACATCATCCAACGGTTCCAACAGGACTTCCCCGCCATTCGCATAACGCTTGTCGAGGACACGAACGACGTGCTGCGCCGCAAGCTCGTGGAAGGCGAAGTCGACCTGGCCATCGCGAACTTCTCCGACAGCATACCGGGCATAACGCTGCGCGATTTTTACCGCGAGGAAGTCGTGATGCTGGTTTCGCGCGAGCTGTTCGCCTCGCTGTACGGCGATGATGCCGATGCGCGCGCCCGGCGATTCGAATCGGGCGACTATTCCGCCATCGAGGGTTGCCCGTTAGTCCTGAACAGCATCGACGATATCGGCGGACACATCGAGCGCAACCTATTCAAGATCGCCGGCCTCGTGCGTCCGCGCATCATGGCCACGTCGAACAACGTCGAAACCCTGCTTGCCCTAAGCGTTCGCGGGGTCGGCGCATGTTTCTGTCCCGAGAACCTGGCGCGCGCGGCGCTGAGCCCCGAGCAGTTCGCATCGCTTCTGCTCCTGCGCCTCGGCGAAACCGCCCGTTACCGCATCTGCTTCGGCTACCAGGCGCAAAGCTACCAGTGGAGCATCGTCGAGGCATTCATGAACGTGGCCGTCGACACGGTGGAAGAGAAGCTGCGCGAATCCCGCTAGCCGAACCGGGGTGGACCGGAAGTGTCTGCCCCCTTCGGTTCGGCTATGCCCCTCGGCAGATGCGCGCGTACAGGACGTCGAGCTCGAAATCGGTCATTCCACCGATGCGCAGGTAAGCACGGGCGGCTTGCGCGTAGTCGCGCGAACGAAAAGCCTTTTCACCAGCGCAATCGCCAACGCAAGCACCCTTCTCGTCACCGCCATCGCTTACGCATGTGCCCTCGCCGGCACCGTCACCGTCAACCCAGCCGACTCTAGACGCCCCCGATTCTGAACACTGGGGACGGTGGCGTTTGCTCATCGCGCCTCCACCGCCGAGCGCTTCCCCGCTCTCGGCGCGCAGGAGACAAACGAGCATGCCGTGCAGGTTCTGCTCGACGATGGCACGATACTTGGCAGGGTCGCACTGTTCGGTGATGCCGTAGTAGTTGGCAAACGTTGCCATGTAATCGGCACGCATCTGGTCGTAGGTCGCATGCGCGAGCGCCTCGAGCACCAGGCACACGAAACCGGTGCGATCCTTTCCCTCGACGCAATGCAGCAGGTACGGGCCCTCATGCGCGCTCATGACCCGAAATCCCTCCGCGAGCTTGCGCGCGAAATCCGGCGACGGATAATTGGCCATGAGCGCAATTGCAGCGACCGCATCCCGGTCGACGAGCTGACTGAACAGCGACACGTCAATTCCTCTTTGACGCGCATCTTCCATATAGGCAAGCATCTTGCGCGGGCTTTCGGACAAGTCCAGAACGAACCGCACGCCCGCCTGCGTCATAAGTTTGCTCGCATAGGCGGCGCGCGCATACTCGTCGTCGATCGGCGATGCCGAGCGGTACACGAAGTCGGGGCGAAGGCTTCCGCCCACTAACGCGCGGAAGTTGGCAAAAGCCTCATCGCTGCCGAAGCTCGCGCGGTCGTTCGTGTAGGTGATGTCGAACGATTCCTGCAGCGCGCGGCACACCCCCGCCTCGGCCAGGCTGACGCTTGCAGTATCGTCGCCGTTGACGCCGACAGCTTCCCAAAGCGAATCTCCAAAATTCAGCGCAGCCTTGATGAACTTGTTGCCGGGGTACGCCACCAGAATCGGGCTGCCGACGCGCCCGTAGTAACCGTTGTAGTAGGGAACGCCGCGCAGCTCGGCGCCATTCGAGAAGCGGATGTCCACGGTGTCACCGTACGCGAACCCAAGCGCGTCGAAGTCGGCAATCGTCACGCCGATATAGATACCGCCGAACTCGCGATCACGATACACAGGCAGGTCAGATATGCTCAATTCGAATCCCACAGCCATCCTTTACGACATCATGCGCGCGGCCAGGCTGCCAGCATACGCCGCGCCGACGCAGAGCACGCAGGTTAACACGGCATAGCCGCCGGCGCCCAGGTAGGCCCCGTGATCGATGAGATCCATCGTGTCGAGGCTGAACGCGCCTATGGTCGTAAACCCTCCGCACAATCCGATGCGCACCATCAGCGACAGCCGTCCGTCAGCCAGGGCGCCGCGCAAGACGAGTGCCGCCACGAGCGCCAACACAAACGTTCCGAACACGTTGATCGCCAACGTCACCCACGGAAACGACGTGTGCGGCGCGGCGGCAGTTATGAGGTAGCGCAGCACCGACCCAACGAACCCGCCAGCGCCAACTGCCAAACAATTGAGGAACATCTTCACCCCTTCTTGGGGTCAATTGGCCCCTCTTGCAATACCGTTGCCATTATCGCGCAAGTTCGGGGCTTCGGTCGCCGAAGCATGCTGGGATGCGCTACCGAGACGCGCCCGCGTTCCCTCTGCGTGTTTTTTCGTTCCGCGTCCCGATTTGTACTACTATGTACCTCAGCGTTTTCAAAATATCGTCGACCCCATGGAGGTGCATTATGCTCGTTAACGCTACCGATATGCTTCAGGCAGCGGCGAAGGGCCATTACGCCGTCGCCGCCTTCAACACCAACAACCTGGAATGGGCTGCGTCGATTCTCGACGCCGCCGAAGAGATCCAGTCGCCGGTCATCATCCAATGCACGAGCGGTGCCGCCAAGTGGCAGGTGTCGTTCAAGGTTGTCGCTGACATCGTCCGCGACCTGGTCGAAGCCAAGAACATCACCGTCCCGGTCGCCCTGCACCTCGACCATGGCACCTACGAAGACTGCTTCAAGTGCATCGACGCCGGCTTCACGTCGGTCATGTACGACGGCTCGCACGAAGAGACCTTCGACATCAACCTGCAGAAGACCGCCGAGGTCGTGAAGATTGCCCATGCCAAGGGCATCTCGGTCGAGGCCGAGGTCGGCGGCATCGGCGGCGTCGAGGACGGCGTTGCCAGCCTGGGCGAGCTGGCCGACCCGCAGCAGTGCAAGGCCATCGCCGATCTGGGCGTTGACTTCCTGGCTTGCGGCATCGGCAACATCCACGGCCTGTACCCCGACAACTGGGCCGGCCTGTCGTTCGACCGCCTGCAAGAGATCAAGGACCTCGTGGGCGACCTGCCCCTCGTCCTTCACGGCGGCACCGGCATCCCCACCGACATGGTGCAGAAGGCCATCGGCATGGGCATCGCCAAGATCAACGTCAACACCGATTTGCAGGTCGTGTTCGCCAAGGCCACGCGCGAGTACATCGAGGCCGGCAAGGACCTGCAGGGCAAGGGCTACGACCCGCGCAAGCTGCTGAAGCCGGGTCGCGAGGCCATCGTCGAGCGCGCCAAGGAGCTCATGCGCGACTTCGGTTCCGAAGGCAAGGGCTGGGCGTAGGCGCAAACGCATTTCGCGCAACGCATGCAAGGAGGGTCGGGGTTTCCCGACCCTCTTCCTTTTCGGATAGTAGCCAATTGGGGGCTCCCCTTTTAGGCATTTTGCCGGCACCGATGCCGCTGCCAATCAGCAATGCTAGCGAAAGCGCAGGTGGCAGCATGTGTGAGCGATTCTGCAGGCACTGTTCCTGATAATCCATATAGGTTAAGCCGAAGCCAAGCGAACACGTGCTGCCACCTGCGCTTTCGCGGGACGTAACCTACATCGGGACGGTGCATTTGCCAAAAAGGGAGCCTCCTTTTTGGTTGTTAACGGCTTGGTAACCCTGCAAATCTTGGAAGACATGACGGATCCCGTACTCGTATTAGAGGTAACAGTAGTCAACAAAACGAAGCGGGTGAAACGATGGAAGCCAACGCCAACAGCCCCAAATCTTACAAGTACGCGACCTTCCCGAGGCAATTCCTCTCGTACCGGTGGTTCAAGCCGATACTCGTCGCCTTGCTAACGGGCGTATTCATGATCGTCTTCCAAGTGATCTTGTTCTTGACGGCCTACATATGGTCAGGCGACCCGAATTTCGCCAACTCGTTTGGCGACACCTACGAGAGCATGAACATTTTCACGGGACCCGGCGCTCTCGTCGAATTCGGCGGCATCGGCGTCATCGTGCCCGCGCTCGCGCTCGCGACCCTGATAGTGCGCGACCGGCCTTTCTCGTCATACTCCTCGTCGCGCGGCGGGTGGAACTGGGGCGGGTTCGTAAAATGCCTCGGCATCGCAGCCGCGCTCATGGGCATCCTCACGATTGTGCAGTTCGCGCTTTCGCCGGAAGACATCGGCGCACCGACGGTTCAGTTCTCGATGGCAAGCCTCGTCGTCTGCCTGCTTCTTATTCCGCTCCAGTGCCTGGCCGAGGAATACCTGTTCCGCGGATTCGTCCTGCAAACGATCGGCTCGTGGACGAAGCTTCCCGTCGTCGCCGTCCTGGTCTCGGCCGCCGTGTTCGCAGCGGGGCATGCGTACAACTCCATCGGCCTGATTGCCGTGTTCATAAACGGAATCGTCTGGGCCGTCTTGACCCTGAAAACGCGCGGCATCGAAGCCTCGAGCGCCATGCACATCGTGAGCAACCTTCTGTGCTTCGGCCTGACCGGATTCGGGCTTACCGAGATAACCAGCGAAGTCGATGTGTTCTCGCTCGTCATCGACGCCTCCACGTGCATCGCGTTCGCCGTGCTGGTAATCGTGCTCGACAAGAAGTTCGGTTGGTTCAAGCCGAAGGGCGACGATACTGCCGAATTCAACGAGCGGGTCCTCGAGAAACAGGAGCTCAAGCGCAGGCGTAACGGCATGGGCCTGCCGCCCGAGCAGCCCATTCGCTCGTCGGTCGTTGCGAATGCGCAACCGACGCAGTAACCTGAGCAACGAGTTTTGGTTCGTCCGCCTTGCGCCCTGCTATGCACCGTACCAGACGTTGCCGGTCTTGCTCCAGTGCGACAGGTCCCGGACGTCGCCTTGTATGGCGTACTCGACGAAACGCTGGCCCTCGCCACCGGCGTTGGTCAGGGCGTCGAAATAGCGCACGCGCGACGCACCCGCGTCTTCGGGCACGTCGAGCAACGGCGTGCCTGTTCCGTACTTGGCCACGTCGCCACCGATTGCCTGCATGACCGTCGGCTGGATGTCGTCATGGCACACCGGCGCCGCCGACGTGCGCACGGGCTGACGCACGCCATCCGCAGCAGGCTGCTTGCGCGGCTTCACGAGCATGATGGGGCTGATGGGGTTGCTCACGGGGTCGTGGGTTAGGAACCATACGCCGTGGTCGGCAGTCACGACCAAGGTCGCCTCGTCGTAGAGCCCGAGCTCCTTCAGCTGCGCGATGTATTCCTTCACGACCTTCATCGAGCCCTTGGCCTGCGAAATCTGGTCGGACTGGTTGGTGCCGACGTTTGCGCCTTCCTCATCGACCGAGTACGGGAAATGCGGCCCGAACAGGTGGATGAACCTGAACGCCCCGGCGACGCCCTGGTCGGTCGGCTGCAACCGCCGCTCGCGCACCATCTTGAGGATTGCTGCGTCATCGAGCTCGTAAAGCGAGTCGTGCATGTCGCCTTCCCCGCTGTCGGCGATCATGCGGTTGTTCAAGTCGCTCGTGTAGTACCAGAACACCGGCTTCAGAAGCCACGGCGCCTCGCGGTACAGGGCGCATTGCTCCATGACAACGAAGGTGCGCCACACGTCGACGGGCGCCTGGCTTACCGGATGCACGTTCTGCGTCAGCTCGGTCACGGCCAGGTCGGCCGGATTGTTGAAGTCCATCATGAGCGAATCCGAGTACATGCCGATGGTGTAGCCCTGGTCATGGATGTCCTTCAGGTACGTACTGCGCTCGTACTTCGTGCGCCGGTACTCGGCCACGTCCTGCCCGGGCTCGGGCTTCAGCGCGGTCAGCATGTTGGGAATGGCGTTGGTCGTGGGAATCATCGTACCCACGCTGTCGGGGAAGTACGTGAAATCGTCGAAGCCTTGCAGGAACTGCGGGTCTTCTTCAAGAATGTCTTCGAGAATAGCCGTGTCGTAAGTGTCGAGCACGAACACGACCACATTGCTCTTGGGCGAAACCGTCAGAAGCTCGCCTTGCGTCACGTAGGGCCTGGCCATGTTCGCAGCCGACGTCTTGGTCGCGTCAGCTGCGACGCTCACCACGCCGACGAGCTGCATAATCATGATGGCGCAGGCGAGGGCCGTGGAGCCCTTCAGCAGCATGTGCGGCCAGCGCACGCTCGCGAACACGACGAGCCCGATGATCGCGAGCCATACGATGCCCGAAACGACGTCCTTGAAGATGAAGAACGGCTCGTCCCATCCGATGAAGCCGCCGTCCGCGGGAAGCATACCCGTGTTCAGGAACAGGGACTGCACGTACGCCGCCAGCGTCAGCGCAAACAGGACGGCGAGCACGATGTAGAAAGGCCGTCCGCGTAGCACCGACGCACACACCGCCACCAGCACCGCCAGCGGCAAGCAGAACACGAGAGGCACCCACCACACTTCGGGAAGGCCGAACACAAGGCTGTCGCCGTTTGCGCCGAAGATCTCGAGCGCCGGGGCGATGAACACGATAAAGGCCATGAACAGGCATATGGCCAGCGCATACAGAAAGCGCGCACGGGGCCTTACCATACGCGGCGCGGTTGGTGCGCGCAGCTCGAACTCGTGCTCGATTCGCAGTGCCGATTGCCGCGATGCCTCGTAGCGCTGCTGGGCGTCGGTTGCCCGAGGGTCGACCCGACCGACTTCGCCTTCGACGACCTTGTGCGCGTTCTCGTCGATGTTGAACAGCTCGAAGATCTTGCGGCGCGTGCGCCTGAACACGACGCCGATAACGGCCGAAAGCGCAACCGCCACGCCCGCAACCGCCTGAATCGTGTACGTCATAACCGACGGGTCCACGTACGCCAGGGCCTGGTCTTGCGGGACCAAGCTCCATACGGCGCAGAGCAATGCGACGGCAAACACACGATGCGCCACCGTCAGGCGACGCGCGCGGCAATTTAGCGGCCCTGAGAACACGCGGCCGTTCACAAAGCTATCCATGTATCTTCCAACGCGATTGTTGAACTCCCCCTACCCCGCTCAAGCGGGCGATTGCTAATTGTACCATCATGTTGCGCACAATGAGTCAGCTTACCTGGTAGGTGACTCATTGTGCGCAATATATCTTGCCGCTCAAAAATACCGAAATATGACCGCAGATGGCCAAGTGCGGGTATAATCGTGCCTTGCGCCTATCAGCGGCAACGCGCTTGCCGCTTCATATTGCACGAGAAAGCAGAACGGAGCACTACGATGTTCAAAGACAAATCCAGCGAAGGACCCGCCATCGAGGCGGCTGCGGTCGAGGCCTATTCCGCCCATGCCGCCGCACCAGCAGCCGAACCCGTGGGCAACGACCAGGGCCAGCAATCCGACAAGCAGCCGAGCCCCATCGAACCGCATCTCTCGGGCCTGCTGCCGGTCGCCGTCTTCCTCTTGCTGTTCATCGGATCGGGCGTCGTGCTCAACGACTTCTACAGCATGCCCGCCATCGTGGCGTTCGTCTGCGCGCTGGCCGTCGCCTTCATTCAAAACCCCAAGCGCTCGTTCGACGAGAAGCTCGAAAGCGTGGCACGCAGCATGGGCGAGTCCAACGTCATGATCATGTGCCTGGTCTTCGTGCTGGCAGGCGCCTTTACCGGCGCAGTCAAATCGGCCGGCGGCGTCGAGAGCACCGTCAACTTCGCGTTGTCGATTCTGCCGACCGGCATCGTGTTGCCAGGATTGTTCCTAATCGCCTGCTTCATCTCGATTTCGATGGGCACGTCGGTGGGAACGATCGCCGCATTGGCTCCAATCGCCATCGGCGTCGCCGACAAGACCGGCCTCGCAGGAGCCATCTGCCTAGGCGCCATTGTCGGCGGCGCAATGTTCGGCGACAACCTCTCGATGATCTCGGACACGACGATCGCAGCTACCCGAACGCAGGGCTGCGAGATGGACGCCAAGTTCAAAGAGAACTTCAAAATAGCCCTTCCCGCCGCCATCCTGACGTTCATCATCTTTCTGGTAATGGGCCTTGGCAACGAGTATCACCTGGACGGCGACCTGCAGTATAACCTGTGGCAGGTGCTGCCCTACGTGGCCGTCCTCGTGGCGGCGCTCGTCGGCGTCAACGTCTTCATCGTGCTCATAGGCGGCACCGTGCTCTCGATCATCGTAGGCGTTGCGCTGGGAACCATCGCGCCCGACATGATCTTCATTGCCATCGGCTCGGGCCTCGACGGCGGAAGCGGCATCATGAACATGTACGACATCACCGTCATCTCGATCATCTGCGCGGGCATCATCGGGCTCGTGCGCGACAACGGCGGCATCGAGTGGATTCTCGGCAAGATCAGCGGCGCGGTCAAGGGCAAGCGCGGTGCGCAGTTCGGCATCGCAGCGCTGGCTTCGCTCGTCGACGTATCGACCGCCAACAATACCGTAGCTATCGTCATCGCCGGACCCATCGCGCGCAAGATCTCGGACGAGTACGACGTCTCGTCCCGCCGCACCGCCTCGCTCATCGACATCTTCACGAGCGTATGGCAGGGCATCATCCCCTACGGCGCGCAGATCCTGTACGCCAGCGCAGGCGCCGCGGCCGTCGGCATGGCAGTGACCCCCTTCGAGATCATCCCCTTCCTGTTCTACCCCTACCTGCTCGCCATCTGCGCCCTCGTCTTCATAGCCATCTGGGGCGCCAAACCCGAGAAGACGAAGTAGCCAGAGCAAATTGCGTGCATCCCTCCCACCGCGTCTGTGCGGGCGGAGGCGCGCTCCGGCTTGGCTTCGGCTAACCTATGTGTATTTGGGAAAACAGTGCCTGCAGAATCGCCGGAGTCACGCCCCCGCCCACACAGACGCTTCGTTCAACGAGTTAAAAGCTCCAAAACGAACACTTTGCCCCTGGGGCAAAGTGTTCGCGGGCTTGTGAATCCGTCCCGCCTGGGAAAACACAGTGGATGCACCTGATGTCGTCCCGCCGAAACGCTTCATCTAACGGGTTGAATAGCTTGAAAGATGCCCTATTTGATCATCGGAGCGCTCCCGCTGGTGGGGGCGTGACTCCGGCGATTCTGCAGGCACAAACTTCCAAATACACTTAGGTTTAGCCGAAGCCAAGCCGGAGCGCGCCCCCACCAGCGGGAGCGCGGTGGGATGGACTCGAAGCCAAGCCGGAGCGCGCCTCCGCCCTTGCGGGAGCGATGGGACGGTTGAAGCGCACAAATAGGCCCCCTGGTACCAGGGGGCCTTTCGGGTTGATTGGCGCTCTCGCAGATTAGGCGATCTTGCAGACCCAGCCGAAGGGGTCCTCGGCTTCGCAGGTCTGGATGCCCACGAGGGTCTCGCGCAGCTTCTTCATGACCGGGCCGCTCGTGCCGACGCAATCGGGGAAGGTGACGTCAACGCCTTCGCCCTCGACCTTCTCGACCGGGCTGATGACGGCCGCCGTGCCGCACAGGCCGCACTCGACGAAATCGCCCGCAAGGACCTCTTCGAACTTGACAGGACGCTCGATGACGTTCATGCCCAGCACGTCGCGGGCGACCATGACGAGCGAACGGCGCGTGATGGAAGGCAGGATGGAATCAGTTGCCGACTGCGGCACCACGAGGTTGCCCTCCTTGTCGACGAACATGATGTTGGCACCGCCGGTCTCTTCGACGTAGGTGCGGCTCTTGGAATCCAGGTACATGTTCTCGGCGTAACCCGCTTCGTGGGCCTCGGTCACGGCCAGCAGGCTCATGGCGTAGTTCAGGCCGGCCTTGATGTTGCCGGTGCCGTGCGGTGCCGCGCGGTCGTACTTGGCCACAGCCAGCTTCACGGACGTGTCGCCGCCCTTGAAGTACGGGCCCACCGGGGTGACGAAGATGCGGAACTGGTATTCGTCGGCAGGCTTGACGCCGATGACGTTGCCGGTCGCAACCATGAACGGGCGGATGTAGAGCGTGGCGCCCGAGCCGTAAGGCGGCACCCAGGCGGCATTGGCGGCGACAACCTGCTTCACGGCATCAACGAACTTGTCTTCGGGGAACGCGGGCATGACCAGGCGACGCGCCGAGTCGGCCATGCGGCTTGCGTTCAGGTCGGGGCGGAAGCACACGATCGAACCATCGGCGGTCGTATAGGCCTTAAGACCTTCGAACACCTCTTGGCAATAGTGGAAGATGCCGGCATCTTCCGAAAGCGTCAGCGTGTGATCCTCGGTCAAGCCGCCCTCTTCCCAGGCGCCGTCCTTGAAGTTGCACACGTAGCTGTAATCGCACGGGATGTAGTTGAAGCCAAGATTGCCCCAATCCAGGTCCTTCTTTTCCAAGGTAATCGTCTCCTTGATCGCTCGGATATGAATATGTATTGATTCTACTCCCTCGCCCACTCACGCGGCGACATTTGTGAGTCTTTAACAATAATATAATCCGAATGAAACGCGGTACCAGATGCCTTGCTTCACCCACAAGCGATGCGACAGGAGGAACGCTATGGCGAAGCTCACCGACGAAGAATTCGAGTCGGCTGTTCAAGATGCGCTCGATTCGATTCCCGAGGAATTCCTCGACGAGCTCGAGAACGTCGCCATCGTGGTGGCTGACGAGCCCGACGAAGAGGATTTCGAAGGCGACGGCCTGTTCACCGACGAGGGCGATTTGCTGGGACTCTACGACGGAATCGCCATGACCGAACGCGGCGGCTCCTACGGTTTGGGCGACTACCCCGATACCATCACGGTCTTCAAGGGCCCACATGAGCGGCTCGGCCTGCCAAAGCCCCAGACCATCGAGGAAATCCGCAAAACCGTCGTCCACGAAATAGCCCACTACTTCGGCATGGACGAGGACCAGGTCGACGAAATGGGCTACGCATAAGCCTCCAACCCGCGAACACTTCGCCCCTGGGGCAAAGTGTTCGAAAATGTGAAAAAGGGGTCTGACCCTTTTTCACATTTTAGCGTTGGGCAATGCGGGTGATCGAGATTGTGCGGGCGGGAAGGGTGCAGTGTTCGAGCAGGACGTCGGGACGCAGGCTTCCGGTGGGCTTGGCCTCGAGCGAGAAGGTCACGCGTTCGGGCGACCCCTCGACGGCCGCAAACGGCTGCACCAGGTAATCGGCCACGACGAGCGTTTTCTCTTTGCGCTTGCGCACGACCGTTACGGTTTCGGGCACCTTGATGCCGGCGACGGAGATGGGCGCCTCGAAGACGACTTCGTACGTCGAGGTCGGAAAGGCGACGCTTGCGGCGGGCGCTTTGCCCTCGATGTAGCGGCATTCCTGCACCATCAGATCCGGCACGCTGGCCGCCCGCAATGCCGCAAGGGCCTTGTCAGGCGCCACGTACTCGGTCAGCTGCAGGTCGAAAATCTCGCACGTGCTGCCGACGCCCACAGGCAGCGCCGCGCCGAACGCGATCTTCATGTGCGGCGAAAAGCCCTGGCTGACGGCGAAAGGAAGCTTAGCCCGGCGCACCGTGCGCTCGAGCGTATGGGCGACTTCCAAATGCGAGAGCATGGCCAGCCTGCCCTGCTCGATAAAGATGCAACGCAAACGGAAGAAACGGGGAGCGTTCGGGTCGGTCATCGCGCATCACCGCCTATCGGGCCCGCGGCCGCCGCATTGGCAACAGCAGCCGAATCGGCACCAGCAGCCGCGGCAACGGCGCAATCGCCAGCGACCGCATTGGCGCCTTCTTCAGTAGCGGCACCAGCTACCGTACCCAGCTTCCCTGCCGCATCCGCACTGCCTGCCGAACCCAAAACGCGCTCGTCGGCCAGCTCGTTGTCGACGCCGAGGTCCATGCATACACCGCAGCCCGAGCAGTGCTCGAACGTGCAATCGGGTGTCGTGCGCTCCTGTTCGGCCAGGGCGCGTTCGCGTACGAGCCACCGTCGCGAGGCGCCGCAGCTGATATGCTCCCATGGCATGATGTAATCGGTCGGGTAGCTCGCCTGAGCGATAGCCGCCACATCCATGCCGAGCGAGTCGGCGGCATCGCGCCACGCTTGCTCGTTGAAGTGCTCGCTCCACGCATCGAAGCGCGCACCGCGACGCCATGCCTCTTCCACCAAATACGACGCCTCTCGCCCACCGCGGCTCATGACCGCCTCGACGAAACTGGTCTTCGGGTCATGCCAGTTGATGCTGATGGCGCGGTACTTCACCGAATGCCGCAGCAGATTCACGCGGCGCAGCGCCTCTTCGGGCGGTATCTGGCCGTCCCATTGGAACGGCGTCTGGGCCTTGGGGACGAACAGCGCCACCGATGCCCCAATCTGAATCGAGCCGCGCTGGTCTTTGGGAACGACGGCACGCGCATGCTCGTAAGCTTGCTGCACGAGCCGGGCGATACCCTTCACGTCGTCGTCGGTTTCGGTCGGAAGGCCGATCATGAAGTAGAGCTTGCAGCGCCTCCACCCAGCCTCGAATGCCGCGTCGATAGCACCGAACAGGTCGTCTTCGGTGACGTTCTTGTTTATGACGTCGCGCAAACGCTGCGTGCCCGCTTCGGGGGCAAACGTCAGCCCGCCCTTCTTCTGGCCCGCGACCAGCCCCGCCATGTCGATCCCGAACGAGTCGAGCCGCTGCGAGGGAATCGAGATGCGTACCCCACTGCCTTCGTATGCGCTGTTCAGGCGCGTAAGAATCCGGCGAATCTGAGAATGGTCGGTCGTCGAGAGCGACGTCAGCGAGACCTCGTCGTAGCCCGTCTGCGCAAGCCCCTCCACGACCGACGACACCACGTTGTCGGCCGACCGCTCGCGCACGGGCCTATACATCATGCCCGCCTGGCAGAAACGGCAACCGCGTGCGCAACCTCGCAAGATCTCGACGTTCAGGCGGTCGTGCACGGCCTCGGCAAAGGGCACGACGCACGGCTCCCACCCGGAGCTCTGGGCGAACCCGCGGTAAATCTGCTTGCGGACGGTAATCGGCAAGCCCGGTTCGACTGGCTCGATCCACGAACCGGCTGCCTGGGCCTCATCGGCGCTTCGCCAGCCATAAAGCTGCGGCACGTACCAGCCGTCGAGCTTGGCAAGGGCCCGCCAAATGTCGCGCCGGCTTGCACCCTGGGCGCGCAACGAGCGTATGACCTCGAGCCCTTCGGGAAGCGATTCCTCGCCCTCGCCGATGTTTATGGCATCGAAGAACAGGGCGTATGGTTCGGGGTTGTAAGCGCACGGCCCGCCTCCGACAACAATCGGATCGTCTTCGGCGCGGTCGGCGGCGCGCACGGGGATACCGGAAAGGTCCAGGATCTCGAGCACATTGGTCGCCGCCAGCTCGTGCGGCAACGTGATGCCCACGGCGTCGAACGAATTCAGCGGTGCGCAGCCCTCGATGGAAAACGCCGGCAAGCCCGCCTGTCGCAGGGCGTCGCACATATCGGCTGCAGGCAGAAAACCGCGCTCGGCCGACATCCCCGGCCGCGCGTTCACGGCGTTGACGAGAATGCGCAGCGCCTGGTTGGCCTGGCCGAGCTCGTAAGTATCGGGGTAAACCATGCAAAAGCGGAAATCGGCCTCGGGCGTCAGGACGCTTCCCCACTCATGGTTAATGTAGCGCGAAGGGCGCTCGGCTTTGGCAACGAGCGGCGCGACTTCGGACCATATGCTGCGGTATCGCATTGCGCTAGTTCGTAGAGGCGGTACTCGACTGAGCCACGACGCTGCTGGCCAAATCGTTGACCACGGCCGCGACCCTGGGTGCGTACTCGCGGGCCTTCTCGTAGACGCCCGGCACCTTAGCACCGAGGTCGACCGCCTTGCCGAACAGGTTCGGAAGGGCCGTCGGACCCTGCTCGCGCACCTTGGTCACAAGCTTCGTGCCGGCTTCGGCGGCGCTCGTAGCCACGTTCATGACGCCCGCGACGTCTTCCCCGCCCTCGAAGTACTCGATAGCGGCATAGCCGATGGCGGCCGTACCGCCATACGCAATGCCCGGCTTTATGATGAATCCCAGCACGGGCACGAATTCAGCCAGCTCACGGGCGATGACGCGGCAAATATAGGCACCGCCCAAGACAACTGCGAGCTCTTTGGCGCGACCCTTGTTCATTTCCTGGCCATACGCGGCCGCGATCTGCAGCACCATTTTGGCCTGGTTGAGCGTCATGATGGGAAGATCGGCGCCGGGAATGATGGGCACCAGCCCGATGCCGGCGTTCTGCAGCGACGTTGCCTGAACCGCATCGGTTGCGAGCGAACGGCGCATGAACGGAAACGCGATGGACATGGCCAGGCGCTTCTCGCGGCATACCGCAACGACCCAACGGCCCATGCGCGCGTCGAGCTCGGCTGCGAGCTCGGGGGTCAACTCGACCGGCTCGCCAGTCGAAGCCGCCTCGTCGGCGTCGAAGGGTGCGATGATATCCGCTTCGGGGATCTCGTATCCAAGCTCGCGTGCCTGGTCGGCGACGAACGCCGGATGCGCGGTGACGACCATGACAGGCACGCCCGCAGCCCGCACAGCTGCAGCTGCCGGACCCACCCCGCGCGAAGGGCCAGCCACCAGCACGGCCATGTCATCGCTCGGGTGCGGCATGAACGTATCGTCAAGATACGACACCGTCATGCGCACGGTGGGCAAAGTCGAGGCAAACGCCCCACGCACATGCGCGGCCACGTCGTTTTGCGCCTGACCGTCGATGTAAACGCTCACTGCAATCTTGGTCGATTGGGCAGCCTTGATGTCGGTTGCCTCGTCGATGAGCGCCTTCAAATCAATTGGAAGCTGCATATGTCACCCTGCCCGCGCTTTCTTTTCCTCGCGACCAAACCGATCCCATAAAACCCAGCAGCGCGAAGTTCACGACCATGAACGACGAACCGAAGCTCATGAACGGCAGCGGAATGCCCGTAATGGGCATGAGACCGCAGGTCATACCGATGTTCTCTAATATTTGGAACAGCCACATCCCCACGATGCACATGACGATGAGCAGGCCAAACATATCGCTCGACGCGCTTGCTATGCGAAATCCTAGTACAAACAAGGCGATGTAGAGCACCATGAGCACCATTACACCGAAAAACCCGAGCTCCTCGGCCAACACGCAGAAGATGAAGTCGGTCGGCGCCTCGGGAAGGATGCCGAGCGAATGCTGCGATCCCTTCATGTAGCCTTGCCCGAACAGCCCGCCCGAGCCGATGGCCACCTTCGCCTGCTGCAGGTTGTAGCCCTCGTCGGTCAGGTCGGCCGTGTCTTGGTTCATGAATACCAGCAAGCGGTCGCGCTGGTACTGCTTCAGCAGCTTGTACTCGCCGGTCGAGCCCTTTATGACCTCGTCGGCCAAGAACACCAGGACCACGAGCGCAACGCAAATCCCTAACGTTATGAGCAGGTACTTCGGCCGGGCGCCGCCCATCACCAGAGCGATGGCGGCAATGAACAGGTACACGAGCCCGGTGCCCAGGTCAGGCTGGGTCATGATGCAGACGAACGGGATGAGCATCAGGGCGATAGCCTTGCAGTACTCGCGCACGTCGTCGAGGTGCCCCTGGAACTTCGCCATGATGCTGGCATCCAGCAGGATGACGGTGATCTTTGCAAATTCGCCCGGTTGCAGCTGCGGCAAAGGGCCGATCTTTACCCACGAGGTCGCTCCCATGGTGTTGACGCCAATGCCCGGCACGTGGGGCGAAAGGATGAGCACGACGTTCAGGATGATGAACAGCGTGGTGTACTCAGACAGCCGACGGTAATCGAACGCCCAGATGAGAGCCATGGCGATGATGCCCACGGCGACGCCTGCAAGCTGTCGCGAGAAGTTGTAGTCTTCGTCGGCGCTGACCGCCGAATACACGATCACCAGGCCGTAGACCACCAGGACCGTCACGACCAGCAGAAACGGCCAGTTGATGGCCGGCAGCTTTATCCTGCGGCGCGTCTGCGCCTGCGTCCTGCCACCCGCATCGGGCATGCGCAGATTAGTCAGCTCGGGCATTCGCATCACCTCCCTTTACAGCATCTCTTAGTCGGACCTCGACGTGTTGCCGAAGTTCACGGGAACGGATTTTCCGCTGGACCCGACCACGCGCTTGACTTCGGTCAGCTCGCCCTTTTCGTTGGCGAGTATGGCGCCGAGCACCGCCGCGCCGATGGGTCCTGCCGCCTCGGCACCGCCGCCGCCCTGCTCGATGCAGGCCGACACGACGTACTTCGGCTTGTCCTGCGGATAGTAGCAGACGTACCACGCCACGTCGCCCTTGCCGGCGACCTCGCCGGTACCGGTCTTGGACGAGACGGTCGTAGCGTCGATGTTCCATTGCATGAACTCCTCGACCACCTTGTTGGCATCGGCCGAGACCAGCTTCAACGCTTCGCGCAAGATCTTGTAGTTAGCAGCGTCGACCTCGGGCGTACCCAGCTCTTCGGGCGTGAACGACACCGGCGGTGCGTCCGCCGCATTGCGGACTTCCTTCAGGACGTGGGGCTTCATCAGCGTGCCCGTTGCCACGGCGCCGTAAGCCACCGCGTTCTGCAGCGGGGTTATAAGAACGTCGCCCTGCCCGATGACCAAGTTTGTCAGATCGCCGCCGCGCCATTGGCCCTCGGTGGGAACGTCGGACCAATGCTGGGCCTTCCACTCGGGCGTGGGAATGCGCCCGGGCTCCTCGCCCGACAGATCGATGCCCGTCTGCTTACCGAATCCGAACTTGGCGATTTCCTCCTGCATGGCCGTATCGCTGATGTCGCCGCCCTGCGTGACGCCCGCGTAGAAGAAGTCCTTGGCAATTTCGTAGAAGACGACGTCGCACGACACGCGGATGCCGTCGTTGAGGTTGATCTTGCCATGGCCCGACAAAAGCCAGCAGTTCTGCCAGTCGCCCGAGTTGAAGCCGTCCCACGAACCGCCGCATTCCCACGTCTTCTTGCTGTCGGCGAAACCGTACTTCAACCCGGCTAGGCTCGTGAAGGCCTTGTAGGTCGAAGCGGCCGGGTACGTACCTGACACCGCACGGTTGAGCAGCGGATAGTAGCTCTCTTCGGTCGAGTACAGATCCCAAACGTCCTGGGCGATGCCGCCCGTGA
>DFIX01000044.1:0-14767 GCA_002371495.1 Eggerthellaceae bacterium UBA3686
AAAGTGTATGTCCCCTTTGGTTCGGAACGGTCCCCAAATGGTTGTTTACACAACGAAGAGCAGCGCATACAAGCCTACCATCAGGGCGAGCACGACCACGTTGGCGACAGCGAACTCGCGCATGAACACCGCCGCAGACGCACCGCGCGTATGCATATAAAGCTTGAAGGCAATCAGGCTTGCGAGCGAGGCGATGGGCGTGCCCAAACCTCCCAAATCGACCCCGATGAGCAGCGAGTGCCAATTGTGGGTGAAACCCGCCAGCAGCACCGAGGCAGGCACGTTGCTTATGACCTGGCTAGCTACGAGGCTCGTCAGCATCGGATGACTGTGCATGAGCCCGCCGAGAAAATCTTTGACCGCGGGCATGTGGGCAAGGTTTCCCGAGAAGACGAAGAAGCAGACGAACGTCGCCAGAAGGGCGTAATCGACCTTCGCGAATATGCGCCGGTCGAAAACGAAAAGCGCCGCCGCCACGACCGCGAGCAGCGCTTCGTAGGGCACGATGCGCAAAACCGAGAGCACGCTCAGGCAAAAGAGCGCCAGGTGCAGGGCAAAGCGACGCATGTCGATCGAACGTTCGTCAAGCTTGAGCATCACTTGCGCCCGACCGCTTCCGAATGCTACACACGCACCCGCCAAAAGCGCGAACGCCAGCGCGCCGAACGGCGCGAGCGCCATGAAGAAATCGGCTGCCGTCAGCTCGTAGGTCGTGAAGATGAACAGGTTCTGCGGATTGCCGACCGGCGTGACCATGCCGCCGAGGTTGGCGGCTATCGCCTGCAACACAATGACGCGGACAAGCCGCCGTCGCCAACCGGCCGCCTCGAGCGCCAGCACCGCAATGGGCACGAACGTCAGCAGCGCCACATCGTTGGTCACGAGCATCGATGCGAAGAACGGAAGCATCACTAGGGCAAAGCACACGAGCCTACACGAACGCTCGCCCGCCACCAGCGCTTGCGCGATTCGCGCCATGACGCCGCTTTCGCGCAGCCCCGCCACCGAAGCCATAAGGCAGAACAGCAGCACGATGACGCGCCAGTCGATGTAGCTCGGGGCATTCTGAAGCGCGGCCATGAACCCCGCGGCTCCGCCCGCAGCCACCGCCGCGCCGCCGCCAGCTGTCGCCGCACCCGGGTCCGCGCCCACGAGCACCAGCGAAATGCACGCGCACAGAAACGCGATGCACAGCACCGCTTCGTCGCGTAAGAATGTGATAATCCGATCGAGCATCGTGCCATTTTAGCAGGACGTGCAAAAGTGCCATAGCGCAAAAGGGTCTGACCCTTTTGCACGTTCGTTCAGGCCACAGTAGACCAGGTCGGCGGCAGGGTGCGTAGCCGCTTCCGCAGCTAATGACTTCTAACTTGCGCAAAACGCGAGGAGCTGTAGGCCTAGCGCCCTGTCGTCGACCTGGGCAGACGATCGACAGGCCAGCATAAACGCACGTTCTACACGCTGACGGCGCGGTTCTGGTAGGCGACGAGGGCAAGGGCCGGATGGCATTCGCGCCTAAGCACGCCGCCGAGCGCGATGCCGGGCAGCTGGTAGGTGTTGTTGTTCTCGGAAACGTGCATGCCGACAACGCGCTCGACCTCGTTGCTAAGAAGCTGGCCGAGCAGGCCCGCCGACTGGTCGTTCGACAGATGGCCCCGCTCCCCCGCAATGCGCGCCTTCAGAAACGTAGGGTACGGACCATGTTCGAGCATGTCGGGGTCGTGATTCGCCTCGATCGCCAGGACTCGGCATGCACGCAGCGCTTCCTGCGCTTCGCCGGTCACGATGCCCGTGTCGGTCATGAAGCCGACCGAATCGCCCGCGCAATCAAAACGGAACCCAAACGATTCCGCCGCATCGTGCAAGGTCGGGAAAGCGTGCACGCCCATCCCCGCGAGTGCCAGGTCGTCCCCTGCCGAGAAATGCCGCAGGTCAACAGCATCCTCGATAGCCCGCAGGTCAGCACTCGCCTCGTGAACCGCCACGCTCGCGTACAGAGCCGGTTGGGCGCCGAGCCGGGCGAGGCCGCGCGTCATGACGCCGAGTCCTTTTGTGTGGTCGGTATGCTCGTGTGTCACCAGCACCGCCTCGACGCGAGCAGGATCAACACCGCACTCGGCACATCGCTGAAGAAACGCGCTCTTGCTAATGCCGCAGTCTACGACCACGCAAGCGCCAGTGGCTACGTTTTGGATAACCGAGCAATTTCCCTTGCTGCCGCTTGCGAGCACATGCAGGCGCAATCCCGCGCCTTCGCGCAGCGCAGAAGGTACACCGCCCCGCCAATCCACGGCACGACGCGCCTCGACGGCTTCGCGCGTAAGCCCCATGTCTTCGAAATCACCCATATAGCCAGTGTAGCCGATAAGCGATGCGAGCATTGCTCGCACTCCCTAAACCCCACACCCGAACCCCAGATGCAAAGAGCGCCTCCGCTGTGGACGAAGACGCGCGAAGGGGATCGCGAAACGCATGCTAAATGCTATTGAGCAAGCACTTCACCAGCATGTACCTTAATGCCGTGCGCGCCAACTCGCGATACAATGACAGGCGGAGCACATTTGCGAACGGAAGGCGCGCCATGGACGAACGCGATGCGAACTACGAACCGACACGGCGGCGACGCGCGAGCGCCGGCCAGCAGAGCGGCTCGTCGGCCGACTCTCCTTCGCCCAGCCGCCGAACGACGCGCGAGGCGGCAACAAGCACCGCGCGCCCTTCCCGTAGAGCGACTGGATCCGCTTCCTCGCGCCAGCCGCGCTCGACGCGCCCGGCGTCCCAACCACGCCAGCCACGCCAGCAGCACACGACCCGGCGCTCGACCGCCATCTCGGCCTCTTCGCCCCTCCTATCGGGCAAGTTCATCATCATTGCTTCGGTCATAGCCGCTGCGCTCATCGCGGGAATCGCGTTCGCCGTGGCAGGACACGCGCCCGATGGTGACGCACCCCCCGCATCCGATGCATCCGCCCCCGACGGCACCACGTTGGACCAGGCCACGGGCAAGGCGACCGAACCCTATTCCGTCTCGTTCACCACGACCGGCGACCTCATCTTCTGGCGCGAAGTAGCCGACTACATCGACGCCAACGGCGGCGCCAGCGCCATGGCCAACATCGCCGACACCCTGGCGCAGTCCGACGTGACCATTTCGAACCTCGAAAGCCCGCTGAGCGATGACGAGAGCGAACCGGTCACCGATAAGGACGTCTACATCATCGGCCGTCCATCGGCCATCGAAAGCGTGAAGAACAGCGGCATCGACGTCGTTTCACTCGCGAACAACCACATCATGGACTATTCCGGCCCAGCCCTGAAGGATACGCTCGACGCCCTGGACGGCGCAGGCATCCTACACGCAGGCGCGGGCATGACCGAATCGCAAGCCGAAACACCTGCGGAATTCGAAGTCAACGGCGCATCGGTCGCCTTCTTCTCGTGGACCGACATTGTTCCCGATTACTACCTGGCGTTCGGCGACGAACCCGGCGTCGTTTCGGCGCGCATGAACATGGCCGATGCCTGCAAGCGCGTGGCCGAAGCCAAGCAGACGCACGACATCGTTATCGTCGCCATGCACTGGGGCGTCGAGTACGAAGACAACATTACCGATTACCTGCAGAGTGAGCCTGCGCACCAGCTCGTCGACGCCGGTGCCGACGTGATCTTGGGCAACCACCCGCACGTCATGCAGGGCGTCGAGTTCTACAAGGGCTCGCTCATCGCCTACGCGCACGGCAACTGCGTGTTCTGGCAGAAATACGACCACACGCACGAGTCCATCGTGCTGAATTTCGACATGACCCAAGACGGCATCCAAAACGTCGTTGCCACGCCGCTCTACCTCGATGACACCTACGGCATCCCCGATTTCGCAAGCGATGCGCAGGCCACCGAGACGCTCACGCGGCTGCAAGAGATTTCGGAGGGGATGAACACCGCCTTCGACATCCACGACGGCAAAGCCTACATTTCACCGCTCTCTGGCGAAGCGGGTTCTTCCCGATGAATCTCGTCGAGCTGTTTCGACGTGCGCCAATTTCGGGCAGCCTGGAACGTCAGCACAGCCAACCAAAACCCTCCAAGCAGAAGCAACGAACCCAGACCGATGAAGATTAATTCGCGCTCCCACGAAGCTACCCAGTAAATGAGGACTGCGCCCGCAATCAGCATTACAGCGCAGATTCCGTAGGCAATCGTTAACTGCAAGTATTCCTTCGTCGGCCGCTGCAGCTGTACGAGCGCCAGTACGGTCTGCTTGGGAAAATCGCGCCGATCAACGATTCCCACCGGATCGTCGCCGACTTCCCGATATATCTCGGCAAGCGAGTCGCGTCTGCCCTTGCACGCCATACCCCAGAAGACGAAGAAGAGCGCCGAGCCCGCAAACGTCAGCAGGCCTTCGATACCCCCTGTGAGAGTCGCATAACCCATGAGCGCAAGCGCCGCAATCCCGGCCACGACGCAGACGATGAACAGCATGCGATACATAGCCAGCTCGTCTTTCAACCGTTGCAGTACGAACTCGCCCCGTGTCATGGCCGCTCCCTTCGAACACTATGACAATTTGGGGAGTCTCCCCTAACAATCAGGGGAGACTCCCCAAATTGTCAGGCTTTCCAAATCATCATCTTATTATCCACGATGGTACAGCCGATTTATCGGAAGTATTACCAGCAAGGCATTCAATTTCCAATCAAGCACGCTAAGGAAGCGAAGAGGAGTATCCTCTTCGCTTCCATCAAGCACGCTGTGCCGACATGCGACGAAGGAAGCAAAGGGGATGCTCCTCTTTGCTTCCTTTTTGTCGTGCTTGGTGTTAGGCGCTTGTGGTGGCAGAAGCTCCGCTGCCCGAGGCGCTGCTGGCGGAAGCACTGCTAGCGGAAGCGTCGGCCGCATTGCCGCTCGCATCGCCGCGCGGTCCGTGGCCATGGCCACCCATGCCGCCGTGGCCGCCGAACCCGCCACTCGGGGCGCTACCATCGGACGGCGCGGCTTGGCCGCTCGGCATACTACCCATGTCGGGACGCTGGCCGCCCATGCCGTGGCCGCCCATACCGCCGCCCATCTGCATGGACTCGGTTATCTCGGTCACTTGCTCGCCGTTGACGGTAACTGTGCCTCCGTTGAGCTTGCCCTCGCTGATGAAATCGAATGCGTACTGCGCGGTGATGTCGACCGTGCCGCCGTTGATGTACAGGGCGCCGTTGGAGTCGAGGGCATCGGTGTCGCCCGAGGCCATAGTGATCGCCAGCTTGCCGCCGTTGATCTCGATTGTGGGCGAATAGGCGGTCGACTTGGCTGTCGCATTGACGCCGTCATCTGACGCATCGATGGTAATGTCGCCATCGTTGACCTGCACGCTCGTGCCCTCGATGCCCTCTGCAGCGCTGATGGTCATCGTGCCGCCGTTTACGACCACGAACGCATCGCCCTCGATACCATCGCTACCCGCATCGATCGTGAAGGTGCCGCCTGCGACGTAAACGTAGCCAAGCGCGGGATCATCCTCGTTATCCGCATGGATGCCGTCCTTGGTCGCCTTCAGCTCGAACGTGCCGTCGGCGACGCGCACCGAATTGTTTGCCTTGATCGCATGGTTACCCGCCTCGATCTTGTACGTGCCGCCCGTGACCTTGACGTCGTCCTTGCCGACGATGCCGTTTGCCGTCGAGCTGATAGTCAGCAAGCCTTCACCGTTAAGGGTCAGGTCATCCTTGCTGTGAATGACCCCTGTGATGCTCTCGTCACCGATAGCCGCAAGCTCACCGGTCACCGTCAGCGTGTTCTGGGAATCTTTCGCAGTAGTCACGAACACCTTGTCGGCCGAAGTCACGTAAATCGCGGGTGCAGTCTCGTTGGTGATGCTCACCCCGTCGAGCACAAGCTGGACCTTGGCGGCATCGTCAGCGCTAACGGTAATCGTGCAATTCTTAGCAGTGCCGCTGATAACGTAGATGCCCTCTTCGGTAATCTGAACGTCTTGACCATCCGAGACCGAGATGGTCTTGGCGCTTGACGTGTCGACCGTCTGCTCGAGGTCGCGCTCGCTGAACTGATCGTTCGTATCGAGTAAGTCACCGAGGGGGCCGCTGCTCGCAGTTGCCGCGTTCGAAGACCCGGCAGATGCCGCCATGCCCGATTCGCTCGACGCGGCAGAACCTGACGACACGCCAGCCGTCGCCGCCGATTCAGACGAGCTGCCGTCCGAGTTTGCGCCGATGCCCTTCGAGACATCCGCGCCGGCAGCCGCATCCGAAGCGGCTGATTGGCTCGAGGACACGACCGCGGCTGCTGCCGCGCTCGCGCCAGATCCCGAGCTCTCAATGTCAGAAGCGCTCGCCTGCGAGGCGCCGGCACACCCCGTAAGAGCGCCCGCCACCAGAGCGGCGCTCAGCGCAATTGGTAATCCGTATCGTTTCATAGCGATCCTTTCGTCGTCCTTGCCTTTGTTCGGCATAATACGAAGCGAGCCTGAATTCACCCTGAAACTATCGACGCACCGCACGCAGACAAGGAGGCGAATATGAGCGGAATCGACATCGTGGGGCCGGCCGTTTACCTGATCGGTATGAACCTCATTGCATTCGCCCTCTTCGGATACGATAAAAGCTGTGCGCAGCGGGGCGCCTGGCGCGTATCTGAGAAAGCCCTCATGCTGTTCGCGCTGGCAGGGGGAAGCGCAGGAGCGCTCGCGGGCATGCGCGTGTTCCATCACAAAACGCGCAAGCCGCTGTTCGCCATCGGCGTGCCGGCAGCGCTCATCGCGCACATCGGCTTGCTTGCCTGGATCTGCGTGACCGTTGCGCTGGGACGTTAGCGCCAGACGAGCTCCTACGCCTAAACTGCCAGCTGAAACGCGATACGCGGCGTGCCATCGTGGCAGAAGATGGTACCGCAGCGCGCAAACCCGGCCTTCTGCAGGGCGCGCTGCATAATCGCGTTGTCGGCATGCGTGTCGATACGCACGTTGTTCGTGCGCGCAAGCGCGAAATCGACCGCCATGCGCAGGATGCCGCGGGCGCTTCCGTCCGAGGATATGCGGTGGATGACCCCGTACGGCTCGTCGTTGAGCCAGGCACCGTCTTCGATCACCGCATACGTCGGGTCGTCACCTAGCGCAAACATGAACACGCCGCGCAGCGCAGGAGTGTCCGCCACTGCGACACGCGCCCCGCCCGCACGGGAATCTGTTTCGATGCTTTGCCCGCACATGCGGTTCTCTGCGCTCGCAGCCACATCATCGCAGACGACGAAGCACTGACCGCGCTCGATATCTTCCGAAACCATCTGGTTCGACGGATACCCGTTAATCCACTGCGAGTAGTTCCCGTTTTCCCTCATGATGCTGCGCCCAGCATCGTACAGTTTCATGATGGCGTCTTGGTCTTCGAACGTAGCGGGCCGAACGTGCATTGGTACCTCGTAAAACTCATGTAGGTGATGAGCGGCAGGATGGATGGCAGGACGTTCCTGCGACTTCCCCGAGCCGCCCGCGCAATAAAAATGCGTCTCTCTAGGCGTAAATCTTGTGCAAGAAGTATAAATGGCCGCAGGCTCCTCGCCCACGATGAGCTACACATTTTACAATCTGAGAAACGAAGAAGCTGACGGGCAGTCCCAAGTATCCGGCCTGGCCCTTGAGGCGACCGCTGCAATCCGGGGCGGTCGGCCAAATGCGGGGCTTTCCTGCGCCCAGGCTGAACCGCAGGTCGCAGCTGCCAGCCAACAGCCCGCCCGAAACGGAGGACCCAATGAACAAGATGCTCATGCGCGCACAACAGCTGGCAACATCGCAGGTGCAAAGAGTGCAGCTACAAATGCTTCCCGACGTCCTGGAAGGCGCAGGATGCCTGTACGATGTCGGCGACGTGCTGAAAGAGCACGACGTGCGCTGCGCCATGGTCGTTACGACGCAGGGCTTCGTAAAGCGCGGGACGCTCGGCCAGTTCCTGAACAACCTGTTGGCCCACGGCATTGCAACGGCAGTGTTCTCGGAGGTCGTACCTGACCCCGACTTCGAATGCGTCGAGAAAGCGGCGGCGTTCTTCCGCTCGCGCAACTGCGACGGCATCATCGCCATTGGCGGCGGTTCGGTCATGGACTGCGCCAAGATTGCCGGCGCCCTCGTCGCGCGCCCGGGCAAGTCGGCGCGCGACCTGATCGGCACCATGAAGGTGCGCAAAGAGACGCCCTTCCTGGTCGCCATCCCCACGACGGCGGGCACGGGCTCGGAAGTCACGGCGGCAGCCGTCGTGACCGACGCTGAATCGCAGCGCAAGTACGCCATCAGCGACCTGATGCTCATCCCCAACGTGGCCGTGCTCGACGCCACGCTGCTGACAAGCCTGCCGCCCGCGCTCACCGCTTACACGGGCATGGATGCCCTGACGCATGCCGTCGAGGCCTACATCAACCGATTCGGGGCAGCCGAAGCGCGCGATTACGCCCGCGAGGCGGTCGAGCTGATATTCGAGCACCTGAAGCCCTCGTATGACGACGGCAAGAACACCGACCACCGCGAAGCCATGCTGACTGCCTCGTACTGGGCGGGCATCGCCTTCACCAACGCCTTCGTCGGGTATGTACACGCACTGGCACATGGCATCGGCGGACGCTACCATGTGCAGCACGGCCTGGCCAACGCGGTGTTGCTACCCGTAGTGCTCGAAGAGTACGGCGAAACGGTCGAGCGGCAGCTGGCCGACCTGGCGGTTGCCATCGGACTCGACGGTGCCAACGACCACGAGCTGGCCGTCGGATTCATCGCCGCGATCCGCAGGCTTTCGGCATCTATGGGCATACCCGAAACCATCCCCGAGATTCGCCTTGAAGACGTGCCCGAACTCGCCGCCGGCGCCGAAGAAGAGGGAAACCCCGCTTACCCCGTGCCCCAGATCTGGCACTACGCCACCTTCCAGAAAGTGCTGAGGCGCGTCATGGCGCCCGCGCAGGTTGGCGGCGATGCGGAAGACGCAAGCGGCGCCGAGACCGAAACCCAGCTTGACGATGCGCCCTCACCCACCGAGTCGGCATCTGGCAAAACGGGGCAATTCCAAGTCGAGCGCGCAGGCGCAGACACGCAGCTGCGAATCACCCAGGCCGGTCCCCTGCTTGACGACGCAGGCCGCCTGACCACGCTCGGGTACGCCACCTCGCTTCTGCTCGACTACGACCGCAAGCGCATCAAGGCGACGCCGCTGCGCATTAAGGAATGGGACTACTACCTGGTGAACGACAGCGAATACGCGTTGGCGCTGACCATTGGCGACATGGGCTACGCCGCACTCGTCTCGGCATCGCTCATCGACTTCGCGGACGCGAGCTTCACCACGCAATCCACCATGGACCTTTTGCCGCTCGGCCGCTTGGGGCTCCCCCGCTCTTCATCAACTGGCACGAGCTCCTACGCCGACAAGCGCGTGAAGATGCGCTTCGATGTAGCAGGGGGAATGCGCCAGCTGAGCGTAAGCTTCGACGACTTCAAGGACGGCCAAACGCTTGTCGCCGAAGTCGTGCTCGATCGCGAGCCGCGGGATTCGATGGTCATCGCCACGCCCTGGGCCGAAAGCAGCACGGCGTTCTACTACAACCAGAAGATCATCGGCATGCGCGCAATCGGCACGTTCGAGCTCGGCGACCTGCGCCATGCCTTCCATGAGGAAGAGGCGCTCGGCTTGCTCGATTGGGGCCGCGGCGTGTGGACGCGCGACAACACCTGGTTCTGGTCTGCAGCGCAGGGCCGCCAAGACGGGCGCCTCGTTGGCTTCAACCTTGGATACGGCTTCGGCGACACGTCTGCCGCAACCGAGAACATGCTGTTCGTCGATGGGATCGCACACAAGCTCGGGCATATCGACTTCGGCATCCCCGAGCGCGATCACGCCGGCAAAGCACGCACCGTAGCCGAGCGCTTTGACCTTCTGAGGCCCTGGCACATGACCGACGACGAGGGCCGGCTCGACTTGGTGTTCACGCCGAGCGTCGACCGCTGCGACTTCATGGATTTCAAAGTCGTGAAAAGCGATCAGCACCAGGTCTTCGGCCGTTTCGACGGCACGGTCGTCCTCGACGACGGCTCGACGCTTGACCTGCGCGGACTGCAGGGCTTTGCCGAAGCGGTCCACAACAAGTACTAACTCGGTAGTACTGCCAACTTGGGGAGTCTCCCCTTCCTGTCAGGGGAGACTCCCCTTCTTGTCACTCACGAGCGTTAGCGCAGTTCAAGGGCGCAGACGAACGAGATGGTGCCGTCTTCGGTGACGCCCTTCGAGAGCACGCGCGTCTCTTCGACGAGCGTGTGCACTACGAGCGGCTGGCCGGGAAGCGCCTCGTGGCGGTAGTCGATCTGCAGCGTCTTGACAGCCCCTTCGGAGCCAGGGTTCAGCGCGTTCACGGCAAAGTTCGCGTACATGGCGTTGTTCACATGGCCGTTCAGGTCGATGTCGGTGTAGCTCGGGGTGATGATGCACGTTGGACGATTTCCCTCGTCGAAATCCGGAGCCTTGCGAATGCGCTTTTCGAACATGCGGTCCTCGCAGAAATCGGTCGGCCCGTGATAGAAATCCTTCGCCGAGCAGAACTTGCGCGTCTGGATGTCCATGAGCACCCATTCCTGCGAAGCCTTGACCAGCACCTCGCCTTGCTCGTCAGTCATCTCGAAATCACGGATAAACGAGAAGCGCGACAGCGAATGCGGCCACGTACGCACATTGATCACCTGGAAATGCTTTGGATCATGCACGATTTCCATTTTGGAGCGGACAACAGCCCAGAACACGCCCTGCGCGACCATGCTATCGCGTCCGATGCCGATTTCTTCTGCGTGCAGAATAGCCATGTCTTGGAAAATGTCGAGGATCGCCGTGGGCTGCATGCGCCCGTACTGGTCGAAATCCATCCATCGAAGCCGATAATCCCTTGTCATCTCGAGCGTCATGCGCATCCTCGTTTCGTCATAAGGTCAGTGTGCCGCAACGCATTGTACCAGAGGGCCAGCCGACGCCTCGTATTCCCAGTTAATCCGCAAACCCTTTTGGAACGAACCGGAATGCCGGCAGACCAGCGGTGATTCCGCCTTTCCCCAGCCCCGCTGTCAGCTTTGAGTTGCAGGCCATCCTTGAAACCGATTCAGCGGCCCGTCGCGGACCGCGCGAGTTGCGCCCGCCTTCGCTGCGCCCGCATTAACACGGTTTCAGAGCATGCCCAAGCCCTCGAGCAGGACTTTCACGCCAATAGCGATCAGCACAAGGCCACCGGCTATGGTCGAGGGGCGCTCCCAGCGGCTCCCGAACTGATGCCCGAGCGCTACGCCGCCAAGCGAGATGACGAAGGTGGTAACGCCGATGAGCGCGACCGACGGCGCGATGGCTACGTCCAGAAACGCGAACGTGACGCCCACCGCGAACGCGTCGATGCTGGTCGCGACCGCGAGCATGGTAAGCTCGCCCAAACTGACGACAAGCCCTTCGGCCGCTTCCCCGCCCTCGTCGCCGCGCAGGGCATCCACAAGCATCTTCCCGCCGATGAACGCGAGCAACACGAAGGCGATCCAATGGGCGTAGGCGGTGACGTAATGGGCGAACTGCTCGCCGAGCGCCCACCCGAGCAGGGGCATGAGCGCCTGGAATCCCCCGAAGAAAAGCGCGATGAGCAAGCCTTGTCGAAGGTCGAAACGCGGCATCGCAAGCCCCTTGCAAACCGAGACCGCAAACGCGTCCATCGACAGGCCGACCGCTATGAGGAACAGCTCGAGCAGACCCATGCCGACTGCTGCCTATCGCTGCTTCGCTTGCTTGCCGCACGAGGGGCACAGATCGGCAAGGAAGCACTCGGCGCATTTGGGCCTGCGCGCCACGCACACCTGGCGCCCGAAGAGGATCCACTGATGGTTGACCGGCCCCCACAGCTCTTTGGGAATGAGCTTTAGCAGGTCTTGCTCGGTTTTGCCTGGGTCCTTAGCCGAACTGAGCTTCAGCATGTGCGCGATGCGAAACACATGCGTGTCGACCGCAATGCCCTCAACGATCCCGAAGCCCGCGTTCATGACGATGTTGGCCGTCTTGCGCCCCACGCCCGGCAAACGCTGAAGCTCCTCGTAGCTTTGCGGCACCTTTCCGCCGAATTCCGAGAGCACCATCTGCGCGCACTTGACGCAGTTGGCAGCTTTGGTACGGAAAAACCCAATCGAGCGCAGAATTTCGGAGACCTCGGCGACATCGGCGGCGGCCAGATCCTCGATGGTCGGGTAACGCTCCCACAGAACCGGCGTCACCTTGTTCACAGCCGCATCGGTCGTCTGCGCCGACAGAAGCACTGCGATGGTCAGCCTGAACGGATCTCCGCCAAAATCGAGCGCTGGCTGCGCCTCGGGGTAGTGCTCGCCCATGCGCTCGCATACGGCCAGCGCCCGCTCGCGCTTCGATTTCATAGATTCGCGTGGCATCGCGCCCTCCCTCGTCGTCGTGGTGCCATGGTACCACGGGCGCACTGTACCGCAATCGGCTAGCCCGTAGGTAAATGGCCAGAAAAAATCCCACCGCGAAACCGATAGCGTGGGCAGCCTTACCTGTTACAGGGATCAGCCGCCGGTGATTGGCTGCCTGCGAAATCGTCGGTTGCAGGTTGGCCGGCTCTTCTGAATACCGAAGCGTTTCCGCAGATGGGGGCATGACCCGAGCGATTCTGCAGGCACTACTCCTGAATACTTATATAGGTTAGCCGAAGCCAAGCGAGGGCGCGCGCCCATCTGCGGAAACGCGATGGGACGGCTTCAGCTAAACCGGTTCGCCTCTTCGGCTCTATGCCAGCTTGCGCAGGTCGCCCTCGCGGGCGGTAACGCCGATGCGGTCGAAGTATTCGAGCAGTGGGATGGCGTACTTGCGCGAAACGCCCATGGCGTCTTTCAGGTCGGCAGCCGTGGAAGGCCCGTTCGATTCCAAGTACTCCACGACTGCGTTGCGCAGGCCGGCAAACGCCTCCGCATCGAACGCAAGAGCTTTGTCGACGCGAACAACGCTGCCTTCATTCTCGAGCGTCCCCAATGCGCGGGAAAGCGCCGACATCGACAGCTCCAACAGGCGTGCCAGTTCCTCGGTCACAGGCGGCATCGCGCCGGCTTCGGCAAGCGCCTTGGCCGCCTTCGCCGCGTTCTGCACCTCGAGCTGCCTGGCACCAGCACCAGCTTTCGGATGGCTGATAACACCGGCTTCGACGACGGCTTTTCCATCGGCGATAGCCCGTGCCAACAACACGTCAAACGTGTTTTCGTCAACGCGCAGGCCGCTTCGCAGAAGCAGGTCGTTCTTCTTCACTCCGAGCGATTCGGGCTGCTCGGCGTGGAAACGCATGAGGGCGTTTTCGATTGCCGACAAGCATTTGGCCAGCACCGACGCCGTCGCATACAGTTCTCTGCCGCCGTGTGAAACCGCCACGGCGGCCCGCGCATCCACGAGCGCGTCAAGTGCGTTTCTGGCTTCGGTCGTTGGCTCGCCGAACTGCGAAGCCAGGGCAGCAGCATCTATGGGCGCACTCTGAAGTGCCAGGGCCAATGCGCAGGCGTTTTGGACATCGCCTGCGCGCAGCGCGTCGAGCAGGGCCTCCTCCTGCGCCGGCACCGTGGTGCGACGACGTGGATGGCAAGCCAGCACGATGCCTCCGCCCAAGACGCGCACCGGCGAGTACGAGCGCACGATGAATCGATCGCGCCACGAAAGCGGCAGCTCTTCCTCGAGCCTGATCTGGGCGTAGCAACTCTCGCGGGGCATGAGCGACTCGCGCCCGTTCATCAGGAGCAGCCGCCCGAACACCTCGCGCGTCCCGTGCGCCACGCGCACGCGGGCGCCGGTGCGCAGCGGTTTTCCCTCGGCAAGCGGGCTCGCATAGCTGAACCAGCAGTCGAAGCGGTCGGTTGGTTCGATGGTTCCCGGCTCGGCCAGGAAGTCCCCCGGCCTGATGTCGGAGGTCTTCAGGTCCGAAAGGTTCAGGGCCACGCGGTTGCCTGCAGGTGCCAGGTCAGCGGGCGTACCATGCATCTGGACCGAACGCACACGCACGCGTAGGCCGGTAGGAAGCACGGCAAGCTCGTCATCGGGCGAAACCTCGCCGCTCCAAAGCGTTCCCGTAACGACGGTTCCCGCGCCCTTTATGGTGAAGACACGATCGACCGGCATCCTGACCGCCGCAGCGCGGTGGGTCGAAACGGTTGCGCGCGCCGCTTCGAGCAACACCACCCTAAGTTCGTCAAGGCCCATGCCCGTACGCGCCGAAGTCGGCACGATGGGCGCCTGCGCATAGCGCGTGCCCGAAAGGTACGTGCGTACTTCCTCGGTCGCCATCTGCACCCACTCGTCATCGACCCGATCGCACTTGGTCAGCGCGACGATGCAGGTTGGAATATTCAGAAGCTCCATGACCGCCAGGTGCTCACGAGTCTGGGGCATGACCCCATCATCGGCAGCGATGCACAAGAGGGCAACGTCGATGCCGGTCGAGCCCGAAATCATCTGGCGCACGAAGCGTTCATGCCCGGGCACGTCGACGACGCTCATCGTCGACCCATCGGGAAGTACCAGCTGCGCAAAACCGAGCTCGATGGTGATGCCGCGCTCCTTCTCTTCCGCGAGCCGATCGGGATCGGTACCCGTCAACGCCTGCACAAGCGCTGACTTGCCATGATCGATGTGCCCGGCCGTGCCCAACACGATATTTGGTTTCGATACAGCCATTCCGCTCCCTTACTCAGAATGTGAAAAAAGGGTCAGACCCC
>DFIX01000044.1:14817-18390 GCA_002371495.1 Eggerthellaceae bacterium UBA3686
GGTCAGACCCCTTTTTCACATTCTGTCGAAGTACTCTTTGAAGGCCTGGGCGATCTCGGTGACTTCCGAGTCGCCGAGGATGGTTCGTCCGTCGAGCAGAATGCACTCGTTGCTGATGCGCGCGATGACGGGCACATCGCGGCCCGCGACCAAGTGGCGCTCGCAGGCTTGGGCATCGCCATGCTTAAACGTGACGCGCACCACGTAGGTGGGTATGTCGCACATCGGAAGGGCGCCGCCGCCAGCTCGCGAAGTATCCTGCTCGATGGAAAGGTCAACGTCGTCGGCCGAAAGAACCGTCGCGAGCTTGTCCCGAACAGCCTGCGTTCGCGGCAGCACCTGCTCGGCCGTCTCGGTCAGCATGCGCACCGTCGGCACGCGCTCGCGCGCGGTGGCATCGTCCAGATACAGGCGAAGCGTCGCCTCGAGCGCGGCGATCGACATCTTGTCGAGGCGCAGCACGCGGGCATATGGGCTTTGCTTCAGAGCATCGACGAGGCTCTTCTTCCCCACGATGATGCCTGCTTGCGGACCGCCGAGCAGCTTGTCGCACGAAAACGAAACCAGGTCGGCTCCTTCGGCCAGAGCCTCGCGAACCGTGGTCTCGCGCAAGCCGTCCGCCTTGATTTCGGTCAAGGCTCCCGAACCAAGGTCCTCGTACACGAGAATCCGCCGCGCATCCACCGCGCCCGCCGCGTCTACCGCGCTCGGCACACCACTAGCCAATCCTCGTCCGTTCAGCTCGTCGGCCAGCCGGCGCAGCTCCTTCACGCTGACGCTCTCGGTAAAGCCGCTCATGCGGAAATTGGAAGGATGCACCTTTACGAAGAGCGCCGTGCCACCGCCAACAGCGCGTTCGTAATCGCGTAGGTGCGTCTTGTTGGTGGTGCCCACCTCGACCATGCGCGCGCCCGAGAGGGCCATGATATCGGGCACGCGGAACGAACCGCCGATCTCGACAAGCTCGCCGCGAGAGATGACAGCTTCGTGGCCACGGGCAAACTCCGCCAGCACCATCATGACGGCTGCGGCGTTGTTGTTTACGGCAATTGCCGCCTCGGCGCCGGTCAGCATGCAGATCAGACGCTCGTAATGGTCATGACGACTGCCGCGCGCCATATGCGCGCAATCGTATTCGAGGGTCGAATACCCGCGTGCGACCTCTTCGACGGCAGCAACGGCAGACTCGGGCAGCGGAGATCGCCCGAGGTTCGTGTGCACGATGACTCCCGACGCATTCACCACACGCCGCAGCGAAGGCTTTTCGAGCCGAAGCGTCTGGCGAAGCACCTCGTAGGCCAAAGCATCGTTCGAGCAATCAGGCTTGCCGCCTTTCAGAATGGAACTTCGGGCCGAATCGATTGCCCCACGCGCCAAGTCGACGACCAAATCGCGCGGCAGCACGCCAAGAAGCGTCACGAGGGCCTGATGATGAAGCAGTTCTTCGACCTGCGGCAAAGACCGCAGCGCACCTTGTTGTTCGGCTGTAGGCATAATCTCCCCGCATCTATTCATCTGCATGAACGCGAGTATACCGCTTGTGTACGCCAGCTGATTGCTCCAAGCCGCCCAAAGGCTCCATTCCCAATTTGCTGGCGACGGAGTGAAAGCGCAGGCCCCTTACCAGGACGCCGACCCACCCGTTAGGCTACCGGATACGACCCGAGCACCTTGACTTCGCGTAGTTTCAACCGCAGGCAATTCAGGGCCGTCTGCATGGCGGGTTCGTCGACGCGGCCTTCGAGGTCGAGGAAGAACATGTAATCGCCGAGCGCCTGCTTGGTGGGGCGCGACTGGATCATCGTGATGTTGATGCCCGCATATGCGAATTCCGAAAGGATCATGTTCAACGTGCCCGCGCGGTCGATCTGCATGAAGAGCGCAACGCTCGTCTTGTAGCGCGTCCCCGAAAGCGGACTCGGCGTTCCCGGCCTGCCTATCAGCGCAAACGAGGTCTGATTACCCAGACGGTCTTCGATTTCCTCCTCGGCAACGACCGCACCGTACAGTTCGGCAGCATAACGCGTGGCAATGGCCGCCACGCTCGGGTCGGCCATTGCAAGCTTCACGCTTTCGGCAGTCGAAGAGGTCGAGACGCTGACCGCATTTGGCAGTTCGCGCGTTATGAAGCGCCGACATTGCCCAAGACCCTGCGAATGCGAGGCAATCGTGCGAATCTGCGTCCGCTCAGCTTTGGGGTGCACGATTAGGCAGTGGTGGATATCGACCACGTGAACACCCAAGATCTGCGCCGGGCTGTTGAAGGCAAAGTTGTCGAGCGTGGCCGTCACCGGCCCTTCAAGCGCGTTTTCGATCGCCACGACCCCGTAGGTGCATTTTCCCCGGTCTACGTTATCGAAGACCTCGGTAAACGATGTGCAGGCAAGCAAATCGGCATCTTCGGCACCGATCTTGCCCATGAACGCATGCGCCGCCTCGTCGGAATACGTGCCCTTCGGACCCAGATACGCTATCGAAACCGGATGATCAGCCATAAACAGCCTCCTGTGAGCATTGCAATTACACGTCATTTTACCGAAATACGAAGTCATACGCCGTTCTTTGCAGAACGTCGCACCCATGGCAGTTCGACCCATTGTAACGCATGAGCAAAGGGAACGTGTCTTGGCAAATAGTCGGCGGCACGCCAAGAAGTTACTATTCAGACTACGGCAGCCCAGGTCGGCGGCAGGGTGCGTAGCCGCTTCCGCAGCTACTGACTTAAAATATGCTAAACGCGAGGAGCCGTAGGCCTAGCGCCCTGCCGCCGACCTGGGCGGACGGTTGAGAGGCTAGTGTGAACAGTAACGCCAAGAAACACGCGCATCACGTTGCCGCAGGAGGTCGATAGAACAGCATCGTCACTAGCGCGCAGGCGTTGAAGAGGGCAACGCACAGAAGCATGTTCTGGTAACCTGCCAGGCCGGGTGCCGAGGCGATGAGACCGACGTACACGGCGGGCGCCACTGACGTGCCGATTTGGCGGATGAGCGTGAGGGTCGCTATGGCCGAGGCGCTCTGGTCTTCGCCCGTGTTCTCAAGAATCATGTAGTTGGTCGGCGCGCCCATGGCAAAGCCCATGCCGGCGCCGACAATCGCCAGGCCCACGACGAGCACAGGTACGCTCGGTGCCGCAACGGCAACGAGCGCCAAGTACAACAGCCCACCAATCGAGACGGCCAACCCTCCCATGAGCACGGGCTTAGGGCCAACTCGATCGATCACCTTCCCTCCAACAGGCGTCGTGATGAACGACGTCAGCCCAATGGCCATGACGTAATAGCCGCCCGACCCCAGCGGATCGCCCATCGCGTATTCGGCCAATTCGGGCACGAGTACGAGCGAGATGACGAAACATCCGATGAAAAACGACACGACCATGGTGACGACGATGGGCTGGCTTTGGAAATACTCCAGATGAAACACCGGATCGGCGGCACGCACCTCAACGAAGCGAAACGCCACCAACACGCCTGCAGCGCCCATGAGCGGAAGCCATGTGGCCACGCGGGTAACCGACATCAAGTCGGTGAAATCGATTCCCTTTAACCCAAGCAGCAGCAAAAGAACGAA
>DFIX01000045.1 GCA_002371495.1 Eggerthellaceae bacterium UBA3686
CGAGGGAAACGTCCCCTCGTCCACAATATGGTCGGGTAGGGAAGTTACCTATCCGACCGGGCAACCGGTTTCGGTTGCCGAAGCGGGTGGCGGCGCCACCGTCGCCCGCGCCTTACAAGAGGGAATTGCGCATCGCTTGCGGCCGGTAGAGGCCGTTCCGGGCAAAAGCCCGACTCCGAAGGAGGGAATCGATGCGCAGCGTCCTCGTAAGCATTAGCAAAGGGGAAACTAAAATGGCAAAACCTAACGAGGGTACTCCTCAACAGACACCGGCCTACGCATGGCCCTGCCTGTTCGCATCGTTGTTCATCGCGGTGACGCTCGTCTGGGAGTGGCAGTGGATGCCCGGTGTCACCGGCGGCACCGCAACCAAGTGGTTCCTGTTCAACAACCCCGACATTCAAGGCATGTTCGGGTTCAACCCGGCCGAGCTGCAGGGCGAAGCCCTGGGTGCCTGGTTCGGCCAGAACCTCGGCCGCTGCATCGGCATGGTCATGGGCAACTCCATGAGCTGGGTGCCCATCGGCGCCATCATCATGGCCTTCCCGACCACGTTTCTGGTTCAGAAGATCGGCCCCAAGTGGGCTTCCATCATCGGCGTTTGCATCGCCATCGTCGCTGCGGTCATCACCACGCTGTGCCTGACGAGCAGCTGGACTGGCTACCAGGTTGGCCGCTTCATCTTCGGCCTGGCCCTTGCCTGCACCATCGTTTCCGGTCCGACCTGCGTTTCGATCTGGTTCCCGGGTGCCACCCGCGGCCGTGCCATGGCCATCTGGTCGACGTGGGCCCCGATCGGCATCTTCACCGTCAACATGTGGGGCGGCAACGTTCTCGACCTGCTCGGCGGCAACATCGTTGCGCTGAACTGGCTGTGGATCATTCTCATGGCCGTTGCCGGCGTCATCTTCCTGCTTGTCTTCCGCGAGCCGCGCGGCGACGAGGTTTCCGAAGTCTCGCCTGAGCGCAAGCGCCTGCGCGACGTCCTGCAGTTCTTCAAGAGCCGCCAGCTCTGGTCGCTCATCATCCTGTTCGCGATCTTCAACTATATGAACTACGCGTTCTCGCAGTACCTTAAGACGTGGCTGGCCATGGACGTCGCGTCTGGCGGCATGGGTTGGGAAGCCGGTCCGGCCGGTCTCGTGGGCGGCATCCTGTGCGCCTGCGGCATCCTCGGCCCCATCGGCGGTTGGATCATGGACAAGCTGCCGCGCGACAAGAAGTGGATCGCGCCGCTGCTCGGCATCATCAGCCTCACCGTCTGCATGCTGCTCTCGTTCAAGGCCAACACCCCGATCTTCGTCCTGTACGCTCTGTTCTTCTGCATCGGCAACATGTTCCTGAACGGCTGCTGCCGCCCGATGGTCCCGACCTACGTCTTCAAGGGCGGTGCCACCGCAGTGGCGTTTGGCCTGTCGTTCTTGACCTGCGGTCAGTACCTCGGCCAGATCCCGACGTCCTACGCGTTCCAGTTCGGCACGGCGGCCGGCATGTCCTACAGCGACATCATGATGACGTTCTTCGTGCCCGTCGGCGTCGTCGGTATCATCTTCGGCCTGCTCATGAAGCCGTCGAAGCCTAAAGGCGAAATCGCCGAGGGCGCCGGCAAGCCCGAAGGAAAGTAACCTAGCTGCTTAATCGCGACGGTTGCTGACCAACCTTTTCGAGGGCCGTTTCTCGCAGACGAGGAGCGGCCCTTGTGCATGTACAATAGGCGCTGGCCTTCCGAAGGAGATTATATGAGCGAAAAAGTCTACGACGTCGTTGCGGGAGCGGGCTATCAGGGCATCAATGCCGCCGCCATCTGCGAAAACGAGGTGTTCGGACGGGGAGAAAAGGTCGGCGATTCCGCTGAAGGCGAACCGGAAACCGATGAGGTGACCGGCGCGTCGCCCGGAACGGCGCAAGCATGCTCTGATCTGGGTCTGAACTCCCTCGAATCCAACCTCGAGCGCTTCGGCATAAAGCCGCCCGGCGTGTCGTAGCGCCTTTGGGCGTCGCCACTGTGTTGTTTTGAAAATGGCCACATGATTCTTTCATCTGTTTCTGCTATCTTCGAACATGTTTCGGTGACCAAGGCATCAGCGCCATTGGAACGTTGGCGGCAGAACGGCGGGGGGATGAATCATGGGAAACGAGGCAGAAGAGTCCTCGATCAATATATCTTCGATTGAAATGTTTGCGATGGGCGGCTTCGCGCTGTTCTTCGCCTGGATGTTCATAACGTTCTTCTGGCTGTTCTGCGAATTTCCGCCCGATTTGTCTATCGGCACGCGCGACTTATCGCAGTTCTTCGTGTTCCTGGCAGTGCCCGCCGGCTATGCCGTCATGCACGTCCGCGGCAGAAATCCCAAGTTCAACGTCTTCTCGCCCTCGGTCGTCGTGTCGACTGCGCTGTGCGCCATCGCGCTTCCCGCCGTGGCTCTTGCCATGCACCTGGGGCTTCACGTTCCCTTCCCGGTCGTCTGCGTGCTCAATTTCTTGGCCGGGGCCGCAGCCGCCGCGATACAGCTGAGCTGGCTCGACGTATGCTCCCGCCTTGGCGCTGACCATTACAGTCGCTTCACTGGGCTCTCGCTCTTTGCCGGGGGGCTGCTGTTCTCGCTCGTGGCGTTCTCGCCGATTATCATGCCACCGATTTTCGGCATACTGTTCATCGTGCTCAGCGCGGGATTTCTGCAATATACGACCAAGCGCGTGGCGGGCAATGCCGACCGTGCGCCGCTCGAGTCGGTCGAGAACACCTGGCGCTTCACGCTCGAGATCGAGCCGTCGTTCTTCATGTTCGGCGTCGTGTTCGGCATCACCTTCGTCTATTTGTTCAACAGCGGATCCGAGCCGGTGCTGATCGGGCTCATCTGCACCATGGTCGGCTCGCTTGTCGTCGCCATCCTCTCGATTGCCGACAAGCAGCTCAGCATTACGATTTACCAGCGGCTTCTCGTGGTCATCACCGTCATCGCCTGCATCGCCGTTCCTTTCGTGGACGGAGCCGGTCAGCTGGTGTGCTCGTGCGTAGTCACCGCATCGTGGGCCATGTTCATGGCCATCAACTACGGCTACATCGTCAAGAAATGCGTCGTCGCGCACGAATCGCCGCTGTTCAGGCAGGCGCCGATTCGCCTGGCCATACCAGCTTTGGGCTTTGCCGTCGGCTGGGCAGTGGCGGCGCTGATCACCATGCAGTTCGGGGCGCACTCCAACGCTTTCATGTACATGCGCCTCGTCGTCGCTGCCTTGCTCGTCATCACGGTCATGGTTTTCTTCCCGTCGAAGGCGCACCACCCGGTCGATGGCCTGTCGCCCGACGAGGTGAAGGTCACGACGACCGTCATCGCCGCCGACAAGTCCGACAAGGAGCTCTTCGAGGCTCGCTGCGCCGCAGTTGCCAAGCTCTACCAGCTCTCGCCGCGCGAAACCGAGATCCTCGGGTTCTTGGCCAAGGGTCGCAACGCCGCCTACATCCAAGAGGAGCTCGTCATCTCGCCGCATACGGTGAAGAGCCACATCTACAACATCTACCGCAAGCTCGACATCCACTCCCAGCAAAAGCTCATGGACTTCGTCGAGGATTTCCCCCTGGACTAACCGGGCCCGTTTTCGCCATCCAATCTATCCCACCGCGTTTCAGAATGCGGGGGCGCTTCAGTTGACTTTGTTGTGAACCATGCGAAAAACAAGCGAGATTACGAAGCGGCATCGCAGTGGGTGGCGTGACTCCGGCGATTCTGCAGCCACTGTTCCTGTATATTCACATAGGTTAGGCGAAGCCAAGCTGGAGCGCGCCATCCACTGCGATGCCGCGATGGGATAGGTATAGGCTGCAGTCCAAGCTTTTTGCGCTGGTGGCAGAAATTGTTGCAATCAGGCTGGTGAAAGACCCTCATACCATCGGTATGAAAGTGGTATTAGCATACCCATCAGGCGATATACAACCCTTCGATCGATGGTTCACTAGCGTCAGCTTCGAGGGGGAAGCAACATCGGTTGAGGGGGAATCAACCGCATATCCCGAAAGTTCCGGGGAAGACACCCGCAGCTGCTCGAGGTTAGCCGGCCGAAAACCGGCGCCGCGCGTCGTGCCAACGTGCATGGCCGTGCATTTTTGAGAGAGGAGTTGCGATGGTAGAGACTTCGATTGATGCCAAGGAACGCGACGACATCGGTGCAACTAAGGAGGAAAACCAGTTCAACTTCGGCGCCGGCGAGGCGCATGAGGTGGACCCGCGCTGGAAGCATCCGGGTGAGTGGCAGTACATGGAAGACGGGATGCTCGTAACCCGCACGTCCGTGTGGTCCGCGCCTGGTTGCCATGAGGGCTGCGGCGTTCTGGTGTATTCCGATCCCGAGACCGGCAAGTTCATCAAGTGCGAGGGCGACCCCGACGATCCGTACAACCGCGGCGCCCTGTGCCCGCGCTGCCTGGCATTCAAGCAGGTTGAGTTCCATCCTGACCGCATTCTGTACCCGATGAAGCGCGCCGGCGAGCGTGGCGAGAACAAGTGGGAGCGCATCTCGTGGGACGAGGCCCTCGAGACGTGCTACAAAGAGTTCCGTCGCATCGCCATGACCTACGGAGGCGACTCGATCCACTGCCTGCGCGGCACCGCCCGCGACAACCAGTGGCAGGTCGGCCGCATGGCCAACACGTTCGGTTCCCCGAACGAGTACGGCTTCCTGTCTGGCACCGCGTGCTACCTTCCGCGCCTGTCGCTGATGATCATGACCTATGGCGGCATGCTCATCGCCGACTTCTCGCAGTTCAGCGCTCTGCGTTACGACGATCCAGAGTGGACGTGCCCTGAGTGCACGATCGTCTGGGGCTGCAACCCCACCATTTCGAACCCCGACTTCTTCATGGGCCACTGGGTAACCGACGCCATGAAGCTTGGCTGCAAGCTGATCTCGGTCGAGCCGCGCGTCACGTGGTTGGCTGCGCATGCCGACATCCACCTGCAGCTGCGTCCCGGCACCGACACGGCTCTTGCCCTGGGCATGATCAAGGTCATCGTCGACGAGGACCTGTACGACCATGAGTTCATCGAGAAGTGGACGTTCGGCTTCGACGAGCTGGCCGAGCGCGCCCGCGAGCTGTCTCTCGACGAGGTCGAGAAGATGACCTGGGTTCCCAAAGAGAAGATCATTGCCGCTGCCCGCCTGTTCGCCAACTCGCATCCGGCCAACGTCGTGTGGGGCCTGGCTGTCGACATGCAGTCGCAGGGCACCCCGTGTGCCCAGGCCATCGCCGCGCTTTGGACCATCACCGGCAACCTCGACATCCCCGGCGGCATGTGCTACACCGCCGCTCCCATGGGCGTCGACCAGCCTTCCGCTGGCGCTTGGGGCATCTATGACCTCATCAACGAGGAGATGCAGAAGAAGCGCGTCGGCTGGAAAGAGTATCCGATGTACCGTTACGGCCTGACGCAGGCCATGCCCGACATGTGCCTGGAAGAGATGGAGGCCGGCAACGTCAAGGGCGTGTGGATCCAAACCTCCAACGGCATCGCCTGCATGAGCTGCGAAGTCGACCGTTGGTACAAGGCCATGAAGAAGCCTGAGTTCATCGCCGCCTGCGACATCTTCATGAACCCGACCATCCAGAGCTCCGCCGACATCGTCATGCCGGTTCAGACCTGGGCCGAGAAGCACTCCGTGCGCGCGCACTACTACTTCCTGTCCGCCATCACCGGCGGCTGTGCGGCCGAGGGCGAAGCGAAGTCCGACTGCGAGATCAACCGCGAGCTCGCGCAGTACTTCGACAACGACGACGAGTTCAACGCTGCCATCGAGCGCCCCGAGGGCAAGCAGCACACCTGGCCCTGGGAGACCGAGGACGAGGTCTACGACGAGATCGTCAAACCGTCCGGTTTCACGTTCCACGAGCTCATGGAGCACGGCCCGGCGTACCAGCACTACGTCTACAAGAAGTACGAGAAGGGCCTCATGCGCCCCGACGGCCAGCCTGGCTTCAACACGCCGACCGGCCGCGTGGAGTTCAGCTCTGTCCTGTTCCAGGCATACGGCTACGATCCGCTGCCTTACATCGAAGAGCCCGGCATCGGCCCCGTGTCCACGCCCGACCTGTTCGAGGATTACCCGATCATCATGATCACCGGTGCCCGCACCACCTCGTTCTTCCACTCCGAGCATCGCCAGATTCCGTATCTGCGCCAGCTCACCCCTGATCCCTGGGTCCAGATTCACCCCGAGGACGCCGCCGCTCACAACATCAGCGAAGGCGACTGGGTCTGGATCGAGAACCATCGCGGCCGCGCCCGCCAGCGCGCTCGCGTGACCTACGAAGTGCACAAGGGCGTCATCGCCGCCCAGCACGGCTGGTGGTTCCCCGAGCAGGACGGCGCCGAGCCCAACCTGTACGGCTTCCGTCAGTCCAACATCAACCAGCTGCTTGCCAACAAGCCCGGCAAGACCGGTTTCGGCGCTGACCTGAAGTGCACGCTTTGCAAGATTTACCGTTGCAGTGAGGAGGACCTGTAATGTCTAGGAATGGTATTTTGGTCGACTATCAGTACTGCACCGGCTGCTACTCCTGCGAGGTCGCATGCCAGGCCGAGCACGAGCTGCCCTTGGAGCAGTGGGGCGTCAAGGTCATGACGAACGGCCCGTGGCCCATCAAGGATGCCGACGGCAACCCAACCGACCGCTACGTGTACGACAACATCCCCGCGTTCACCCGCGTGTGCGATCTGTGCGCCGAGCGCCAGGAGAAGGGCAAGCTGCCTTCCTGCGTGTTCCATTGCCAGGCTAAGTGCATGGAGTTCGGCCCGGTCGAGGAGCTCGCCAAGAAGCTCGCCGAGAAACCCGAGCAGTACCTCTGGGTTCCGCCTGCGGCGTAAAGCTTCGGCTTTCGATAACTGATCGATTGCATTGCGAAGGGGCGGCTTATGTAGTCGCCCCTTTTGTTCGAGAGACGTGGGTGTTGGGGTCCTGCCGCTCGGCTTGCCCGGGGGCTCCGTTTTCAACCGCCTCGCGCTTATTCCCTCTTTCAACCGCGCAATTGAAAGCGGCGATTGGAGGCGATGGGCTGGCTTTCCCACTCAGAGTCTGCGGCGCCTGCTTGCGTTGCCGCTTTCCTATGCGCGCGGTTGAAAGAGGGGCGCTCGGAAGGTTGTAAACGGCGCCCCCGGGCAAGCCGAGCTCCCGATTCTTTGGGAGCGGGGCAATAGGGCGCTTGGAAAAGTCGAAGGCAGAGACCCTCCGCGAAAACGAAACAGCTGACGTAGGGAAATGAACGTCGAAGGATAGGAGCTATCTCATGGATTGCGCAGAGCTGAAAGAGCAGATTGCCAAGGCGCCGGTTGCGTCGCGCGAGCAGTTGCAGAGGATCTATATGTTTATGACGGCGGGCGATGCGCCGTTGCCCGAGTTTGCCGAGATCATCGAGCAGGCAGATGGGTACCAGGATGTCATCGAGGCGGTCTACCGCGACGATAACCGCAAGTTCTCGTTGCTGTGGGCCGAGTGCGCCAAGTTCAAGCGCCGCAACTGGCTCGCGTTCTTCGAGCCCAAGATGCTCATCGAGAACGCGCGCATGAAGACCGACGGCCTGCCCGTGCAGTTCGGCTCCGGCGTTATGCTCGCGCCTACGGGCAGCCGCGACAACATCGCCAACTTCTACGTGTTCGCATCCAAGGCGTTCAACGCCAACGCGGCCGAGTTCGTGACATCCATCGGCGGCACGTTCACCATCCTCGACTACGAATTCTGCGGCATCTACGGCCTGTACAAGTACCGCGGCAGCGTCATCCTCGAGGAGTGGCAGGTCGAGCGCGAGCCCGTGAAAAATGTGTAAAAAGGGTCAGACCCTTTTTACACATTTTCGTTATTGTCCACGAAAGCACAGGCAGCATCGCGCGTTGCAAAAATGTGAAAAAGGGGTCTGACCCTTTTTACACATTGCCTGGCGAGGGCGATGAGCTAGCGGGCGCGGTTACCGGCGTAACTGGTGGGGTATAATTGCGGCTCGTGATGTGATTCGGTGCCCGGTCGTTATTTCGGGCGCTGATTTGGAATGGAGAGGCGCATGGCCAAGAAAAAGAAGATGACGAAAGCGCAGGCGGCAGCTGCGCGACGCGATGACAGGCCAAAACGTGCGGTTTCGACCGCCAAGGTGAAGGATGATGGCCCCAAGAGCAGGGACAACACGCTCTTCAGCTTGATTATCCCGATTGCCTCCATTGCCGTGATCGTCATTTTGAGCATCGTGTTCACCGTCGGCCCCGGCTTGATGATGCAACAATAGCCATGCGGGTGCCAGGTGGGGTTCTCCCGCCTGGTGCACTAATGAGTCGAAAGAACCGTTCTTGCGACTCATTTGGCTAGCGCAGCAGTTTTCAGGGTTCCGAAGGGGAGTATCCCATCTGGCAACCTTGCACCGCGACGGACGGCGTACGTCCTGGCGGGTGCCGTAATGTTTTGAAGCGAGGATTAGCCGTACATGTTAGGCGAGGAGGGCGTGCAGCCCGAATATGACCGTGTTACCCAAGCGTCTATGAACGGGTTGTATGTGAAGGCGAAGGAACTCGACCGCGGCCATAACGAATGCGACGCCCCTCTGCCTGCGCCACCTGGCGCAGTTGTCGACGCCCAGACGCACCCGAGCGACGCCGAGGCGCACCCGAGCGACGCCCAGACGCACCCGAGCGATGCCGAGATACGCGCGAGCGACCGGTGAGCCGATCTCAGAGCAAACTTCGCGCCCGGGTTCCCGGTTTGCGCAATGAGTCGCCTTGCCAGGCAATCTGACTCATCGGATGAGGGGCGGTTTTGATGCCTGATTATTCACGAGATTACTCCCTTGCTTATGACGAACGTGCCGGTATGTGCACGATTCGGTTCCGCTGTTTCGACACGCCTAACGCTGTCAGCGTATACGTGGGCGAACGCGATGGGGAAGAGGTCGAAGACGTGCTCGTCGACGTTCGGCGCACGTGCTTGGAGCTGCATCGGCTGTGGTCCTTTTCGCTTGCAGGCAGCGATGTGGAGCGCATGAACCGTGACGTTCGGCGCGTGCGGGTCGATGCACGCACGGCGCGTCTCGTTGCGGCCATGAAGGGTTTCCACGATGTCGAGCCGAGCTTCGACTTTACGGTCGGGCCAGTGAGCTTCCTTTGGAAGCATGCGGAGGTGCTTCCAGCTGATGCGCAGCTGGCGCAAGCGCTTTCGCATGTAGGGGCCGGCAAGGTCCGCATCGAGGGGAGCTGCGTCGTGAAGGACGATCCGCTCTCGAAGGCCGACGTCGGCGGCGCTGCCAAGGGCTTCGCGGCCGACGTCGTTGCCGGCAAGCTGCGTGCTGCCGGCATGAGCTGCGCCGATGTTGACCTGGGCGGCAATCTCTACATGCTCGGCCAGCATCCCGCTGGCCGTGATTGGCGCGTCTCGGTGCGCATCCCCGAGGGCATCGCCGCCGAGCCCGTCATCTTGGAAGTCCGCGATAAATCGGTCGTTACGTCGGGCAGCTACGAGCGCTACGTCGAGCTCGGCGGAAAGCGCTACCAGCACATCGTCGACGCGCGCACTGGCTTGCCGTGCGAAAGCGACATCGTCTCGGCGACCGTCGTGGCGGAAAGCTCGCTTCACGCAGATCTGTTGGCGACGACAACCTGCCTGCTCGGTTCGCGCGGTTTCGACGAGCTTGCCGCACGCCATCCCGATTGCCAGTTCGTGGCCATCGTCTCGGACGGCCGCGTCCTGCGCTCCGCCACGCTTTCATGACTCTGCAAGCATGCCGGGTGCAAAACGAAGCAAAGGGAAGCAAAGAGGAGTATCCCCTTCGCTTCCCTCTTCTTCCTTTTGGCGTTTCCACCACGGGGGTCTGACGCATTCGGGCGCGGGGGCGAGATTTGCTAGGTGCCATGCGCTACAATGGGCGCATGAATACGCTTATTGAAGAAATTTCCAGAATCGTCGGCGATCAGAACGTCTTCGTTGACGAGCCCATGAGCGCTCATACGACTTTCCGAGTTGGCGGCCCGGCCGAATGCCTCGTTATGCCTCGGACCGTCGAGCAGGTATGCGATGTCGTGCAGCTGGTGCGCCAAAGCGGGCGCGAGCTGCATATCATGGGGAAGGGCAGCAACCTGCTCGTCTCGGATGCGGGCCTTTCCGGCGTGGTCGTGCAGCTCTCGGGCAACTTCTCGGCTTTCGAGATCGTCGACGGCACCCGCATCGTCGCTCAGGCAGGCGTTTCGAACGCCAAGGTCGCGGCGGCGGCGTGTCGGGCGGGTCTGACTGGGTTCGAGTTCGCGGCGGGCATTCCCGGCACGATCGGCGGGGCGGCGATTATGAACGCAGGAGCCTACGATGGCGAGCTCAAGCAGGTGGCAAGTGGGGTAACCTGTCTCGATGGTGACGGCCAGCTCGTTGAGCTGACGCCCGAGCAAGCTGCGTGGGGCTATCGCCGTTCGGCAATTGCCGACCGGGGGCTTATCGTGCTTCAAGTGGATTTGCAGCTTGCCGAAGGCGATCCGGTCGCCATACAGGCACGGATGGATGAGCTTGCCGAGAGGCGCCAGAGCAAGCAGCCGCTCGACAAGCCGTCTGCGGGCTCGACCTTCAAGCGGCCCGAGGGGCATTTCGCGGGAAAACTCATCCAAGATGCCGGCATGCAGGGGTACCAGGTGGGAGGGGCCCAGGTATCGACCAAGCACGCCGGCTTCGTCGTGAACGTCGGCGGTGCCACTGCCGCAGACGTCTTGCAGGTCATAAAGGACGTGCGCGCGGAAGTACTCGCGCAGTTCGGCGTGCCGCTCGAACCGGAGGTTCGCCTCTGGGGCTTTAGCCCCAAGGAGCTTGCCTGGTAGCGACGAGCTCGCACTTTGCCATAAAACGCAAATCCTTTGGCTCCCCGCAATGGCAATGGCGCATCTCGCCCGGGCGCGGCGCCCACCAAGGTCCATGCCGCTGGTTGCGCGCCTCGCGAAAAGCGCCTTAACCGTCGATTCGGTGCACCCGGTGAGCTCCGGGCGCACAGGAATTGCGGTTGAGGTGCGTTTTCGGCCTTGGCGAAAATCATAAAAGGGGACTGTCCCCAGTTATGACATCGACCCCCCTAGCGTCATAAAAGGGGACTGTCCCTTGTTATGACGTCGGCAACAGGGATGGGCTGCAGGACGGGCGGCAAAGAGCGTTCGGCCGCTCATCAACCAGGGGCCGAACGGGCGGGAAGGACTGTCTTTCCCGCCCGCTATCCGACGAATCGGGGCGTTTGCCTTACGCTAGCCCTTTCGCCTTGGCCCGCGCTGCACGTGCAGGGGCTCGCGCTTGCGCATCTGCCTGACGGCGAGCGCCGTTACGGCAAGTCCGAGCGCAGCGGCGGGTGCGAGCAGCGCCACGACAGGCGGGAGGGAATCGCCCGTTTTGGCAATCGTGCCCGACGCCGGCGTCGTCTTCTCGCTTTTCACGGTTTTCTTCTCGATTACGGGTGTTGGTGATTTCGGATTCTCGCCCTTCTTCTCGGGTACTTCCTTCTCGACTTTCGGCGCATCGGGCTCTTTTGGCTTGCTGACGAAGACGGACTGCGCCTCGTCGCCGGCATCCTCGTGCGATGCCACGACCCTGCCGGCGTCGTCGGCCAGCACTTCGAAGGCCACGAGCTTGCGTCCTCCGAGCCCTGTTGCGTCGAATTTGAACACGACGGTCGCTGTGCCCTGCGCCGATTCGGGGGTGAACAGGGTCTTGGCCATGACGGGCGTGCCCGATTCGTCGCGAAGCGAACCGTGGTCGTTGCCGTCCTCGTCGACGACGTGCAATGTTCCCGTCAGCGCGTAGGCGGTGTTGGGCACGAGGTTGCGGTAACTGACCGTATCGACGAGGTTCGCTTCCTTTCCGGCCGTCAGCGCTTTCTCGCCCTTGGAGTCGGCGAGTGTCGTCGCGATGGCGGGGAAGGTGATGCTCTGCGCGTCGTCGGAGATGTCGGCATGCGTGGCGTAGACGGCGTCGCGGAATTCGAGCTGCTCGAACGCGACGACGGTCTTGCCCGCTATGGCCGGCGCTTCGAAGAGGAAGGTCACCTCGACCTCGCCTTCAGACGATGCGGGCGTGAAGCTTTGGCGGGCTACGATGGGCTTGCCGTCTGAATCTTTGGCCTCGCCGGCGTCCGAGCCGTCATCGGCGCGCACGTGCAGGGCGGCATCCATCGTATACGTGCGGCCGGGTGTCAGGCCGGTGTACGAGACAACGTCGGTCAGCTCGATGGCGCCTACCGACGAGACGGGCTGGCCTTCCTCGCTGCCGAAGCGCAGGTGGGTCGCGATGGCAGGGACGTAGACGCTTTGGGCGGCGTCTTCGAGGTCCTCGTGAGAGCACAGCTCGTTGCCGTCGGCGTCGAGCAGCTTCTCGGTGGCGACGAGCTTGCGTTGCGAGACTTCGCCAGCGTCGAAGGTGAACAGCACCTCGGCGCTGCCGGCAGCGGCGCTCGGCTCGAAATCGCAGGAAGCTTCTGCGATTACGCCCTCGTCCTCGCCGCCTTCGCCCACCGCATGAAGGGCTCCGACGAGCTTGTAGGTTTGGCCTTGCCTGACGTTTGCGTAGTTCACGGTGTCTACGAGGGTCGCCTTGCCGCTTGCGGCGACGAGCTTGGCGCCGTTGCCGTCTGCGAGGGAGGTGCCTATCTGGGGTCCGGGGTTGTCGTCGATGGTCCCCAAATCGAGCTCGCGGCTGTCGCGCGAGATCACGGTCGTGAACGTTACCAGGTCGCGGCCCTCGTTAGCGCTGCAGCGAAGCTCGCTTATGGTGTAGGTGTCGAAGGGTAGGGCGCCCAGCTCGTCGTCAGCCTCGCAGGCTTGGTCCGCCCGTCCGCTGAACCAGATGCCCGACGAGGGGTTAAGCGCGTCCTCGTCGACCGCCGGGCCGTCCTCGCCACCCTTGACCGCCGCGTCGCTCGCGTTCGTGTTCGACGAATGCGGGTTCCAATCTGCAGCGGTCGAGGCCATGCCGTTCTCGTCGGTCACGATGACATGGGCTTCTCCGGTCGTGTCGGACTTGATGAGGAAGGGAACCCGCGCAAGCCGCTCGGATGTGGCGCCATCGGCCTTCGAGAACTCGAAGTCGCCGCGTATGACCTGGTTGGGCACTGCATTATCGGGGTCGGTCAGGTCGGCGACCTCGCCGTCGGAGGTTATGCTGAACTGGCGGGACCAATCGCGCGAGGCCTCGTCGAGCAGGTAGCCCTCGCTCGTTTCCGATTCGCGCACGGTGTAGGTGCCCACTGGCAGGCACGCGTCATCGGTGCGTGCCACGAAGCGCCCGTCTTCGTCTTGCGTTTGGATCGTCTTCACTACCGATCCTTTCGAATAGGTCGTTCCGTCCACGACTACGCGCTGGTCGTTGTCCGAGACGATCTCGAACGTGGCACCTTCGAGCGTAGCTGCGCCTTGGGGCAGGTACTGGCCGTTTTGCCGATCGACCTTGCCCACGGCAACGCCGCCGCGCATGACCGCATCGCTTGCAGTCAGGGGCTCGAAAGCCGTGACGCTCGTCTGCGTCAGGCCGTTTGGCTCGATGAGGCAGATCGTCGAGGGCGCTTCGTCTTGCCCGGTGCCGAGCCGATATCCCTGTGGTGCCGCGGTCTCTCGTACGGTGACCGTGCCGAGTGGTATGACGATGTTGCCTTTCGCGTTGCGGTAGAACTCGTCGCCCTCGACGCGCGTCTCGTCTGCTGCGCGCGCCTTGCCTTGCGCGTCGGTCTTTACCACCCAGGTGCGCTTCGGCGCAGAGGGAAGCTCGCCCTCCTCGTAGTACCCGTCGTAATAGCAGACCGTGAACTGAGCGCCTTCGAGAGTGGCCCCGCCCTGGGCGCTGCCGTCGGCGAGCTCGGCGTCGCGCTTGAGCGCCACGAGCTCGAACATGCCCGCTTGCGGTGCGTCGGCAACCGTTCCGGAGGCACCGACGTTAACCGTCTGGTCAGCCTCGACTTCGACTGTGTAGACCGTCGCGTCCAGCGCGTAGCCCTTGGGGGCTTCCAGCTCCTTCACGTAATGCGGACCCAGGGGCAGGCCTTCTGCGCGCGCCGTCCCATCGGCGCCTACCTTGAGGGTTGCCGTGCGGGTCGTGCATGCTCCATCGTCGAACACGCCGTAGGTGGCGCCCGCGAGCGCGTAACAGGCGTTTCCGTCGGTAATCGATGGGTTGGCAGACACCTTCTTCACCTGGATGTTACCGGTTTTGGGTACGTCGGCGACCGTGCCGCCCGCGCCGGCATAGGCGACCTTGTCGCCTTCGACCACGACCGTGTAGACCGTCGAGTCCAGCGCATAGCCCCTCGGCGCGGCGAGCTCCTTTACGTAACGGGTGCCCAGCGGGATGTTGTCGGCTTGCGCCATTCCGTTGGCGTCGGTCTTCAAGGTCGCGCGCTGCGCGGTGCAGCCGGCATCGTCGAACAGCCCGTAGGTGGCGTCTTGTAGCGAGTAGCGGTCGTTGCCGTCGGTCATCGCCGCGTTTGCCGAGACCTTGTGGATGCCCACGCTCCCCAGCAGCGGCTCGTCGACGACGCCCTTGCTGCCTCCGACCGAGACCGTCTTTCCGGTCGAGACCTCCACGGTGTAGACCGTCGTGTCGAGCGCATAGCCTGCAGGCGCCTTCGTCTCCTTCACGTAGTAGGTGCCGTTGACGACTTCCAGGGTGGCCTTGCCGTCTTTGCCGGTGACGAGCGTTCCTGCCGATTTCGTGCAGTTCTTGTCGGTGTACACGCCGTAGTTCGCGCCGGCCAGCGAGTAGCTTGAGTTGCCGGCGGTGATGCCGGTGTTGCCCGAGGATTTCACGAGCTCGATCGTGCCGGCAAGCGGCGTTGCGGTAAACGACATGGCAAACGATTGACCGCCTTCCACATCGAAGTACTCGCAGTGGCCGATGTAGTCGTTGCGGTGCGCGGCGATCCATTTGAGGGCGGTCTTGTTGTTTTCCGATTCGGCAGTGTCGCCGGTGATGTCGGCGCCCTTGACGGTGATGCGATTATGGGTTGGCCCGATATCGGGGTCGTACTTGACCAGGATCGCCCACATCAGTACCTGGGCAGCGGCGTAGCGTTCGTAGTTGTTTTTGAGCTTTGCCCCCTTCGGCGTCGTGTAGAGGTCTTCGTCCCATACATATTTGTAGGCCAGGGCGAGCTCGGTCACGCAATCCTGCGAGAGCTTCTTGCCCTTGACCGCGTCGACGCCCGTGAGCGTCTGGCCGGTCTTGAAGGTATGGAAGGGGTCGACGCAGTATACCCACTCGCTGCCGAGGCGGTGCACGTAATGCGTCGAGTTTCCGTCTCCGTAGTAATAGACCATGTCGGCGTCGACGTTGGAGGTTACGCCGGTGGTGGCGAGGGCGGTTGGCGTGCACGCCAGCGAGACGGCGACGATGACCGAGATCGCAATGGCTGCGGCGCGGAACACGATTCTACGAGGCATGTTCGGTTGCCGTTGTCGATCAGGTCCTCGCGCCCCTTTTCTGGAAGGAGGCGCTCCGATTCGTGTGGGTCTGCGGATGCGGTTGGCGTCAATCGTTGCGTAAGGCATATGACCGTCCTTTCATCGTGGCTTGCCTTGATGCGATGATAGGAATGGCGTATCCGCCCTGAAGATGACCGCGGCTCGCCGCGCCTGAACGGCGAAGACGGCTCGCGTGCTGCAGATTGCTTGCCCTTCAAGCCACCGCGATAGCCGCGCAGGATGCCCGCAAGTCGCAGATTGCCGACCCGCAGGCGCCTCCGCGGCACCGCGAAGCTTGCCCGTTTCGTGCCGGTTTGTTGCGGTCGGGCCCGTTTCGCCCCATGAAATGGGTGTTTTGACCTGCTGTGAACCGTCTGCCGCCGCATTTGAAACGTTTTGCGACGGTGGAAATATCTTTGTGGAAATCTGGCGGTAAGACTGTATAATCCAATTCGACTGTGCAAATTACTGGGGACAGTCTTGGGGATGAGCCTCAGGTCGGTTGTCGACCGGTCCACTTCGGAGGGTGCGGTGCGGGTCGTGATCGTCGGGGGGTCATACGGGCGCCTTGGGTGTCCGGAGGTTCGTCGACGCACCGGCGGACTCATTCTCGAAAGCATGCGTTCGCATGCAAATTCCGGTGCGGTCGGGTCCTGTCGGGCCCGGGCAATGTAAGTAGTAGGAGAAGAGGGGAAAGCATATGACGCAAGTCGATATCCATGCTCCCGGTGTAGAGGTCAAGAAGAGCGCGTGCTACTTCTGCCACGCCAACTGCGGCGTCCTCGCCTACGTGAAAGATGGCGAAGTCATCAAGATCGAGGGCGACCCGGACTACACCAACCAGGGTGGCCTGTGCTGCCGCGGCACGTCCGCGCTCAAGCACGTGCACCATCCGGCGCGCATCAACCACTGCCTGAAGCGCGCAGGGGCCAAGGGCGAGAACAAGTGGGAGCAGATCCCTTGGGATCAGGGCATCCGCGAGGTCGCCGAGCGCCTCAACCAGATCAAGGCCGAGTCCGGCGCCGAAGCGGTCGCCACGGCCGGCGGCACGACGCGCACCGACGACTACGCGCGCCGTCGTTTCTTCAACATCTTCGGGTCCCCGAACAGCTTCCACAACGCGCTGCTGTGCTGGATCCCGACCTTCATGGTCGAGACCGCCGTCGGCGGTTGGTCGCCGTTCGAGACCGACCTTGGCAGCTCCAAGTGCGTCATCCTGTGGGGCATGAACCCCGGCGCCTCCACGCTGCCCTCCATGCGCGGCTACACCGACCTGCAGCTGACCACCGGCATCAAGATCATCGTGGTCGACCCGCGCTATTCCGAGACCGCCAAGAACGCCGATCTGTGGCTGCCGCTGCGTCCGGGCTCCGACACGGCGCTCGCACTGGCCATGGCCCATGTCATCTGCTACGAGGGCATGGTCGACTTCAACTTCGTCATGGAGTGGTGCGACGGCTTCAACGAGATCATGGATCACCTCGAGCAGTACAGCCCCGAATGGGCCGCTCCCATCACCTGGCTCGACCCCGAGGACATCCGCAAGGCCGCCCGCATGTACGCCATGAACAAGCCCTCCAACATCCAGTGGGGCTGCACGTGGGACCAGCTCGGCCCCGACGCGGTTTCCGGCTCGCATGCCCGCGCCATCATGCGCGCGCTCACCGGCAACCTCGACATCCCCGGTGGCGACCTGATGCCCGGCCCGTCCATGACGTTCCTCACCGACGAGGAGCTCGAGCTCAACGAGATGCTGCCCGAAGAGCAGAAGGCAAAGCAGATCGGCTCGAACTTCTTCAAGCTGACCTCCTGGCCCGGCTATTCCATGATCGCCGAGACCGCCAAGGCCACGTGGGGCAAGGCCATGACCACCGAGTGGTTCTGCGAGGCCCACGGCCCGTCCGTCTTCAAGGCCATCATCACCGGCGACCCCTACAAGGTTCGCGCGCTCATCGTCAACGCCACCAACCCCCAGAGCTGCTACGGCGACTCCAAGATGGTTCTGCAGGCGCTGAAGTCCTGCGAGTTCCTGGTGACGGTCGACTACTGGATGACGCCCGCGGCCTTCTACTCCGACTACGTGTTCCCGCCTGCGGGTGCTCTCGAGCGTCCCGTCATGCATACGAATTACGGCGCGACCGACTCGATCCAGTGCTCGCAGCGCGCGATTCAGCCGCTCTACGACCGTCATGACGACTACACGTTCTGGAAGGAACTCGGCCTGGCTTGCGGTCAGGACCCCGAGCTCTGGCCGTGGGAGACCGAAGAGGACGTCTACTACGACGTCATCAAGCCGCTCGGTTATCCCGTCGAGTCCTACGACGAGTTCGTCGAGACCTTCCGCATGTACTTCCCGCCGCAGCACTTCAAGAAGTACGAGAAGAACGGCTTCTGCACGCAGACCCGCAAGTTCGAGTTCAAATCGACGATTCTCGAGGAGCTCGGCTACCCGGCCATGCCCGAGTGGCACGGTTGCGGCGAGGACCCGGCACGCGACGTCGAGCTGGTCAAGGATTACCCGCTCGTGCTGACCACCGGCGGCTCCCCGATGCCGTTCCACCACTCTGAGCACTTCAACATGCCGACCATCCGCTACATCAGCCCCGAGCCGTACTTCACGATTCACCCCGAGACGGCCGAAGAGCTGGGCATCGTCTACGGCGACTGGTGCTGGATCGAGACCCGCCGCGGCCGCATCCGCATGCGCGCCAACGTCGAGCCGTCCATCGCCCCCAAGGCCATCTGGGCGCCGCGCGGCTGGTGGTATCCCGAGATGGGCGCCGACGACCCCGAGGCCCCATTCGGCTGCCTGCTCTCGAACGTCAACGTTCTGACCTCGGTCGACAACGAGCACTGCGACCCGATCGGCGGCTCTTGGTCTAACCGCGGCCTGCTGTGCAAGGTCTACAAGTGCACCGACGCCGACCTGACGCTCAAGCAGGACACTTCCTGGTCGATCCCCGGCTCGTCGTCGGTTAAGTCCAACGATCCCGAGGTCGCCATCCAGGTTCTGCCCTCTCAGCAGCCTCTGCAATTCGACCCCATCCCCTTCACGCCGCCTACCTGCGACCGCGAGGTCCCCGAGGGCCTTACGTGGGACTGGCACCGCGACAAGATGGTTCAGCCCGGCACCTACTACGAGCTCGACGAGGAGTCCGGCTGGCTGGTCGACCCCAAGACCAACAAGTACTACGACCTGTACTCTGGTTGGGCCTACGACGCCGAGAAGGAGCTCCTGCACGACGAGGCCAACGACAAGTTCTACGACTTCGAGCGCAACGAGGTTCCGTTCCTGGCAAACATCCGCCTGTATCCTGGTCTTGCCGAGGCTCCCTATGCGCTGCCCGAGGGCTCTGACGTCGCATGGGATTCCGCCAAGGGTTACGCCACCAAGCCCGGTGCCAAGGGCGAGGGCAAGATCTACGACCCCGAGTCCGGCTGGCTCGTCGGCATCGAGGACGGCGTTTGGTACGACGCGTACTACGCCTACGCCTACGATCCCGATGCCCAGAACCTGATCGACATGGAGTCTGGCCAGCGTTACGACATGGAATACCAGCCCATCTACGAGGTTGCCGGTTACCGCGTGTACCCCGGCACCGAGGTTGCTCCCTACGAGCTGCCCGAGGGCGTCGAGTGGGATGCTGCCAAGGGCTACGCTACCGTTCCCGGCAAGATCGGCGAGGGCAAGATCTACGACCCCGACTCCGGCTGGCTGGTAGGCATCGAGGATAGCTACTGGTACGAGCGCTTCTACGGCTACGCGTTCGATCCGACGAACAACACGCTGCTCGACCTCGAGACGGGCGCTCGCTACACTATGGAGTACGAGCCCGTCGCCGAAGTGGCTGCGGAATAACGGCAGGAAAGGAGAGGAGAAACTTATGACGCGTTACGCGATGTGCATTGACCTGCACCGGTGCGTCGGCTGCCATTCCTGCTCGGTCGCATGCCGCACCTGGAACGACCTGCCGCTCGACATCATCTACAACCCGGTGCTCGGCGGCGTCTGCGAGGGCACTTGGCCCAACGTTCACCGCAACTACCTGCCCACGCTGTGCATGCACTGCAAGAACCCCGAGTGCGTGCCGTGCTGCCCGACCGGCGCTTCCCAGCAGGACGAGGACGGCGTCGTGTGGGTCGACACCAAGATCTGCATGGGCTGCAAGGTGTGCGTCAACGCCTGCCCCTACGGCATGCGCGACACCTCGCACACCGTCCGCCGCTTCGACGAGTTCGTGCGCAAGTGCACGTTCTGCAAGGAGCGCCGCGAGATGGAGCCCGGTGCGGACCCGTACTGCGTGCAGACGTGCCACCAGCACGCCCGCGTGTTCGGCGACATCGACGACCCGAACTCCGAGATTTCGCACCTCATCGGCCGTTCCGACACGTTCCGCCTGCTCGAGGAGCTCGGCACTGACCCGCAGATCTACTACATCCCCGACATGGGAGGTACGCGATAATGGATATGAAGCAATATCAAAAAGAGAATGCCGAGATCCAATATCGGCATCGTTATTGGGGCTGGCAGATCGCACTCTACCTGTTCCTCGGCGGCCTCGGTGGCGGCATCCTGTTCCTGACCTGGGTTATGTCGACCTTCGTCTTCCCGGGCACGGACCTCGTCCAGGCCTTCATGCTGCCGAACTTCCTGGCGCTGCTCTGCATCGCCTTCGGCCTGTTCTGCCTGGTCGAGGAGCTCGGCCAGCCGCCGGTATTCTACCGTGCGTACGTCACCGCGACCTCCATCATCAAGTGGGGCGCCGTGCTGCTGACCATCGCCTCGTTCGGCGATCTGTTCTGGCTGCTCGGCAACTGGTCGCCCGAGACCCCGGTGCTCGGCTTCCTGAGTGTGTTCAACTTCTTCGGCGGTCTTTCCAGCTTCTGGCTGGCCGCCGCGGGCCTGGCAGGCTTCGGCATCATGGTCTACACCGGCGTCATGCTCTCGACCCTGAAGGCGCACTCCTTCTGGTCGACGCCTGCGCTGCCGATCCTGTTCACGACGTCGGCCCTTTCGACCGCCTGCGCCGGCATCATGCTGACGATGTGCGGTTGGCCCGGCGTTGCCGACCTTGCTGCCGCTGAGGCTGCGCACGAGGTTCACGGCCTGCTGCACACTGTCGACATCATCCTGGCTTTCGCTGAGCTCACCATCCTGCTCATCATGGTGCTCTCGTTCCTGGGCGCGGGCAACCGCACCCAGCAGCGCGTTGCCCAGCGCTGGGTCAAGGGCCGCACGGCCCCGATCTTCTGGCTCGGCATGATCGGCTGCGGCCTGGTCGTTCCGCTGATCATGAACGCCTCCGGCAACGCGCTGGCCGGCACCATCGCCTGCGTGCTCGTGCTCTGCGGCGGCTGCCTGCTGCGCTTCATGTGCGTGTGGTCCGACGACCGTCAGCCCCTCGACGGCGAGAACCGCTACTACTATCGCATGAAGCATGCCGACATGGCCTTCGCGAGCTACTACACCAAGCCCGGCAAGGAGCTCGAGCGCGGCGAGAACTTCGCCTACATCGAGAACCTCTACTAGGCTGGCGCTGACGGCTCACATGCGCACGAGGGACCCGGTTCGCCGGGTCCCTTTCTTTATCCAAATGTGTAAAAAGGGTCAGACCCCTTTTACACATTTTTGATGCCGTGCTTCAAAGCGCGGTAAACAGCGGAGAGCACGGGGTCTGCGGGGAGGTAGCTCGCAAGTGCGCCCACGTAGGGGGCGGCGGCAAGGGGCGCTTCGGCGTTCGAAAGGCCAAGGGCGGCTTGGGCGACGAGGGCGCGCGCGGCGTTTCCCGGCGCCACGATGATGCCTGCGCGAATCATCTCGCGCGCAGCGGCGATGGGGCTTGCGTATGCAATGACCGGCGCGTTTTTTCTCTTTCTTAGTTGGGCGACCACGTCGTTAGCGCGCTGGGCGAATTCGCCCGCAAGCGAGGCGGTGTAGACCTGTATGGCTGCGGCGTCGTTGGCCCGCCCCATATGGGTAAGCACGAGCGCCAGGTGGTAATACAGAAGCGCGCAATCCTGCTCGGCGATGGCGGTTCGCAATCCTGCCGTCAGCACGTTGCCCGCCTCGGCATAACGACCCTCTTCGGCCAGCACGTCGGCTTTTCGGAAATAGGCGCCCGCGGTCGTCGGGGCAAGCCCTATGCAGTAATCGGCATGGGCGATTGCACCGTTTACGTCCCCGATGCGCTGGTACAGGTCCGAAAGCCCTATATGCGCATGGAACAGCGCACTTGGAGCGCGATAGAAGGTCGGATGTCCGGCGGTGGCAGCGCGATTAGCGCGGGTACTAGCCTTCGCTTCATCGCTTCGGGCGCTTTCGGCATCGAGCGAAGCGAGGAATCGTTCGGCTTGCTCGGCGACCATGAACTCTTCGCTCGGTGCCGCTTCGGCGAGGAAGGCTTCGGCATCGGATCCTACCGTCAGCTCGTCGCGCAGCAGCGGCAAGGCAGCGCGTGCAAGGGCGTTTCCGCAGTATAGCGGGCGCGCTTCGGGATTCCCTGCGGGCGGGGAGAGCTTTTCGGCCTGCGTTTGTACGACGTGCTCGAGGCGCGCGATTGCCGCAAGCGACGATTCGTCGGCATCGCTTCGAGCCTCGTCGATGAGCTCCGACGAGCTGCCGAGGTAGTGCGATGTGTCGATGTCGCAAATTCTCGTTGCGCAGAACAACGCCTGCATGCGCGCGGGCAGCTCACGCTCGTCGCGCCAGGGTTCTTTGCGCTGCTCGCGCGCACGCTCGGCGATATCGGGGGCCGAAGGCTTCCCCGAATGCGCTGCTATTTCGGGCGTGGGGTCGGCGCTCACAGCCCCCAGGAGGTGGAACTGGCCCGGCAGGATGACCTCGAGCAGGGCTTCGGGGTTGAATCGCAAACCGGAATCGCCAAGTGTGCCCTCGTCGAGCGCCATGAGAACCGAGCGCACGTACGCGTCGCGCTCGAAGGTCCCTTCGAAAAGCGGCATTCCATCGGCGTCGCGTGCTTGCACGTAGGCGTATCGCACGTGCTTTCCCGACCCGAAGCCGGCCGCCGCCGCCAGGCAGCCGAGCCTGAGCGCATAACCCATGCGCGCCCCCTCGAGCTGCTCAGAGGCATCTGAGCCGTTGCAGCGCTTCGGAAAACTCGTGACGGGCGGCACCTCGAACGCGACGAGGGTTGCTTGAATGCCCCTTGCCACGTCGAACTCGAATCTGGTGCGCATTGGAAGGTCGAGCCGGCTCAGTACCGTGGCGAGCCTCGTGCGCAGGTCCCAGTCGCTCCCGTCGGGCGCGGACGCCCCGAGCAGCGCTTGATGCATATTGGGCTTCAGGCAGCTTTGAAACACGGTTCGCGCGTCGCTTGCCACATGATCGAGGACGCGCCAATCGAGTTCGTTGAAGAAGGCGAGGTCAGGCTTTCCCCCTTGCCCGAGTTCGGGAAAAGTTACGGCCGCGGTCCTGTGGGTGGGGGCAGCCGGCGTGTAGTCGGCACCTAGGAACGAGATGCTCACGCGCTTCTGGCGCTGGCTTTGGGCGAGCGAGGCGAACTCGAGGGCGCTGCCTATGTCCATGAGCCTGTTCAGGGCGTTTTCGACATCGACGGCAGCCCCCTTCACGCATTGCGGCGCGGTATCGCTACATGTTATGCGTGCGAAGGTGCCCGCGCCGGGAGCGATGAACGTAACGCCTGCGCTCGGGGGCGCGTCGATCAGCGTTTCGGCTCCGGCGTCGTGCAGCACGAGTCCCGCATAGCGTTCGAAAGGCGATGTGCCGGGGGCATTCGCCTGCCGCACGGTTTCGGCGATGGAGCGCAGCGGTGCTTTCGACATTACGAAGGCGTCGATTGCCTGCCGCACATTGTAGGCCTCTATGGGACTGAGCCGCTTTTCGGGGGATTCATTCATAACGGGTTACAAGTCTATCATGCTCTTGGTGCTGTGACGTTGCCGCGCTGGTACAATTGCCAATAGAGGGGTATTACACGGCTCTCATGGATGAAGGTCTTGGGTGCCAGTTCGCTGCATCGGTTGGTCGAGGAGGTTTGCATGGACGAGTACGCATTCGAAGACGCTTTGGCGAACAGCAAGGTGACCTGCACGTTCCCCGGGCTCGAGGCTGTGAGCGTCGCAAGCAGCGGCGAAAGCGCCTGCGAGTCGCTTTTCTTCCCGGGATGCTCTTTTATCAACTACGCGATGCCGCTTGTGCAGTCGGTTTACGATCTGCTCGAAGGTGCCGGCCAGGTCGACGGCATTTCGCTTCTGTGCTGTGGAAAGATCCTCGAGTACGAGGGCGATGGGGGAGCCGCCCGCGCGGCTTTCGAAGAGCAGTTCCGCAGCCGCATCGCCCAAACGTCGGTGAAACGGATCGTCACAGCGTGCCCGAACTGCACCTATGCTCTGCGCAAGCTGCTGGCCTGCGATGATGCCTTGTCTTCGATTGAGGTCGTTCCGCTGCCGCGCGTGTTGGTCGACATGGGCTACCGTGTGGATGCGGCAACGGCCGACGCGTTTGCCCGCGCATCCGGAGCCGATGCGGCCGAGGGCGCGCAGGTGGTCTTCTGCCCGAAGGACTCGTGTCCCGACCGCGCGACCGGCGAGTTCGCCGATGCCCTGCGTCAGATTATGGACCAGACCGAGCTCGTCGAGCCCAAGTTTGCGCGCAAGCGCTCGTATTGCTGCGGGTCGCGCCCGCGTGCGGCAGGCCATTTCGACTTGGGCGACAAGCAGGCGCGCCGGCACGGAACCCATGCGCGCGAGGTGGGAGCCCAGGCCATCGTCACCCCATGCATCAGCTGCACGTTTTCGCTGTGGGGTTCGGGGTGCGAGGTGCCGGTCTTCCATTACCTCGAACTGTTGTTCAACTGGAACATCCCGTGGCAGCTCGCCTCGGGTTATATGAAGCTGAGGTTTTTGTTCGACGATGCCGAAGCGAGGCGCGACGTGCGCGACTACAAAGGCCTTACTGCCTAGTTTGTAGCCTGACTCATCGAGCGTACGAGAGATGTGATTATGACCGAAATCAAACCGACGAACTGCCATTTCTGCGGCTACTGTTGTGCCTTTTTGGCCACGGTCGAGGACGGGCGCGTCATCGACCTGAAACCCGACCCCACGCGCTACCCTTACGATGAGCGCATCTTGGCCGGGTGTCGCCGATGGCGTATGAACCTCGACGTACTCGACAGCCCGCGACGCGTGAACTACCCGCTGCGGCGCGCAGGCGAGCGCGGGTCGGGGGAATGGGAGCGCGTCAGCTGGGACGAAGCCCTCGACGACATTGCGGACCGCCTTGCCGACCTGCGTGAACAGCACGGTCCTGGCACGTTGGCGTCCATGATCGGCGGGCCGCATGCCTCGTTCTGGCCGCTACATCGGTTCATGAGCCTTTTCGGAAGCCCCAACAACATGGGGATCGGCCAGATCTGCTGGAACCCGCGCATCTGGATGGACGCCATCACCTTCGGCTGGACGGTCGAGGCCGATATCGTGCCCGGACTAACGCAGGCCCTCTTCATCTGGGGCACCAATCCAGCGCAGTCCGACAACTCCGCTTTCTGGCAGACCATCCGCGCCGTCGGCGAGTCCGACCAGATGACGCTCGTGTGCGTCGACCCGCGCTACACCCAGATCGCAGCCATAGCCGACATCTGGCTTCCCGTGAAGCCCGGCACCGACTGCACGCTCGCGCTTGGGATGCTGCACGTCATCATCGGCGAGGGCCTGCACGACGCCGCTTTCGTGGACGAGTGGTGCCACGGCTTCGACGAGCTGGCCGAACATGTGAAGCCCTTCACGCCGTCCTACGTGGCCGAGTTCTGCGGTGTCGACGAGGGAGATCTGGTGCGCGCAGCGCGGCTCTTCGCGGCAGGGCGCACCGCGCTCGTGTCGGGCCGAGGTATCGACCAGGTCGGCGAATCGGTGGCGCCCACGCACCGCGCCATATGCTGCCTGCGCGCCGTGACCGGCAACGTTGACAGGCAAGGCTCCTGCATCCTGGCCGAGGCGAGCGATTTTGTGCCCGAGGTCGATTTCGAGATGTCCGATGCGCTGACCCCCGAGCAGCGGGCACTCTGCCTGAACGAGGGCGTGGCGCCCCTTCAGTGCTTCACGGGCTACGAGCTCGTGCGCGCCCAGACCGAAAAGCTCGGCCGGCGCCTGCCGATGCGTTACATGACCTCGGCAAGCCCCGATTTGGTGCTGCATGCGATGGAGACCGGCGAGCCGTATCGCGTCTCGGCGCTCATCGTCAACGCCACCAATCCGCTTCTGACCTACGCCGACACGAACCGCGTGTACAAGGCGCTCATGGGGTTGTCGCTCATCGTCGTGCTCGACTACTACATCACCCCTTCGGCCGCCATCGCCGACTACGTGCTGCCGTGCGCAGGCGCCATCGAGCGGCCGATCTTCCAGATTCACGGCGGCGTGGCCAATACGGGTTACGGTGGGCCGGCGGCAGTCGCGCCCTATTACGAGCGCAAAACCGACTACGACATTTTCCGGGCGCTCGGGTTGCGCCTTGGCCAGGCCGAGAGCTGGCCCGAGGAATCGCTTGCCGAGGCATTTGCCGCACAGCTCGCACCTACGGGCTGGGATTGGGACGATTATTGCAGAATCGGCATCTATCATGTTCCGCCCGAGCCCGAAAAGCACCTGCTGCCCGGTGCCGACGGGCAGCCTCGCGGGTTTGCAACCACGACCGGCAAGATCGAGCTCGCAAGCGAGCTACTGCCCAAGCTGGGCGGTCAGCGCCTTCCCGAGCAGGGGCCGTTCATGCGCCTGTGCTCGCCAGCGCTCGTTGCGGCCGCCGAAGCGCGCGGGGCGCATCACGTGCAGATGCTCACCGGTTCGCGCAAGCAGCCCTTCAACGCATCGATGTATTTGGAAAACCCCAAGTTCCGTGCAGGCACGCCGGGCCCCGTCGTCGAGATGAGCCAGAAGATGGCCGATGACCTGGGCTTAGCCTCAGGTGATGTGGCGTTGCTGACGACCGATAAGGGCCAGGCGCGCTTCACGGTGGCCATCGCGCGCATGCGCGACGACGTTATCAACGTCGACTACGGCTGGTGGCATCCCGAAAACGGCGTTCCATCCGCGCCCGATTTCGGCGGCATCTGGGAGTCCAACGTCAATACGCTGACCTCGTGCGCCTTGCAGGAGCACCTAATCGGCACCTGGGCCTACAACGCCATCGACTGCATCATCGAGAAGAGCGACGAACCGCTGACTTGGTAGAGCGTGGACAAGGGGGCGTTTCCCTCGTCCACGCGCGGTCTGTGGACGTGAACGCTTTGCCCCTGGGGCAAAGTGTTCATACGGAAGTCCAGTGCGTTCGCGCTGTTGCCAGGGGCTTCGCGAGACGTAACGGGCGCAGGGTCAAGCCGGTCCGCCGATCGTATGACCACATCGCGCAGGAGCCCAGGTCCATGCGCAGGCACGTATGCGTTATACTAACAAGGTTTGAATTCATATCCGAAAGGACGCACATGGCTGAAAGAAAGCAAGCTCTGCTCATCTTCACGAAGCCTCCCATCCCGGGCATCGTCAAGACGCGCATGACTACGGAGTACGGCGGATTCCTGACGATGGAGCAGGCGGCTCGGTTCTACAAGTGCTGCTTCTACGACATCTGCGAGATGTCGATGCAGGCCCTGCTCGAGCTCCAGGCTGAAAACGACGCACAGGTCGAAGCCGACCCCACAGCCGACAAGATCACCTACGACTTCTTCTGCTCGACCACGCCGGCCGACAGCCTCGACCAGGTTCGCGAGCTCTTCGACGAGATCGGGCCCTGGCCGATGGAGGTCAACCTCATCATCGACACCGGCAAGACCTTCGACGAGCACTTCAACGACGCCTACAAGCAGATTTTCGACCTGGGGTACGAGTCCATCGTCGCCATCGGCGGCGACGTGCCGACCATGCCCAAGGGCCATCTGATCCAGGCGTTCCAATGGCTCGAGTATTTCCAGTCCATCGGAAAGCCAGGCTTCGTGCAGGCGCCATGCCAGGAGTGCGGCACGTCGCTCGTGGGCTACAGCTACAACACGCCAATCGACCACGACGGCATCTACTACAACATGGACGGTCGTCCCGCGCTCGACGGCTACGTGCAGAAGCTCATCGAGAACGGCGACATCCCGTCGGCTTACTTCGATCCGGTTGCCGACATCGACGAGGTTACCGACCTGGCGCATTCCATCTCGTGCATGAAGGCCATCCGCGAGGCTGCCAAGTTCCAGCCGCTGTTCGTGCCCCGGCGCACGCTGGCTTGGGTCGAGTTCATGGGCATCCAGGTTTCCACGCCGCCCAACGACAACCACGACCCGCGCGACTACCTCGACGGTACGGGCGAGGCCCCGCAGGCCGAAGGCGCTGGCGAGCAGGAAGAGCCCACGATCGAGGACCTGCAGCGCATCGCCAAGGGCATGACCGCCATCCGCGAGGCCAATGCCGAGACCAACGCCTACGAGCGCGGCAAGTACGAATAATGTGAAAAAGGGGTCAGACCCTTTTTTCACATTTTGCGAGCGAGAGGGGAAGCGTTGAGCGAGAACCTGCATAAGACCATAGCCCTGTGCCCGGAGTGCCTAAAGGAGCTGCCGGCGCAGGTATATGCCGACGACGGGGGAGCGGTGTGGATGTCGCGCACGTGCCCCGAGCACGGCGAGTACCAGACGCGCATCTGGCCCGATGTCGAGCATTACCGGTGGCTCACAGCACAGGCCATGCCTAAGACGGCGCCGCAGAACACCATACCCGCCACGGCGCCGTGCCCGTTCGGGTGCGGCACGTGTTCTCGCCACGAGCGCCGCGGCACCCTGCTTGAAATCGAGTGCACCTGGATGTGCAACCTCAAGTGCCCAGTTTGCTTCATGAGCGCCGATACCGAAGAGCATGACCCGACGCTCGACGAGATCTCGGCAATGTACGACGTCATCGCCGATGCCGTGGGCACCGATGGCGCCGTGCAGCTGACCGGCGGCGAGCCCACCTGCCGCAAGGACCTGCCCGAGATCATCCGCATGGGTCGCGAGAAGGGCTTTTGGGGCATCGAGCTGAACACCAACGGCATCGTCATCGCTTCGCGCCCGGGTTACCTCGAGAAGCTGCGCGATGCGGGCGTAACCGGCTTGTTCCTGTCGTTCGACGGCCTGACCGGCGACGTGTACGAGACCACTTGCGGGCGCGATATCCTCGACATGAAGCTGCGCGTCGTCGAGCGCTGCCGCGAGGCGGGCGTGCAAACCGTACTCTGCATGACCATCTTGGCTGGCGTCAACGACGACCAACTCGGTGACGTTTTGCGTTTCGCCCTGGAAAACTCCGATGTCGTTGCGGGGCTCGCACTGCAGCCCGCCTTCACCTCGGGGCGCTTCGACGCGCGTCAGGCCGAGGGCATGACGGCGGGCGACACCATCTTCAAGCTGTGCGAGCAGTCCGAAGGCCTTCTCGGCGTTCACGACATCTGGCCGCTCGGCTGCAGCAATCCGCTGTGCGACACGGGCGTGTTCCTGGTGAAGGGCCCGGCGCCCGCCGACGTCCCCGAGCACAAGAGCGGTTTCTGGCCGGCGACCAAGTTCCTCACGACCGACGAGTACCACGAGGCGTACAGCCCCGACAGCCCGCAAGGGTCGGTATTCCTCGACATATTGGCGAAGAAGGGCGTCTACGTTGCCGATGGCCTTTCCATCGTCATCATGGACTACATGGACGCCTACACCATGGACATCCAGCGCCTGCGCGAGTGCTCGATGATGGTCACCGTGCCAAGCGGCCAGGCCATCCCGTTCTGCTCGTACCACCTGACCGATGCCAAGGGCGAGCGCGTCTACCCGCCTTGGATGAAGGAGGAGCTGCGCGAGCCCCACGTCGATAACGACCTGATCGTGAAGTACCTTCTGGGCGAAAATGTGTAAAAAGGGTCAGACCCCTTTTTCACATTTCATTCGAGAAATGGTTTAAGCGAGATTACACAGCAGAAAAATGTGTAAAAGGGGCCTGACCCTTTTTACACATTCCGTGGAGGAAAGATGGCTAACGAGGTTTCATACAGCATTACGATAAACCGCGACGCGTGCATAAAGTGCGGGTTGTGCGAGCGGTTCTGCCCGACCGAGGTCTACGTTATGGAAGACGGTCCGCAGCCGGTGCATCCCGAGTGGTGCTGGGGCTGCGAGACGTGCTCGGGCAATTGTCCGCAGGATGCCATAAAGGTCGAGGTCAATCCCGATTCGCTGAATGCTGCCGACGACCATCCGCGTGCGAAGCTTATCGACGACGAGACCGCGGCCACCTACAAGGAATGGGCCAAGACGCTGCGCGAGGTGCTGCAGCTGCGCTGGCACCCGGTGGGCGTGCGCCTCATCCGCAAAGGCGAGCCTTACCCCGAGGGCGTGCAGATCCCGAAGGAGCGCATGCGCTACTGCCAGTCGATGATGGCCGCCCGCCGCGGCGTGTCGCTACTCATGCCCGCCAACCGCCATTCGTGCCCCGACGGCACGTCGATCCTGGGGCTCACCGAGGTTCCGCCCAAGCTCGCCTCAGGCGAGATCTACATCCTGTTCCACAAGCTCGATACGCAGGAAGCCGCGAGCCGCATGGTCAACGAGCGCCCCATGCTCGAGCCGTATTCGATGGACGCGACCTGCGTGTTCCCGCTTGACGACCCCAAGGCCACGGTCGACGTCGTCTCGATCATGGGCAATCCCGAGCAGATGATGTGGCTTTCCATGGCCACGTCGTACTACACCGGGCACCGCCACGACTTTCACGCGTCGGGTTACAACTCGCACTGCGTCGAGGTCACGCTGCTTCCCATGCGCGACAAGCAGATCAACATCTCGTTCGGTTGCTACGGCGGGCGCGCGAGCTCGGATGTGGGCGACGACATGATGATGATGGGCGTTCCCATCGAGCTCATGCCCGACATCGTGAAGGGCGTGCGCGAGCTCAGCAAGCGCGTCATTCCACAAGAGCGCGACAAGATCTACCTGCCGCCCATGCGCGGTTAGTTCCCGGGAGGGTAGGGGTAACTCTCTATTGCGCGTTGCGCCCTGCGTCTCCTGCGCCGCCCGCGCGTCGAGCCGCCCGCGCCGCCCGCGCCGCCCGAGCTGACCGCGCCGCCCGCGCCGCCCGAGCTGCCCGTGCTGCCCGCGCCGTCTGCGCTACGCGGTCCGATGCGAACGAAGGGGTGACAACCCTTCGCAACAATACAAGGAGGGCCTGATGGCCGAGCTGTTCACCATACGCGATGCGCGCGAAAGCGACATGGCGCTCATTGACGCCTACGCCAATGCCGAGGGGATGGACGTCATTCCCGGGCCCGACCGCGTGCGTGTGGCCGTCAACGACGACGATGCGGTCGTGGGGTTTTGCCGGCTCCAGGACGACGTTAACGGCGTGGCCTACGTCAACCCCATCGTGACCTACAGTGCATGGCGCGGCTATGGGGTGGGGCGCGCGCTCATCGACGACGCTCGCGCCATTGCCGGCGAGCTGCGCCTGATTTCGCGCGGCACGAGCGAAGGGTTCTACCGCAAGCTCGGCTTTGTGGAAATGAGCTGGGACGAGGTCGACCTCGAGGCCGCCTCGGAAGATTGCGACAACTGCCCCTACCGCGCCCAATGCGGCCCCGTGCCCATGAAGCTCCCGAAAATGTGAAAACAGAAACGGTAGCTCGTTGCCGCATTTCGCACGAGCGCGGCTAAGTGGCAAAATGCCGCTGGTATCCAAGTGAAGCTCAAGAGCCAAAACGTGTTTGCGAAAAGGGGTGTTGATGTGGTTCATCACCCCTTTTCTCGTGCGGAAAGGTCGATCAAGCCGGCTCCATTATGCGATAGAAAAGTCGATCTAGCTGCTAATTCCGCTCAGGCAAAAGCGTACCTGCCCACAAGAGCGGACTATCTCGATTGGGCCCTCGGGCTTTCTCCTCTTGCGGCGGCAAGAACGTAGTCCGTTGCCGTGCTATTAGCTATGCTGCTGGGTTGGGCTCCCCAGTCTATGCTGCATCCTTTGCAGCAGCGGGTTCGGATGCCGGCTCGCTCGCAGGCACAGGTTCGGGAGTGGGCGCAGGCTCGGGCTCGGATGCGGGCGCGGACGCCGGCTCGGATGCGGGCTTGGGCGCGGACGCCGGTTCGGACGCAGGCTCGGTAGCAATTGTCGGCTCAGCAGCAGGCTCGTTTGCAGGCTTGGGCTCAGTCGCAGTCGCGGGCTCGGCCGCGGGCGCAGGTTCGCTCGCCGCGCCCGTGGGCTCGGATGCCGACTCGCTTGCATTTGCGATTGTTGCAGGCGCAGATGCCGCAGCCGTGCTTTCCGCAGTGCCCGCATTCGTGGGGATGTAGGCGTCAGACTTTGCGCGCGCAGCCATCAGGTTGGGGGAGTCGTTGGTCGAATTCGCCAGATTGCCTGCAGCGCTGGCTTGCTGAGCTGCGGCCTTCGCCGCTTCCAGCGAAGCCCTGAGGCTCTTCATGGCGTCGACCCAGTCGAAGCCCGGACCGTCTTGCGGGTAAACGATTTCATAGCCGGCGCCGCTCGGATTCTGCGTGCCGCTCCTCGTCCTGCCACCGCCTTTCAATGCCTCGGAATCGGGCACTGTCGATTGTACGTACCGGTTGATCTCAGCAATCTCATAATAGTCCGAATCACTCTCCCGGTTCGGATCGAGCGGTGACTCGTACTTCTTGCCGAAGTCTTCCAATATGGAACCGTTGACCACGAAGCCGCCGTCCTTGGTTTCGAAGCTGCGGAAATAATCGAGAAGAAGAACTACGAACAAAGACGAGGTCTCATCTCCGTAATACCTTGCGTCTTTGCCTTCGCCAACGCCCTTGCCTTTGATGAACTTCTCCTCGAAGTCAGCGACGTCGTTGTAAAGGGTGACCTTGTTGCCGGCCGCATCGATGTCGACCGATACGCTCTTCACGACGTCGTTCAGCGTCTCGCCGTTGTGCATGCGCTCCAATATGCAATTCAGGCCCAGGCGCAGCTTGTCGGAGGAGAACACGATGCTATCGGCCGTCCCGCCCATCGACGAACCGATCAAGCTGTTGGACCGCGCAGCAAGCTCGCTCAGGTACAGGGTTGCCAGATATCCGCTCACGTAACGGGAGATGCCCGGATCGATGCTCGTGGTGGTCTCGTCTACGTCGGAGTAGCCGATGTCCACAGCGCAGTACTTGCCATCCGAAGATACTCTCCTATTGTCTAAATAGCCTTCCAGCAGGGCGCTGATGCGTTCGGAGATCGTCGCGTCAGCGGTCATCGTCGGGTAGATTAACTCAAATGCAGTTTTGCGGAACGTATAGACGTTCTCGACCGTAGAAGCACTGCCTTCGATGAACCACATCGGGTAATGTGTGACCTTGAAAAGATTGGCTTGATCGGTGCTTTTCCAAGTTCCATCGGGCTTGGTTACAACGTCGTTGATGTTCGTTCCGCCAGCCATGCCCGTGCGGTTGTAGTCGTCCATCAAGGCGTGGAACAGCTCGTGGACAATGGTGTTCTCGAAAGCGCGCATGCTCTCGCCGTCGCGCAGGATAACGTATTTGCCTGTTTTGGGATCACGGTAGTACTGACCGTCTTTGGTCGTCTTCGTCAGGTCGTCCAGGTCGATGCCTATCATGTAGGAAAACATGTACTCGCCCTCGCACTTGACTGCATCGCCGCCGACGTAAGCCAGCGCCGACGAGGCGCTCTCATGCTCGTCCAGACCGTCCATATCGCCGTTTTTGAAGTAGATGTAAAGGCCGATGCGCTTGCCGATGCTGCCTGTCTGCGCAGCGTCTGCGAATGCCGGGAACTTCTCGATCAGCAGGTTAACCGCTTGAGGTTGCAGCTTGTTGATAACAAGGTCTATGAACCACGACAGGTCCTCGTCGGTGAAATTGTCACGCGCCGTCTGGGCGCAGAAGATATCCACCAGCGACATTTCCTTGGTTGCGGGCTTTATTTCGTTATCGGCAGCGGCGGACTCGTCCTGCGCTTCGTGCTCGGCGGACGCGTTGAAGTAATCCCTTAGCGAAGCCGGCAAGATATAGGTGATGCCAGTAGAGGGTGCGTAGACCGAAACGATTTCCTCGGTGCCGAAGAGCTTGGCCAGCGATTCCGAGAGCTGCACTGTGTAGGTGTCGCCTTCAACTGAGTACTCGTTGGGTACGAAGAATGCGAGCGCGGGCAGGTAGGAGCGGCCTTCATCGGCCTGGGTTGCGAGCTGCAGGGAGTCGTCGATCCAGAGCACGGGAATGTCCCACTGCTCGCCTTCGGCCGTGGTGACGGCAGCCGAGTCGTCGAGCTGCGTGCCTGCTGCAGGAGCCTCCACGCCGTCGATCGAGATGCCGCTTACGACCATCTGGTCGGATGCGGAGTGATTGTCCACCTCGACCTGGGGTTGTGCCGCAAGAGCCGGGACCGGTAGCGCGAACGCGGCGACCAAGGTAAAGGAAACGAGCACCGATAAGATCCGCTTCAGCATGCTTTGCCTCATGAGTATGCCTTTCATCTGCCAGACAACTGGTTTAGCCCGCGCAATCTTCTGGGAAGATTGTACACCTCTATATATCGCTTTATATGCCTCTATAGTTAGCTTATCGCTCCATCGCTGTGGGCACAGGTGCGCTTCGACGTTCCCATATTGCATCTGGGAATCCGTCAGATCCGCGAGCGCTTCGCCTCCGTGACAAAGCGCTCGCGGGTGGTCGGTTAGTCGCTACGGCCCTTCAAGGGGTTTTTCATCAAATTCGTTGCAGGATGACAAAATTTCTGATTTTAGATACATGAACAAAATAGCAAATAATTTCTGACCAGGCATAATTCAGATATGAGGTTTTCTGTTTCACGAACACTGAGCCCCCGGGTTTATCGCCACCTGGGATTTTGCAGAGTTGCGAATCCAGTCTTGTTTCTGAAATCCGAAATTTTGTCATCTCAGAGCGATTTCGGTGAAAGAAACGAAGAATCAGGCGCGGGAGAGCACTCAAAAGATGTGCGGAAGCGATTAATCGGGCGTGTGGAGGGCGCAGAAACGATACGTCGGCTCGCGGAGGGAGCAAAACGATTCGTCGGCGCGCGGAGGGCGCGAAAACGATAAATGGGGCACGATAAAAGGCGTGCAGAAACAAAATAGCCACCTGGGGCTGTCCCCAGGTGGCTATCTGACATGACGACGTTCCGATGACGGCGATCTGACGAATTGCGCCGAAAGCGCTTAGAGCGAGGTCGTGGGTTTGGTCTCGATGTTGTGGGCGTCGGCGGCAGCGTGAGCGCAGTACGGGGTAGGCGGGACGTCGATGCCGAGCGCGGTCGAGGCGCTGACGCGCAGCTCCTCGATGGTCAGCTTGTAGCAGGCCAGGGCGTCGATCCAGCGACGCAGGCACGAGCGGCCCTTGTCGGTCAGCTCGAACAGGCGCTTGGCAGAGCCTTCTTCGGGCGTTTCCCACCGCGAGGTGACCAGGCCCGTTTGCTCCATGCGCTTGAGGGCGCGGTAGATGCCGGTGGCGTCGGGCTTCTTGCCGCCGAACATAGGCGAGTTGGCCGCCTGCTGCACGATGATGTAGCCGTGCATGGGCTTGTCGTTGGCGGCGAGCAGCGTGAGGATGGTCGGCTGCGAAAGACGGTTGAGCGATTTGCCCAACGTGGCACACTCGATGAGCTCCTCCTCGGTTTGCGGATTGCAGGCGCTCCACATCTGTTCCATGTTGAGTCAGTCCCCTCGTTAGTTGCATGGGCGCGCAGGCGCAGGATGCGCCGCGCACTCGGTGGCCTGAAGCAGAAACCATGATACCACATAGGGCATTTAACGGTATATCCATTACTAACAATTCAAGAGTATTGGAAAATTGCTACTACTATCAATCAGGAGAAATGCCAACTAACTAGGTGATAGTTGCACAGTGCAAATATCTGCTCGCTGTTGGGAATCGGTGACGGACCGTTTACGGCGGCGGTCGGGGGGAGCAGCCGTGGTAGTATCGAAGCAAACTGTAGGCAAATGGAAAGGTGGTGGGGCATGGCTGCGCTCGAACTGGCATTGGTGCTCTTGGCGACCGTGCTTGCTTCCGCCGTCCTCGACCAGCTTCTTCCGCGCGTATCGCTGCCCCTCATCCAAATCGCCTGCGGCATCGTGGTCGCACTTCTGGCGCAGGAGCGCATCAGCATCTCGCTCAACCCCGAGCTGTTCTTGGTCCTGTTCATCGCGCCGCTTTTGTTCCACGAGGCGCGCGACGCCGACAAGCATGCGCTATGGAAGAACCGCACGACCATGCTTTCGTACGCGATCGGCCTCGTGGTTGCCATCGTGCTGGTCGTGGGCTTTTCGGTTCACGCCATGATCCCCTCGATTCCCCTTGCTGCTGCGTTCGCCCTTGGCGCTGCGCTCGGCCCGACCGACCCCATAGCCGTGGCTTCGGTGTCGGCGCAAGCCGACATACCCGAGCGCCAGCAGACGACGCTTCAGGGCGAGTCGCTGCTCAACGACGCGTCGGGCATCGTGTCGTTCCAGTTCGCCGTAGCAGCCGTGGTCACGGGCACGTTTTCGGTTACCGATGCGCTTCAGGAGTTCCTCATTTCGTTTCTCGGGGCCCTCGCCATCGGCATCGTGTTCGGCTACGCGCTCGTAATGTTCGCCGCCAAGGTGCGCGACATGGGCCTGGACAACACGACCTTCCACGTGGCCCTCGAGCTGCTGACCCCGTTTGTCGCCTATCTTCTGGGCGAGGTCGTCGGCGTGTCGGGCGTCATCCTGGTCGTGGCTTGCGGCATCACGATGTCGCTCATGCCGCGCGACTTCGACCCGTCTATGGCCCGCACGGGCATCGTCTCGTCAAGCGTGTGGCAGGTGATCGTCTTCGCGTTCAACGGCGTGGTGTTCGTCATGCTCGGCACGCAGCTGCCCCAGTCGTTCGGCGACGTGTGGATCGACGACGGCATCAGCAACTGGCACCTGGTCGCCTACATCCTGGTCATCACCGTGCTCATGCACGGCACGCGCTTCTTGTGGACGCTTCTGTCGGACGCGGTGGCTTTCCGCAAGGGCGGCGGGCCCCGGGGCATTGCTGAGCGCGCCCGCTCGGCTGCGATCATGACGTTTGCGGGCTCGAAGGGCGCCATCACGCTAGCCATCATGTTCTCGATACCGTTCTACGTGCGCACGACCGAAGGCGCTGTGCCCTTCCCGCAGCGTGACCTGCTGATATTCCTGGCAAGCGGCGTTATTTTGCTGTCGCTTCTGCTGGCGACGTTCGTGGTGCCGCTGCTGGCCCCGCGTCGCTCGGATCCTTCGAAGGCCCGCGCGGCAACCGCCGAGGCGCGCGCCGAGATTCTCCGCACGGTCATCGAAGAGCTGACGGCGCGCCAAAATGCCCAGAACCGCGCCACATTGGCGCCTGTCATCGCCTTGTACACTGAGCGCCTCGAGCGCTTCAAAGACGACAAGGACCTCGAGGACGACGAGGACATCGAGCTGCGCCTGAAGGCGCTCGAGTGGGAGCAGGAATTCGTCCTCGACGAAATCGACAAGGACGAGGCGCCGCCGCTCGAAGGCTACCAGTACGTCAGCCGCGTCGCGCGCACCGAGTCCATGCTCAAGCGGGGCAAGAACCGCCGAATCGCCTTCCTGCGCTGGCTTCGCCGCGTCGTCCTGATCATGCGCAAGTACGCGCGCAAGCTTTTGCATCGCATGCCTGGCCAGCAGCCGACCGATGCCGCGACGAGTTCGCGCATCAGGCGCGAGATCCAGGTGCGCGCCAGCATGTACGTCTGCGATCGCCTGCGCTCGGGCATGGTCGAATCCGACCTGCAATCCGAGAAGATCAGCCGGCTCATCGCCGAATACGAGCGCACGATCGCGCTTCTGCGGGGCCCTGCGCCCTCGATCACGACGCTCACGCGCAATGCCGAGCCCGATCTCGACAGCATGAAACTCGCCCTGCGCATCGAACTCGAGCAGATCCAGCTGGCCTACGACGAGGGCCGCCTGAGCCGCGCCGCTGCCCAGCGCATGCGCGAGAACGTCTATCTCATGCAGATCGACCTGACCGACAACGTGTAGGTGCGCAAAACGTGCGAAACGGCTGAAGATATCCGCTACAATAACCTGATACGCATTCACGAGATATCGCCCGATTGGGCAGGGGGAGATCATGCAGATTCGCGAGCAGCTGGAAAGTATAGTGGAAAAGGCCATCCTGGCGGCCATGGAAGACGGTTCGTTGGCACTCGACGAGGCGCCCGCGCCTGCGCTCGAGCGTCCGCGCGACGTGGCCAATGGCGATTGGGCCTCGACCGTTGCCATGCGCTCTGCCAAGCTCGCGCATGCCAACCCGCGCGCCATCGCGCAGGCGATCGTCGACCATCTTCCCGAAAACCAGGTCATCAAGTCGGCCGAAATTGCTGGCCCCGGTTTCATCAACTTCCGCCTGACCGACGAGGTGCTGCAGGGCGTGGTCGCGGCCGTCCGCGAGCAGCGTGACGATTTCGGGCGCAGCAGCGTGCCCGCTGGCCAGCGCAAAGTCAACCTCGAGTACATCTCGGCCAACCCGACGGGCCCCATGCACATCGGCCACGGTCGCTGGGCCGCGCTCGGCGACGCCATGGCGCGGGTCATGCGCCATGCGGGCTACGACGTGTACGAGGAGTTCTACGTCAACGACCACGGCACGCAGATGGATGTCTTCGGCAACTCGATTGCCGTGCGTTACCTGCAGCTGCTCGGCCATGACGTGCCGATGCCCGAGCAATGCTACGGCGGCGCTTACGTGACCGACATCGCCCGCGGCATCATCGAGCGCGAGGGCTCCAAATACGAGGACATGCCCGAAGACAAGCGCAGGATCGCCTTCCGCGAAATCGGCATGAACGAGATGCTCGACAACCAGCGCTCGCTACTCGAAAAGTTCGGCACGACGTTCGACCGCTGGTTCAGCGAACGCGACCTGTACGTGCCTGACGAGGAGGGCCGTTCGGCGGTCGATCGCGCGCTTGCCGTCATGCGCGAGCGCGGCTACATCTTCGAAGCCGAGGACGCCACGTGGTTCCGCTCGACCGACTTCGGCGACGACAAGGACCGCGTGCTCATAAAGGCCAACGGTGAGCTGACGTACTTCACCAGCGACATGGCCTACCACTACGACAAGGTCTGCCGCGGTTTCGACCGCCTGATCGACATCTGGGGCGCCGACCACCACGGCTACATCAAGCGTTGCGAGGCGATGATGGAAGCCTGGGGCCATGCGGGCATGCTCGAAGTCGTTCTGGGGCAGCTGGTCAACCTGCTGCGCGACGGCGAGCCCGTGCGCATGTCGAAGCGCACCGGTGAAATGGTCACCTTCGAGGAGCTCGTCGACGAGGTCGGCGTGGACGCCACGCGCTTCCTCATGCTGTCGCGCTCGTCTGACCAGCCGGTCGATTTCGACATCGAGGTCGCCAAGAAGCAAGATGCCAGCAACCCGGTGTACTATGTGCAGTACGCGCACGCCCGCATCTGCTCGATTCTGCGCAAGGCTGCAGGTCAGGATGCAGAAGGTGAAGGTGCCGACGCGCTGGCCGCCCGCGTCATCCCCGCAGGTACCGACCTCGGCGCGCTCACGCACGAGTCCGAGCTCGCACTCATGCGCAAGATCGACGACTTTGGCGAGCTCATCGCGCTGGCCGCCCGCGACCGTGCGCCGTTCCGCCTGACGCATTACGCCCAGGAGCTGGCGAGCCTCTTCCACCAGTTCTACACCAATTGCCACATCATCGGCGAAGAGCCTGCCGTGCAGAACGCGCGCCTGGCGCTGGCCGATGCCACGCGCATCGTGCTTGCCCTGACGCTGAGCCTGCTCGGCGTCAGCGCTCCCGAGCGCATGTAACCATTGGTGCAGCAAAACGACAATTTGGGGAGCCTCCCCTGACAGGAAGGGGAGACTCCCCAATACGTCATCCCACCGCGTTTCCGCAGGCGGGAATGGGCTTCGGCTTGGCTTCGCATCAACCTCGACGGCTCCTTAAGTATGCAGTGGGGGCAAGCTAAAGCTTGCCCGGCCTCGCTGAAAACGAGCCGCTGGCTCGTTTTCCGGGCGCTCGGTCCTGCAGAATCGCCGAGTCACGCCCCCGCCTGCGGAAACGCTACATGACCGAAAAATGAGGGAGTCTCCCTTGACAGGAAAGGGAGACTCCCCAAATTGTCTACCGCGCGCGGCGTTTTGTTGTTGTTGAAGGGATGTTTGCGCATATGAGCGTTGCATTCGGGTCGTACTCGTGTACAATGACGAGTTGGTTATATGCATTTTGCGAAATCGCAGCATAAACGGACTACGAGTAGGGAGAAGACATGCCTATCAATCTTGCATCCGAGCATCTGGCGGTCATCAAGGTCGTCGGCGTAGGCGGCGGCGGCACCAACGCCGTCAACCGCATGGTCGAAGCTGGCGTGCAGGGCGTCGAGTTCATTGCCGTGAACACCGACCGCCAGGCGCTGCTCATGTCGGATGCCGACAAGACCATCCACATCGGCGAGGATCTGACGCGCGGCCTTGGCGCCGGCGCCAACCCCGAAGTCGGCGCGCAGGCGGCCGAAGAGTCCCGCGACGAGATTCGCCAGGCGCTCGCAGAGGCCGATATGGTGTTCGTCACCGCAGGTGAAGGCGGCGGCACGGGCACGGGCGCCGCTCCTGTCATCGCGCAGATCGCGCGCGAAGAAGTCGGTGCGCTTACCGTGGGCATCGTCACCAAGCCGTTCTCGTTCGAAGGCCGCACGCGCCGCAACCAGGCCGACCAGGGCATCGAGCTTCTGTCGCAGAAGGTCGACACCCTCATCGTCATTCCCAACGATCGCCTGCTCGAGGTCGTCGATAAGAAGACCAGCATGCTCGACGCGTTCCGCATCGCAGACGACACGCTGCGCCAGGGCATTCAGGGCGTCACCGACCTCATCACCATTCCGGGCCTGATCAACCTTGACTTCGCCGACATCCGCACCGTCATGAAGGACGCGGGCACGGCCATGATGGGCATCGGCATCGCCTCCGGCGAGAACCGTGCCCTCGACGCAGCCAGTCAGGCCATCAACTCCAGCCTGCTCGAGACTTCGATCTCGGGCGCCACGCGCGTGCTGTTCAGTATCGCCGGCGGTCCGGACCTGACGCTGACCGAAGTCGACGCCGCGGCCCGTACGGTCGAGGCCTGCGCCGACGAGAGCGCCAACATCATCTACGGCCAGATCGTCGACGAGTCCATGGGCGACACCATCCGCATCACGGTCATCGCCACGGGCTTCCGCACCGACCCGCGTGCGGCCCAGCAGCGTGATTTCGCCCGCAACGAGCTGCTGGCCTCCAGCTCGCAGGAGTCTGCTGCTGCCGCATCGGCCAGCCTGTCGGGTATGCCCGGCGTCCAGGCGTCTGCTGCAGCACCTGCGCAGCGCTCCACGACGCAGGCCAACCGCTTCACTGACGAGGACTACATCCCCGAGTTCCTGCGTCGCCGCAGCTAAACCGTGACTTCGCGCGAGCTTCCATTTCCTTGTCTCGATGCGCTCCCAGTGGGGGCGCATCGCCTTTCTGCGCCCGATGTGGGTGAAGGGAAAGGGGCGAAAGAGCCTGCCGTGCCTGGCATCGCTGATGCGGCAGAGTCGGCTGGCGCTCTCGATATCCTGACCGACCAGGCGCTCTTCGAAGCAGTGGGCGTGCGCATTGGTTTTGCCGGCCGTGCGGGCGGCGTGAGCCAGGGGCCCTATGCTTCGCTCGACTGCGCACTGCACGTGGGCGACGACGAGACGTGCGTGCGCGCGAACCGGAGATTGCTTTTCGAGGCGCTTGGGGTCGGGGGTGCGCGCGCGATCATCCCCACGCAGGTCCACGGCACTAACGTGCTGGTGGTACGCCCCGGCGACGACTTTGACGCTGCGCAGGAAGCGGCGTTGGAAGGGGCCGACGCCCTTGTCGTGTCGGCGCCCGAAGTCGGCGCGCTGCTGAACTTCGCCGATTGCCTGCCGCTTGTTATCGTCTCGCCGAGCGGGGCGTTCGGGGTCGCTCACGCCGGTTGGCGGGGCGCTGTGGCGCATATAGCGGCGAAGACGGCCCGCGCGCTGTCGGCGCTCGACGGATGCGATCCGGCGCAGTTCAACGCCTATATTGGAGCGCACATCAGAAGCGAGTGCTTCGAGGTGGGCGAAGAGGTGGTCGAGCGCTTCCGCACCGAATTCGGCGAAGTCGCGATTGCCGATGCGCGTCACGTCAGCCTTGCCGCGGCGGTCACGGCCGATTTGCTCGAAGCGGGTCTCGATGCGCGCCGCATCGCCGATGCGGGCATTTGCACGGTATGCCATTCCGACCGCTACTTCTCGTATCGTGCGTCGGGTGGCACCTGCGGCCGCCATGCCGTGGTTGCCCTGCGAATGTCATAAAAAGGGACAGTCCCTTTTTATGGCGTAGATGCTGGGGATGTGTATCCTGCCTGGTGCTGTTTGGCAAAAATGTGAAAAAAGGGTCAGA
>DFIX01000012.1:0-7108 GCA_002371495.1 Eggerthellaceae bacterium UBA3686
TGCTGTTCACGAGCTTCATCCACCCCAACATCTACGGTGGCCCCGGCATCACGGCAGGCACCTTCGCCGCGCAGGCCGATCCGGCGAGCATGTGGATGACAACGGGCTCTTTCGCACCAACGGTTCCCGAAGTGCTCGTGACCCTTGGCGTCATCAGCGTGGGCGTGCTCATCTTCATGGTGCTGTCGAACAAGCTGCTGGCGCAAGACTAGCCTTACTCGGTCCTTGAAGCGCTGCCTACGAGCAATCCCTCCCTTCATCGGCTCTTAGGCACGCTTCGCAGAGGACGGCTTTTCTCCCCTCTTTGATGGCCTGCGGTTAATTGCCGCAGGCTATCGCTTATGAGTCACCTTACCTGGTATGCTGACTCATCGTTTACAATGGCGTGCAGCATGCAAACGAAGGTAGGAGCTTCGATGGAAGAATTTGTTGACATTTACGATAAGGACCGGAACCTCACGGGCGAGGCGCGGCCGCGCGAAGGGCTGTTCTTGCGCGAAGGCGAGTTCATGCTCTACGTGCTGGCACTGGTCGAAAACGCTCGTGGCGAGTTTTTGATTACGCAACGCGCGCTTGACAAGAGCTGGGGAGCCGGCTGGTGGGAGGTTTCGGGCGGCGGCGTGCTCTCGGGCGAGACGTCTCAGCAGGCCGTCGTACGCGAAGTGGGCGAAGAGGCGGGGCTCGATGTGTCGGGCGAGCCGCTCGTACCCGTCTACTCGTACGAGAATGTCGACTTGAAGCGCGGCGACAACTACATCGTCGACATTTACCATTTCCACCTTAACGTGGATACGGCCGACGTGACGCTTCAGGATTCCGAGGCCATCGATTTCAAATTCGCCACCTGGGACGAGATCTCGACCCTAGCTGAGGGCGGCACGTTCCTGCATTACGAGCGCCTGCGCCAAGCGCTTGCGGCAGAGGGGCGGTAACCCCGTTTCTCGATTCTTATTGCACGAACGTTAAGGTTACTTGCAAAACGCACTTGGGGAAGGTAGCATTCAAGCCACGATAGAGGTGCGAGTGCGATGAGTCCCGACCAAGCCGGCAGGCGTGGACGTCGGGAGGGGGCAAGCTCGCCGAACTCGCCACGTCGGGCGCGACGAGGCGGGTGGGGCACGGGGGAATACCTCGTGCACTGTCTGCGGGATACCGCAGGGGCGCTATCCGCTGACTGCATTTGATGATGCTGCCGGCAGGACGAGCGTCCTGTCGGCGTTTTTGTAGGAGGCTCCTGCCCGGGCGGCATGGGGTCCGACGGGCGACAGGCAGCTGTCAGGAAAGAGGGCAAAAATGGCTCAGCATGATCTGAAGAATCTCAAGGGCTCCATCGTGGCGCTCATCACGCCGTTCAAGGAAGACGGCAGCGTCGATTTCGACGAGATGGGGCGTTTGATCGATTTTCATCTGGAAAACGAAACCGACGCGATTCTGGTGCTGGGCACCACGGGCGAGAGCTCCACGATGACCCACGAGGAAGATGATGAGGTGTGCGAGTTCGCGGTGAAGCGCATTGCCGGGCGCGTGCCCGTCATCGCTGGCAGCGGGTCCAACTGCACCCAGACCATGGTCGAGAAGAGCCTCCGTTATCAGGAGCTCGGCGTCGATGGCCTGCTCGTCATCACGCCGTACTACAACAAAGCTAACGAAGAGGGCATGTACCAGCACTTCAAGACCGTGCTCGATGCGGTGGACATCCCCTGCATCCTGTACAATGTGCCGAGCCGTACGGGCTGCAGCATATCCGAGGGCGTCATCGCTCGCTTAGCCGGTCACCCCAATGCACTCGGTATCAAGGAAGCCAGCGGGTCCATTGCCTACGCGACGCGCATCGCCCGCTACCTAAGCGACGACTTCTTCATGTTCTCGGGCAACGACGACATGGTCGTGCCGCTGATGTCGCTCGGCGCTCGTGGCGTCATCAGCGTGTGGGCCAATGTCGCGCCCAAGACCGTGCACGACATGGTCTTCGATTGGCTCGAAGGTCGTCATGACCGCGCGTTGGCGACGCAGCTGGCCAACCTTGACCTCGTTGCCGCGCTGTTCTGCGAGGTCAACCCGATTCCGGTGAAGGCGGCGGTCCAGATGATCGGCCTTGCGCCCGCGCATTACCGCCTGCCGCTTGCCCCCATGGCCCCGGCGAACCTCGAGCGCCTGCAGGCTGCCATGAAAGAGCGCGGCCTCATAGCGTAGGAACACAAGAATCACGGGCATAAAGAACGGGGCACCGCTGTGCCCCGTTCTTTATGCCAAGTTGGCATGACGAGTCGGAAGAGCTGCTCTTCTGGCCTGCTGTCGCGGACTGCACGCTCTTTAGTCGAACCAGCCCAGCGATGGCCCTTGGCGCACTTGCCAGCCGCCAGCTTGGAACATCTTGCGTTGCTGCTCGAGCGAGGCGCCGCGTCCGCCGTGCTCGGTGCGCTCGACGGTGTCGCGCGGGTTGGTGCCAACTTCGGCCCAGGCTAGATTGGCGCCCGATGCCGCCGTCATGGCCGTGTTTGCCGAGCAGTTGAGCTTGTAGTCGAGGCCGGTTGCCAATCGGTAGATGGCGACCATGTTGGCGTTGGCGACGTCGGTGAGCATGCCGCGGTCGGCGATCTTCGTGCCGGGGACCGCGATGCGACGGCCCACGCCCGAAGTCATGGGTTTGCTGTTGATGCAGCGGAACGTGGCTTCAGTCAGCTCTTCGGGCGTGTGCTCGGGGCCGACCGGCTCGACGCAGGTCGAGAGCTTAAGGCCCGCCTCGCGCATGTAGCCGAACGTCTTCAGGCGCTCCTCGACCGGGATGGTCGTGTCAACGCCCTCGCGCATGCGGATGGCATGGTAGGCGCCCTGTGCGCCAGCGGCCTTCAGGCGTTTTGCACGTTCGAGCGTCATATCCTCGGTGTTGACGAGTAGCGGCATGTCGGCGGGGATGACCTCGCGAACGGAGCCGACCATGTCCTCGAGCTTGTCGAACTTGTAGCTGGCCGTCGTGAGCATCAGGATGAGGTTCGCACCCTCTTCGACGTAGAGCTTGGCGTACTCGAGCACATCCTCTTTGGGAACTTCGTAAACGCCTTTGCGCACGTCGTTCACACGTGCGAACGAGCAGAAGATGCAGTCCTTGGGGCACGTGGTGGCGTTCAGGCCGATTTGCGCATGAATCTCGGCGATGCCGTCGGTCGCCTGCATCGAAAGTTCCTGGCCTGCCCAGCGGATGTAGGCGGCCTCCTTGCTCGTCTCGGGCACGGAGTACAGCTCGAGCGTTTCCTGCTCGGTTAGCCCGTTACCTTCCATGGCTTTCTCTACGATCTCGTATATTCGCGAATCGAACACCTGCATACAACGTCCCTCTCTGGTTATTTGCTCTGCATTTGATTGCACGTGGTAGTGCTGTTCCAGTATAACGAGTAATTTAGTTGATATATGCGTTTATTCGACATAATCATATCTTTGACTAAGCCAATAGGTTGAGGCTCGACATTGTGATGCAGGCTATCCATGCTAAGTGGGCTGCAATGTAGCCCACGCGATTGTCAAAGCTTAGCGCAGTTGCGAATGCACATGCGTTTCCGCTGCGATGTGTTGTGCGGGATCTGCTGCGGAGCAAACTGGGTGAAGGCAGCGTCGCCTTGGCGCGTTCTGCTACCATAGGCATCTATGAGCGAAACGACCGAAATAGAACAGCAAGGTCGCTCCGGGCTATCACCCGAGGAGCGGCGTGGCGTATTGTCGGGTTTGTTCTGCTATGTGTTTTGGGGCTTGTGTCCCATTTACTGGAAGCTGCTCGTCGAAGTTGACTCGTTCGAGATCATCGCGCATCGGATCATATGGTGCTTCGCGATGGTCATCGTTGTGTGCGCTGTGGGCAAGCTGGGACTTCGTGAGCTCATGCGGCAGCGTCGCGCATGGCTGTACTTGGCCCCCTGCGCCGTCATCATAACGCTGAACTGGTCTGTCTACATCGTAGCGGTAAATGCGGGGCATATCGTCGAAACGGCTATCGGATATTACATCAACCCGCTCGTGTCAATCGTGCTGGGCATCTTCGTATTTGGCGAGCGTCTGACGCGCCTGCAGGGGATTGCCGTGGCGCTCTGCGTTTTCGGCATTTTGTTCTTTACGGTCAATTACGGGCGCTTCCCGTGGATCGCGCTTGCTTTGGCTTTGTCATTCGGGGTGTATGGAGCGCTGAAAAAGAAGGCGTCCTACCCTGCGATAACGGCGCTCGGAATCGAGAATACCGTGATGGTGGTGCCTGCAATTGTGTTTGCCATCGTGCTTGCGCAGGTCACTGGGTCGCATGCGTTTCTGGGAGACACGGTGACCGCGCACGGCTGGCTCATTACGTCGCTGCTCGTGTTGGCGGGGCCGGTTACCGCCGTTCCGTTGATTCTGTTCGCGAATGCGGCCAACAAGATCCCGCTGTCGCTGCTCGGGTTCATCCAGTACGTGAGCCCTACGATCGCGTTGCTGACGGGCGTGTTTTTATTCGGCGAGCCGTTCACGCTGGCGCACGCTGTTTGTTTGGGAAGCATCTGGTGCGGCCTTGCCCTCGTCAGCTTCGAGGCCATGCGCGGGTGAGGCAAGACGACGAGGCTCGGCTCACCCGCTCGTTGCCTTTTAGTCCATGGCTTTGACGAAGCGGAACAAGCCGTCGTCGGCGCCGGGGTAGTCGGCTGCACCTTCCTGCGAGAAGTCGGGGTCCTCGTGGTACTTGTTGAAGTACTCCACAATGTGGAAACCGCACTTGTTCACATAGAAGTGAATGTTGCGCTTCTGGTGGTAGGCGGTTTCGAGCTCCCAGATTTTGGCGTTGGGGTATCGCTCCTCGATGGCCTGCCAGGCAGCTTGGCCAAGGTGCAGATTCTGCCGGTCGGGGTCGATGAAGATGAATTCGAGGCGCTTGTGCGTATCACCGCCCGTAATGACCGCGCCGCCGATGATTTTGTCCTCATGCTGGATGCCGAGCATTTCGACGCTCGGCTCGTTCAGCGCTTCGTCGATATCGTGCGCGGGCGGGATATTGCCCAGGAACTCGGGGAATTTGTCGCGCGCAGCCTGCGTGAACGCGGCCTGCAAGCGCTCGACGAAGCTGTCGAACTCCTCTTCGGCAATGGGTACGAGGCTAACCGATGGCTGCATTTGAGGTCCTTTCATCCGGTTGCTTGCCACTGTAGCATCTGATGCCCTGCAAACCGCCGACCTTCGCCAGACTTCGGAAACTCCACGTTTAATGAGTCACCTTACCAGGTAAGGTGACTCATTCGCCTTTGCGCTAGCCGACGATTGGCGTAGCTATGAGGAACACGAGGAACGCTACTACCCAGGCAACGATACATTGCAGGACAACGACGCCGAGTGCCCATTTGCCGCCGAGCTCGCGTTTGATGGCGGCGATTGCGGCTACGCAGGGCGTGTAAAGCAGGCAGAACGCTAGGAACGCCAACGCCGCAGCCGGCGAGAGCACGGCTACGAGGGCGCCCGCGCCGTCGAAGAGCACCGACAGCGTCGAAACTACGGTCTCTTTGGCCATGAAGCCCGCGATGAGGGCCGTGACGAAGCGCCAGTCGCCAAAGCCGAGCGGTGAGAACAGCGGCGAAATCCATCCGGCGATCAGCGCCAAGATACTGGCGTCGGCTTCTTCCTCGGGGAGCAGCACGAGCTGCGGGCTGAACGACTGCAGGAACCATACGATGATGGTCGCGACGAAGATGACCGTGAACGCGCGGGTTATGAAATCCTTGGATTTATCCCACACCAGGCGTCCGACGCTCTTGGCCGAGGGCATGCGGTAGTTGGGAAGCTCCATGACGAACGGCACGGCCTCGCCCTTGAAGGCGGTGCCGCGCAGCACCAGCCCCATCACGATGGCCACGATGATGCCAAGCACGTACAACCCCACCATGATCCAGCCTGCCTGCCTGGGGAAGAAGGCGTCGGCGACGAAACCGTAGATGGCAAGCTTGGTCACGCAGCTCATGAACGGCGTCAGCAAGATGGTGAGCTTGCGGTCGCGCTCGGAGGGGAGGGTGCGCGTGGCCATGACGGCCGGCACCGTGCAGCCGAACCCCATGATCATGGGCACGATAGAGCGGCCCGAGAGGCCGATTTTGCGCAGGGCACGGTCCATGAAGAAGGCGACGCGCGCCATGTAACCCGTGTCTTGCAGGAGCGACAGGAAGAAGAACATCACCACGATGATCGGGAAGAACAGGAGCACCGTGCCCACGCCGTTGTACACGCCCTTGATTATGAACGATTGCACGACCGGTTCGGCGCCTGCGCTTTCGAGCGCGCCTTCGGTCCATGTGGTCAGCTCGTCGATGCCGAGCTGTATGAGGTCTTGGAAAAACGGCCCGATGTAGTTGAACGTTAACAGGAAAATCGCGGCCATGATCAGAATGAACATGGGAATGGCGGTGAACCTGCCCGTCAGCAGCTTATCGATTGCCGAACTGCGGGCGCCGCCCTTGCTCCGGTCGGGTTTGACGACCGTGCGCGATACGACCTTGCCGATGAAGCTGAACCGCATATCCGCGATGGCGGCTGCGCGGTCGAGCCCGCGCTCCTCTTCCATCTGTTCGACTATGTGTTCGACCATCTCGTACTCGTTCTGCGAAAGGTCGAGCGCTCGAAGTACCTGCTCGTCGCCTTCAGCGAGCTTGGTCGCAGCAAAGCGCACCGGTATGCCCGCGCGCTCGGCATGGTCTTCGATCAAGTGCATGATGCCGTGCAGGCAGCGGTGCACGGCGCCGCCGTGGTCGGACGAGTCGCAGAAATCCTGCCTGCCGGGCCGTTCCTGGTAATGCGCCACGTGCAGCGCGTGCTGCACGAGTTCGCCCACGCCTTCGTTGCGCACGGCAGAAATCGGCACGACCGGGATCCCAAGCATCGCTTCCAACTCGTTGATACGGATCGACCCGCCTGACTCCTGCACCTCGTCCATCATGTTCAAGGCCAGCACCATTGGCACATCGAGCTCCATCAGCTGCATCGTCAGATACAGGTTTCGCTCGATGTTGGTGGCGTCGACGATATTGATGATACCGGTGGGCTTCTCGTCGAGAATGTATTGGCGCGAGACGATCTCTTCGCTGCTGTAGGGTGACATTGAGTAGATGCC
>DFIX01000012.1:7230-29852 GCA_002371495.1 Eggerthellaceae bacterium UBA3686
ACGCCGGGGAAGTTGCCGACGCGTTGGTTGGCGCCCGTCAGCTGGTTGAACAGCGTTGTCTTGCCGCAGTTCTGGTTGCCCGCCAGGGCGAATGTCAGAGTTGCGTCGTCGGGCAGCGGGTTTTCGTCGGCGCGCGAATGAAAGCGGCCACCCTCGCCGAGGCCCGGGTGCTCGGAATCGGCGGCACCGAGTTTCGGATTGAACGCCGATACGTGCGCCGCATCGCCGGCTCCTACAAGCTCGATTTCGATTTTGGCGGCGTCGTCTTTGCGCAGCGTCAGCTCATAGCCATGGATACGGAATTCCAGCGGATCGCCGAGCGGGGCGCTCTTCACGAATTGCACCCGTGCCCCTGGAATTACGCCCATGTCGAGGAAGTGCTGGCGTAGCGCCCCTTCGCCCCCGACCGACTGGATGGTTGCCGGGGTTTCGGGCGGCAATTGGTCGAGGGTAGTCTGCGCGCTTTTGCCCGTCTGGGTTCCATTGACGCCCGCAGGGGCCTTCCCGCGCGCTTTCGGGCGCAATTCTTCCAAGCTTTTTTCGTTCGACATCGGAAACCCTTCTCTTTTGTCGGCGACAACTATACAGTTCGCAAGATGGGGGAGAAACCTTCGGATAACTTTCCTGTACAAAAGTTCACAAGTTATAGCGCCATGCGTTAAAATACGTGCACGTCCGCATAGGCGGACGGCGGGGAGCTCGCGCGATGCGGGCTGAGAGGAAGCGTAATCCCGCTTCGACCCGAAGAACCTGATGCGGGTAATGCCGCCGGAGGGAGTGATTGCCATGTCTGGTAAGACTCATGTGCGCACGTTGTCGACGCCGATGCTGGGCCTTGTGTGGTTTGGCGCGGCGGTATCGTTGGCCGAGATCCTGACGGGTACGTTCTTCGCGCCGTTGGGATGGGAACGGGGCCTTGTTGCGATCTTGATCGGCCATATCATCGGGTGCGTCCTGTTTTGGCTGGTCGCGCATGTAAGTGCGGAGACGGGGCAAACCGCCATGCAGGTGGCAGGGCGCTCGTTCGGGTCTATCGGGTCCAAGCTGTTCTCGGTTGCCAACGTCGTGCAGTTGGTGGGTTGGACGGCCATTATGATCATTTCGGGCGCTGCCGCGGCGACCTTGCTTGTGCCGGCGCTCGGGCAGGTTGGCTGGTGCATCGTCATAGGGGCGCTGATCGTCGCGTGGATTGCGATCGGCATCAAGCAGATGGGTCGCGTGCAGTCGGTGGCGGCGGTCCTGTTGCTGGTACTGACCTTCGTGGCGAGCTTTGCCGTGTTCGGGCAGGGCGGTATCGTCGGTGCCTCGGCAGGCGAGGGGCTCTCGTTCAGTGCTGCTGTCGAGCTGGCCGTGGCCATGCCCTTGTCGTGGCTGCCTGTTGTGGGGGATTATGCGCGCGAGGCGCGCCAGCCGGGCGCCGGTGCGGCTGCCGCAACGGCGGCGTATTTCGTCGGAAGCTGCTGGATGTTCGCCATAGGCTTGGGTTGCGCTCTGTTCGCGGGGTCTGACGACGTTGCCGCGGTGCTGGCCCAGGCGGGTCTGGGCGTAGCGGGGATCCTGATTGTGGTGTTCTCGACTGTGACCACGACGTTTTTGGATGCGCAGTCGGCCGGCATCTCGGCGAACGCCATCCACGAGCGCCTTGACGGGCGCGTGTGTGGTATCGTGGCGGCCGTTGTCGGCACCGTGCTCGCAATCGTGGCGCCCGTGGGCAATTTCGAGGAGTTCCTCTACCTTATCGGCTCAATCTTCGCGCCGATGGCAGCGTTGGTCGTCGTCGATTTCTTCGTATTGCATCGCGACGCGGCGCAACAGACGGTCGATTGGCGAAACGTCATTTTGTGGGCGGCGGGCTTTGCCCTGTACCGTTTTTCGCTTAGCTGGGACCTCCCCTGTGGCAATACCCTGCCCGTCATGCTCGTGATTGTGCTTGTCGCCATCGCGGTCGATCGCGTTATGAAATCTGGTCGGAAGGTGCAATAGGGGCTGTTCAAAAGTTGTGCCTGGCGGGATGGTTACCCGGGGAGATCGTCCCGCCAGGCTCGCGGAGCTACGCTTGCTGGGCGAGGGCCTGCTTCAGGGCGATTGTCAGCTGGTCGGTGCAGGATGTGGGGCGCGGGCCGCAGGTGTTGCCTTCCAGCGTGTCGATGATGTGCTGCGCGTCGGCGCCTTCAATCAGCTTTCCGATGGCCTTGAGATTGCCGTTGCAGCCGCCCATGAAGGCGACGTTGTGCACCTTGCCGTCGTCGAGGTCGAAGGTGATGCTGCGCGAGCAAACGCCGCGCGGGGTGAACTGATAGCTTGTCATGGCGCTCTCCTCTCTCTTGTATCGCAGGTAGTGTAGCGCGAAATGAGCTCTTGTGTTCGCTCGGTTCGGCTGCAGGCGTGCGGAAAAACGAATAACGGCTACACTTGGCAATGATTCACAATGGGAATGCTTGCAATTACGCTAATAGACAAGCTGGTAAATCGAAAGAAGTGGGAGAAGCATCGTGGCAGAGTCGGGCAGTATGCATAACACGGTGGAAGTCGATGAGGCGGGACTCGATCGCGCGCTTGCGGGCAAGCTCGAGGCGCTCGAACGGGTGCTGTGCGATGCGGGCCCTGTGGCCGTTGCCTTTTCGGGCGGGGTCGATTCCACGTTGCTTCTGGCTGTTGCGCACGACGTGCTCGGCGACGACGTGCTGGCGGTGACCGGGCGCAGCCCATCGATTCCCGCGCGTGAGATAGCCGAGACGCAGGATTTCTGTGCTGAACGGGGAATTCACCATGTGGTCGTCGACACTCACGAGTTCGAGATTCCCGGTTTTGACCACAATCCACCCGATAGGTGCTACGTGTGCAAGAAAGAGATATTCTCGCGCTTGTCGCAGGCGGCGCACGAGTTGGGATATACGAAGATTGCCGAGGGCTCGAACCTCGACGACGAGGGTGACTACCGTCCGGGTTTTCGCGCCGTGCAAGAGATGGGCGTCATCAGCCCGCTCCGAGAGGCCGGTCTTGCCAAAGCCGACATTCGGGCGCTGGCCAAGCACTTGGGGCTCGCTGCGTGGAACAAGCCGGCGTTCGCATGTTTGAACTCGCGTTTCGCGTACGGCGACCTGATTACGGCCGAGCGGTTGGCTATGGTGGACGCGGTGGAGGAAGCGCTGCGGGCTCTAGGGTTTGCCCAGGTACGGGTGCGTTTGCAAGGGGACGGCGCCTTCACGGCGCGCATCGAGGTGCCGGCTGACGACATCGAGCGCTTGTGTGCGGCGAGCGTGCGCAATCTGGTCGTGGCGGCATGCAAGGATGCGGGTTTCTCGTATGTTTCCGTTGACCTGCAAGGTTACCGCACTGGCTCTATGAACGAGACCCTATAAGTCATAACTGGGGACAGTCCCTTGTTATGGCTTTTCGCTCTGGCTTGTCATAAAAAGGGACTGTCCCTTTTTATGACGTTTTGCGTTAGTCGACGATTTTGATGGAGGCGATTTTGGCTTGCTTGGATTCGTCGTCGATGGCGCCCATGCGGGGGTCGGTGACGTTGGGCAGGTAGTCGGCGACGATCTTGTCGACGATGGCCATGCCGGCTTCATCGATCGTTCCGAAGGCGGCGTACTGGCCGTTCAGGCTTTGGCTCACCATGGGGCTCGAATCCAGTGTCACGAAGAACGTCGAGCGAGCGCTATTGGGATCGCCCGTGCGGGCCATCGCAACTGTGCCCTTGACGAAATTATCGGCAAGGGGGTTGTCGTAGCCGTTGCCCGAAAACTCGCCGACGATCGCCTTCAGGTTGGGATCCGACCCGGATGCGGAATTGCCCATAGTGCCACCCTGCATGCAGAACCCTTCGGCAAAGCGGTAGAAGGTCAGGCCGTCGTAGTAGCCCTCGCTTGCTAGAGTGCAGAAGTTTGCCACACTTGTCGGTGCCGCATCGGCGTCGAGTTCGATGGTGATGGGATCGTAGCCCTCGACCGTCATCTGGGCATGGTGAATACCCGATGCGTACGGGCCTTCTGCCTGGGCTTTTGAGCCCGTTTGAGCAGATGCGGCCGATGCGCTCGTGCTTGCGCTTGCCGCCGCGCCTGAGCTGGAGCTCGGGGAGCTCTGCCCGCAGCCGACGAGCGCCAGCGCGCAGGCGAGCGCGGCGAACGCGATAATTGCGATGACCTTGCGATTAGCTTCGAGTTCCATGGCGTTTCTCTCCTTAAAACGGGCGAGGCGCGAAGCCCGTCCTTTTCCAGAATGTCGGCGGGTCCCGGCTGCTGTCGTATTGCAGTATCATAACGCGAAAGCGAGGATACGGCGCAACAAAGGATTGTAGTTGCGCGGGTTCTAGGAGGGGCGGATATGGCGGGCGTTACGCTCGAACAGCAATTTCACGGCACGGTTGCCCTGATGATTCTTCATCTGCGGCGTTTGGCCAAATCCAACGATGCCGACGCCGGCTTCGCGGCAGCACGAGAGCTGAAGATGATCGACCAGGAGCAAGAACGTTTCATGCGCGACTGCCTGGCCCTCGACGAAGACGTGCAATCGGGCGGGGAAGCGGCGGGGCGCGTTACCGCCGAACTGATCGCCCGCTTGCAGGCGAGCATCCTCAGCATCAATTCTGCCGATCCCGCCTAAAGCGAACAACGCCAGACATCACGGTGCGCGTCCCATGCGCTACAATGTTTAAAACATATAAAAATACTAGGATTTGAGGGCGCATGTCAGACGCTTCGTTGGATTACCGCAAACTCAATCGTCGAAAACTCGTCGATTTCTTCAACAAAGGCGACACCTATACCCAAAAGCTCGGGTTCGAGCTCGAGCATATTCTGCTGCACAAGGGGACGAATGCTCCCGTCTCGTATTCCGAACCCGGTGGCGTGCATGACATCCTGAGGCGTTTGGCTCCGGCTTACGAGCGCGAGCTCCATGACGGCGGGGACATCGTGGGGCTTGCCCGGCCCGGCGAGACGATTACGATCGAACCGGCCGGTCAGCTCGAGATATCGGCCGGCCCGTTCGAGGACGTCGTCGACATCGAGCGGGCGTACCTCGATTTCCGAAACCGCCTCAATCCGATTTTGGAAGAGTACGGCCTGTTCACGCCGATGCTCGGGTACAACCCGTCGGCTCGGGCGGCCGACCTCGAGCTTGTTCCCAAGTATCGGTACGAATGCATGACCGAATTCTTGGGGGCGCAGGCGTACGAGGGTATCTGCATGATGCGCGGTTCGGCATCGCTGCAGGTCTCGGTCGATTTCGAGAACGAGGCCGACGCGCTTCGGAAGATGAGGATCGCGCAGATCATAGCGCCGATACTTTCGCTCATCTGCGACAACTCTCCAAAATTCGAAGCCGAGGAGCGCACGCGCAACCTGGTGCGCACCCATGTTTGGGCGAGCATGAACCAAGACCGGGTCGGTACGGTGCCGGGGTCCCTGAAAGCCGGCTACACGTTTGCCGACTATGCCGACTACATCATGACGCGTGAAGCGATTCTGGTGCCCGGCGATCCGAATGTCGAGCAGCCTCTGGCGTCTGAAGTCGGCAGAAAGGGCGCAGGCTCAGTGTGCGCGGCGCATGAGTCGGCGACCAGCGAGCCTAACGAAAGTGCGGTCGCTGGTCGTGCCTACGACGTTGCGGGTCATGCCCGGTGGCGTTATGTCGGCGCGACGACGTTCGACGACCTGTACGCGAACAGGCTCATGACCGATGCCGAGGTGGAGCATGCGCTCTCGATGGTGTGGCCCGATGCTCGCCTGAAGAACTTCGTCGAGATCAGGCCCGCCGACGCCATGCCCTTCGAGTACTGCTTGGCCTACGTCGTGCTGATTCGCGCCCTGTTCTATAGCCGACGAAACCTCGACGTGCTGGAATCGCTGCTGGCCAACGTTGACGAATCGCATATTCGCCAAGCAAAGAACGCGCTCATGAGCGATGGCTACGGCGCGCAGATCTACGGGCGCAGCGTCGAGTTCTGGGCCGACATGCTCATGGTCTTGGCGTCGGGCTCGCTGAAGCCAGGCGAGTGGGCGTATCTGGAGCCGCTCTCGTCAATGGTGAAATACCGCTTCACGCTGGCCGAGATCTGGCCGCGCCTGATGGAGAAGCGCAACCACATGCCGGCTGGGTTGCCGAACGCGCCCGTTATCGGCGTGGTCCCTCGCTACGACTTCGAGTGGACGGGCCTTGCGATAGGCGATGGGTACTTGAGCGGGCTTTTGGAATCCGGCGCCGTGCCCATCGTTCTGCCGTTGACGAGCGACCCGGCCCACATCGCCCGCATCGTTGCGGCATGCGACGGTTTCCTGATACCCGGAGGGCAGGACATCGACCCTGCTTGCTACGGGGCGAGGCGCGAGCCGCATACGCACCGCTCGGCCACGTCGCGGGATGCGATGGAGCAGGCGCTCGTGCGTGCAGTCGTGGCTGCTGACAAACCCCTCTTGGGCATTTGCCGGGGCATGCAGAGCCTGAACGTAGCGCTCGGCGGCACGCTTCATCAGGATATCCACGTGATGCATCCCGAGTCCGATACGGGCCACGTCCAAGGGCGGCCGTTCGATGTGCCTGCCCATATGGTCGATGTGGTAGATGGCACCCTGCTGGCGAGCATCGTGGGTGCACCCCGTTTGGGCGTGAACACGATTCACCACCAGAGCGTCGCTAAGCTCGGCGATGGACTGGTGGTTTCGGCCATTTCGGAAGAGGACGGAATCGTCGAGGGCGTCGAGTTGCCAAGTGCGCGATTCGTCGTGGGCGTGCAGTGGCATCCCGAGCACATGTGGCGCACCCGCCCGCACTCCAAGCGCCTGTTCCGCGCCCTTGTCGAAGCCTCGATGCACGAATAGCCGGTTACCCCGCAGGTAGTCGGTTGCTGGATCCATCCCGCCGCGAAACCGCAGGTGGCAGCGCGCCCTCGCTTGGCTTCGGCTAACCTAAGTGTATTACAGGAACAGTGCCTGCAGAATCGCTCGGGTCACGCTGCCACCTGCGGAAATGCGGCGGGGCGGTTACCTCGTCGACTTTGAGCAACCGATTACCTGCGGGATAACTGGTTGGCGGGTCGACTATAATGGTGCGAGGACAGACGGGCAACACGGTGGGTCCGTGCGAATTATGGCGCATTCGCGCCGCTATCGAAAGGAAACCGCGATGGGTCTTCTAGAGCGTTCCGACGCCTATTGGAAGTTCACGGGGCAGTGTACGCAGTGCGGGCATTGCACTAAGGCCTGCGATTCGCTAATCGCGGCCGACATGACGCTTGGCGACATAGCCCAGGCGCTGCTTGCAGCCGAGCGCGAGTCCGAAACGGTCGACCAACTGCGCATGAATATCGCCGCGAACGGCCAGCTCGTGCAAGCGGTGCGCGGATGCTTCTTCTGCACGTCGTGCAAGAACACCTGCTTTGCGCATAACGACGTTTGCGATTTGATATACAACGCTCGCGTCGATTTCCAGAAGCTGGGGCTCATTCCGCGTGAAGCGTGGTCGAGCGTCCTCGTCGACGAGGAGTGGGACATCTTCACGGCCTACCGCGCCATTCACGGCATCGGCTACTCCGACCTGACGCGTCATGTGGCAACGGAAGAGGCGCCCGCGCAGACGGGCTTTGACGTGGCGTTCTTCCCGGGTTGTTCGCTTGCGGCTTACGGTCCCGAGCTCACGCGCGAGATCTTCGCCACCGTCGAGGAGCTCGGCGGCAAGGCTACCATGATCGACCATTGCTGCGGTTCGTCGCTGAAGAGCGCGGGTTTCTTCGACCGCGCCGAGACGCTGTGCGATAACAATTCCCGTGAAATCGAGCAGTCAGGTGCCAAGCAGCTCGTGTGCGTGTGCCCGGGTTGCGCGAACGATATGAAGAAAGCTCTTGAGCGCACGGGAGTCGACGTCGAGGTCGTGTCGCTCGCGGCGTTTTTGAACGAGCACGGGTTTACGCCCAAGCGCGAGCTTCCCGACACGCCGCTGTGCATTTCGAAGTCGTGTCAGGATCGCGACGGAACCTACCTCGAGCAGACGTGCGAGCTGCTCGGCGTCGACGAACAGACGCCCACTATCTTCCATGGCTGCTGCGGTGCGGGCGGTGCGGTCAGCGCGTTCGACCCCGACCGCCAAGCTGCGCAGGCCGACAGCAAGCTTTCGTTTGCCGAAGATGGTTCGACGGTCGTGACGATGTGTCCGACCTGCACCTACACGTACGCATTCCGCATGATGAGCGCCCCGCGCAACCTGCAGAACAAGCACTACACCGAGCTGCTTTTCGAGAGCCAGTTCGATTGGAGCACGGTGTTCTACCAGCTGAACAGCATGTGGTACGGCGAATACGGCGCCTGGTTGGCGCAGGTGTTCGCGTAGGGGGGGATTCGCCTAGGCCGGGGCCGCAAAGCGCTCTTTCGGGCATCCGGCTATCTGGGTTTGCGCGCAGGTGCGCGCCCTATTGGAATCACCGGCGCTGGGCAAAGGGCTTCATGAAGCGCAAGGTTAGATAGGAGCTAACAAGTGAACGAGCAGCAACAGGCGGCAGTCGCGATTATCGGGTACGGCACGGCGGGGGTTAACGCCGCCATCGCATTGCGGCGGTTCGGCTACGCGGGGGTCATCCGCGTGTTCTCGGATACGAATACGCTACCGTACAGCCCCATCCTGACTTCGTATTATGCCGGCGGGCAGAAAACTTACGACGAGTGCTTCCCGTGGAGCGCCGAGGAGCTTGCCGAACTCGATTTGGAAGTCGTGCAGGATTGCCCGGTGACGAGCCTCGATGTGGCGGGTCATGCGCTGCACACGCCCAAGGGCGACTTTGCGTACTCCAAGTGTGTCATCGCCACGGGCGCGACGCCCATGTGCTATGGGTTTCCGCAGGTTGAAGGAGGTTCGTACGAGCCTCTCGTGTTGCGTTCGATGGACGATGCCGAGCGCCTGAAGGGCGTGCTCGAAGACGATTCGTGTAAGCGCGTGCTCGTCAGCGGCGCGTCGATGGTGGCGCTGAAGACCCTCGAGGCGTGCCTGAACCGCGGCAAGCAGGTGACGCTCGTGGGCATGAACCCGCATGTGCTCGACTTCAACGCGCTGCCCCAGGCGGCCGAGCGCTTTGAGCGCGGGCTTTTGGGTTACGGTGTCGAGCTGCGGCTCGGCCAGACCATCGCCGCCGTCGAGCGCGTGGCGCGCGAGGGCGCCGATGCGGCTGATGGCGGACGCGATTGGCAGCTGAAGGTTACGTTCTCGGGCGGCGACGTCGACTACTTCGACGAAATATCGGTTTCGCATGGCATGAAGTGCAACCTCGACTTCGTGGAGCCGGGCACGCTCGAAATCGATCGTGCGCTCGTCGTCGACGAGTTCATGTGCACGAGCGATCCGGACGTGTACGCTGCGGGCGATGTGGCGCAGGCGACCGAACTCATCTCGGGTCAGAAGCGCATCGTCGGCATTTGGAAGAACGCCGCTTTGCAGGGCGAATGCGCGGGGCGCGCTATCGCCTGCGAGCTTGCGGGCGCCGAGCCGACAGCCGAGGGTGCGTTCAAAGGCTCGATCAGCATGAACACCATCGCCGTGAAGGATACGCTGTTCATCTCGGCAGGCACGATGGAAGTGACGCCCGAGCGCCGCGTCGAGGTGCGCGAGACCGACGACATGACCGTGCTCTACATCTTCGAGCCGCTGCCCGAGGGCGGCGAGCGCCTGGTCGGCTTCAACCTGGTGTGCGACCACGACGAGGAGGGCAGCCGCGCCTACGATACCGGCGCCATGCTGACCTTGCGCATCGAGGCTGCCTGCCGTTAGAGCAATGAGACGGGTGAACAAACCTCCGTCCGCTGTTCACGGTTGGGCGCGCGCGAGCAAGCCCTCGTCTACGTCTGGATCTTGGTCCCGGATCGCAAGCCCCTGCTTCCGCCGATCCCACTACGAAAACTTCGACAACCCCGAATCCTGCGTGAGTCACCTTACCAGGTAGACTGACTCACGCAGGATTCGGGGTTGTCGAAGTTCTGGGCCGCTCGCTCGATATCGTGAAGACGCCGAGCCTCCCGTGTCCCGCGGGTGACCTGTGAAACAGATACCAGGAACCTGTTTCACAGAACTGGTCGGGCCGGGAAAGCCCCGGCCCGACAGATGAACCCTATTCGGTACTAAACAGATACCCGATACCTGTTTCACGAGCGATTAAGCGATTAGGCCTCTTCCTTTTCGAACGTGTTGTAGCGCTTGCCGTGGAAACACCAGATAGCGGCGATGAAGCCGATCAGGCACATGGCAGACAGCGCCAGGAAGGCGATCTTGTAGCCGAAGGCGGTGATGAACGCCGCGGTGAAGAAGCCGATGACCGCGCAGCTGAAGCGGCTGGCGAACACGATGGCGCCGTTGGCGGTCGTGCGCAGCAGGGTGGGGAAGCATTCCTGCATCCAGACCTTCAGGATGCCCTCGAAGGCAAAGGCGGCGCCGATGCAGTAGAGCAGCTGGGTCAGCACGTAGGTGATCGTGGAAGCGCCGAACAGCGGGAACATCAGGAAGCCGGCCAGGTACAGGATGGCGCCCATGTAGAACAGCGGCATGCGCTTGGGCGTGTCGACGAAGTGCATGAACACGAAGTCGAGGATGGCGCGGATCGGGTAGACGACCATGCCGATGGCCGAGACAACCGAGATGGGCATCTCGACGACGTTGGCGCCGATCCAGGTGCTGAACTGGCCGAGGCTGTTGGCGGGAACGTTCGTGCCGATGTAGAAGATGACCAGCGCTACGAACGGCACGGCGTAGGGGTGCTTGAACAGGTCGGCGAGCTTGCCGGTGTCTTCCTTCTGCACGATGCCCTGCTTGCGCAGCTCGTTCTGATGCAGCCACACCGGCGATTCGGGGATGGTCTGGCGCAGAATCAGCACGATGGCGGATACAGCTGCGAGCTGGCCGAACATGATCTGGCCGCCGAGCAGGCCCCAGTCGCCGACGAGCGAGCCGATGCCCTGGGCGACGACGATGCTCACGACCCACAGGATGTCGCTGAACAGCAGCATCTTGCCACGTTTGTCATCGGGCGCCTGCTCCGAAATCGTTGCCAGCGATACCGGTAGGTCGGCGCCGACGCCGAGGCCCATGAGGATCTCGCCGATGAGCAGGAACACGAAGTTCGACGAGAAGATCATGATCAGCGCGCCCAACACGAGCATGACCATGGTTACCGAGAACACGGGCTTGCGGCCGAACAGGTCGCCCAAGCGCCCGCCGAAGATCGAGCCGATCGCGATGCAGAACGTGAGCGCCGCCGACAGCGCGCCGAACTGGATGTCGGTGAGCCCGTAGGTCTGCTGGTAGATGACCAGCGCTACGCCCGAGGTGATGATCGTGCAGGAGTCGATGTAGGAGGCCATGCCGTTGATGACGGCCACCCACCAGGGATTCACCTGCTTTCCTTCCGCTTTTGCCATTGCTTTGTTTCTCCCTTCCTTACAATTGCAATGCCTTTTTTTGCGCATAAACACCCAGACCATCTGGTGGTTTTGCCTTAAATTGATTGATCGGAAACGTCCCGGCGCGTTTCCCCGGTCAGGGGCGCGCTTCGGGTTGGCTTCGGTTGCTAGTCCAAGAACGCCTCGTTGATCGTCAGGTTGAAGTCGTGTGCGATGGCTCGCAGGCCATCGTCCTCGATGGTGTTCATGAATTCGTCCGAGCCGTTGTTGACCATGAGGGCCTGGCAGTGGATCTTGGCCGCTTTCTCGATGGTGTGCATGAGGCCGAACGTCGTGTCGAAGTCCGGGCCGCTGACGAACAGACCGTGCTGCGCCCAGATGGCAGCGTCGTAGGTCTTCATGAGTTCGCTCGTGGCGCGCGCGATGTCGGCGCCGCCCGGCACCATCCACTCGACGACGCCCACGCCCATGGGGAAGACGACGATGCACTCGGTCATGGCCTTCCAAAGCGCGCGGGTGATGGTGCGCGCATCGAGCGGCATGACCTTGGTCAGTACGATGACGTTGTCGGGATGTGCGTGGTAGATGATGCGGCAGGCGCCGTCGGTGGCCGCGACGCGCACGCTGTGGTTCATGAAGTGGCTGGGGAACTCGCTCGTGGGCTTGCCGCCATCGCGCAGGCCCCACACGATGCGCCAGGAGTCGCCTGCGTCGTTGATCTGCACGATGCCCACGTTGTAGGCGGGGTCGAGCTGGACGTTGCGCATGTAGCGGCCCGAACCGGTCGTCGCGAAGTACGCGCCGCGCAGGTTGTCGGCTTGAACGCCCATGTTCACCCAGCTGCTGGGCGTGTCGTAGAAGAACGGCCGGCATGCCTCGACTTCGGCCTCGGTCATGCGGTAGGTCAGGTTGCCGCCGTTGCGCTCATGCCAGCCCTGCAGCCAGCCATCGCTGCACAGGCGGATGAACCCCTTCATGAACGGCTGGTTCTCGACCGCGACGCCGGACACGGCGCCCTTCACGGCCGACATGCCCTTCTCGAGCATGTCCTGTGCGCTGTTGATTACATCCATGTTCTCCTCCTTGTTGCCCCACCCTGGCGGGTGGCCTTGCTTCCTATTGTGATGGCGGTTGTTGTCTTCCCATGATACTGAAACAGTTTCTTGTGGCTGGCAACGTAGCGCTTTCGCGGTCGGGGTGTGACCTTGGCGATTCTGCAGCCACTCTTCCTGTAATCCACTTTAGCTAGGCGAAGCCAAGCCAAGGCGCACCCCGACCGCGAAAGCGCGGTGGGATTGCCAGGCTTTCAAGGCCGCTCTCTTTGTCACCTGCACTCCTTCACGTCGAACGATTGGCGAATCGCGTTGCGCGCTTCTTGCAGCTCGGTGAACTCGCCGGCCTGGATCATCTGCACGAGCAAGTTGCCCAAGCTCGTGCCCTCGATGGGCCCGGCGTACACGGGAAGCCCGCATGCGCGCGCCGTGCACTCGTTGAGGTAGGCGTCCTGGCAGCCGCCGCCAACCACGTTGATGCTCGTGTAGGTGCGGCCGGTCAGGCGCGAGAGCTCGGCGATTGATTCGGCGTAGCAGGCAGTCAGGCTCTCGTATACGCAGCGCATGACGGCGCCCGTGGTTTCGGGGACGGCCTGGCCGGTGTCGCGGCAGGCCTGTTTGACCTCTTCGATCATGCTTGCGGGCGAGAGGAACCGCTCGTCGTTGACGTTGACGCGCGGGGCGGGAATGCCTTCCGCGCGCTCTTCTTCCTGGCGTGCCAGGTCGGCCAGCTCGCCGAAACCGATCATGTGCTCGGCGCGCTCGCGGCCGGCGCCCTTGCCTTCGACGTAGTCGATGCCGTTGAGCTCACGGCGGATCGATTGAATCATCCAGAGTCCCATGATGTTTTTCAGGTAGCGGTAGCGCTTCTGGTAGCCGCCTTCGTTGGTGAAGTTGGCCTGGCGGCTGGCCTCGGTGGTGATGGGCTCCTTGTTCTCGACGCCGAGCAGGCTCCACGTGCCGCTCGACAGGTACACGGCGTCGTCGTCGAGCGCGGGGACGGCCAAGAAGGCCGAGCCCGTGTCGTGCGTTGCCGGCAGGATTACCTGGCAGTCGAACCCGACGAGCTGCTTTACGGCGTCGCAGAACCCGCCGAGGCTCGCACCCGGCATCATGACCTGGCCGAACAGCTTCTGCGGTATGCCGAGCGCGTCCAGCACGTCGGCGTCCCATTCGAGCGTGCGGGCGTTCAGCAGGCCGGTGGTGGTGGCGTTGGTGTACTCGTTGGCCATCTTGCCGGTCAGCAGGTAGTTCAAGTACTCGGGAATCATCAGGAAGCGCTCGGCTGCGGACAGCTCCTCGGGATGCTCCTGCTTGAGCGCTGCGAACTGGTAGATGGTGTTGAACTCCTGGAACTGGATGCCCGTCTTGTCGTACAGGTCCGCAGGCGCAACCTTCTGGTGTACAGCATCGACTACCGAGTGCGTGCGCTCGTCGCGGTAGGCTACGGCGTCTCCGATGCGCTTGCCCTCGGCGTCGAGCAGCACGAAGTCGACGCCCCAGGTGTCGATACCGAGCGACGCGGGAATCTTGCCCATCGCGCGGCAGTTCTCGATGCCCGCGAGCACGTTCTTCCACAGCATGTCGATATCCCAGCAGTCGTGGCCGCGCCGGCGTTGCTGGATGTTGTCGAAGCGGTGTACCTCTTCGAGGATGATCTTTCCGTCTTCCACATGGCCGAGCACATGGCGCCCGCTCGAAGCGCCGATGTCGATGGCCAGGTAGTAACGAGTTTCGCTCATTGTGTTCCTATCCTATCGATGTCCGAACTATGCTTGCGTGTTGCGCGCGTCCCGCGAAACCGCAGGTGGCAACGCGCATTCGCTTGGCTTCGGCTAACATTTGAATATTAAAGATTGTGCCTGCAGAATCGCTCATGTCACGTCGCCACCTGCGGTTTCGCTTGGCTGTCTCAGTAGAACTCAACTTGCCCATTTCGGGGAGGCCGGCAATCCTAACTTAGTTGCACGTTTATCGGCAGACAACCTCGGCGGGCACGTCCAAGATCTTGGCGACCTTCAGGATGGTGTCGGTCCAGCTGCCCTGCGCGGCGGCGAAGTGATGTGTCGGGCCGCACTCGCACCAGCGGTTGTTCCATTCGCGCGCGCCGATGCTGAAGCGCGTGCGGAAGGTGGTGTCGCCGTTGCCGAGCGTGGGGCCGTCCTCGATCACGCCTTCGCTCACGATGAACTTGAAGTGCCCGTCGGCGTCCTGCGTGATGCCCAGGTAGGTGACGGGGCCGGGCTTGGGGTAGAAGCGCGTGAGGAAGCCGCCGCCCGCCTTGCCATGGAATACGGGAACGATTTCCATCGAAGCCTTGCGCGCAGTCGAGAAGTCCGCGTCGCCCGAGCCCGAGTGGCCAATGAGCACCACGTCGTCGTTGAAGTCGAAGGTGTAGAACTCCGAGAGCTGGCAGGCGCCGCTGATGGTCTTCATGATGCTCATGCCCATGGCGACCTTGATGTCGCCTTCCACGGCGCAGGCGATGCCCTGCTTGATGAGCATCGAGAACGCGGGGATGAGCATGGAGTCGAGGACTCCCGCCTTGCCCTGGGCGAAGCCGTCGTAATGGCTCGCCACAAAGCCCAGCTCTTCGTCTTTGACCCACTGCTCGAAGGCCACGACGTAGCGTGCCATCTCGTGGATGCTCGCCTCGTCGTAGTCGCCCTTGATGTCGAAGGTGTCGTGGATGTCGGCAACCTTTGCAGCGATGACGTCCTCGTCGGTGACGTCATCGGCGATGGCCCACATCTTTTCCCAGTCGAACTGTTTGGTGTAGAGGCCCATGCGGTGATAGAGGTTGGTTTCGTCGATGTAGAGGTCCATCATGCCGGGGTAGGGGCGGCCGATCTGGGCGAGGTTGGTGTAGCGCAGGCGGCGACGCACTTGCGCGGCGCGGCACCAGTCCTCGATCTCGGCAGCCACCTGGGGGTCGCCGCCCTCGACGACGCCGGTGATGACGGCGTGGCGCTTGCCGGCGCGGTTGAGGTCGGCGACCATCTCGCCAACGGCACCGCCTGCGTAGCCGATGCCGAGCCACTCGGCCGTGCCTGCGGTTTCGAAGTCGAGGCAGCGCACCTTCTGCAGGTTGACGAGCACGACGGGCACGTTGAGGTCACGGATGGCGGGCAGCATGTTGTAGCTGGTCGCGTAGGTGAGTAGCTGGCAGAAGACGATGTCGACATCGGCGGCGCGGAACTTGTCGCCCGCAGCGGCGGCGGCCTCTTTGGTGGTGCAGATGCCGCCGTCGACAATCTCGACGGTGTCGGGAAGCGTTGCCTTGAACGCTTCGTATTGGGATTCGAACTCGGGGACCAGCTCGGGGAACTGGGGCAGGTAAGCGCCGAGTGCAATCGAGAAGACTGCCGCCTTGGCCTTCGTCTCTACCAGCATGCTGAAACCTTCTTTCCGTATTGAAACGCTTCAAATAATGAAGACAGTATGAATTGAAACGCTTCAATTATAAGGGGCGGACTTGGGATTAGAGTTTGAACGGTTGTTTTTCACCGTTGAACGGTTACATCGGTGATGGGGTAGCGGAAACGGTGGTTTGTCGACAGCGAGTGATGCGCGCGAGACAGGAGGCGGTGCAGGTTACGGGGATGGCGTTTTGCCGTCTGACGAGCGATGCGTGACAGGAGGCAAGGGGTTAGTTGGCGACAGCGGGGGATATGGTGGTGAAGGGATGATGGTGAAGGGGTGGTGGCTTGCCGCCGAGGCCGGCGAGGTCGCCGAGGCCACTGATGCCGCCGAGGCCGTCGAGCTGTGTCGGGCGACAAACTACCGCGATCTGTCGCCGTCGGCTTCTGTTCCGTGTCGCCGACCACCGCTCCCGCTATCTGTCATGTCAGGCAATAAGCTACCGTAATCCGCCACAGGTGACAAACCAACGTCACCTGGCACCTGAGGTTACAGGTACTCGGCGAGGTCGAGCTCGGGCTCTTCGGCGCGCTTCCGCTCGGCGGGCGTCGAGGCGGTGCTCATGCGCTCGATGAGCGAGGGCGCTACGAGCTCTTGGCGGGGCTCATGTGCTTCGGGCTGCGAGAGCTCGTCCAAAAGCAGCTGAACGCCCTTCTGACCGATTTCGTAGCCAGGGCTTTTGATGGTGGTGAGGGGCACCGTTCCGCCCCATGCCAAAGGATTGCCATCGCAGCCGGCTACGAGCAGATCGTTCGGTACCGAGAGCCCGGCGGCGGCAAAGCCGGCTATGGCCCCTGCAGCCAGCACGTCGGTTAGGCCAATAACGAAATCGGGGCGCGCTTCGGGTGAGCGGCGGGCTAGTTCTCGGCCGAGCTCGAATCCGTCCTTCACGCTGTTCCAGCTTCCGAGGCCGACGAATTCGACTTCGGCGTCGGCATTGCGGGCGGCTTCGCGAATCCCGTAAGTGCGAAGCGTCAGCTGCATGAAGTCGGGTTTGCCGATTATCGCGACGCGCCTTGCGCCCCGATCTGTGGCGTGCTCCATGATCAGGCGGCCCTGGGCCTCGTTGTCGGCGGCTACGCAATTGACGGCGGCGCGGCTGTGAACGTCGAGGTACACGGTGGGGACGGGAGCTTCCTGCGTTTCGGGGTCCCAAGAGGTGTCGGCCATAGGCTGCACGAGCACGCCGGCCACGTGGGCGCCCAGGAAGTAGCGCATGTAATGGTTGGTCAGGATGTCGTCGTTTCCGGCCGAGGCAATGAGCAAGTCGTAGCCGCGCTTTCGGCTCTCGGCCTGCGCTCCGTTTGCGATCTGCAGCGAGAACGCGTGGTCGAGCCTTGGCAACACGAGCCCGAATACGCGGCTCTCGCTGCCGGCAAGCTGGCGCGCGGCTTGGTTGGGCACGTAGCCCAGGCGCGCTATTGCCGCGTTTACCTGGTCAAGCGTCTCTTGCTTCACTTTGTTGGGGTGGTTGAGGGCGTTCGATGCCGTGCCGACCGAGACGCCTGCTTCGCGAGCGACGTCGCTAATACGAATCCGTGCCATGTGCGCCGCCCCCTTCCACTTGAACAAAATTGATGCGCTTCAATTCCGTCGATTGTACCACGGAACGTGGCAAGCGAACCGACCTCTTGCCACGTTTTGAATATGGCAAGAGGTCGGGTTGCTTGCCCCTTGATTGCCGCATTTCGATTCGGGATTGACTGGAAAAGGTAAACGGCTATTTGCCGTGGTGAAGCGCCTGCAACTGGAAAAAACTGGCAGCCTGGCGGCCCCGATGGCAAATAACCATTTGGGGACTGTCCCCAAATGGTTATTTAGCGCCAGTCGACGATCCCGAAATGCTGTGCGAGGACCTCGTCGAGCTCGGCGGCGGTCTCTAGCTCGCAGACGTCGCGTTCGCCGTTGTGGTAGTGCGTGTAGGTGTTGTTGCAGATGTCGTGCGCGCCATCGGCCGTGCGCACGTTGACGCGCCGCGTGTTGCGGAAGAACGACTGCGGATTCTGCGCCTGGTAGAACGACAGCGCAATGAAATCGTGCTCGCCGACGGGCATCGTGCAGATGCGCATCGCCGGTTTGCGCTCGCCGGCGCTCGTGACGTATCCGATGTCCCACCAATCGTCATCGAACGCGCTGACAGTGAAGGTCTGGCCGTGCCCCGTGCGCTCGACGCCATCGGCGAGCTCGAGGGCGAATGCGGGCATCGGTCCGCCGAACCCGACATCGACCAGGTATTCCACTCCGTCGAAGGTTACGATGTTGGCGCGGTGCGAGATCAGGGGATAGGGAATCGGCCGCGTGAGTACGCGGGCCATCGAGGCGCGCACGTCGAACCCGAGCGCGTCGAGCAGCGAGTAGAAGGCGCCGTTCAGCTCGAAGCAGTATCCGCCGCGATGGCGCGTGATGATCTTGTCGAACAGGTCCGCCTTGCCAAGCGAGACATTGAGTCCCTTATCGGAGATGTCCAGGTCCTCAAACGGCACAGCGCACTGGTGCGCGTAGATCAACTCGTCAAGGTAGCCAAGCGTCGCCTCGCCTCGCTGCATGCCGATTCGCTTAAGGTAGGCATCGACGTCGGGAAGGGGCTGGTACAGGCTCTCGGTCATGGCAGGCTCCTTTATAACCTTGCATGCAGTTTGCGTGTCTGATTCGTGCCTTATGGACGGCCGCCAATAGTGGCGATTCCAAGGTAGCACGTCTTCGCGGGTTCGCAGCGACAAGTTTGCAAACTATCGGCACGAAGAGCCGATTGCGGTTTTGTGCATGCTGTCGTTGGTTTCTGGCGAAACGAAGCTTCGGCTACCGTTTCGCGTCGCCTTACGCTAGGTGCAAAAATGCCATAGCGCAAAAGGGTTTGGCCCTTTTGCACGTTGAGGCGCTTGACTAACAGGGCTCTATGTACGAACATATGTACCTATGGAAGAATTCGCAGCATTGGAGGGGCTCAACGAGTCGCAGCGCCAGGCCGTCACGGCGACGGAAGGCTACGTGCGCGTGGTCGCAGGCGCTGGCTCGGGCAAGACGCGCGCGCTCGCACGGCGCTTTGCGTATCTGGTCAACGACTTGGGCATCATGCCGGGCAACATCCTGTGCGTCACTTTTACCAACAAGGCCGCCAACGAGATGCGCCAGCGTATCCGGGCGCTCACGGGAGACTCCGACACCGGTTACGTCAACACGTTCCATGGCTTCTGCGTCTCGGTGTTGCAAGAGGATGCATCGGCGGTATCGTTTCCCAAGAGTTTCCTCGTGCTCGACAATTCCGATATCGACGCCATGCTGCAGGTCATTTACGACGAACGCGGCCTGACTTTGCGCGATTCCACGTTTGCCAAGGCCCGCGACATGTTCGAGATCCGCAAGACGTTCACGCACAAGGATTATTACTTCGACCTCATGGACCTTTCGCTCGACGCGCTCAAGCTCAAGTACGACCTGGCCGAGGCCGTCGACGACATCCTGTTCTACGGGTACCTGTACCAGCAGAAGAAGTGCTTCGGGCTCGACTACAACGACCTGATTATCTTCGTGCTCGAGATTTTCCGCCGACGCGAGGACCTGCGGCTCAAGTGGCAGCAGCGTCTGGAATACATCATGGTCGACGAGTTCCAGGACATCGACGGGCTGCAGCACGAGCTTATGGAAGTGCTCGCCGAGCACCATCGCAACCTGTTCGTCGTGGGCGACCCCGACCAGACCATCTACACGTGGCGCGGGGCCAACGTCAAGTACCTGCTGGATTTCGACAAGCGGTTCCCGGGCACGCGTACCGTCATGATGAACGACAACTACCGTTCGACCCCGCAGATTACTATGACGGCAAACTCGCTGATCAGCGCTAACAAGCAGCGTCTGCCCAAAAACCTCGTCTCGCTCATGCCCACCGGCCCCAAAACGGCGTGCTACCACGGCAAGAGTTCGGCCGATGAGGCAAGCTGGATCGCCGGGCAGATCGAACGGCTCGTTGCCAGAGGCAGCGCAGGAGAGCTCGCAAGCAGCGGGCTGCTGCCCGACATGCCTCCCTTAGACGATTCGGGTGCGCAAGGCGCCGCGGCGGTGCAGTTGCGCGACATCTGCATCCTGTACCGTGCGCACTACGCTTCGCGGCCGATCGAGGATGCGCTGGTAAAGGCCCAAATCCCCTATATGATTTACAGCGGTGTGCAGTTCTTCGACCGCAAAGAGGTCAAAGACGCGCTCTCGTATTTGCGCATGGTCATTTTCCGCGACGACTTGTCGTTCGAGCGCATCGCCAACGTGCCCAAGCGCAACTTGGGGCAGCGGCGCATGAAGTTTCTGCGCTCGTACGCGGAAGGCAACGGCTGCACGTTGTACCGCGCGCTTGTCGACAACCTCGAAAACGCCATCATGAAGGGCACCAAGGCGCGCCAGTTCGTCGACCTGATCGAGCGCTATGCGCCCCAGGCCGAGACGCGCCCGGCATCGGAGCTGTTGGCGGATCTGCTCGACAAGAGCGGCTACGAGCAGGCGCTGCGCACCGAGGGTAGCCAGGAGCGGCTCGACAACCTGGCCGAACTGCGTCAGGCCGTCTACGAGTACGAAACCACCTGCGGCGAGGAAGCCACGCCCGACAACTTCCTGGCGCACGTTTCGCAGATGACCAACCTCGACAAGGGGCTTTCGGCCAACAAGGTCAAGCTCATGACCATCCACGCCGCCAAGGGCCTGGAGTTTCCCTACGTGTTCATCTGCTCGCTCAACGAAGGCGTGCTTCCCTCGCGCAAGACCCGTACGACCGAAGCGATGGAAGAAGAGCGCCGCCTGGCATTCGTCGCGATCACACGCGCCCAAAAGGGGCTCTATTTGACCTGCGCCGATGGTAGCGCCCATGATGGTATGCCGCGCTATCCGAGCCGATTCATATTCGATATCGACCCCGATCTGGTCGATTTTGTCACGCCGATGGAAGATTCGCTCGTCAAGGACGCCCGCGCCTATGCCAAGGCCCAAGATGCCAAGCTCGACCAGGGAGCCGCCGGGCCGCGTTTCGAAATCGGGACCCGCGTGGTGCACCCCGTATTCGGGGCGGGTGCGGTAGTGGGCATCGATGCCGACCGTGCCGCCTATCAGATTCAGTTCGACGGGATGGAAACCGTGCGTAGCCTGGCCTTCAAGGCGGCGCTTGCGGCAGAGTGATGCGGACGCGCGGCTATTCGGCTCGGTTTCCTGCGTGGCGTGGCCAAAGCAAACGTTGATTATGGGCGAAGCAGAAAAAACAGCGCCTAAGCAAGCACGTCGGCCATGCGTTCCAGGGCCTCTTTCACCTTGTGGGTGGGAAGCGCCACGTTCATGCGAATGTGGCAAGGGCCATGGAACATGCGCCCGTCCTGAACCGTCACGCCTACGTCCCAAAGCGCTTGCTCGAGCTCGTCGATGGTCCTGCCACGCTTGGCGCACCACTCGGTGCAGTCGACGAAAATCATATAGGTACCCTGTGGGCGAGCCGCTTCGAGCCCGGGTGTTGCATCGATGAAATCGCAGGCGAGCGCCGCGTTGCGGGCAAGCACGTGCGTCAGCTCGTCGACCCAGGCGGCACCTTCGGGGCTGTAGCCGCCGATGAGGGCATGCATCGAAAGAACGTTGAGGTCGTTGTAATACGACGAATTGCCCTGCGCGTACAGGCGCTCGTGCAGTCGCGGGTTGAAGACGATGTCGTAGCTGCCGATGAGGCCCGCGAGGTTGAAGGTCTTCGAAGGAGCGTTGAGCGTGATCGTACGCATGCGCGCGTCGTCGCTTACCGTATGGAAAGGCATGTGCTTGGCATCGCCAAGGACCAAGTCGGACCAGATTTCGTCGGCAACCACCACCACGTCGTGCTCGGCGAAGACCTCGGCGGCACGCTCGAGCTCCCATTTCTCCCAGACGCGCCCGCAGGGGTTGTAGGGCGAGCACATAACGGCCAGGCCGATCTTCTCGCGTTCGATGCGCTGCGACATGTCGTCGTAGTCCATGCGCCACACGCCCTTCTCGTCGCGTACGAGCGGGCTGCATTCGGGTTGGCGCCCGCAGCGGTTGATCGCGTTCGTGAAGCCGATGTAGGTGGGGCTGTGAACGAGGACTTTGTCACCCGGTGCAGTGAAGGCACCGCAAGCCGAAGCCAGCCCGCCAAGCACCCCGTTCTGGTACCCGATGTGATGCGGCTCGAGCCCTTCGACGCCATGGCGCGTCTTCTGCCAGTTGATGATCGCATCGTAATACGCTTTCGATGGCATGAAGTACCCGAACGCCGGATGCTGGGCGCGCTCGATGATGGCCTTCACAACGCTCGGTGCCGTAGGGAAGTTCATGTCGGCGACCCACATGGGAATGGCATCGTAGCCTTCCTTTGGGGCTCCTGGCGCAAACCCGCCCGGCATGCCAAGGGACTCAACGGCCATGGCGTCTTTGCCGACGCGGTCGAGCATCGTTTCGAAATCGAACTGCATGTGGCGCCCCTTTCGTGCGGTGCGGCGTATCGTCATGTCCCCCATTATCCGCCGCTCTTGCCCATTTAGCTATTCACGCATTCGATAACGCGTTCCAAATACCATCTGGGGACGGCTCCCCATTTTGCCAGCTTCCGATCCGTCCCACCGCGAATGCGCAGGTAGGGGCGCGCATTCGCTTGGCTTCGCCTAACATTGGAATATTTGGAAGAAGGTGGCTGCAGAATCGCTCATGTCACGCCCCTACCTGCGCATTCGTTTCGTTGTCAGATTGGCGGCATCGGCGGCGCCTCAAAGACAGCGGAGCGTTTCCGCAGGCGGGG
>DFIX01000014.1:0-55493 GCA_002371495.1 Eggerthellaceae bacterium UBA3686
CGCTGCTTGAGCGCGACCTCGAGCTCCTGCTCGTCGCGGTCGATCTGAAGCAGGGGCGGACGCAGCAAGCAGTACGCGACCACGCCCAGAAGCGGCACGAGCGCCACGATTGCCCACAGATACCACATCGTGCCGCGCATATACGCGTCGCGGGCCACCCAGATGATGCTGAGCACGTACAGAATGACCAGACACACGACAACGACCGAAAAAGCCGCCTGAAGTTCCGGCGTCCAAAGTTGCGAGATTAATTCGCCCATGTCCTCCCCTTGCTTGTGTTGCAATTAAATCCTGCGTTTGGTATGCGCAAGCTGCTATTATAGCAAAGTGATGCCTTGGGTAAACGTGGAAGCCACGCCAATCGCTTCCTGTGTATACTAAATACATGCATCTGCACCGAATAACACAACCGCAATCGGACGCCGACCGCAAGCACATCCAGCGATCGGCCTCGCTATGGTACAGCGCCGGAAGCCTGCTCTTAGCCCTGCAATCGCTAATCATGCTCGTGGTGTTGACGAGGGTTTGCGACGTCTACGTCGCAGGCGTTTTCACGATCGCCTTTGCCAATGCAAACCTCTTCCTCAACGTGGGCAAGTTCGGTATGCGCAAATTCCAGGTTTCCGACCGACTGGGACAGTTCAGCTTTCAGGAATACCAGGCGTCGCGCGTGGCCAGCTGCATCGCCATGGTCGCCACCGCCGCAATCTACATCGCCTATAGCGCATTGACGGTGGGCTATTCCCCCGAGAAGACGGCGATCATGGTCATCATGTGCGTGTTCAAGTCGGTAGAGGCCTTCGAGGACGTATACACCGGTGCCTACCAGCTCGAAGATCGACTCGACGTCGGCGCGCGCATGTTCACCATCCGCGCAGCCGTAACCATCGCCGTGTTCGCGCTTCTTACCATCATCTTGGGACAGCTCCTTCCTGCCCTCGCAATAACTACGATATTCACCGCGCTGTTCCTCTGCGGCCAGATTCGCTACGTCCGGCGGTTCTACGGCATGCCGCACCAAAGCGGTTTCGAAGGATTTCGAAAGGTCGCCCAGCTCATCCGCGAATGCGTTCCGGTGTTCGCGGCCGACTTCTTGCTGTTCTACATGGGAAACGCCGCCAAATACGCTATCGACGCGATCATGGACGACGCCGCGCAAGCCTACTTCGGTTACGTTTCGATGCCGGTCTTCGTAGTCATGTTGCTGGCCAGCTTCATTTACACGCCCATGATCGGCCAGCTCACAGACCTTTGGCAATCGGGCCAGCTGCGAGAGTTCGTAAAAAGCTTCGCCAAATTGGCCGGCATCGTCTTCGGGCTCACCGCGCTGTGCGACATCGTCGCCTGGCTCATCGGCATTCCAGTGCTCGACATCCTGTACAACGCCCAGCTCGAATCCTACCGTTGGGAGCTCATCGTGCTCATGACCGGCGGAGGGTTCCTTGCCATCGCCACGCTCTCGACGCTCGGCATCACCATCCTGCGCTTCCAGAAAGTCCTCATACCCCTGTATGGCGCCCTCTCGATCGCAGCCTACTTCATGTCGAACTGGTCGGTATCAACCTCGGGCATCACGGGCGCCTCATGGGCCTACTTCGCCACGATGCTCGCCAACGCCTGCGTGTTCACGTGCGCATTCTGCGTGGGCATGAAACGCATGCGCCCGCAGGCCACTAATAGCAGATGAGTCGGAAGAACGCTTCTTCCAACTCATCCCGTCATCCCGTACAGTATGCTGGTTTGCGCTTGCCCAAGAAGTCCGAACAGGCCCGCTAATCCTTGAGTTCGATCCAAGCCGGCATGATCCACTCCTCACGAGAACCATCGTCGAGGTTCACGACAACGCCGTTCATCGCGTCGCGCACGTCGCGCTCGAGGACCGCCATCGGCGCGCCGCTTGCCACTACCTGGCCCGACCGGTCGGGCCCAACCCTGAACCGCCTCATGACGGCACCGGGCGCTCTGTCGAGCGCAACATCGGTAACGGTATCGGCAACGTGTTCGGGCATCTGGGTCGACACGACGACGCCGGGCTTGTCGGGGCACAGCAGCATCGCGCACACGTTTACATCAAGACAATGCTTTGGCAACTCGACGTGCTCGCCGAGGGCCTTGCGCACGATTGTCTCGTAATAGTCGATCCCAAACCGTGCCGAAACGATTTCGGGCAGACAGGTCGCACCAGCGCGTGCGCCTATCTCGAGTATGTAGACGCTGCCGTCGCGCTCGATCGCGTCGACATTGACGGCACCATCGCGGATGCCGACCGCCTGAATGGCGCGCTGGGTCTCGATACGGGCGGCTTCCTCCATGGCCTCGGTGCCAAAGGGCACGTAATGTCCCGCCGGGACGGCGGTGTCTCCCTCGTAGAGGTAGTCGCCATGCGGCATGAACAGCACCACTTCGCCATCCTGGACGAACGCCTGCATGCCAAACTCGGTTCCTACGATGAGCTCCTCGACGAGGTACTGATCGGCATGTGTGTTCTCGCGGACGTTGTTAATGGCGGCTTCGACACCAGAGCGGTCGTACACTTTCGTGATACCGCGGCTGCCCGACGAGTCGACTGCCTTGAAGATAACCGGGTAGCCGATGCCTTCCGCTACCTCGAGCGCACGCTCAGCGCCGTCTGCGAGCTCGACGAACTCAAAACGGGCCGTCGTCACTCCGCCTGCCTCGAACGCCTTTTTCATAGCGATCTTGTCGGTGACTTTGATGCCGGTATCGGAGTTTATGCCCGGAAGTCCCAGCTTCTCGCAGATATAGCCGATCGAGCTTATGGCAACGTCGGTCCCCGCAGTCAGCACGGCATCGACCTGCTTTTCTGCCGCAAGCTCGCAAAGCGCGTCCTTGTCGCGGATGTCGGTGTACGAAATCTCGTCGGCAAGGGCGAATCCGGGGTATTTGCCCGGAATGCTCGCCACGATGACCTTGTAGCCAAGACGCTTGGCCGTCTTTATGAGCGGAACCTGATAAACGCCCGCACCCAGAATCAATACGCTGCCCATTTCTCGCTCCGTTCCGCCGCCTGCTCACCGACGGCATCGATTCCTCTGCATTTGCGGGCGGTCTAGTCTCTTCCGCAATTGCCCCATGCGCCGCCCAACAGCCCGCACGAAGCTGCGCCTGTTACGACGGCCTCTTCACCTTGCTTATGATGACGCGCAACTTGCCGTTGGGGTCCGCCGGAATGTCATCCACCCATTCGATCGTGAGGCTCATCTTGTCGTCGCTGAACAGTTCCATCAGACCCTTGTACAAGCGTTCTTCGATTTCGGGCTGTTTAGCCTCTTCAACATCGGGATTGCGCACGAGCAGCAGATGCACGTGCGTTAACTCCTCCTGAATAAGACGGTACGAAACCACCTCGGGCGTGTAGTTCATGACCACGCTTATGTTCGCCCACTCGGTCATCGACCCGTTCGAATGGAAGATGGCGTCGTTCATGCGGCCCTGAATCTTCTTCACGAATGTAATGCCGTGTTCCTTGTAGCTTTCCATGTAGTCGAGCGACGCATAGTTGATAAGCGGCAGGTCGGTTTTCAGCAAAGGCGTAATGACGGCCATGCCACACGGGTCGGGCCCGGTCAGATCGTCGTTGTACGTGTTCACGACATGGCTGTCGTTGTGAACCTGGAAGTAGTCGTTACCGGGGATGCTGACAACGCACGTCCCCGTTTCGGCAAGCCCGTAGGCATTTAGAAGACCCGGCCCGAACACCTCGCGCAACAAGGCGTTCGAGGGCTCGTCGAGCATCTCGCTCACGGGCGAATAGAACTTCGGCTTCCAAATGTACAGGTCGTTTTCCTTCACGTACTTGGCGATGCGCACGAGAACGTTCTTGTGGTTGTACAGATAGTCAGGCTCATAGGCATTGATTTCGTCAACCAGGGTCTGAGTCTCGACGCGCTCCCAGATGGTATCCGACATGTATTTGCGGCGCAGGATGCCCAGCTTCTGCACGGGCGAATCGGCCTTGGACGTATCGACGCGCGCATGAAGCGAATTGGGGCGGCACATGGTCTTGCCGGTAAACGGGTTGAATCCTCCCACTCTCATCGTGCGCAACCAGTTGGCCGCCCAAAGAGCGTGCTCGCGTGGACTCTGGAGCACGCGCAGAGGCCGCCCAGTCGAGCCCGATGTCGGGCTCACATGCCAGTCCTCGTATTTCTCGGGATAGCGCTCGAGCTCGTCGTCCATCCATTCGCGCAGGTCGTCCTTGGTGAGCACTGGGAACTTGTACAGGTCGTCAGCGCAATGGTAGTCATCGGGAGTCGTGCCGGTCTGCTTGAATCGCTCTTGGTAAAACGGATATTCTGCAGCACGGAGCATAATATCGTGGACGCGCGCGTCCTGGCGGCGCTTAATGCTTTTAGCGTTAGCCGCGCAGGCGGGCTTGCGCTCGAGCTCCGCATAGAACTTGAGTATCAGGAGCTGCTCGAGCTTCTGGTCGCGTTTGTAGTCTGTCATCGTCTTCTCCATTTCATAACATGCAAATCATCACAGGTAAAGGCATCGGTCAGCGCCTGGACGTCACGTCCTCACCCCAAAGGAGTAGATGACGATCCCGACGAGAATCAAGGCGATGGCCAAGATCTTCTTCGCGCCGAGCTTCTCTTTGAAAATGGCTACGCCGAATATCGAAACATACAGGTAGCTCGTCGATTCCAAAATGGGACCGAGCGATATGGGAATGACCTTGTAGGAATAGATCGTCATGAGCGTCGCCGCAAAGAACAGGGTGTAAGCCGATATGACGAGCGGGTTGAGGTACTCCGCGAGCGTGCTGCCATAATTCTTCTGCGATGATTTCTTAAGCATGACCTGCGAAATCGAGCTGATAAACACACCGAAGAGGTACACGCCCGAATAGATGAGCATCTCCATCTACTCGTCACCTCCCCCATCGGCCCTTTCCTGTGCATCGGCAATGCCGAACAGCACAAGACCCGCCATGACGATTGCCGCACCCAAAATCATGGGCCATGTTATGGCCTCGCCGAAGAACACGGCACCCCACACGATGCCCCAAACAACGGTCACTGCCTTGTTGGCAAAGGCGAGAGTCAGCGGAAGATGCTTGAGTATCTGCTGCCACCCAACTGCATAGATGACCATAATCGCAAGCATGCCGGCATAGAACGCGCAGAATTCGAAGCTCATAAACGGTTGGCGGGCCGCATTCTTGCTGAAGAATCCGCTGAACGAATACACGAACAGCAAGATGTGCAGCGCCACGAGGGCCCATGCCCGTCCGTTTATGCGTTTGTCACCGTTCTGTTCGCGCTCGGCCATGGTATAGCCCTTACGCCTCGGGCTCGGCAACCGGCAACGTCGGCGCAGGCGCGGCGTAGCGCATCATCGTGTTCGGGTACAGCAGGTCGTTGCCCTGCGCATCGAGCACCTTGACCTCGCTGAACAGGCGCTCGGTTAGCTCGTCGAGTTCGTCGTAGGACGATGCCTTCACGTAATAGCGAACGACGTAGGGCATGGCCCCGACCCCATGTTGAATCTTCTGGCCCGGCTCATAAAACAGCAGCGTATCGACCACGCCGGGCTCTTCGTCGGCCTTCAGCGCGGCAGACACATCGTCGACCACGCCTTCGTACCCGTGGAAATACAGGACGGCGCTACAAGCGCTAAACCGCGGGGAATGCGCCTCGATGAGCTCCTTCATGGCAGCTTCGTCGTACACGTAGTCGAGTAGGAGCTCTTCGATGGAAAAGCCGCTGGCTATGGTCACGAGCTCATGTTCGTAGCCGAACAGGCGACCCGCAGCCTCGCATACGCGCAGGCCCGAATCGGGGCTGTAGAAGAACTGCATCGAGATGGGACCGGTTGAAATGCCCACGTAATCGGCGATCCTCTTGACGATCGAGCGGGCTTGTTCGTAGACGTCGTCGAAAAACCGGCTCGGATACACGTTGCGGCTGACATGCGGTATGGCAAGGGGCACGGCCGACGATTTCTCGCGGTCGGCGAGGCCCAACGTGTGCACCTCGCCGTCGACGATCCAGTTCATCATGTTGAATTCGTAGCCGTCCATATATTGCTCGGCAAGGATGTAATCGAACGAGGAATACGAGGCGATCTCGTCGAAGCGCTCCTGGATCTGCTCGAGCGAATCAACCACGTACACGCCCCGCGAACCGTAACCGTTGGCCGGCTTGACGACGCACGGCAGTCCGACTGCGGATAGATCCTCTTCGAGCGTCTGCCGATGCAGCTTTGCGCTTACGGGCATGGGAACGCCGATTTCCTCGAACATTTCTTTCATGAGCGGCTTCTCGCGCAAGTACCTGAAGCGCTCGGGAACCGCATAGCACTTCAGGCCGGTGGCGTCGGCGATGTTGACCATGCACTCCGCAAGCAGGTCGGAAAACGACGTGATGATGCCGTCGACGCCCTCGTCCTTGCAGATCTTGGCGATGGCCTGTGTGTCGCGCACGTCGACGTAATAGGCCGCATCTGCGATTTCCTTTGCACGTCCGCCCTCGTACCCATCGCACGAGATGACATAGATGCCCTTGGACTGCGCAAGTTTCACGAGCTCGACGAACGCCTCCATCGAGCCAAGCACCATGAGCTTATGCTGCATACCGATATCTCCTTAAACAGCAACTTTCATCTGGGAATCGAATGTCCCCTGACCGGAGTCGAAGCGCCCCTGTTCTTCGTCTGGCCCAGACGGCAACGCGCCGCCAGAAAGATCTTCGCGGGCAGGACGACTGTCAATCACCTTGCGCAACACGAATTGCGGAGCGTTGTTCGCGGTCATGAACAGGCGACCTATGTATTCGCCGATAACGCCCATGAACATCAGGATAGCGCCTGCACAGATGAGCGTTACCACCATAAGCGATGGCCAGCCAAGGGCCATCGTGGGGTCGAGGGCCCTCCTGATGATTACCACCACGGCAGCCACCAGACCCAACGCGCCCACTATCGCGCCCACGATAGACGCGGCGCGCAGCGGCAACATCGAGAACCCCAGCACATTCGCCCACAAACGGACGAGCGACTTGAGCTTATAGCCCGACGTACCGACCTCGCGATCGAAGTGCTCGACCTCGACGTTTTTCATGTTGTGCGTAGAGCGGAAAAGCAGGCCCTGCACGTAGGGGTACGGGCCGGTGTAGCGCACGACCTCGTCGCGGATGTAGTCTCGCATGACAAAGTAGTTGCTCGAGTAGATGTCTTTGGGCCGCTTTGTCATGATTCGCGTCGACCACGCTGCGAAATCAGAACCCATGCGCCGCCAGAGCGCCTCCTTATGCTCGGGCCACTCTGCAAAGACGACGTCGCACGTTTCGTCCTGAGTAATCGCGTCGATGAGCTTCAGGCATTGCGAAGGGTGCGTCTGCATGTCGTCGTCCATGACCAAGATCAGCTCGCCGCTCGTGTGGCGCAAGCCTGCCATGATGGCAGCATGCTGACCGAGGTTCTTCGCGCAATCGATGCCGACGACATAGGGCCTTTCGGCGCACAGCATCTGAATCTGCTCGAACGTGCCGTCGGTCGACCCATCGTTCACGAGCACGAACTCGGGTTCGTAGCCGCCTTGCTCGAGCTGCTCGGCGGTAAGCCTCACGACTTTCGCAATAGTGGCCTGCGAATAGTAACACGGTATGACAACCGAAACTCTCAACGTAGGATCTCGCTCTCGTTTAGGACCATAGATAGTGCAATGGTACTACATCACACCAGCCCGACGAACCTCGACCACACGACATGACAGTATCGACAAGCCAAGCGGGCAGGGGGCCCGTCGCGCGCCCTCCGTCCGGCCGGGGTGCTTCCGGGCAAGCGCGGGCTAACCGCTCCTGCGCTTCGGCGCGGCAGCTGCGGAACTCGGCGGCTTCGCCGCCTCAAACAGTCCTCGCTCCCGCCGCGCCTGCGCTTCTCGCAGCCCGCGAAAGCCCGGAAGCACCCCGGCCGGCCGGAGGGCGCGCGACGGGCCCCGGGCTGTCCTATGCAGCTGAAGACAGGTTATAAGAAGCGAGAACGTTTTTCGATTCGTGATCTTTGGCGCACCTCGTCATGAAAGCCTGGGCCACTTTATGCCCCCAGCCTTCCATGCCGTCAGGGTGCCACTGCAAGCCGTATATGGGCAGGGTCTGATGCTCGACCGCTTCGACGCGTCCATCCTGCTCGTCCCATTCGGTCGCGACGAGCCCCTCCCCCAGCACGTCTAAGCATTGGTGATGATAATGGTAGGTAAGCATGGAGGGTCCTAGGGTATCGTAGAGCCAAGAGCCCTCCTGCACGGTCACCACGCGATCCCCCCAATGCCTACCCGGTATATGCTGGACCAATGTACCGCCCAACGCAACGTTGAACAGCTGCATGCCGCGACATATGCCCAACACCGGCTTTTTTGCTTCGACGAATTTGTTGAAGACGGCAATTTCGAATTCGTCGACGTCCTTATCGTACACGTCGGTATGCTCGTCGGGCTCCTGTCCGTAGAGCTGCGGGTCCACATCGTTGCCGCCCGGAATCAGCAGCGCATCGAATTTCGCAACGTCGACATCCTCGTCCTTTATGCGCACGGCCTTGGCACCGCTCACGTTCATCCACCCGCCGGTATGCTTGGCTATAGAGCCCGTGACCCCGATGACGAACTGACGCGTCGTGGCCTTCTTTGCCTTGGACCAGGGCCCCCAGACGCGCTCGCCGCCTACCATTCGGGAAGAGCGGACCTTGCCGTATACGGTTTTGGGCGTGGCGGAGCACGCAAACGTGCAGCGTTTGGAATACGAGGTCTTCACGCTCGCCGACCTGGTAAAGGCCGGATCTTCCGCCAACAGGTACTGGAAGCAGGTTCCGCCCGCATTGTTGCCCAGCTCGAATGTCACGGTGCCCGCATGTTGGGAAGTCATCGAAAACGTGCCGATCTTCGAAGGCGCGGCGCCATCGCTCGCCCACGCGCTCATAGGCGCGATAACAGCTGCGAACGCGCAAACGGAAATGGCGAACACAGCCGCAACCACGGTCTTTCGCAATCCTGCGGAGATAATCTTTGTCAACAGCTTCATAAGCACCTGAGTGCAATTCGGTTCCATATGCAGGCTTTCGCTACCCAATCGGCTCATCACGGACGCCTAGAGCATAACCCGAAAAGCACCGGACCGGGCAACGAGACATCATTTTCCGTAGAAAGCGTCGCGATTGTCTGCGGCGCACACCCACATGAACTTACGCGCCACCTTGCCACCACGGCTGCCCATGCCCTCGGGGTGCCACTGCAAACCGTAAATCGGCAGCGTTTCGTGCTCGACTGCCTCGATGTGCTTATCGCGCGCATCCCACTGGGTTGCCTTCAGCCCCTTGCCGAGCTTCAGAACACACTGATGATGGTAATGCGACACCGATTCGCTTGCGCCGAAGGTGTCGTACAACCACGAACCCTTCTTGATCTTGACCGAACGGCCATGTTTGTGCCATCCGGGGATATGCTGGAACAGAGTCCCGCCCAAGGCCACGTTGAGAATCTGATTGCCACGGCAGATGCCCAGCACGGGCTTTCTCGCCTTCACGAACTTCTTTATAACCGAAATCTCGAGCTTGTCGAACTTAATATCGCAGCCATACGTGCGTGGATGGCGTTTGGCGCCGTAAAGCGCTGGCGTAACATCATCGCCGCCCGGTATGACGAGGCCATCGTACTTTTTGACGTTGATCTTCGACGACCTGATGCGCACCATATGGCACCCATTGTTTCTCATCCAGCCACCTGCTTCGCTCGACGTCGACCCAAGGACAGCAAGGGTAAGGCGCTTGGTGACCACGGTCTTCACCGAAGACCAGGGACCCCATTTCCTTGCACCGTCGACGTCGTTGTACGCGCGAACTTTCGCAAACCAGCGCGTCGGAGTAATGGAGCCCACGAAGCAATGGGAATTGGCTTTCGTTACCTTGTGTTTGGCGTCCTTCCCGAATTTGCGGCTTACTGACACGCAGTACTCGTAACCATCCGCTTGGGCAACTTTATCAACCTTTACCGCAACGGTGCCGGCACGTGACGCGCTCAGCGAAATGCGCGGCTTTGTAGGAGCCAAAATGCTGTCGGGCTGCGAGGCTTCAGACGCCCCCACCTGCAAGGAGTACAGCGCTCCCGCTTTTAAAGAGCTCTGCGATGCAGCATACGCCGGCGTCTGGAAAGCGAAAGCGGCAAGCAACGCCGCCAGCACCAAGACCCCGACAGAAAGAAGAAAGCCTCCTATTCGATCGCATTCGGACAAATCATTCGCGCGCAAAAACAACATCTTCCTAGAACCTCGATTAACAACAGATCACACTACAGAACTGTATTATACTCCCGCCGATAGTCCCCGATATTAGTTTACCATGGTTTACCTAGGATTGACCCGCTGACGTTGCAGTTCATGCCCCAGCAGCCCAGGTCAACGGCAGGGTGCGTAGCTGCTTGCGCAGCTACTTACTCAATCATTTCAAAACGCGAGCAGCCGTAGGCCTTGCGCCCTGTCGTCGACCTGGGCGGACGGTCGAGAGGCCAGTGCGAACAGGAGCCCGCTGACAGCTTGCCGCAACAAACGCAAATCCTCAGCGCGTCTTGTAGATGATGTGGCCTGATCCCTCGTAGATTTTCTCGTAATGCTCGGCAGCAAGCTTGTTCAGAGACCCGGTTGCAGGAAGGCAGAGATACTTGGACTTAAGGGTTCCCTCGGTGATGGCCTTCTCGAGGAACTCCTTCTTGCAGGAGTTCATGTTCATGTAGGTGGGGATGTTGTAGTAGATGCGGAAGCCACTGTTTTCGGGCGGATGTGCAATCGTGTTCTCCCAGCCGCCGCTCGGATCTTCGGGCATGAGCCGTTCGAACTGCTCATGCTGCGCCTGCTCGGCTGCAGCATCGTAGTTCTTAGGCACCTGGGGCAACGAGAACTCTAACGGCAGGGCCACGAGCGCCACGACGCAGACCAGGCTCGTGAGCAGAACGGCGCCGGATGCAAGGCTCACAGGACGCTTGAGCGTTCGTCCCGACTCGAGCAGGACGACGGATAGAAGGTATATGACGATGACGGCCATCATCGTACGATGCATATGCTTGTAATCGTAAAGCAGCAGGTGCGCTTCGAAGATGATGAAGCCCACGAGCAAAAGCGAGAGCAGAAACGCAAAGCGCGTACGCTCCTTGGAGCGATGCGCGCGCACGCACTGAATCAGGAGCACGACCCAGCAAATGAAGAACGCGAAGACCATGATGCCCTGCCAATGCAGTTTTATGAGCTGCCTGCCCGAGAAGGCAATGCAGCGCAGGTGGGCGCCGGGAAGCGCCGGCAGGGCGCTGGCCAGACGGTCGAAGATCGAGTTGGCAATGGTCCCTTTGTAGAAATAGGGCGTCATCATGTATTTGGATTGCAGCCAGTAGACCACGAGCACGGCGCCTGCCACAACGAACGAGATCAGCACCAGGCCAATCTTGCCCTTCTTGCCAACATGGTTCTGCCCGACAAACAGCATGCACAGCGGCACGAGCACGAAAGCCAGCAGATAGGGCCGCATCGAACCCCAAATAGCCAGGCAGGCTATCATCGCGCAGTACAGAACGACGTAACGGCGCTTGTCCTCGGGGGCAGTCGAGCGCTTCTGCAGGCAGAACGCCAAGCTCGTAAAGCATGCTGCAAACAGGACGTAGCTGGCTTCGGTCATGCCCGAGCAGATGTACCGTGCGATGACGAACTGGAACACCAGCAAAACGATCAAATGCAGAGACGCGCGCACGTCGGGCCTTACGGCAAAGGCAACCACGGCGGCAGCGATGACGCCAAACGCCATGTTGAGCACATACATGAAATTATGCGACCCGAAGCCGGACACGAACGAGCCGAGGTAATACAGCCCATACACCGTCACGGAGTACGGCCCATACGAAGGCCATTGCGTGACGACCTCGTTGTAACCGGGCGTTCCGCACGGATGCCCATACAGGCGCATCTGCGTAACCGACCAGAAATAGCGCATCTCGTCGTTCCAACTGCTGCTCCACGCATCAAGCGCGCCAAGGCTCGTTCCCGTGACGATGCAGATGATCAGAACCGAGATAAGCGGGCTCGCGGCTATGAGCACCCAGAGCAGCACAACCGGTACGCGCGTGGTGACCTTCCGTGTTCTCGTCTCGTTCATCTAAGTTGGCTCGCTCCGTATCGAATCCCGCGTCTGACTGCATGGCTTACAAGCATGCGTCCATTATGACGTAAACCTATACACTTGCACATCCGAGGTGCCCTTGGGATTCTTCAAAGTCTCGACAAGCTCGCACTTCGCATTCGGATAGTAATGCTCGCGCACGTATGTCTGAAGCATTTGCGCGCTATTCGGCCCGACGGACAAGTAGTAGGCATGCTCGTTGTCTACAAGGTCCTTCATGGGGTTGGCCACACCTGCTGCGGCATTGCGCAGCAACGCGTTAGGCGAGCGTGCCGCCCATCCGCCTATGGTCGAGGTGCCGTCGACGAGCGCAGAATCGTACGGCGCCACAACGAGGTGGTCGAACATCAGAATCGAGCTCGTCGACGTGTTCATGACAAACGCATCGTCCAGATGGGCTTGCACGTAATCGCCGATGAACGAATTCGGCTCGAACGAATCAGCCGCGAAAATGCACTGCAACCTTTCAGGATGCTCGTTGGGCAGAGCGCTTGCGCACACGAATGCGAGCGCGACCACGGGCACCGCAAGCGAAGCGCATGCGGCCACCCGGTAGAGCCTGCCTGGGCCAGGCGCGCTTTCCACGCTGCCGAAGGCTCCCTTCACCGCCCCTGCCCCACCTGCAAAGCCGCAGGAGACGGCGGCATATGCCCATAGCGGGTAGCGTACGCGTGCGGGCAACCTGCCCATCACCACCAAACACGATGCGACGATGAGGGTGACCGCGATTATCGCGAAGGCCCATCGACGGGCGCGGCCACGCAGGCAGCACGCCGCAAGCACGACGATCGCCACAAACGCGAACGCCATGCGAGGCGCCGTGAGCAAGCTCTTGTAGTAGGTCAACAAGCTCGATGCAGCACCTGCAAAAGTGTTGTTCCGCACTACAGACACATCGGCTACTTGGGCCATCTTCTCGGCAGTGAAGAATTCGGGGTCCTCGTGGACCCAGGACTCGAGCAGGCGCCAGTCGTTTTCGGAAACGCCGATGCGCGCCAGTTCCTCGGCGATGTCTGCATAGGGCTTGCGCTCGTAATCGAGCAGGCTCGAGCGCGCCTCGTTGAACTCGTACCAGTCCCTCAGGTCGGCCTGCTGCCATACAAGGCTATTCACCAGGTAAAATGGCAAGAACAACGCCAGAGCCAAAACAAATGGCCACAACCTTGCGAGCTTGGCGCCAACCGGACGCGCGCCTTTCCGACCCAGCGCAACGGCAAGGGCGGCCACGCCGAACACGGGCACGCACAGCAAAAGCATCGTCCAGCGCCAAAGCGCCGATACGAGCAGAAACACTATGCCGAACACGACCAAGCTAGCACTGTGCCGCTCCTCGGCAAGCGAGCACAACAGCAGCATGCAGCCAGCGCAACCAGCCGCCCCCGACACGTACGTGAAGTTGCTCTCGTATGTGCAGCCGGGTAACACGAGCTCGAGCATCGCACCCACGGCCAGGAAGAAGAACGGCAAGGGCAGCCTCGATAGCGCAAGGTACACGATGGCGAAGTACGCCGCAAACGATGTGACCCCTTCTAGAAAGAAGAACCAGTTGAGCGAGGGGAATAGGCAATTCAGATGGTAAATCGCCTGCGTGAGCGCAACGTTCAGGAACAAGCAATACCCCTGCTCGCCTGGCCAGTTGCCGCTGAGCAGGTTCGATATCGCCCAATCGTCGTTCACGCCGTTGGCCGCCCATGCGCTGCCCGCAATGGCGAACAGCACTGCCGTAAATGCCAAAGACACAATAGCGCAGCGCTTCCGCGATCGGCGGAAGCGCTCGAATCGGTCCTCGAATCGCTTCAGTTTTGAGCTGCCGGCATTGCCGCCCAAATTGCGCGCATGCCCAGCACTAGTCTTAGCCATACCCGTTTCCGTTGAAAATGTTTATGAGGTTGCCGATGCCCGACCCCACATGGTACAAGAGCACGGCCCACACGACCACGCCACGCCAGCCCCCAACGAGGCTCGGCTCTTCCTTGAATATCACGCCGCCTTCACCATCGTCTTCGGTCGGTCCCCGCCATCGATCGGCTAAGGTCAACTTGCGCGCAGCGCCCTCTTCGCCATCGCCTTCGCACAAGCTCTTGGTCTCTGCAACCGCCTGCTCGCGAGCATTTGCGCCCATGGCGCTTGCCGCTGCAGGATTTTGAACCGTTATGAGGCGCGCCAACTTGCAGCGGCTCTTGCAGAACAGGACTATCGATGTGATGAACAGGTAGTACACGCCGAACTTAAGGCCCCAGCCGAAATTGCCATGGTACTTCCTGTAGCCCGTCTCGTGTATGAACAGGTAAATGAACAGCGCGATGAAAAAGACGAGCAGGCTCAGGCGCATGTTGCGGTCGCCCTTCTGGAAACCCCAGCAGAAGGTGAAGACCAAAATCGGGAACGCGTACGACTGAAGCCATGCGATAGGTACGAAAAAGTGCGCTCGACGCCAGACGCTCATAAAACCGATGCCGATTCCGCTCGACGTGTCTTCGACGAACAGGACCGTATACTGGTAGACGAGCACGCCAAGAACGATGACGAACGCCACTCCGAGCGCAAGTGATCGTTTGACCGTCTGCTTGCCTTCTTTCTTCAGGTCGTACACGCACATGATGACCACAGCCGGGCCGAAGATGACGACGAAACTCGGCTTGATGGCCGCGCAGACAATCGTGCAGACCGTGAAGATGACCCAGTCAAGCTTCTGGTTACGCGACTTAAGATAACCGACAAAGCGCAAATAACCCCAAATCGCGCCGATTCCCACCAGACGCATGGCCAAGTACGTGCAATTATGCCAGCCGTTGCCGGCCGAAAGCCCTTGCATGTAGTGCGGATGGATGAAGGGCATGTACAGGCCGATTTCGAAGTTCAGCAGAAGAGCCAGCACAAACGTGGCCTCGGGCTTCGTATCGGGCATAAGCGCCTTCAGGAAACGCTCGGAAAGCACGATCGTGGTGATTTCGATGAGCGTTACGAAAACGGCTACGCCCACTTCCTTGCCCAGGTTCCACGAGATGGCCAAAAACGGGTACACCAGGCTATAGGATGATTGTTCTTCGGATATCGCTGAGCGAATATGGGCCGGAAGATCCGAGTAGAAGTTGCGAGCCGCCATGTTGTAGAACATGTAGAAGAACATGACAGCCAAAGCCGCGAGCACGATAACCCGAACCACCATGAGTGCCCTTGCTTTGTTCACTGTATCGTACAACCGCCTCTCTGAGTTTGCGAAGTGTAATTATGCTACTATAACACCCGTTGCAGCTAACGGATGCAGTGATTATACCCGAACTGCCCGCACGGCCCCGAGTCCCGTATCCGCCGGTTGCACGCAACGACAAACGCCGTGCTGGAGAATCGCGGGTTTTTGCCCTGCGACCGCAAACGCACTTTTCCGAAAAGCCGAACGAACTTGCATGAAGGAATCTAACCGCATAGCGCTCAGGGCCCTTTGGGCCGCCATCATCGTCGCCCCACTTGTCTCGGTGACAATCATCGGCTTGGCATCGGGCACAAACCCATTGGCAATTGATGCATGGAACACGCACATGAACGATGAGCGCAGCTATTACTGGGCCATCACCCAAATGCGCGAGTTCGGCGCGCCGAGCGGTTTCACCGGCTACAACGAGCAGACGGCACCCAACCTGTCGTTCGGCCCGTACAACCTGTTCGTCTACATTCCTTATTACGTGGCGTCATTTCTGACGCCGATCGACTCGCACAATTTCATGTACCTGATAAACCTGGGCTTCGGCGTGCTTTCAACGGCGCTGATCGTCGTGTTGCTGAAGCCGAACATGCGCCAGTCGGCGCTCCTCCTGTGCTTCTTCCTTTTGCAGTTCGTCACCTCGAGCTACCTGTGCTCGGGCATGTCGGAGGGAAGCTACGTGGCATTCGCGGGTCTTATGGCCGGGCTGCTCGCCTTCTGCCTGAGGCGCGACCGTGCGCGCAGTGGCAGCCCCGATAGCGCCACACCGCATTCAGGGGTCGACAAGCCTGCAGTTTTCGGGCTCGTCCTGATGATGGTCGCTGTTTGCTTCTGGGGCTGCATGCGCCCGTTCCTGTTCGCGTTTTCGCTCGTGCCTTGCATACTGGTATTCGTCTGCGATTACGGGCTTAAAGGCAAGATGGCCAAATTGGCGCTCCTGCTACTGCAGCTGGCCCTCATTGCCGCATCGCTCGTTTTCTACGTGTATTACTCGAAATACTACGTTACGCCCTATTTCAACGAACCCAACATTGGCGCTTCCATTGGCTCGAGGCTCGTCGAAGCGCTACCCGGGCTTGCAGCCAAACATGTCGAATGCATCGCCTATTCGGCAGCGAAGCTCTTCCACCTTAATTGGCAGGGCATCATGGTGTTCACATTCGCGCTCAGCTGGTTCGTGCTGCTAGCCCTCCTGGTGCGCAAGGTCCGCGCGGGCGACAAACCGGGCGCCTGGATTGCCGCCGGGCTTCTGGTTGCGGCGTTTGCCATCTTCGAGGCGCACCTGCTGCTCTACACCTATGTGCAGATGCACCGCACGCTCATCGCGGTGAACATCATCCTGGTCGTCGCAATCATCTGGCTTGCGGGAAGCGAGAAACTCCGTTGGCCCCGAGCCGCCGCAACGTTGACCGTGGCGGCCACCTGCGTTCTCTGCGTCGGCTCGCTTGCAATCGGCCCCGACAACTTCGCATTGCCGCAGCAGGACGCGACTTACACCGCCGAGAGCGACCAGCAGATGCGCGCCACCCTTGCCGCCGCGCTCCCCCAATCCGACGACCAGTGGGACAACACCATCGCCAAGCTCGTCGAAACGGGAGGCCAGCGCCTGTACTTCAACATGCCCCGCTACCTCACCACAAACGGCTGCACGCGCGGCTACATGGAAAGCGCCCTGAAGAAAGGCGCTTTCAAATCAAAATATGTCTGCCTGCTAGTATCCGAGGGCCTGAACAAGTCGTTCGCCCAGAAATACCCCGTGGTCTACCAAGACGAAACCCATATCATCTATTGCGTCCGCTAATCACCGATCGAAGCCGCATCGGAGCCACAGCCGCCCTGAAAAACCTGTAGCGTCTTCCCACCTGCGGAAACGCGATGGGACGACGTCGATTTGCCAGCATCTCGGCATCTGGTCAATCGTTATTTCGTTGCTTCTTCCGGCTGCTGGCGATATACGGCGCGCACGACGAACTGGGGCGAATTGTTGATCGAAATGTATATGCGGCCGATGTATTCGCCGATCAAACCGAGCATCAGCATGATCATACCGCCGATGAACAGCAGCGCCGCCATGAGCGAACTGTAGCCTACCGCGACAAAGGGCAACATGATCTTGCGGACGATGACGTAAACGGCGAATATAAGGCCGAGCAGCGCCAACACGAAACCGCAAATCGTAGCGAGCCTCAGCGGCTTCACCGAAAACGACGTGAAGCTGTTCATCCAAAGCGAGACCGACTTCTTGAAACTGTAGTTGCCCGTGCCGATGGTGCGCTCGCGCTCTTCCATATCGACATTGCACACGCGCTTGGTCGATGAGAGCATGAGGCCCGAAAGGTACGGATACGGGTTCGTGTAACGCACGACTTCGTCCTTGACGAAGCTCTTCATCGCCGAGAAGTTCGAGAACTTAAGCTCGGGATCCTTGTTCAGGAGCCACGTGGCCACGACGTCGTTAACCTTCGACCCGAAATTCTTCCAAGCCGACTGCGTCTTCTTGGGGTAACGCGCGATCGAGACGTCATAACCGCCCCCCGAAGCTTCGTCGTTGACAAGGGGGGCGAGCAGGTCCCACAGCCTATCGACCGGGCATTGCTGGTCGTCGTCGCAGAAGACGACGTAGTCACCTGTCGCATAGTGGCATCCGCACATAAGAGCGTTATGGCGACCGCCGTTCTTCGCCAAGTCGACCGCGATGACGCGCGGATCGAGCTCGGCCTCTTGGCGTATGACCGACAGAAGATCATCGGGCGAGCAGTCGTTAACCGCTATGATCTGGTAATCGTACCGGGGCTTCTGGGCAACAGCTTCGCGGATCTCGTCCATGACGAGCTTTACCGAACCCTCGCTTTTATAGCACGGTATGACGAAGCTTATTGTCTGGCGCCTCGGCAGAGCCTCGGCGCCCGTCACATCGTTTCCCATAGTCAGGATTGCCCGCTTTACTTAAAGCTTGTACCAGCGAACCATCTTCGTGCCGGGCTTGATGGTGTTGTATACGTGCTCGGCATTCGAGAACGGAATGCGGATGCAGCCATGCGAGATGTTCCACCCGAGCTGCTCGTTTCCGCCACCGCCGTACAGGATCGAATGCAGGAACGATCCGTTCTTGACCCAGATGCACCACCGGGCGTTGATGGTCGGATGCGTCACCGACATGTAGCCTGTGGTAACGGTGCAGGCAGCCGTGCCCCTGCCCGCCCCCGTAGCGCAGCGGCAGGTGTCGTTGAGCACCCACGGAGCGCCTTTCTGCGAAGCCTTGGCCTTCTGGAACAGGAAGAACTCGTGCACGCCCATGTCGATGGCAATGCACCACCGGGTGCTGCTCGTCTCTTTGTTCATCCTGTAAAGCGCCTTCTTGCCGGTGTCGGTGAGGCCCGTCGTGGTCGGGCTGATGACCCAACGCTGCGATGCGGGAATCGGTGCTTCCGCCGTTGCCTTGGCTGCCGCCTCGAGCACGACCTTGCTCCCGTTAAAGGCCAGGGCCTTGCCGGTGGCCTTGTTCACGAACTGCACGGCACCGTCGGAGCCAACCACATTTGCCTTCCAGAGTTGGTTGGCGCCGGCCTTCTTCTTGTAGTCGTATTGCACGATCTTAGAGCCGTTGTAAGCCCTGAGCAGCTTGCCGGAATTGTAGTTGTAGATCTTGTAGTAGCCGTTGCCGTAATACTTGAAGTCGAACATTTCGCCCCATTTGGTCCGAGCGCTGCCGACGCTCAGACCCGCCTTGTTCTTGACGGAGGATTTGGTAACGTTCAGAAGCTTGTTGTTGACCGCCGACGACATGACATACGTGCCGTTCGCAATGCCGTTGGATGCAAACGTGCCACTTGCGCCGACCGTCCAGAAGCGGCTCTGCTTGACCTTGGACTTCTTCACGAGCTTTGCAGAGCCCGAGCTCACATCTATCATGACATTGTTGTTCTGAGCCGAGATAAACCCGTAGCCGAACTTGTTGCTGACGAGAATCCAACGCTGCGTCGGAATGGCGATGGTGCGCGTAGCATAGCGGGTAAGGTACTGGCTCTTCTTAACGAGCTTGGACTCGTAAACCTTCGCGCCGGCTTTGGCCTTTTTAGCCGCCGTCAGAACCTTGCCGGTCTTGGCATTTGTAATCGTATAGGTCTGAGAATCATAGTCGAACTTGAACTTCCACTTTTGAGCTTTGGCACCCGTTTTCGCGGTCATGACCGCGTTGTGCTTCGAAAGACCCAGAACCTGGGAAGAATCCTTGTTCGAAACTATGAAGTAGGTCCCGTTAGCAACGACCCAGCCCTTCGACGTGTTAATGTCGAGCCTCGTAGTGGCCTTCGTGTAGGCCTGATCGGCCGGCACTTCGCCAGCAGCTGCGCTATCGGCCGTCGTCGCCTGCGTTGTAACACCAGCCGTCAGGTCGATGCCGTCGTCGGCCGCAAACGCGGCAGGTGCAGCAACTGTCAGGGCGGCCATCAGGGCCACGGCCAACACCGCCAAAGAGCATTTTCTCGTCTTAAGCATTACGTTTCCCACTTCTCAACCTCGCATTTCCGATGGATTACCGTCGTTGTTCAACGGTTGTTTCTAGTAGTAACGGGAGACAAAGGTCCCAATCGGGCAATTGTAGTAGATCCACTTGATGTTGTTCATGCCCACGCGGATGCAGCCTTCCGAGATGTAGCCGCGCGTACGACTGTCCTTGATGGACTTGGTGCCCTTGAAGCAAAGCACCGAATGGAAGGCGGTGTCGCCGATCGTGTTCCAGTACCAGGCGCGGTATCCGGAATCGTCGCCGTAGTATTCCCATTTCTGGTAGATGCACGTATCGCCTTCGGTCGTGCACTTGTTCTTGCCGCTCGCAACGCTCCAACGTTTGAACGGCACCCACGCCTTGCCCACGTCGCTGCGCTTGAATATGTTCATCTCGAACGCAGTCAGGTCCGCCGTGATGTAGTACTCCTTGAAATCGCTCCAGGAGTACGGACCTTCGCGCATTGCCGCCCTGGCATTGGCCTTGTTGAGCCCCCGCTCGCAGGCATAGGTGATGCCGGTCGTCGTCGGGCTGATAGCCCACGTTTGCGTAGCTGCTGCAGCGTTGACCGCGCCAGCCGATACCTTGCTGTTGGAATTAGCTACGCCACCTTCGATGTCGAGGACCTTGTTGGTACGGTTTACGAGCCTGATACCTCCGTCGACCACGACGGGCTTCCAAAGTTGGACGTTCTTCGCCTTGTATTTAGACTGGACGACCTTGGCGCCCGAAACGGTCAGGTACAGCGAGGAGCTGATGTTTTGGATGCGGTAATAGCCGGCGGGTTTCTTCACCTCGATGAAGCGCCACATCTGCGAGAGCTTGTTGCTGTTGGCCGCAACCGAAAGACGGGTGTTGGGCTTAGACAAGCTGCCCGGAACGCCGAGCAGGAGCGTGGATGCGCTGCCACCGGATGCCAGCGTGTATACGCCGTTGCGGATGGTTGCGCCGGGCTTCCAGTTTGCGGCCTTGTGCAGCCAGAAGCGCTGGGAAACCTTGTTGTTGTTCTTTACGCCCCTGAGCACCGTGTTTTCAACATCGGCGTTAACGGTCAACACGCATTTCTTGTTGTAAGCCGAATAAATCTTGTACCCGGATTTCGTCGAGAGCAGATACCAGCGCTGGCGCTTGTCTGATTTAGAGGCAAGTTTCTTCTGGATGATCTTGCTTCCCGATTTGGCCTTGCCCGAAACCGTCAGCACCTTTCCGGAGCGCTTGTTCTTAATAATATAGGTGCGGCTGCTGAACTCGTAGGTGAAATTCCACACCTGCGAGTAATAGGGCTTATGCTCGATTTGCGTGACGACGGATGCCTTGTTGGCCTTGCTGTATTTTTCCACGCCAACGAGCAGCTGCGAATCGCCTGCCCATTCCATGATATAGTTACCGTTCTCGATAACGCGATCGCCAACGTTAGAAACCTTCATCTTCGTCGTTTGCTTGTCATACGCCGATGTATCGCCGCTACCGGCCACCAGATTGTCGGCCATCGCCGCACCGACGGGAACCATAGCTACAACCATCGCAAGCAGCATGCATGCAAGCAGTCGCTTTATCGGAGCGCTCATGTACATCACCTTCCCAAGGCACGCATCCCGGGTCTTGTCCTATGAAATGGCGTAATTCTAGATCGTTTGAGGTGTGTAAACGCGCATCTCTTTTCGTGTAACAAAAGAATACTATCAGAACCCCACGGGTAAAACAACGGACACGTGGGCGAGCAATGCGCAAGATTCCAGCGAGCGGCAGGGTGCATTCGGGCGTATCTGGGCAAGATTCAGGCAACCTATTGCCTGCGCGGGTTTTACGCATTTTCCGCAGCGTAGACCGCGCACATCACCTACAAAGGCAGAGCAGGTAGAATACAAAGCCATGGAAACTAAACTTGCATCGCTATTCAACCGGCATCCGCGCATTTGGTACTACGTGCTGCTCGCGTGCGCCGCAACGCTCGCTTTCGCGGGGATCAACCTTTTCCTCATCGTCACCGGGCGCGAGGGCGTGTGGATCCAGGACGCGCAGCCCCTGTACGCCAACTTCCTCGTATGGGGCTGCCAAGCAATCGACCAGGCCGTCCAAGCTGCACAATCAGGAACCGGGTTTGCGCTCCCCTACTATACCTACAACATGGGCTACGGCGCCGACGTGCCCATGACCATGGGAAGCTACCTTCAAGACCCCGTCAATATCATTCCGGCGCTTATGCCAAACGAGCTCATCGGCATAAGCTACCCGCTTATGACCTGGCTTCGCATGGTGCTCGCGGCATTCGCCTTCTCGTCGTACAGCCTTTCGCACGGCCGCAGCCGCAAGAGCACGTTCGTTGCTGCGCTCGCATATGCGACCTGCGGATTCATCGTCGAGCTCGGAGCCTTCAGGCATCCGAAGTTCATCGATTGGGCCGTGCTGCTGCCCCTAATTTTGCAGGGTTGCGACAAGATTTTCGAAAAGCGCTCGCCTGCCCTGTTCACAGGCATGCTCTTCCTGCAGTTCTTTATCTCGATCTACTATTCGTACATGAGCTGCATCGTCGTGCTCGTATATTGCATTATCAAGTACTTCTTTGCACCTCGGCAACGCAGCGTGCGCGACTTTGCAAGACTCGTGGGCACGTTTCTATTGTTCGGCGGCATCGCGTTCCTGGTCAGCGGGCTTTTTTCCATCCCGCAAATCATAGCGCTGCTATCGCAGGGCCGCGCCACCTCGGGCGGTACGGTCGTGCCGCTGACGTTTACCTTAAAGTACTATGCCAAGATTACCGCGCATTTCATCGGGGCAGCAGGCACGACAGACGGCATGATCACAGGTGCCGTCAGCACGATCGGAGTGCTCGCCTTCGTTCTTTGCGGCAAACGCTTCGACCGTGACGAGCGAAAACCCTGGTTAATCGGGTTGGTTATTTGCTTCGCGGGCGTACTCATCCCCTTCCTCGGCCACATCATGAACGGCATGGGCTACGCCACGGACCGCTGGATGCTCGTGCTCGCGTTCGTCTGCTCGAATATCCTGGCCATGACGTTGCCCAAGCTCAGTTCGCTCGATGTCCAAGATTGGAAGCGCATGAAAATCGGCATCGCAATCGTAGCCGTGCTTACGACGCTGTATGGTTGTGCGCAGATTGCCATGTCGGACGGCTGGCGCGGCATGATCTGGCCCATTTGCATGACCTGCGCCTTCGTTGTCGTGTTCCTCGTGCTGAAGAAGCTCTCGACAGGATCGCGCCCGTTTGCGCAGGCCGCTGCCGCAGCCGCATGCGTACTCGTCTGCGCGACGATGACGGCTACGTTCTATTGCTCGCCCCTTGGCGAAAACTGGGGCACAACTTTTCCCAAGCACGGTACGACTTGGGCAAACATGTCGCAACGCAACCCCGCCGCCGCTGTCGAGGAACTCGATGACGCTGGGCTGTACCGCTATTCGCTCGCACGCGTGCACAACTCCATGAAAAACTCGGCGCTCATTCATTCAGTCATGGGCGCCGACTACTACACAAGCTACTACAACCAGCATGTCGACGACTTCCGTCAAGGGCTCGGCATCAGCGACCATCACATGAATTTCAGTTTCATCGGATCCGACTCGCGCCTGGCAATCGAGCAAATCACTGGCGTGAAGTACTACGTGGTAAAGAGCAGGGATTTCTGGCGCGTACCGTACGGGTTCACCGACACCGGAATCGAGCACGACGGCTTCCACGTTTTCGAGAACGCACACCCTGTACCGCTTGCTTTCCTCGCCCAAGGCGTCATCGACAACGCCGACTACGATGCGCTCGGAATGATTCAGAAGCAGGAAACGCTTCTGCAGGCCGCAGTGGTCGACGAGGGCAAGCTTAAGATGGAGCAAGCCGAAGTGCAGACTAAGTTCGATTCGAAGCAAATCCCCTATACGGTATCGAGCAGCGATGGTCTGAGCATCGACGGCAACACCATAAGCGTCACCAAGAAAAACGCCACGATAACGCTCGAGTTCGAAGGCCTCGCGCAATCCGAGACGTACTTGTGCCTGTATAACCTGGGCTTCGATCCGTACCTGCCAAGCCAGCTCGCGCAGGCCAAGGGCGATGGCGCTTCGCTGAAGACGAAAATCAGGGATGTCCTGTACACCGTTCCGACCACCTACCCCATAACGGCCAGCATCGGCGACCGCACCAAGACCGCCGACCCGGCAACGCCATCGCATCTGCGTTACGGCGGCAAGGTCGACTGGGTCTTCAACTTGGCGTACTCGCAAGAACCTGCGACTCAGATGAAGATATCGTTCCAGGAGGTCGGAGAATACACATTCGACGACATGCAGATCGTCTGCCAGCCCATACAGCCCGTGGTCGAAGAATCGGCTGCGATTGCCGAACAGGGCCTTAACGACCTCGAGCTTCACGCAAACGGCATGAGCGCAACAACCGAGCTCGCCGACGAAGACCCGCATCTCGCCCAATTCATGTTCGCCTACACGCCAGGCTGGTCGGCAACGGTCGACGGGCAACCCGCAGAAGTAGTGCGCACTGACATTGCTTTTTTGGGAGTGGAAGTACAGGGCAAAGGTTCCCACGAAATCGTGCTGTCTTACGAAACGCCCGGCATCAAGGCGGGAGCGTATATGAGCCTTGCCGGCCTTTTAGCGCTGGTATTGGCCTTCGGCGTGCGGCGATTCCTTCGCTCGCGGGCGAGGGCAACTAAGTAGCCAGCTGTGTCCTTGTTTCCCATCCCTTTTCTACTGCACTGCACGGCTCCTCTGCGCGTCAACGAAACCCAGTTGCACGGGAGTTGTGCGAGCATGCGAAACCGCGACCTGCGATAAGTGTAACAGCAGATAAGCTTTTAGCTCCTCCGATGCGCTCCGCCAAGTTAAAGCTTTGCTGCTTATCGCGTGTGGGCATGAAGATTTGCCTTGCATACCGTTACAATACCTAAATTGGATAAAAGCTCGCGCTGCGCGCTTTTATCATTCAGCAAATTGCCGGCAGGCAGCAGAACGGAGCATGTGATGATCGATTTCAACGTGCCGCCCTACATTGGCACCGAGCTTGACTACGTTAAGGAATCCGTCGAGGTCAACCACAAGATTTGCGGCGACGGGCCTTTCACCAAGAAGTGCAGTGCCTGGATGCAGGACCGGTTCGGCGCCACACGCGCGCTGCTGACGACCAGCGGGTCGACAGCGCTCGACATGGCCGCCATGCTCTCGGAACTTAAACCCGGCGACGAAGTAATCCTCCCGAGTTTCACGTTCTCGTCGACGGCGACCGCATTTGCCAATGTCGGCGCACAGCTTGTGTTCATCGACGTGCGCCCCGACACCATGAACATCGACGAGAAGCTCATCGAGGCCGCCATCACCCCCAAGACGCGCGTCATCGTGCCGGTGCATTACGCTGGCGTTGCCTGCGAAATGGACACGATCATGGCCATCGCCCGCGAGCATAACCTAATAGTATGCGAAGACGCAGCACAGGGCGTCATGTCCACGTACAAAGGGCATGCCCTGGGCACGATCGGCGATTTCGGCTGCTACTCGTTCCACGAAACCAAGAATTACTCGATGGGCGAGGGCGGCGCCATCTGCATCAAGGATCAGAAACTTGCCGAACGCGCCGAAATCATCCGCGAAAAAGGCACCGACCGGTCCCGCTTCCTGCGCGGCCAGGTCGACAAGTACACTTGGGTCGACAAGGGCGGAAGCTACCTTCCCAGCGACATGAATGCGGCATATCTATGGGCGCAGCTCGAGCATGCCGAGCAGATAAACGACGACCGTCTCGACACGTGGGCCGCATACGACAAGGCCTTCGCCGACTTAGCCGCTTCCGAGCGCATCAGCACGCCCGTCATCCCCGAGGGCTGCGTGCACAACGCCCACATGTACTACATCAAGCTGCGCGACCTCGAGGACCGCACCGCCTTCATCGCGCACATGCGCGAGCGCGGCGTATGCTGCGTGTTCCACTACGTGCCGCTGCACTCAGCGCCCGCCGGCCTGAAGTTCGGCCGTTTCCACGGCAAGGACGTCTACACCACCGCCGATAGCGACCGCCTGGTGCGCCTGCCCATGTATTACGGCATGACCGACGCCGACCGCACTACCGTCATCGAAGCCACCCTCGACTACTTCGCGTAAATGTGAAAAAGGGGTCAGACCCCTTTTTCACATTTTGCCCAAAGCGCATGCCCCTGAGCAGCAAAAACAGCGCCGAGCTCCTTTTCGGAACTCGGCGCTGCTTGTTATCTGATTGAAAAACGTGAAAAAGGGGTCAGACCCCTTTTTCACATTTACGCGAACTCGGCGAGCTGCTCGTCGATGCGGGCGAGCTTGTCGACCAAATCGGCGTGCTTGGCGCGGTCCTTCTCGATGATTTCGGGCGCAGCCTTGGCAAGGAAGCCCTGGTTGCTGAGCTTCTTGGCGAGCTTCTGCTCGTCTTTGGCGAGCTTCTCGCGCTCCTTGGTCAGGCGGGCACGTTCGGCCTCGAAATCGACCAGGCCCGAAAGCACGACGTAGGTCTCGACGCCGCTGCCCAAAACGACCGTGGCGCCCTCGGGCTTCGAAGCGTGCTCGGCCACCACCAGCGATTCGGTGTTGCCCATGTTCTGAACGAGCGAGCGCTGCGCCTCGAGCAGGCGGGCATCGGCGCCTTCGGCCTTGACCACGACTTCGAGCGCCTGCTTGGGCGACAGGCGGTAACGGGCACGCGTCGAGCGGATGGCCGTGACGGTCTCGCACACCATCTGGATGGCGCGCTCGGCATCGTCGTCGGCATAGGCGGCGAGCGCCTGCGCCTCGGGCCAGGCAGCGCCGATGAGGTACGGCACCTCGGCGCGATCGAACGGCAGCTCCTGGTAAATCTCTTCGGTAACGAAGGGCATGATCGGATGGAGCAGGCGAATGGCCTGGTCGAGCACGAACATAAGGTTGCGCTGGCAGCTCAGGCGGTCGGCCGGGTCGTTGTCGGCAGACAGGCGGCCCTTCGAGAACTCGATATACCAGTCGCAGAACTCGTTCCAGAAGAACGCGTACAGCTCGCGCGTGATCTCGCCGAACTCGAACTGCTCGTACAGGTCGTCGAGCTTGGCCACGAGCTTGGCCAGGCGGCTGAAGATCCACTTGTCAACCGGCGTGCTGACGACCGGCTCGCCCGGCTCGTAACCGTCGAGGTTAAGCCCCACGAAACGCGCGGCGTTGCGGATCTTGTTGGCGAAGTTGCGCGAGCTCACAAGCTTGTCTTCGTTGAACTTCAGGTCCTGCGAGCCCGTGACCTGCATGAGCAAGCCGAAGCGCATGCCGTCGGCGCCGTAGTCGCGCATCAGGCGCAGCGGGTCAACGCCGTTGCCGCGGCTCTTGCTCATGGGCTTGCCATCGGCGCCCATGACCGTCGGGTGGATGATCACGTGCTCGTAGGGAATCTGTCCCGTGCAGTACTCCGAGGCCATGACCATGCGGGCCACCCACAGGCCCATGATGTCGCGCGCCGTCGAGAGCACCTGCGTCGGGTAGTTCTTGGCGATCTCTTCGGAGACCTCGTCGCGCGACGTCCAGCCCTGCGTGGCGAAAGGCCACAGCTGCGACGAGAACCACGTGTCCAGAACGTCGGTGTCCTGGCGAATCTCGCCGCCACAATTCGGGCACTCGTGCGGCTCGTCGACGCAGGCGTCTTCCCAACCGCAGGCATCGCAGTAATACATCGGAATACGGTGCCCCCACCACAGCTGGCGGCTGATGCACCAGTCCTTCAGGTTGGCCAGCCAGTCCAGGTAGACCTGCTTCCAACGCTCGGGATGGAATTGGATTTCGCCCGACTCGACTGCGGCGGCAGCAGGCTTCTTCAGCTTGTCGACCGCCACGAACCACTGCTCGGACTCCCACGGCTCGAGCTTGGTGTGGCAGCGGTAGCACGTCATGACCGAATGCTGATGCTCCTCGATGTGGTCGAGCAGGCCCAGCTCTTCGAAGGCCTCGACGATTGCCACACGCGCCTCGTCGCGGTCCATGCCGCTGAACTTGCCGTAGCCTTCCACCACATGCGCGGTCTCATCGAAGATGTTGATGCGCGGAAGGTCGTGGCGCTGGCCCATGCCCCAGTCGTTGGGGTCGTGCGCCGGCGTGACCTTCACGAAGCCGGTACCGAACTCGGCGTCGACGACGAAGTCCTCGAAGATGGGGATCTCGCGATCGACGAGCGGCAGCTTCACCTTGGCGCCGACGAACTTTTTCTTGGAAGGGTCCTTGGGGCTGACTGCCACGCCCGTGTCGCCGAGCATGGTCTCGGGACGCGTAGTGGCCACGACAATGTATTCCTGACCGTCGATCGGCTCGACCAGCGGGTAGCGCAGATGCCACAGATGCCCCACCTCGTCGATGTACTCGGCCTCGTCGTCGGCGATAGCCGTCGTGCAGTGCGGGCACCAGTTGACGATGCGCTTGCCGCGGTAGATCAGGTCGTCATGGTACCAGTCGGCGAATACCTGGCGCACGGCATGCGCGTAATCGTCGTCGAGCGTGAAATGCTCGTCGTCGTAATCGCAGCTGCAGCCCATGCCCTTGATCTGGTTGACGATGGTGTTGCCGTACTCCTCGCGCCACTTCCAACATTCGTCGATGAACGCCTCGCGGCCGATCTGCAGGCGCGAGATGCCCTCGTCAGCAAGCTTCTTGTCGACCTTGGTCTGCGTCGCGATGCCTGCATGGTCGGTGCCGAGCACCCAACGCGTCGGACGGCCCTGCATGCGCGCATGGCGCGTGCACGTGTCTTGAATGGTATCGTTCAGGGCATGGCCCATGTGCAGGACGCCCGTGATGTTGGGAGGCGGGATGACGATCGTGTAAGGATGGTCGGCATAGCGCCCGCGCCCCTCGCTGCGGCTGAAATAGCCCGCATCTTTCCATGCATTGAACAGCGGCGTCTCATGCGCCGCGAAATCGTAGTCGATCTTCTTCTCTTCGGTATCTGCCATTCTTGCTCCTTGGCGGTCGAATGCATAACTTGCTAATAATACCGCAAACCCGAGCATCCGCATGCCGCCCTGGTGATAAGCCGCAAATAACCATTTGAGTGAGTCAGCGGAGCGAACCCAGCCGATCACTCCGTCGGCGACTGATTAACCCGTCCCACCGCGAAGCCGCAGATGGCGGCGCGCCTTCGCTTGGCTTCGCCTAACCTATATGGATTTACAGGAACAGTGGCTGCAGAATCGCTCAGGTCACGCCGCCATCTGCGGCTTCGCTCCGCTGACCCGGTAAATAACCATTTGGGAGTGAGTCACAACCCCCGTCCTTCTGACTCATTCAAGCGAAATAACCATTTGGGACAGTCCCAAATGGTTATTTTGCTTGCGTGGCGTTTGCTTACGCGGCGGCGATGACGGGAGTGGTTTCGCCGGTGACGTCGGTAGCGCGCAGTTCGACCTTGGTCGCGCCCGCATGTTCGGGCAGGTCGTACATGACGTCCATCAGCACGCGCTCGCAAATGGCACGAAGGCCGCGGGCACCGGTGCCGTGTTCGACGGCCTCGTGTGCAATCGCGCGTAGGGCGCCCTCGTCGAAGGTCAGCGTCGACTTCTCGAACTCGAACATCTTCTTGTACTGCTTGACCAGCGCGTTCTTCGGCTCGACCAAGATGCGCATCAGGTCGTCTTCCGAAAGCGCCGAAAGCGAGGTGATGACCGGGATGCGTCCCACGAACTCGGGGATCATGCCGAACTTATTCAGGTCCTCGGGCAGCACCTTCGAAAGCAGCTCGGCCTCGTTAGCTTCCTTGCTTTCGGGAATCTCGGAGTTGAAGCCAATCGTCGAGGACCCCACGCGCTGAGCGATGATGTCGGTCAGCCCCACGAACGCGCCGCCCAGGATGAACAGGATGTTGGTCGTGTTGATGGGGATGAGCTCCTGCTGGGGGTGCTTGCGCCCTCCCTGCGGGGGCACGCTCGCGTCGGTCCCTTCCACGATCTTCAAGAGCGCCTGCTGAACGCCCTCGCCCGACACGTCGCGCGTGATGCTGAGGTTCTCGGCCTTGCGGGCGATCTTGTCGATCTCGTCGATGTAGATGATGCCGATCTCGGCGCGGTCGATATCGAAATCCGCAGCCGTAATCAGTTTCAGCAAGATGTTCTCGACATCTTCGCCCACGTAGCCCGCCTCGGTCAGCGTCGTGGCATCGGCTATGGCAAACGGCACCCGCAGCGTGCGCGCGAGCGTTTGCGCAAGCAGCGTCTTGCCCGAGCCGGTCGGGCCCAGGAGCAGAATGTTGCTCTTGGCGAGCTCGACCTCGTCATCGTCGGCGGCATCCAGACTGATGCGTTTGTAGTGGTTGTACACGGCGACCGAGAGTGCCTTCTTGGCTGCTTCCTGCCCCACGACGTAATCGGACAGCTCCTCGTAGAGCTGATGAGGCGTCGGCAGGTCCGCCAAGACCTCCTCGGGCGTGGGATCGGCGGCATCGGCAGCCGCCATGCCGCCGGCGTTTGCCGCGCTTGCTCCCCTGCCCCACGCGGGCTCGTCGCCATAGGAGTCGGGGCCGACGTTCATCCCCAAATCGCGCATCAGCGCTTCAGTGCAGACGGCTATGCACTCGTCGCACAGGAATACACCGTTTGGACCCTGGATCATCGCCATGGCTTCGGCGGGCGTTTTGCCGCAGAAGGCACAGCGCGTCTGGTCTTCGGTAGTATCAGGCGTCTTTCTGGCGCTCAATTTGCTTCCCCTTGCTCTTCTAATTCGGAAATGTGAAAAAGGGGTCAGACCCCTTTTTCACATTTTACTCGGCAGCGACGCGCGAGGTGGTGATACGGTCGATCAGGCCGTACTCGAGCGCTTGCTCAGCGGTCATGTAGTTGTCGCGCTCGGTGTCGGCTTGAATCTTCTCGAGCGACTGGCCCGTATTGGCGGCCAGGATGCCGTTCAGGCGCTGGCGCGTCTTCAGCATGAAATCGGCCACAATCTGAATCTCGGTCTGCTGGCCCTGCGCACCACCGAGCGGCTGGTGAATCAGCACCATGCTGTTGGGAAGGCAAAGCCGCTTGCCCTTGGCGCCGGCGCTCAGCAGCACGGCCGCCATCGAGGCGCATTCGCCCAGGCAAATCGTCGACACGTCGCACTTGATGAAGTTCATCGTGTCGAGGATCGCCAAACCGGCCGTAACGGAGCCTCCCGGCGAGTTGATGTAGAGCGAAATGTCCTTGTCAGGATCGGCGCTTTCCAGATGCAGCAGCTGCGCGACCACGGAGTTTGCCACATGGTCGTCGATCTGCTCGCCCAAAAAGATGATGCGGTCGTTCAGCAGCCTCGAGTAAATATCGTAGCTGCGCTCGCCTCGCGGGGACTGCTCGATGACATACGGAATGAGCGCGTTGTTCACTTGTGCTGTCATGTGCTTCCTTTCTCTGTTTTTTCGTACCGCACTATGTTAAAGGTCTTTGATAGAAATATCTTGCTGAAGCCGTATCGTTACCGATTTTCTGTTTCTATCCACATGTAAAAACAGGTGCATAGCATCCCACGGGCAACTGATCACCTACGAGGTAACCGGTTGCCTGCGGGGTAAATGGTTATTCTTGCAGAACAATCGGTTAAACGAAGCGAAACCGCAGGCGGGGACGTGACATCGGCGATTCTGCAGGCACTGTTCCTGTATATACATCTAGGTTTAGCCGAAGCCAAGCCGATGCGCGTTCCCACCTGCGGTTTCGCGGTGGGATTGGTTCGATCCGAAGCCGAGCCGAAGCGCGCCCTAGCATGAAAACGAAGCGTTTGCGCTGGTGGGGGCGTGACTTCGGCGATTCTGCAGCCACTGTTCCTGCAATACACATCAGTTAGGCGAAGCCAAGCCGAAGCGCGCCTCCACCAGCGCAAACGCGGTGGGACGGAAACAGCGGGACAGAGCGGCAGGCAACAGGCGACGCCCCCGTTGCCACGCTAGTAGTTCATCTCGCCCTCTTGGGCCTCGTTGCCTTCCGCAGTTTCGTCGTAGTATCCAGCGTCTCCGGTTCCGTCGTCGTAAGTCGCTTCGCCATCAGCGCCCACGCCCTCTTCGCCCGCATCGGCAGAATCGGTCGAGCTTGTCTCGGTCAGCTCGCCAGGCGGAATCGGGGTCGGCACGTCGTTGTTCAGCAGGGCCTCGACGTTGCCGTCGATGGTGGAGTTCTGGCCGATGTTGCGCACGTCGTAGTCGTAGTCGTCGATGCCCAGCATCCATCCGTTGGCGCTCAGCGCCGGGTCGATGATGCAGCGCTTGCCGTCGGCCTTGTTGGTCACGAACACGAGGCCATGGTCGCCCCATGCCCCGCTCTGCAGCTTCACGACGCACGGCTCGCCCTCGGCATCGGAGTACCCGAAGTACTTCAGCACATACTCGACGACGGCCGCATAGTTGTAGCAGCTGCCCGAATCGCCCTCTTCGAAGAATTGCTTCGCAAACTCGACGTCCCATTTCTCGCCCCAGGGGCTCTGATTGTTCGCGCGCTCGACATAATCGCATCGCGACACATATATATATGTGTCGTAGGCGTTCTGCTCGTACGTGGCGCCCGACTGGCTATGCTCGTCGCACACTTTCTTTATATAGTTGTCAAGCGCGGCATCGCCCGTGGTGAACGTGCCGTCGTCGGTCCAGGGGCTCTGCACGCCCGTCGTCGCGGCAGCTGATGCGGCCGAATCGCTCGCCGAAGATGCCGACGCCTCGCCCGACGCCGCCTCAGAGGAAGCAGCCGCATCCGAAGCAGCGCCCGCATCCTCGCCCGAGCGGCCGCCGAGCGCACCGCTCACGCACGTTACCAGGCCTATAAGCACGACGAGCGCCACAGCGATAATCGCGATGAGGACCACGCGGTTCTGCAGGATGCCCTCGGCAACCCCGGGCTGCTGCCCGCCCACGTACACCGGCCTTCCAGCCGTACGCGGGCTCTCGCCGCTTACCGAGCGCACTTCGCGCTGACTCGAATACGAAGTCCGTCGCGACGACGGGCTGCGCCTTTGCGCGCCAGAGGCGCCCCCGCTGCGCGAGCCCGTCCGCGAAGAGGCGTTGTTTGAAGATTCGTAGGGCCCGTCGACCGACACGGTGCGCCTTGATGCACCGCTCGTTCTGCGCGAGCTCGAACTGCGGCTGGAGCTGCGATAAGTATTGCTTGCCGAACTGCGGTAATCATCGCGTTCGGAGCTACGGTAGGAACTGCGGCCGGCGGCGCGGTCGGAGCTGTAGCCAGAACTTCGGCTCGAGCCGTAGCCGGCACTGCGCCCGGCGCTGCGCCCCGAACCATACTCTGCTTCGCGCCCTCCACGCTCGGCGCCACGACCCGAACCGTACCCATCGTAGTCGCCGTACTCGCCATATTCGCCGTACTCGTCGCTGCGGTACCGATCATTTGAATTTCGCGTATCCACGGTAATCCTTAAAATTGGTTGTAAATGAAATCTGCCGAGGCGCCGAATCCCGAGAACGCCACGAACAGGAACAGCCCCACGATCGCAGCCGCCACGCCAAAAGCGATACCCGCGCAGGCAACTGCGTTATGGTCGTTGAACCACGCATGCGCTACCTGCACGCGCGTCGGCTTCTTTTTCTTCAATGCCATCATGCACCATCCCGGGCGAACTCGTAAAGGCTTTGCTCGACATCTATCCACCCTGTCCAGCCAAAATGGACTATATCGAACAGGAAATACTTCTCGTATTCGCGCTCCGAGAAATCCGCGAGCTGCGCTTTGTGGCTGGCAACGACCTCGCGCACGCGATCGTAGCATCCTTTGCGCGTCTCGGCGTCGATGCCGATATAGTCGTAATACGGGCCCGATTCGGGCGCGAGCACCACGAGCACCTTCACGCCACACGCATCGGCCACGTCCAAGAAGCAGCTCAAATCATCGTATTCGGGCGTGTCGGAATAGGTCTCGCCAGCACGCGAATCCTTCAAATCGGGAAGTGCAGGCTCGAGCTGTTCCCGATAGAACGCATCTTCCAATCCCCAATCGTTGGTCGTGCTCTTCTCGGCCCCCATCTTGGCCGCCTCGGCGCGCATCGCGGCAAAATCGGGCACGGCGGGCTCAGCCGCATCGACGAGCTCGGTGCCCTTGCCGCGCACCTCGACGAGCCCCTGGCGCAGCTTAAGGTCGTCGAGCGCGCCGATCACCCAGCCGTTCAGGTAGTCCTGCGGAAGCGTCGGGGCCGCCGCGTTGACGGTTACCTCGTCGATACCCTGCTCGAGCAGGCGCTTGCGCACATAGGCCTTCGCGTCGTCGGGCACATGGGGATTGGCCGCGAACGCACGGTACAGCGAGTACGAAAAACGCGTGCCGAACGTGTCGGCGTCCTGACCACCGTCGGTGAACCATCCCGGCGTGGCGATGATGGCAACCTTGCGCTGCGGGATGCCCGCGCCCTCGAAGGCGCCGAGCGCCATCGTGTGCCACAGGCTCTGGTCGAAGGCCTCGCCCACCAGCATCAGCCGCACGCCGTAATCGGCCGTGCCGAACACCTGGCCCGGCACCTGGGGCACCACGCGCCGCGGCGTCGAGAACTCCGAGGAGCCGAATACGATAAGCGACTCGTCGGTCAGGGCGGACTCGACGAAATCGACGCTCGAAGACTTCGTGCCCGAGTACACGTAGCCGTAATCGATGCCCTCGCGCACGGTCGCCTGATTTGGGAACAGCACGAACGCGCACACGACGGCGACGACGGCAACAGCCGCTCCGACGACGAGTGCCGCAAGGCGGGTATGCAGCGTGCGCGAATCCATCTTGTTACAGGCGCTCTTCGATTCGCTCGATGATCTTGTTCACGGTATTCATCTCCTCGCGCTCGAGCTCGGTCGGGGCGATGCTCACGCCGAACTCGTCCTTGATGCGCACGAGCAGCTCGATAGCGCCGAGCGAGTCCAGCACGTCCTCTTCGAACAGGTCATCGTCGCGGTAATCGCCGATTTCTTCCTCGCCGGTGATGTCGATGAGCAGCTCGACGACTTTCGCTTCCAATTCTGCGTTTGCCATAGCGATTCCTTCCCTCGCGTCCGATACTTACAGCGGATTATGCAATACCTGGCCGCTGAACAGGGCCAAGCCGAATATCACGGCGACCATGGTAACAGCCCACGAGCACACCTTGAACCAGCGCTCGCGCTTGTGCTTCTTGTAGAAACCCCACTTGCGCTGGATCAGCTCGCAGCTGGCCAGCAGAAGCCCGTGGTACATGCCGTAGACCAAATAGTCGACCGTAAGCCCATGCCAAAGGCCCATGAGCGTCATGTTTATGAAAAAGCCCAGGCACGCCGTCGTGAGCGACGACTTGAACCAGCCGTGCTCGAACGATGCGGCCGAAAAGCGCATGAACACGAAATCGCGCAGCCACTGCGAGAGCGTGATGTGCCAGCGGTTCCAGAAATCCTTGATGTCGAGCGCCAAAAACGGTGCGCGGAAATTGCGCGGCACCTCGATGCCCAGCGCAAAGCCCAGGCCGACGGCCATGTGCGAGTACCCGGCGAAGTCGAAGAACAGATACAGCGTGTAGCCCAGCGCGTACGCCAAGTTGGCCAGCACGACCTGACCGGCGTCGGCGGTGCCGATGGCGCTCGGCAAGAACCACATGGCCCACTGCGCGACCGACGCGCCCACGAACTTGTACAGCGCCCCCAGCAGAAACCAGCCGGCTCCACGGTACAGAAGCTCCAAGTACTCGTCGCGCGTGCGGCGCACCTTCACGTCCTTCACGAACGCGCGGCTGCGCAGGATCGGTCCCGACGTGAACGTCGGGAAGAACACCAAGAAGTAAAAGTACTCGAACGCACCCAGGTCCTTGATCAGGCCGTCGCGCGTCTCGATGAGCACCTGCACGGTTTTGAACGTTATGTAGGAAATGCCGATGAAACCCAGGAAGTCGGGGTTGACCAGCACGCCGACCTTGTATACGAACAAAGGCGCGATCTGCAGCGCCAAAGCCAGGCGGTAGAGCGCCACGCGACGCGGATGCTCGCGCCCGAACAGCCACGCCACCCACCGCGCCAGCACCAGCGAATACGCCAAATAGCCCGCGAAGAACGCGAGCGCGTCGAGCGAGCGGCTGAACAGCAAAAGCAACATGACGACCGACGCCGCGCACCCATAGCGCGCGAGCGGCTTTTCCAGCGCGCCGAGCACGACCGCAATCCCTGTGATGGGCACGAGCAGGCAAAAGAATGCGGGGTCGGCGAAAAAGCCCATGGCTGCTCCGCGGCTACTCGTCGATCGCGGCGGCAAGCGCCTTGCGGTCGGCCTTGCCGCTGGGGTTCAGCGGGAAACTGTCGAGGTACTTGAACGCACGCGGCACCATGTAGGCCGGAATGCGCTCGCGAAGGGCCCGCTTCAGCTGCTTGGTCAGCGCAAACCCGCGCGGGGCTTGCAGATCTGCCGGCACGATGAGCGCCACCAGGTGCGAGATGGCTCCGTCGCGCCACGCCGGCAGCACGCAGGCCATGTGCACCTCGGGAAGCGCGCAGAGCGTCGACTCGATGTCGCCGAGCTCGATTCGGTAGCCATGCAACTTGATCTGCAGGTCATAGCGCCCGTGGTAGTAGTACAGCCCGTCGGGTTCGCGGGTGACCTCGTCGCCGGTGCGGTACGTGCGCATACCGCCCGCAAGCTCGGGCGGGCAGGCACCGAACGCCGCGCTCGTCAGGTCGTCGCGGCCCCAGTAGCCGAGTGCCACGGTATTGCCCACCACGAACAGCTCGCCGCTTTCGCCATCGGGCTTAACCTCGTAAGTTTGCGGGTCAAGCACCAGAAGACGCGAGCCGGGCTTGGCATAGCCAATGGGAAGCGCGCGGTCGCACGCCAGCATCTCGGGCAGGATCTCGCAGAGCGTGACCAAATCGGTCGACTCGGTGGGCCCATAGCCGTTGAACACGCGCAGGCCCGGGAACCGCTGCTGAGCCAAGCGCACCGTCTCGGGGCGCAGCACCTCGCCAGCAAGCACCATGTGGCTCAAGCTGGGCAGCAGCTCGGCGTTAAACGATTCGTCAGCCAGGCACTGGTCCACAAACGACGGGGTCGATACCCAGTCGGTGACGCCGCTCGTGCCGAGCGACTCGAACGCAAGCGCCAGGCTCTTCTCGGCCTCGTCTTCGAGCGCGAACAGCGTATCGCCGCGCGTCAGACCGCAGACCATGTCGGTCAGGCTGACGTCGAAGGTAAACGGCGAGCGGTTGAACCAGACGCGCGGGGCGTCGGCCATGATCTCGCTGCCGGCGAGCCAATCCATGAAACCGTCAACGCACTCGGTCGTAATCTGCACGCCCTTGGGCGTGCCAGTGCTGCCCGACGTGAACAAGATGTAGAACAGGTCGTTTTCCCTGACCGGCTGAGGCTCGGCGGCGCTTTCGCCCTTTTCCACCGCACCATCGGCAATAGCCGCAGCAAGGTCGTCGGGCCCGAACCACGGGCGCTGCAGCTGGTCGCCCAGCATCTGCGGGATTGCACCTATGGTGTCGAGCACAACGGTTTCGCCGAGCTGATCGATGATGCTCGCCACGCGGTCACGCGGGTACACGACGTCGATCGGCACATAGGCATGGCCGCTCTTCACGCAGGCCAGAAAGCATGCGGGCATGAGCGGCGACTTGTGACCGTACACGACTACGGGAACGCCGGAAGCTACCGCATCAGAGTTGGCAATCCAGCGCGCGAGCGCATCGGATGCGCGCTTGAGCTCGGCGTACGTAATGGATTCGCCCCTGCTGTTGCAGAAGGCGACCGCATCGGGCACGCGCTGCGCCTGCGCGTCGATGGCGGCGATGTAGCTACTTGACATGCGCGCTTGCTATTTCTTTGCCGGAAGGTCGTCGCCGTAGCAGTTATCCTGCTCTTCGTCGCCGGCGTCGTCAGCAGCTGCGGAAGCAGATGCCGAATCGGCCGACGAAGCGCTGTCGGAAGCCGCAGCTGCGCTCGCAGAGGTTGCAGCGGCAGACGAGCTGGCCGACCCACCGCAGCCCACGAGGGCAACGGAGCCAAAGCACAGGGTAAGGGCGATAATTGCACATGCGGAAAGCCGCGAAACTGTTTGCATTCTAAACTCCTCGTTTTTAGTGCGTTTTCGATGCCGAAATCTATTTGGAAATCTTACCATATATATGCAATCAAGCCACCTATGCTCACAAGAAGTTGTATAGACGGCGAATATATACTTGTCGCGAAGATCCCGTAAGTCTGGCTTCGCAGACAAGCATGGGTCAAAGGGCGGTTCTCTTAGCCCGTATGTTGCCGTCATCAAGTTTCGGTAGCCCAATTCAGCGGCAGGGTGCGTAGCCGCTTGCGCAGCTGCCAACTTTCAACCATCAAAATACGCGAGCAGCTGTAGGCCTAGCGCCCTGCCGCTGAATTGGGCGGACGGCCGGAAGGCCCTTCCACATAGCAACGAAAAAAGAAGAGTCGGGAAGAACAACTCTTCCCGACTCGCCAAAAAGCTCTATTAGCAGACAGCTTAGTCTTCCTTGGAATGCTTGCCCGACTTCTTCTCTTCGGGGGTTTCCTCGGTGACAATGGCGGACTCGACGAGCTCCTTGGCGGCCTTCTGGCGCAGGATGCCCTGGCGCACCAGGTACATCTGGCCGTTGTCCTTCCACTGCTGCATCAGGTTCTCGGGGTCCGAAGCGCCTGCGTTGCGGAACTCCTCGACGATGTCCTCGTCGGTCGCCTCGATGCCGGCATGGGCGGCATAGGCGTCGAGCGCCAGGTCCTGCTTGGTCATGTCTTCGGCCTGCTGCTTCACGTCATCGCGGAACTGCTGCGAGGTGATGCCGGCCTGCTGCAGGTATGCATCGAGCGTCAGCCCGCCTCGCTGCAGCTGCTGGAAGAAGTCCTGCAGAAGCGTGGCCTCGGATTCCTCGACCAAATTGGCCGGAACCTCGCCCACCAGGCGGTCGGCCAGGGCCAGCAGCACGCGGTTCTCCTTCATGCGCGGGAAGCTCGACTCCTGGGCGGACTCGATTTCTTCCGCCATTTCCTTGCGCAGCTCCTCGACGCTCTCGACACCGATCTTCTGCATGACCCACTCGTCGGTCAGCTCGGGAAGCTTCTTCTTCTTGACCTGCAAAATCTCGATGTCGAAGTTGATGGCCTGCGTCTTGCCCATCAGCGATGCCGTCATGGCGGTGGGGTCGGCGGGCAGATCCATCGTGAACTGCTTGGTGTCGCCCTTCTTCAGGCCGATCAGCTCGTCGTCGAAAGCCTTCGGATACAGGCCACTGCCGATGCCGTATTGGGTCGACTCGGAGGTAATCGACTCGATGTTGGCACCATTGTCGTCGGTGGCGGTGATCTTCATGTCGACGAACTTGTCTTCCTTGACCTTGGTGTTGGCAGGGGCGTCGACAATCTCGTAGTAATGGTCGAGCAGCGCGTCGATCTCTTCGTCGATCTGCTCGTCGGTCGCGCCTTCATGCGGCATCTCGATTTCGACCGGGTCGTAGCTCGACAGCTCGGGCGTCGGCTTGGTGCCAATCTCGAAGGCGAAGGTGTAGGCCTGCTTGTCCTTGACGAGTTCCATCTGGTCCTCGCCGAAGTCGGGGTCGCCGACCGGGTAAATGCCCGCTGCCTCGATGGCCTTGGGGTAATGCCCGTTGACGATGTCGTCGGTGACGGTGGCCGCCACAGCGTCCTTGCCGAGCCTGTTGTCGATGACCTGACGCGGCGCCTTGCCCTTCCTGAAGCCCGGGAAGGTGTACTGGTTGGCGAAATCCTTGTACTGCTTCTTCACGCGGTCGGTGACAACCTTCTCGTCTACCGTGACGGTAACCTTGACGCGGTTATCCTCCAAGACCTCTACTTTAGTTTCCACTTAACTGTCCTCCGTTAACGTTTCCTCTTCATGCGCTGAACACGCGAAATTGGATTATCGCACACAATTCGCCCCGATAAAAGCGCATTCACAGATTGCTAATAAGCTCGCTCGATGAGTCGGTCTACCTGTTTAACGTAGCGAAAACGCAGGTGGCAGCATGTGTGAGCGATTCTGCAGGCACTACTCCTGTTATTCACTTCAGTTTAGCCGAAGCCAAGCGAACACGTGCTGCCACCTGCGTTTTCGCGGGCCGTAACAAATCAAGGTTTCTGGCAAACTGAAAATTCACGCCGACGAATAAGGGAGACTCCCCAATCTGTCACTCCCCAATCTGTCACCTAGGAAAGCACACGGCCCCGACGCGCTTGAAACGCGACGGGGCCGCCCTCGTTTGGAGTCGAGCCTTCCGGCTACCCTACTGGCTTACGCCTGCTCGAGCGGGGTGTTGTCCTTGCCCATCTCGAATTTGCGACCGGCCTTGATCCAGCTGCGGTACTCGGCCGTGGCCGTGAACAGCACGTCGGAGCTGGAGTTGAGCGCGGTTTCGCAGGAGTCCTGGATAACGCCGATGATGAAGCCGATGCCGATGAACTCCACGGCGATGGTCGGGTCGATGCCGAACAGCGAGCAGGCCAGCGGAATCAGCAGCAGAGAGCCGCCGGCGACACCCGAAGCGCCGCAGGCCGACAGCGCCGCCAGCGCCGAGAGGATGACCGCCGTGGGGATGTCGACTTCCAGGCCGACGAAGCGCGCTGCGGTCATGGCCATGACGGTGATGGTCACGGCGGCGCCCGCCATGTTGATGGTCGCACCGAGCGGGATCGAGACCGAGTAGTTGTCCTTGTTCAGGCCGAGCGCCTTGCACAGCTCCATGTTGACCGGGATGTTGGCAGCCGAGCTGCGGGTGAAGAACGCCGTGATGCCCGAGTCCTTAAGGCAACGGAACACCAGCGGGTAAGGGTTCTTGCGCGTCAGCGCGAAAACCAGAATCGGGTTCGCCACCAGCGCGATGAACAGCATGCAGCCGACGAGCACCAGGATGAGCTGGCCGTATTCGACGAAGATGTTCAGACCGCTGGTCGAAACGGCGGAATACACCAGGCCCAGGATGCCGAACGGTGCGCAGTTGATGATCCAGCGCACGACCGTGCCGATGGCGTCGGCCACGTTTGCGAAAACCTGCTTGGTACCGTCGGACGCCTTGCGCAGCGCCACGCCGAGCATGACGGCCCACACGAGGATGCCGATGTAGTTGGCGTTGACGAGCGCGCCGACCGGGTTGCTGACGGCGTTGATCAGCAGGTTGCTCAAAACTTCGCCGATGCCCTCGGGCGAATCCTGCGTGACCTCGCCAATCGTGCCGATAGTCACGTCGACCGGGAACAGGAAGCAGCCCAAAACCGCCACGAGCGCCGCGACGAACGTCGAGACCAAGTACAGGATAATGATCGTTTTCATGTTGCCGGCGGTCTGCGCGTTCGCAAGCGCGCTGATGACCAGGAAAAACACGAGAATCGGAGCGACCGCTTTCAGGGCTCCGGTAAAGAGCGACCCCAGAAGCGTGATGACCGCGTCGAATCCTCCCCACCAGCCCGTTGGGTCAAGCAGACCCGCCGATACGCACGCGCCGATGATCGCACCGATGACCATGCCGATGACGATGCGCAAAATCAGGCTTATGCTGTTCCATTTTTGCACTAACGCTTTCACTGCAGTTCCTCCCCTGCATCCCCGCCCGCGTTCGGGCTGCTTAGCTGCCATTGCCGAAATGCCTGCATCCAAACATTTTCGGCAAAGGCCTTACATCATAAGTTCACATAGTAGCAAATAATCCCGCCTATGGAGCTAATTCTGGTATCATCGGTGCAAAGTGCGGGCGTGGCGGAATTGGCAGACGCGCCAGATTTAGGTTCTGGTACCGCAAGGTGTGAAGGTTCAAGTCCTTTCGCCCGCACCATTCTTTCCGCTTTTTGGAAGCTTTTGTTCCCGCCCGACCTTCAAGCTGGTGCGACTTTAGTGCGCACGGGAGGGGAAACGGCACGCTTCGCTCGCGCCTGTCCGAAACCAATCCACGTGGAAAGCCTATGCCCCCGAACACGATGGGGGTTACGAGACAACTCGCTTCGCAAGCCGTCGGAGTATAATTCCTGCAAGCCTGCTAAACGTGCAAGAGCAGGATTTCTTTCACAGAAGGGAGCTTCATGATGGGCAATTATTTCGAGGAGGGGCTGGACCCGCAGCTCAGCAGCGTTCTGACGAACCCGCCTGCATACCTCGCCGCATGGACCGACGAGAATGTGGCCCGGAACGCCCCGCGCAGCGAAACGTTCCCGCCGGCGCCGCCCACACCGCCCGACCCCGACGTTGATTTCTATGACAAAATGATCCCCGGCCCCGAGGGCGCTCCCGAGGTGCGCGTGAGAATCTACGAGCCCAAGGTCAAGGAGGAAGTCCTGCCTGGAGTGCTGTACCTGCACTACGGCGGATACTCGATCGGCTCGCCCGAGCACGAGGACCTGAACTGCATCCGCTACGTCAAAGAGGTGAAATGCGTCGTGGTCTCGGTGGACTACCGCATGGCGCCCGAGAACCCCGCCCCCGCGGCCTACGAGGACTGCTATGCTGCGCTGTGCTGGTTCGCCGACAATGCGGCCGACATGGGCGTCGACCCCGAGCGAATCGCAGTCACCGGCTTCAGCGCCGGCGGCGGCCTCACCTGCTCGCTCGTACTGCTCGCCCGCGACCGCAAGGGGCCGAAGATCTGCTTCCAGATGCCCTTGGCAGCCACAATCGACGACAGGCTGGCGACGGACTCTACCCGCAACTTCACAGACAAGCGCGGGCTCAACTACGAGTCCTGCAAGAACATCTGGAACATGTACCTGGGTGAAGGCCACGAAACCCGTGATGACGTCGACAAGTACGCCGCTCCCGCGCGCGAGACCGACTACTCCAACCTGCCGCCATGCTACACGTTCGTCGGCGGCCTTGACCCGCATCGCGACGAGATGATCAACTGGGTGAGCAACCTGGCCAAGGCCGGCGTTCCCACGAGCTTCTCGCTGTTCGCCGGCGGGCTGCACGGCTTCGACCTCGAGAACCCCGACGCCTTCATCAGCAAGCTTGCCACCGACACCTCGACGGCCTACCTGAAGCGCGCCCTTCACGGCGACGAATAACGGCCGCAGAAAAGCCAAAGGCCGAACAAGCGGAATAAGAGGCACCCGCGAGCAGCTAGCCTGTAGCCAACCGGGCCTCCGTTTTCGAAAGGGACGGAGGCTCGGCTTCCACTTTTTCTCGCGGTTCTTCGCTATAACAAGGACAGTTTCTGGTTTCGCCGCGCGCATGCGACATGCGAATAACCGAAAGGCGCAGAAACGGTAGAATATCGACAAGCAATTACCTGCGCACACCCGAAGTTGGTACGCGGCGCAAATGGCAATAAAACGCCTGACCGTAGGAGAGCGAGCATGGACCAAGAGCTGTACGACAGAATCCAGGAGCTCCAGCAGGCAGCATATTTTCGCACGGGCATTGCGGGCGGCTTCTCGCGCATCGTCAACTCGCCGTTTTTGGGCGGGCCCATAGCCAGCGCTTTCGAGCGCCTCGGGCGCTTTGCCGAGCCGACGCTTGAGCTGGGTCGTTTGGGCATGCACGAAGTGCACGAGGTGCTCTGGGGAATCGATCCTGCGGTCGATGATGCGGGCGATATCGCCAACATCACCGCTTGGACGCGCGAAGGGGCCATAAACGTGCGCCGCATGGCCGGAGGTCGATGTTGAGGTGCGCCTTCCCCGCGCGTGCCGCGGATTAACGTAGCGCTCGGCGTCGCTCCTGAAAACGCCCAGCTGTACACAGACGAAACCGAAAGCGCCATACGCGCCGCCTTCGCCGACAAGCACGTCAAGGCCATCGGCTCGTGCGGGCTCGCACTTTCAGGCAACCCGGCAAATGAAAGCCTTCCGCCTCTTGAACTGCAAATTCAGGTATTCGAGCGCCAAATCGCGCTTGCCCGCGAGCTCGGAGTGCCCCTGATCGTTCAAGCTGACGGCGCATGGGACGTCGCTTTCCAAACTTTGGAAAAAGCCGGACTGCCCGAAGCTCCCGTCATACTACGCGCACAAGGAGCCACCGCCGATGACGTTGCGCCCTGGATCGAGGCCGGCAGCTACATCGCGTTCGACGCACAAGCCGAATACGACCCGGTCGGCGCCTGCAAGCTCGCACGACTCGTGCCAACCGACCGCGTTCTCGTGGAAAGCGGCGCGCCCGAGAACGGGCTATTGGGACTGACGGGCTCGGACCCCCGCTGCGACCAGGTCGTCTTCATCGCCGACGTCTTGCAGGGCGTTTGCCCCGGCCCCCGGCTGATGGAGAATTTCCTGTTGGCCTTCATGAAAAAGTGAATGGAGTCCGCTCCTTTTACGCAGTGGGCTCTTCCCCTCAGGGGCAAAGTGTTCACTCGAAAAGCGTAGGGGCGCCCAATCGCAACTCGCCGGCAATGTAGCGAAACCGCAGGTGGGAGCGTGACATCGGCGATTCTGCAGCACTAACTCTAATAGTATTCCAATGTTAGCGAAGCCAAGCCGATGCACGCTCCCACCTGCGGTTTCGCGGACTATCGGCTCGACCATGCGGGCTTAATGATATAGAAGAGAACGTCCCTTCTAAAAGCGTGACAACGGGCTACGTCTTCGTCGTCACGCTTCATTCGCATTACAGCTCGAGGGTCTCGGACTTGCTGTGCTGGGCCTTGCGGGCGGTGCGCAGCAAAAACTCGTTGTTGTCGTCGGTCTGACGGATGGACTTGATCAGCATGTCCATGGCGCGCTCGGTGTTGTTCATGTTGGCAAGCAGGCGGCGCACCGCCCAGATGAGCGGGGCCATCTGCGTGTCGAGCAGCAGCTCTTCCTTGCGCGTACCCGACGCCACCGGGTCGATGGCCGGGAAGATGCGGCGATCGGCCAGCTGGCGGTCGAGGCGCAGCTCCATGTTGCCCGTGCCCTTGAACTCCTCGAAGATGACCTCGTCCATCTTCGAGCCGGTCTCGATCAGCGCCGAAGCCAAAATCGTCAGCGAGCCGCCGTTCTCGATGTTGCGCGCGGCACCCAGGAAGCGCTTGGGCGGGTAGAGCGCCGTGGAATCGACACCGCCCGACAGCACGCGGCCCGAAGCAGGCTGCGCCAGGTTGTAGGCGCGCGCAAGGCGCGTGATGGAATCGAGCAGGATGACGACGTCGCGGCCGCCCTCGACCATGCGCTTGGCGCGCTCGATGACCATCTCGGCCACGGCGATGTGGTTGTCGGCGGGCATGTCGAACGTCGACGAGATTACCTCGCCGCGAATCGAGCGCTGCATGTCGGTGACTTCCTCGGGGCGCTCGTCCACAAGCAGGCACATCAGGTGCACCTCGGGATTGTTTGCGCTGATGGAAGCAGCGATGTCCTTCAGGATGGTGGTCTTGCCGGCCTTGGGCGGCGACACGATGAGCCCGCGCTGGCCCTTGCCGATGGGCGCCACCAGATCGATGACGCGCGCGGTCGTCGTGTTCTTGCCGTGCTCCATAATCAGACGCTCGGACGGGTAGATCGGCGTCAGGTCGGCAAAGCGCGGACGGCGTTGCAGCTCCTCGAGCGAAAGCCCGTTCACGCGGTTGATCTTCTGGATGGCAGCGAATTTCTCGTTGTCGCGCGCGGGACGCGTCGTGCCCTCGACGTAATCGCCCTTGCGAAGGCCGTTGCGCTTGATCAGCGACGTGCCCACATAGCAGTCCGTCTCGCCAGGCAGATACCCGCTCGTGCGCAGGAACCCATAGCCGTCCGACAGGATGTCGAGGACGCCGGCCACGTCGATGAAGCCTTCGGCGCGCACGCTCGCGGCGAAAACAGCTTCGACGAGTTCGGCCTTCTTGAGCCCGGTAACGTCCAGCTCAAGGGCAGCTGCGCGCTCGCGCAGCTCGCCGACCTTCAGCTCGGCCAGCTCCTCGCGCGTAACGCTTGGCTCGACCTCGCGGTTGTTGCGTTGCCGACGGTTGTGGCGGTTGTTGTTGCGCTGCTGCTGGTTGTTCGAAGCGTTACGCTGCTGTCGTGAATCCTGGCGCTGGTTGCGCGGGCGATCTTCGGCCTTCTCGGCATCGGAAGCGGACTTGGCCTCTTCTTCGCCCTCGAGCTTCTCGACCCTCACACGGCGCGAACGCCGCTTCGGCTTGTCAGGCGTGGCGGTCGCATCGGCATCGCCCGCGTCCTCGGAAACATCAGACTCGGCCTGGGCAGGCGCTTCGGCCGCAGCCGCTTCCGCAGCGGCCTCGTCGGTTTTCTTGGCACGCGTGCGCTGCGTACGGCGGGCCGGTTTCTCTGCGGTGACCTCGCCATCAGCGCTTTCGGCGAGCGCAGGCGGCTCGGACACCTGGGGCGCCTCGGACACCTCGACAGCTACCGGCTCTACAGCGTCGGCCGTCTTGCGCGCGCGGGTGCGACGCTTCGGGGCGGCTTCTTCGGATGCGGCTTCGGCAGCGGGCTCCTCTTCGGCAGCCTTGCGCGCGCGGGTGCGGCGCACCGGCTTCGCGGGTTCCTCGCCCGCCGCGGCCGCGGGCGCAGCTTCGGGCTTTGCCGCAGCTTCTGACGCCCCGGCCGCAGACGTGACTTCCGCCTCGGCTTTTGCCGTGCGGCGCGTACGACGGCGCGGCTTTTCCTCGCCTCCGCCTTCGCCCTCGACGGGAACGTTCACTTCTTCAATCGACTGCTCGGCCATTTAAGCGTTCTGCACTTTCTCCCAGTCCTTCATAAACGAGTCCAGGCCGCGGTCGGTCAGCGGATGCTGGACCATCTTCTTCAGCACGCCGAACGGCACGGTCGCAATGTCGGCGCCCATAAGCGCGCACTGCGTCACGTGGTTGGCCGAGCGAATGGACGCGGCGATGATCTCGACTTGCTCGCCCTTGCACGTGCACGAGGTGAAATCGTAGTTGTTGATGGCGGCCACGATGTTGCCCACCTGATCGAGCCCGTCTTCAGAAATATCGTCGAAACGGCCAATGAATGGGCTGATGTAACGTGCGCCGGCGCGCGCGGCCAAAAGCGCCTGCGGCACGCTGAAGCACAGCGTCATGTTTACGGGCACGCCATGGCGGGCGAGCTCCTTGGTCGCGGCCAGACCCTCGACCATGGTCGGCACCTTCACCACGATGTTGGGGGCTATCTCGGCGAGCTTCAGGCCGTCGGCGACGATCTCGTCGCGCGTCATGGCCACGCTCTCGGCCGAAACGGGGCAATCGGGCCCCACGATATCGCAGATGCGCTTCATATGCGCATGGAAATCGTCGAGCTTGCCGCCGATCTTGGCGTACAGCGACGGATTGGTGGTGACGCCAGCAAGCGCGCCCCAGCTCGCGGCTTCCTCGATCTCGGAAAGGTCGGCGGTATCCAGGAAAAACTTCACGTGCCCTCCTTAAGGGAACATCTGCATGCGTCTGGATGCGCGCACAATGCCACCCGACTGCTGCAAATTTGGGGAAAAATAGGAACGCGCACATCATAGCCGAACATTTCGCAGGATGCAAGAAGCCGATTAGCAACCGAATCAGCGCAGCTCGTGGCATACTATACTCAAGACACAACTGCGAACGAACGGACGCGCAAACCTTGGAGGAGCTGATATGAGGCGCATACTTGTCAAAGCCGCCAAGGGCGCGTTCAACGTTATGTATAAGCTGGGCAGGAAGAAAGAACATGTCGACGAAGTCGTTTTCCTGTCGCGGCAGACAAACGCACCGAGCTACGACTTCGCCAAGCTGGCCGAGGAGTTCCGCAGCCGCGGTTGGAAAGTCCACATGCACCTCACCAAGGTCAAGGGACGAAACCTCGTGCCCTACGCTTTCCACGTGTTGAAGGAGATTCGCCTGCTCGGGCGATGCAAGATCGCCATCATCGACCGCTACGACCCGGTTATCTGCCTCGTCGATTTCGAGTGCGAAAAAGTCGACGATGCCAGATCGGGAGCTGGCAAAGGCGCGGTCGCAGGCTCTGGCGCGGCTTCCCGACCGGTCAACCTCAGCTACCCCACCAGGCCCGTCGTGCTGCAGTTGTGGCACGCGTTTGGCGCGTTCAAGAAGTTCGGGCACCAGAGCGTCGGCACGCCCGAGGGGCACTCGGCGGACTTCACCGACACGTTCGACATCCACCGCAACTACTCGTGGGTCGTGTGCTCGGGCGCCGGCGCGCGCAAGGGCTTCGCCGAGGCGTTCTCGTGCCTGCCCGAGCGGGTCATCGCGATGGACCGCCCCGAGTACGACGAGCTCGCCGAGCGAGCGGCCGAACGCGCACACTTACGCGAAAAAGATCAGATCGAGAGGCCATTCAGGGTGCTCATTGCCCCGACGCTGCGAATCAACGACGAGTCTGCCCACCCGGTGCGCGCGCTTTACGAGCACAAGGAAGCGTTCGAAGCGCTTCTGCGCGACGCGGGTGGCACGGGCGGCGCGGGCGAGGCGAATGGCGCGAGCAGCTCAGGCGGCACAGCTGGAGCAGACAGCGCCACCGACGCCGCAAGCGCCACACTCAAGTTCGACGTCTGCTGGTCGTTCCACCCGCTCGAAGCCGGCCTGCCAGCGCCCGGAAACGTCTCTGACCAGCTGCTCTCGTGCGACTGCCTCGTCACCGACTACAGCTCGATCGTCTACGAAGCCTACCTCCTGGGCATCCCCACGCTGTTCTACATTCCCGACATCGCAAGCTACAGCGTATCCCCCGGCCTCAACTCCAACCCGGCTCAGCTCTGCCCCGGCCTTTGCGCCTTCGACGAGCGCAAACTCGCGCAACTCGTAGCCAAGATTGCCGAAAACCCCAAAACCTATCCCCAAAGCGAGTTCGAGTCGTTCGCAGCATCGGCGTTCGACATCGACGTCGAACGCACAGGTAGCGCCGCCGCGAGGCTCGTCGACTTCCTCATCGCCAACCTCCCCCGATAAACGAACCGGTGGGGACATACGCTTTCGGTTCATCGTGTTCAATTGAAGATACTGTTTGCTTTCTAGCTTGCATCTGGCGCTATGTTAGTATTAACGAGTTTCTACGTTAACAACGCGCAATTTGCGGCACCCGATGTGCCGGTTTGCGCTTTACGGCATCGCCAGACAATGCAAGCGCATAGGGCAAGGAAGGCAGCGCTCTTTTGAGTGATTTCGAGCGTTATAGCAGGTACAACTACGGAAAACACGCCCAGGACGTCGGGCGCGCCGCGCACTCGTCCGACGAAACCGAGTACGACTACGACGCCCCCGCGACATTCGACGGCGGCAAGCACGCCCACAACGCCGACGAGCCAGTAGCCGACCACGCTTTCGCCGGCCCGGCTGTCAACGCGGATGCTTCTTCCTACTCGCGCTACAGCAACGACGCGCAGAGCATCAGGAAGGGCGCGCACGACCGCGAGGTCGCTTCGGGCGTCTCGGCCCTGCACAAGAAGAAGAAACGCTCGCTCGCAAAGCGCATCGGCATCGTCGTCGGCTGCGTGCTGCTGGCCATGCTCGTCGCCGGAAGCGCCTACGCGCTGTGGTTCACGAGCGCGCTCGACAAGGCCCTTGCCCCCGACGAGCAAACGTCCGATGCCCTGGCAAGCGTCCTTTCGCCCGAAGCAAGCGGCAAACCGTATTACATCCTCGTCATGGGGTCAGACTCCCGCGAAGGCAACGGTTGGGACAACATCGACCAGACCAGCGGAAACGAGCGCTCTGATGTAATGATGCTTCTGCGCGTCGACGCGATAGGCCGCAAGATCACAATTCTTTCCATCCCGCGCGACACTCCCTACCGCCTTGCAGACGGCTCGTACGTAAAAATAAACGAGATGTTCAACGACGGCGGTGCCGCCGGGGCAGTCAAGGCGGTTTCGGAGCTTACGGGCTTGCCCATCTCGCATCATGCGCAGATTCGCGTATCGGGCCTCGAGAACATCGTCGATATGCTCGGAGGCGTAACGGTCGATGTCCCCGTCGACATGTCATACAAGACAACCGACGGCAAGGAAGTGACGATCGAAGCGGGCAGGCAAACGCTCAACGGCAAGGAAGCCCAGATTTTCTCGCGCGCACGCCATGAATACGAGGGGAACCAAGACGAGCACCGCCAGGGCAGCGTGCGCCAGCTCCTGACCGCCATCGTCAAGAAGATTCTCGACCGCCCGGTCAACGAAATACCCGGCGTCGTCCTGCAAATTGCCAATTACGTCGAGACCGACTACAAATCGATGGACGCAATCGGGCTTGCCATGACCTTTGCCGGCGGCGACATGACGATGTACAGCGGCACCGGCCCCTCCGAAGGCGACATCAACGAGCAAGCCGGTGGCAAATGGCTTTGCTACCTCAACCCTGGTGGATGGCAGAAAATCGTCGAGCTCACTGATGCCGGCGAAAAGCCCGAGGGCGTCGATTTCGAGAAAACCCAGATCCTCTGGACCGAAGTCACCGATCAGCCCGATTTCGATCATTCCTATGCCCGCTGCTATTACTACGGCGCTCGCCTCGACGAGAACGGCAACTGGACTACCGAACATTAGCGTGTCGCTGCAACCAACAGGCGGCGTTTTTCGCGCGACACCTACAAAGCACATCCGAAAATGTGAAAAAGGGGTCAGACCCCTTTTTCACATTTTAGCGGCGGAGCTTTGCGAGAGCGCCTTTCACCAGGCCGCGCTCGTAGTCGTCGGTGCAGGCGACGTAGGCGAACAGCGCGAAGACAAGGGTGTACACGAAGATTCCCGCGATAAGCTCGAGCCAACCGATCGCGGTCGCAGATGAGACAGCGCCCCACACCACAAGGCCGACAGCGCAAAGCGGCACGACGGGCGCGATCAAACGCGCCAGGCGTTTCCAAAAGTAGCGCATGTCCAGGTGCACCGAGCGCGCGTAGTAGACATTGACCAGCACGTCGCTCACGACCACGAGCGTGATGCCCGTCGCCGCCGCGGCGCCGATGCTGCCGTACAGGCGCGCGAGCACGATGGTGATGCCGACGTTGACGATTGCCGCTACCAAGTACATCTTCCCGCGAAACGCGTACTTGTCGAGCACCTGCAAGATGACGATGCCGATGCTCTGCATGATGTCGACCGTGAAGGGCACCATGATGATTACGGCCACCCAATACGCATCGCCGAACCCCTCGCCCGCCCACAGGCGGATGAAGTCCTGGCCAAACACAATGAAGCCCGTCAGCACGAGCAAAAGCGGGTACGCCGACAGCCGCGCGACCTTCGCAAACAGAAGCGACAACTCGCGAAGGTAATCGGGCTGCTCGACGATGCGCGACACTTTGGGCATGAAGACCGACGCCACCGCCTGCCCGAGCGGCATGTAGGTCATGCACACCTGCGCGCCCACCGCATACACCGCGACCGTCGCCGTGCCGTAGTAGTAGCCCAAAATCAGCTGGTCGGTGCGCCAGAAGATCTCGTCGGCGACGACGCCCATGATGATTCCGCCCGAAAAGCGCAGCAGGTTGCGCTGCAGCTCCTCGTCGACGCTGCGCAGGCGCGTGTCCATGCCCAGCCGTTTGCGTGCGAAGGTATGCTGGACCATGCGCAGCGCGAAGTTCAGCACGAGCTGCACGACGCAAACCGCCAAAGCATTGGGAAACCACCCGATCACGAGCACGACCACGATCGGCTGCGCCACGATTACGGCAAGCTGCGTCAGTTTCAGGAAGACGAACTCCTCGTGCGCGGTTATGACCGAAGCGCTTATGGTATTGCTCATGGTGACGATGAGGTTTGCCACGAGCAGCGCCAGAAGCAGGCAGCTCTCGTCGAGCTCCCACGCGGTCAGCGAGCCTGCATACACGACGCGCACGAGCCCCATGCACACGATGCCCACGCCGATGGCGGCCAAGCTGATCCAACGCACCGCCTTCGTGGCCGTGGCCAGCGTGTTCGCCATGCCGTCCTCGTCGCCTTCGGCGAGGTACTTGCAGTAGAAACGCGTGACGCCCGCACCGAGCGTTGTGTTGACGATGGCGATGTAGGCGATGATCGAGCCGATCATCTGGTACAGGCCGTACTCGCTGCGCCCGATGCCCACGAGCAGGAGCGGCACGTACACAAGCCCCACCACCATCTGGCAGATCGTGTACGCATACGAGGCTACGGCCCCGCTCCTCCTCTTGTTCACCTTCCGTCTCCTTAAAATGTGAAAAAGGGTCAGACCCCTTTTTCACATTTTCGCTTGCTACTGGCCCTGGGCGGCGTACTTGGCCTCGGTCGCTTCCTTGGCGCCCTGCCACCACTCGGGGTTGGCGCGGTACCATTCGATGGTCTGGGCCAGACCCTCGGCGAAATCGGTGTGCTTGGGAACCCAGCCAAGCTCGGTGCGCAGCTTCGTGGCGTCGATCGCATAGCGGCGGTCGTGACCGGGGCGGTCGCGCACCCAATCGAAATCGTCCGCGCCCTTTCCCATGCCAGCAAGGATCGCGCGTAGCACATCGATGTTGCCGCGCTCGCCGTTTGCGCCGATCAGGTACGTCTCTCCGATGCGCCCGCGGGTCAGGATCTCCCACACGGCAGACGAGTGGTCTTCGGTGTGAATCCAGTCGCGCACGTTCTTGCCATCGCCATAGAGCTTCGGACGGATGCCGCACAGAATGTTGGTAATCTGGCGCGGGATGAACTTCTCGATATGCTGGCGTGGGCCGTAGTTGTTCGAGCAGTTGCTGATCGTGGCGCGCACGCCGTAGGTGCGGTACCACGCGCGCACGAGCAAGTCGCTCGACGCCTTCGTCGAGCTGTAAGGGCTGCTGGGATGGTACGGCGTATCTTCCGTAAACTTCGCAGGATCGTCGAGCGCCAAATCGCCGTACACCTCGTCGGTCGAGATGTGGTGGAAACGCACCTTGTGCTTGCGCGCAGCCTCGAGCAGCGTGAACGTGCCCTCGACGTTGGTGCGCACAAACGGCGCCGGATCGGCGATGGAATTGTCGTTGTGCGATTCGGCCGCGAAATGCACGACCGCGTCGGCATGCGCGAACAGCTCGTCGACCAGCGGCGCGTCGCAGATGTCGCCGTGCACGAACGTCATGCGCTCCTCGGGAATGCCGTCGAGGTTGGCCCGGTTGCCGGCGTAGGTCAGCGCGTCGAGCACCGTCACGTGCACGCCCGGCTGGTTGTCGACCACCCAGTGCACGAAGTTGCTGCCGATGAACCCGGCCCCGCCGGTCACGATTATCTTCTTGGGCTCAAATGCCTCTGCCATAATTCATCTTCTCGCTTTCATACCAAAATGTGAAAAAAGGGTCTGACCCCTTTTTCACATTTTTACCTTCAATCGTTCTTGGGGTAGAAGATCTCGCCGTCGGCGACGCGCTTCAGGTACTTGCCGTAGTCGGATTTGCCGTACAGCTCAGCGGATTCGCGCAGCGTCTCGAGCGAGATCCAGCCGTTCAGGTAGGCGATCTCTTCCAGCGAGCTGATCTGCACGCGCTGGGAGTTCTCGACCACGCGCACGAGCTCGGCGGCATGGAAGAGCGAGTCCATGGTGCCGGTGTCGAACCACGTGTAGCCGCGGCCGAGCGTAACGACGTTGAGCGAGCCGTCTTCCAAATACATCTGGTTGAGCGATGTGATCTCGAGCTCGCCGCGAGCGGAGGGCTTCACCTGCTTGGCAAAATCCACCACGCGGTCATCGTAGAAGTACAGGCCGGTCACGGCAAAGTTCGAACGCGGGTGCTCGGGCTTCTCCTCGATCGAGACGGCGTGACCGTCCTCGTCGAACTCAACCACGCCGAAGCGCTCGGGGTCCTCGACGTAGTAGCCGAACACGGTGGCGCCCCGCTCGTTCTTGCGGGCACGCTGCAGGTGGCGCCCCAGGCCGTTGCCATAGAAGATGTTGTCGCCCAAGATGAGCGCGCACGAATCGCCGTCGATGAAATCCTCGCCGATGAGGAACGCCTGCGCTAGCCCGTCAGGCGACGGCTGCACGGCGTAGTGGAGCTCCAACCCGAACTGCGAGCCGTCCTGCAGCAGGTTGCGGAAATTCGGCAGGTCCTGCGGCGTGCTGATGATCAGGATGTCGCGGATGCCCGACAGCATCAACGTCGACAACGGGTAGTAGATCATCGGCTTGTCGTAGACCGGCAGCAGCTGCTTAGACGTGACCGTGGTTATCGGGTACAAGCGTGTGCCCGAACCGCCTGCTAAAACGATGCCTTTCATAAGCGCCTTCCGTGTTGCGACTGATGTGTTTACAGATATGGGTATTGTACCCGATGCCAATCGCCGCGGGAAACGCCAGGTGATTTCCACACCGTTCGAGCAAGCCCGCGCCAGCCGCCCGCGCATGCTGCCCAAGCAAGCCGCCGCCGTTCAGGCAGATTAAGCGGATCAAGCGAAGCAAGCAATTCAGACGAATCAGGCGAGCAAAGAGCTATTCCCCTCGATACTCCCAGGCAAAGCAAACTCATATGATTGCCCTTTTACTGCGGATGAGGGAAACATCCCCTTGTCCACATTAATTTGGTATCATGCGAAAGATACAAATCCGAAACGAAGATTGCTCATGCCTAAACCCGAAAACGTAACCAAGTTCGCCACCGCAAGGAACATCATCATCGCCATCATATCGTTCGCCGTGCTCTTCTGCGTGGCCGGCAACGTCCTTTTGGGCAACGTGCTCCACGTATACGAACCAGTCCGCAGCTCGTACCTCGAGGCGCGTAAATACCAGTCGTTTCCCAAGGTCAGCGTCGAATCGATTTCGGAAGGATCGTTCCAGAGCAAGTTCGAGAAATTCACGTCGGATCGCGTGCCGTTTCGAAACAACGTCATCCTGACCAACGCCGCTGCCCAGCGCAATCTGACGCTTTTGGCCAACGCGCCGTTCGGCTACGACGCACTGCCCACCTATTTCGGTGCGGACCGCATATTCAGCCCCTCGATGCAGGCCGTGTACCACTGGCCGCAAAAGACTTCCGACTACAACACGAACAAGTACCTCAGCCAGCTAAAAGACGGGCTCGAGCGTCTCTCGGCCGGCCGGGAGAGCATTCCGATGCGCATCGCAGTGCCCGATAGCAGCGAGCTGACCTTGGCCAACCCTGCGCATGACCTCGTGTCGAACACGCTCGATTACGTCGATCTCGCAGCACAGATCACGGATATCCTGCCCGCATCGTTCGAGCTCGTCGACGTCCACTACCAAACTGCCGACGAGTACACCCAGAAATTCTTCAGGACCGACCATCATTGGCAGATCCACGGTGGAGCCGAATGCTACAAAGCCGTCATGGCGTCGCTCGGCCGCACGCCCATAGACCTGCCCGACCCCTACCTCGCCTACGAGGGCCCGTTCTTCGGGTCGAACGCACGCGCCGGCATCATGGATGTCTATAGTGATGTGATCTATGACATCGACCATCCCCATTCTGACCTGACAGTCGAGGTTAAGGGGAAGAAACAGAAGCTCTCGTTCCTCGACAAGCAGTATCTGGAAAACGGCGAGCAGTTCGTGCAGGAGGACCGTTACGACAGCCTGCACGCCGCATGGTTCCACGGGCAGGAAGCGCTGATCACCTACACGAACAACGATCTGCCAGACGACGCCGGCACGCTCGTGATCGTCGCCGACTCGTTCTCGAACAACAACGGGCGCTTCTATGCCGAGAACTTCAAGCATGTATACGAAATAGACCCGCGTTTCTACGACGAGAGCATCGCCGAGCTCATCGACGAGCGCCACGCCGACGCCGTGCTCATTCTGCTGAGCCAGGAATCGCTGCGGACCGAGGCTATCCGCAAAGGCCTGAGGTAGCTTTGACTTTGAACACTTCGCCCCTGGGGAAA
>DFIX01000014.1:55573-64668 GCA_002371495.1 Eggerthellaceae bacterium UBA3686
TTTCCCCAGGGGCGAAGTGTTCAAACGCGTCGTTACGAGGCTAGCCTGATGCAGTAGCCCCAGCGCTTCTTGAGCGTCTTGGCGGCGTACGTGCGCTTGACAACGGTATCGTGGCCGTTGCCCTCGATCGTCGTCAGCTGGCCGTTCGAGTACTTGACCGCAACGCCAGTGTGAATCGGCTTGCCTTTCTTGTTGCACCTGATCAGAATATCGCCAGGCTTGAACTTGGTCTTCGCGCTGACCTTCTTGATCTTGCCCATTTCGGGATGCTTCTTGTAGAAGCTCACGTACTGCGGCGCGGTGGTCGGACGGTTGGGCATGTTCACACCAGGCTCGTAGCCGCTATCGATAAGGCACCATCCCGCAAATTCGCTGCACCATGCCTGGCGCTTTTCGTACCAGGCCGACCAGTACTTCTGCCCGCCAGCGTTCATGGTGCCGTTACGCACACCATGCCACCATTCGTTGATAGCAGCCTGGGCAGCGCCGCGCTGCTTGGAAGCCAGGCGAATCTTCATGCTGACAACCCTCGAGGCAGCGGCATACCTGGAATCGCCTGCGGCGCGAACGCGAATCTTGACGGTGACGAGCGATTTGCTATAGCCCTTTGGTAGCGTAATCTGACCCGTCCTAACATTGACATTAAGCTTCTTGGCAGTTGCATTCGTAGAACAATTCGAATACGTCAGCCTGCCATGCGAATTGCTGACGTTAACAGGATAGTAGATGCACAGGCTATGGGCCTGCAGAGCCGTACGCGATGCGTAATAGTAGCCGTACTGCGCTGTGGCCCTCATTGACTGCTTCATTATGCCGGTGGTTTTTTTGGCAGCCTCGCCAGCCGGAATCGACGTTGAACCAGCACTTTTGGTGGCGGCCTCGGCGGCGCCCTCGGAAGCCGCTACCGACCCAGCTGCAAGCGTATCGCCGCTATCGCCGCCGGCAGACAGAGCCGAGCCCGTTGTCACAGAAACTCTGCTCGAAGAGACGTCACCGCTCTGCTGTTCGGCCCGTGCAACCTGGTTCGTCGCGGCAGATGCGCTCGATGCGCCAGCATCTGCAGCGTCAGCGTATGCCGTGGCGCTCGCAAAGCCTACGCTGAGCATCATCAGAATCGCAGATACCACAATAAGAAGCACGCCGTTTAGCACGTGCTTCTTCATTGAGAATGATATCCCCGACTGTTGCGTTTCAACCGCATTCATTCGACGCAGTATAGCAGAACAAAACAAACTGCAAGCCGTTCTTGCGATTCGTTTCCTAAGCTGCACGCAACGGCCACGCCGAACGCGCCGAGGTGCTCGCAGCTTGCTTCTTCACCTTGGCCTTGGCATAACGCGGATTATAGAGGCGAATCATCTTGGCAACGCGCACCGATATAGCGCGCTGCCCCGCCTCGTTAGGATGCCTGCAATCAGCGGCAAAATACGAGCGGTTGCCCCGAATGACGGTTTCGCACCCGTTAAGGTACACAACACCGTTTTTAAGAGCGGCTTTCTTGTAATAAGGAATATGGGCTGTCAGCAACTTGCGGTACGTTTTACTATTTAGATCCCAACTCGTTATCGTATGCATGATCGTAGCGTTGGGATACAGGTATTTGAGCCGTTTGATCGTCTTCTTGTACCATTGCTCGATGGCGGTCTTCGAGCAATAGCGGTCGTTGCCGGCCCCGCCGACGATGAGAACGTCGGTCACGGCCTTGTCGCGCTTGACCCCCTTCAGCAAATCAAGGAAGCGATGGTCGGACTTTGCAAAACCGTAGCCCGAATGCCGATAAATCGCGCGCTTGGACTTGGGAATCCCCAAATACGAAGAAACTCGCTCTGGCCAGGGATTTTTAACTCCATGGCTCTTCGATACAATCGAATACGAGTCACCGATCATAACGATTTTGGGTTGCGACTCCGAAGCGGCATAGGCGGCATGAGGCAACGCGAGCGTTACAGCCGTCGCGCATGCGAACAATAGCCCAATCACGGCTGCAGCCCAAGCAACGCCGAGCTTCGTCTCTAAAAACCCGAATCGCAAAACCATCATGCTCCCAAACGCCTGCAACTATTGAAGGCTCTGGATGAGTTCCCACATAGCCTCGGCCGAATTGAAGTTCTCGGGCTCGAGGTCGGCAACATCGATGCTTATGTCAAACGCATCGTCAAACTCGCCGACGATGGCGATGATGTCGAAGGAGTCGAGCACGCCATCGTCGATAAGCTTCTTCTCTTTTTCGAAGTCCACGTCCGGACGAACGCCCTTCAGTATCTCAAGCACTTTGTCCATTGCTATCCTTTCGCAAAACATCATTCTGTCATGAAGCCATGCTACCAGACATTGGCCGATTAATCGCCTAAGCTGTTTCTGAAGATAAGTTTTATATCTTCAAATCCCGGGCCACCGCTAACAGTGATTTGGCAACTTCTTTCGTCACTTGACATGACAGAAGGTCCCAATTCGCAACAACAACCTCGAAAGGCCAATCCCACCAGCGAGCTTCAAGCAGATCGGCAATGATTCCCTCATCGAAGCGGCGCTTTATGGGTTTAGCGGGCACGCCGGCGACTATGGTATACGGCTCGACGCTCTTCGTCACCACGGCACCTGCCCCGATGACCGCACCGTCCCCAATGGTCAAGCCGGGCTTTCGCGAAATGGCCACGCCTTGGCCGATCCAAACGTCGTTTCCCACTGTGATGAGCTCTTCGGCATGATGTTTCGAAAGTTTGCCCATCAGCTCGGTTTTCACACGATACGTCGGCATCATCGATGCGGCACGGTAATCGTGCTGATTGCCGCCGATATCGACCAAACGCGAAATACAGCAGTATTTCCCCACGTTTGCCCACATGATGCTCGTATCGGCTCCCGTGTAGGTCATGTCCCCCACAGTCACCGTCTGCACCAGGTTACGCTCCTCTAACGAGCAATGCTCCCCTATGGTCGACGAAAGCACACGCGAATCCTTACCGATACGAGAGTAATCGCCAATCGTGCTCATCTTTACAAGAGTCCCGTCGCCGATCAAAGGCTCGGGACCAAGCCCCTTCATCAACCCCATGCCGAACTCCTTTCCGCTCGCAGCGCGTCTCGTTTTCGCCGATAAGCGCCTTCCTTTGCCGAACTGTTTTGCCAAACTGATACCCGCATCTAGGAGTAGCTTAGTCGGGCAGCTCGGCATACAGGGTCTTGCCCGATGCGTTCTTTGGTATTTCGGGCAGCACGCCGATTTTGACCATGCGGGGATTCACCTGAAGCCTTTCCACTACAGCGTCCCGCGCCGGTGCGACCAGGGTCTCGTCGACCACAAAGACGCTCAGCAGATCGTCCTTGCCCGAACAAGCGACGTCGATGGTCTCGAGCGCGCTTTTCAGCAGAACCTCGACGTCGTCAAGGTTCATGCGCTTGCCCAGCATCTTTATGAAACGCTTCTTGCGCCCTACGACGTAATAGAAGCCGTCCTCGTCGCGCTCGGCGATATCGCCCGTCTCGAGCCTGCCGCCGTTAACGTCTCCGAGCGCAAGCTCTGCACGAGAGGTGGCGTATCCGAGCGACACATTGTCGCCGTAGTACACGAGCTCGCCCGGCTTGTGGGCTTCTGCTATGACCTGGCCATCCACGTCTACGAGCTCGAAGCGCCCACCCGGAATCGCTATGCCCATGCTGCCCCGCTTGTCTACTGCGCACGAGGGCGGCAGATAGCCCATGCGCGCCGTCGCTTCCGAAGCGCCATACATGACGACGAATTCCAAGCCCTCGCGCGCCGCGTATGCTGCAAACTTGTCCTGCAAGTCCACCGACAGCTTGCCGCCCGCCTGCGTCATCGTGCGCAACCCCTCCGGTGCGGGCTTTGCCGTGAATTTGAGCTTGTCCAGCATCTCGTACATGAACGGAACACCGGCAAACGAGGTGCACCCGCATGCCTCGAAACGTTTCCAAAAGCCGCCTGTATAGCAAGGAAGCTCGGTCAGCACGAGCGACGCGCCTTTGCGCACGTGCGAATGGATGACCGACAAACCGTACACGTAGCTCATGGGAAGCGAGGTTATGGCCCGCTCGTTGCCATCGATGCCGAGGTATTCGGCAATCGAATCGGCGTTCGAGACGATGTTGCGCGCGCTCAGGCGAACGAGTTTGGGAGTACCTGTCGAGCCCGAAGTCGAAACGAGCAGGGCAAGTTCGTCGTCCAGGCCTTCGCCACCCCCGAAAGCCGCCGAGCCATCGGCCTGGCCATCGATTTCGAGCAGCTCGTATCCTTCTTGGGAATACGCAGGAAGATACCCCGGAAAACGCTCGGACTCCCCGCACGGGGCCCACACATGCGTTGGGGAGTACGTGCGCAGCAGGTTCTGCATCAGCGCATCGTCGAGCCCGTCCTCGACCAGCAAGGGAACGATGCCAGCATTCAGGAAGCCAAGATAGCCGGCAACGCAAGCTGCGCGGTTCGTGCACACCACAAAGACCAGCGTCCGCCGGCCGATTCTGCCCGCGACCTCCGCGCCCATCTGGTCGACTTCGCAGTAGGTGTACGTGCGCCCCCCTTCCAAAAGCAGGGGCGCATCTCCGAAGCTTGCCAACTCGAAAACCATCTCGTCTCCTCCAATATCATGCGTCTACCCGTAAGCATGTTGCCGCTTGCACAGGCGAGCTCCCCGAAAGCATTGCGAGGAGCTCCTGTTGCATTTTAAAACTGTTGGTAGATAAAAGCTGCGCTGTCGTAAGCCGATCCGTAGACGCCGAAGATTAGCGCCACCGCAAACGCAGCCAGGTACACAATCCATCGCGCGACGATCTGCTCCTGCGCTATCGTCTCGCGAATCTTTATGCCGCGCTCGTGGGCGATGTCCACAAAAAGCAGCACAAGCACCGCGACGAACAGGACGAACCAATTGGCCACGTCGAGCCCGAGGTTCGTCAGCGACCCGTCCGTGATGAAGGACAGGTCGTACCAGCCGACCGTGCTGCCCCCGATCATACCCAGGGCTTGCTTCAATGTGTCGGCGCGCGAGAAGAAACGCCCGATCGCGCAGAGGAAGAACGTGCGCACCATCTGGAAAAACTCCCACGAGAACGATTCTTCGTTTATGCCCAGACGTTTCTTCGCGGCGTCGTATTGGTCGGCCAGCAAAATGCCGAACATGATGAAGATGCCGTTCCAAACGCCATATGCGATGAACGTCCAGTTGGCGCCGTGCCAAAAGCCCACGCAAAAGTAAACGATGAACATGGCGATGAACGGCGGAATCTTCTTGCCGGCAGAGGTCCCGAACAATCTGCGCGCGCGCTTGCCGACCCGCGCGAACGCCTTCGAGAGCGAAAGCGGGTAAAACACGTAGTCTTTCATCCACGCGCCCAGCGTAATGTGCCAGCGCCGCCAAAAGCCCTCGATGGACTTGCTGAAATACGGCTGGCGGAAATTGTCGACCATGTCGATGCCGATTGCCTGCGAAAAGCCGCGCGCAATGTCGACGCCGCCCGAAAAGTCGGCATACACCTGAAGCCCGTACCCTGCCGCGGCAAGAAACAGGATGGGACCGTCGTAGTAAGCCCAATTGTCGAACACCTGGTTCACGGGAATTGCCAAGCGGTCGGCAATGACGAGCTTCTTTATGAAGCCCCACAGGATGAGCTGAGCGCCGAAGGTGAGGTTCTTGTAATCGAAGGAATGCCCTTCGTACAGCTGGTGGGCAAGCTGGTCATGACGAGGGATGGGACCCTGCAAGATTTGCGGGAAATACGACATGAACAGCATGAATTTGGGAAGGCTGGTGTCGGCGGCGATCTTGCCGCGCTGGATGTCTACCAGATACGCTATGGCCTGAAGCGTGTAAAACGACAGCCCGATGGGAACGACCAGCCCCAACGATGGCAGGGACACCCCGAGCAGCGAAAGCACGATGTTGGCGTTGCCGGCGAAGAAGTTGTAGTACTTCAAGAACAGCAGCGCGCCAAGGTTGAAGAGCACCCCGAGCACCATGCCGCGCTTCTTGCGCTTTCGCAAGGCGGCCTTCGCCTCGCGCAGCTCCTTCTTCTCGAGCCCTTCGAGAGCAGCGGCGCCCTTCTGGTCAACCGAAGACATCCAGCGCCCGCAGGCAAACGTGCCCAAGGTTTGAACGATGAGTACCGCAATGAGCCATTCGCTGTTGATGAAGAAAAAGACGTAGCTGGCTACCAGCAACACCACCCAGCGATTGTTTTTCGGTACAGCAAAATAGACGGCGCCTACGACCGCCATAAACGCCACGAATGCCGCTGAAACGAACGCCATAAAACTCTTACTGTGCGTTTAACGCTACTGCCGGATGATATTCAGACTCTTAAGTTTACGCTGTAACCGCCGCTCTTTGGGGCGCGCCAGCAATTCTTCTCAACTCCGACTCAAATGGTAGACCAAATCGGTACGGCCCGATGCATCAGGCTGCAACTACGCGCTCAGGAGCCTTCGCGCGAAAGCGGCCGTGCTTCCGCTACGCTGTCGGCAGCACCGCTCCCGCAGCTTTCAGCGTTTGCTCGCCTTCAGCCTCGTTACCAGCAGCATCCGCCAGGGGATTCCCGGAGTAGTCGATGCCCCAGAAAGCAGACTCTGCGCGGGCGAGAGCAAGCGCGGTGAGCTTGTTGTTGGAGCAATCCAAATATCCCAGGCCCTTGTTGTGCGAAAGGTCAAGCGTTACGAGCTGGTTAAATGCGCAGTCAAGATCGGCGAGCTTGGCGCACCGCGACACGTCAAGATCGGACAGATGGTTGTCGTAGCAGCATAGCTCGACCAAGTTGGCGCAGGCAGAGACGTCAAGAGATGCGATTTTGTTGCTCGAACAGTCCAGGTAACTGAGCTTGCCGCATTTCGAAAGATTGAGGTCTTTGAGCTTGTTCTCGAAGCAATATGCGCGCTTCAAGCCAGCGCACCCTGCCACATAAAGATTCGCAAGCTTGTTGTTGTGACAGTAAAGCTGCGCAATTCTCTTGTTGCCCTTGATCGACAAAGTCGTGAGCTTGTTGTTCGAACAGTCCAGAAACTGAAGCTTCTTGTTCTTTGCTACAGCAAGCTTCGCGAGGTTGTTGTACGAGCAATTCAGCCAATTCAGCTTGGTACATTTCGAGATGTTAAGGCTCGTCAGCCGCCCTCGCCTGCAATCGAGCTTCAGGAGGCTCTTGTTTTTCGAAAGGTCGAGCTTCGTGAGCTTGGTCGATTTACAGCGCAAATACTTCAAGTTCGTCGCCTGCCGCACGTTCAGCTTCTTCAAGTTTTTATCCGTGCAGTAGAAGGCGACCACCTTCTTGCCCTTGACCTTGGCAGGTACGGTAACAGTTTTGGCCTTGCCCGTATACCATAGCGCGACCAAACCGTCTTTCTGGTAGTACGTATACCCGGCTTTATAGACGCGCGTATGAGGCTGCCCTACATACGGGTCGGCGTATGTTGAACTCGCATATGCGGCTGAGGGAAAGCAGATAGCGCATATCAACACGCCCAGAAGGGCGAGCAAAACGCAAAAAGAAATGCTTATTCGCGCAGGCCCGTAATAACTTGCCCGCTCCCCCAAATTCGAAATTACACGCATTTCGGTTATCGCTTCCCATTACATACTATAAGCATGCAAATCGTACCACATGCCCTACCCCGTGAACACTTTGCCCCAGGGGAAAAGTGTTCACGAGTTCGCTTGACCACGTTAACGAGGCAAGCGCCATTCGTGGCACGTAACTCAGACGCGTCACCTGGTAACTCCATTGGGGTCGTCGCAGCCATGCCCGACGTAGCGGTAGATATATCCCCCGCTATCGGCAAGGGCGTCGCTGTTATTGCAAATATGGGATGCGGTACCTCCCATATACTGGGCATGGGAAGAAACCCACACGGCATCTTTTGCAGGTTTGCCGAGGTCGGCGCAACGTTTTCCCAGCTTTTTCTTCGTGGCCTTGCTCGACTTTATGTACCCTTTGTAAACGACAGAGGCTATTTCTCTTCCAACATATATGCAGGTATGCGAGCCATCGTTGTACACGTCTCCAGGTTTGAGCTTCGTTTTCTTCGCGTATTCCATGCCTTCCTTATATTTGCATACGCGCTTCCAGTTCTTGCTCTTCATCATGTGTTTGCGCTGCTTGCTCACGCCATAGGGAAAGCCTTTATCGTTTCTAAGGTATTTATTTATGGCGAGGTTTACGACCTTGGCGCAATTGTAATCTGATTTCTTCCCTGCGTACTTAAGATACAAAGACGTGCCCCTATAACCGTTCGATCGGCTTATTTTCGTCCCTTTTACCCTGGATTTCGAGTACGAAAGCCTGCACGCCGCAACCGCTATGGCAGAGTTGCTGTATTTGACCTCGAAGTTCCTGACAATGCTGCCGGTGTAATTGCCAGCCCCTTCGATGGCAACGGTGGCGGTTCCCATTGCACGGTTGTTCTTGCAGGAGACCGCGTAATCCTTGCCTTCGACGAGAACGGAGGACCCGTCTTTAACCACTATGCGAGGTTTCAGCGGCTTTCCGGTATAGCTCATCGATTTGGGCACCGAGATGCTGCATGAAGAAATCTGCGTTTTCGCGGACGGCCCCCCTGCCATTGGGCCCACGGCCACGTTCGCAGATGTAACCCCCTCGCCTGCGGCAATCGAGAGTCTTCCCCTAGCGGCGGATTCATCAGCCGCATACGCATGCTCGCAGGCAAATACCGCCGACAAGGCAACGAGCATAATAAGGAGCAACGTGAACACGACGTTCGATAATTGCGCTGCGCCGTCACTTGAAATACTTCCCCCACGACGACTTTGTGCCATTTTCCATCAACCCCAAAAGCAACACCCTGGCACCAATAGCAAGCGAGCCCATTCTATTCGGTACAAAACAACACGAACTAGAACAGTTTGCCTGCACTAACTGAATACTAGCACTGATCGCTCCCATACGGGTTACAGCATGTCTACAAATGAGATCGCGACAGAAAAGGGGCTGTAACAGAAGTGAAGTTACAGCCCCTTTTTCACACCCAAAACCAGGGCATTGCCTTCGGCCTTCTTGTGTGTCGCTTCGCTCCTGATGACGCGGCAACAACCCCACATCCCGACATTCATGACGGTAGGTTGAATTTCAAAACGCAA
>DFIX01000051.1:0-26311 GCA_002371495.1 Eggerthellaceae bacterium UBA3686
CGAGCCCCTGGGTCGTGTGGATGCATCCGGCCTCGTTGATCGACGTAGGGCTGATGGCGAACGCGTCCCCTCCCTCGAGGTTCCAGCTTATCTCGAAATCTCCGATCTTTATCTCGTGCGCGTTGGTGTCGGACCGCCCGGATTTCGGCCAGTTCCAGCAGTATCCCGCTAGTATGCGCGCCTTATTCGAGGACTGGTTGCGGCTTACGACCTTCTCGCGCAGCTCCTGCGGCGTGTCGAACACGATGAACTCGTAGTTGATATCCTCGAGTTCATAGTTCGCCGTCTGCCTGATTTCCAGAACATCATCTAGCCAAGCAAGGTACCCATCCGAACCATTGCAGCGGAACTGCGACGTTAGCTCCTCTTCGTACACTTCCGCACCGTTGACCGCCGCCCATTGCTTGATCTCGCTCACGCTGCCGATATCCTTCACAGTAACGCGCTGGCTCTCGTCGATGAAGAACACACTGAGCTTCGCGGCGTTTATAATCTCGTGAATCTGGTTGATTCCCTGGTTGCCGTAGAGCCCGGACTTCTCGTTCAGGCGATGCGCCTCGTCAGCTAAAACAACGCCGATTGCGTCCTTGGGCACGTCAACGTACGTACCCGACCCCTTGAACATGTTATCGATGCTGCTCTTGCTCCTATGGCCCTTGAGCTTGCGCTTGTACACCTCGCGTGGAGCGCTGTTCTTCGAGCAGTACTGAGCGAAGAAGCCTTCCTGCGTCAACCGCGCAAGCAAGTTCACGGCAATTACGGTCTTGCCCGTACCGGGCCCGCCCTGCGCTATAAGCACGCGCTTTTTCCCGTCGCGTGCGCACATGCGCGCCAATTCCATGATTCGCTCGAAAACGACTTTCTGATCGTCGATGAGGTTGAACTCCGGATTATTCTCGAGCATGCCGACGATGGCGTCCTGCAGGCTCTTCGACGGCTTTATGCGCCCGTTATCGATTTCGTAGAGTATCTCCTCGTTGTCGCCTGTTTTCACGACGCGTTTAATGTACTCGCGCAGCTTCTTGACGTCACCTTTCGTGAAGGCGGGCGCATCGGCAAGGTAATCTTCGTATATGGGGTCGTCAAGCGGATCGTTATCTTTCCGCAGGTAATTGTGAAGGTAGGCGCACGGCCAAAGCTTCACGTCGACCGCCTGGGCGTACTCGTTGTAATCGCGGATCATCTCGGCATAGCTCCACGCTTGGTACGAGGGGTGGACGACGCGGCGGTTGGCACCACCGGTAAACGTCTCGACCAAGCCGTCGAGGCCTGCAACCTTCTTGAGCTTCTCCCATTGCTTCAGCTCGATGATCACGACGTTGGCGTAATTCTTATCATCGTAACCAGAAATCAGGAAGTCGACGCGCTTGGCCGTGTTGGGAAGGTTGTACTCAATCGCAATGCCGGAGTCCTTGGGGATGTCGTTGTCATTGAGCACCTTGTACATGAATTCGAGCGAGTTTATCCAAGAGCGAAACTCCGCCTCGCCTGTCTTACGGTGCATCTTCTCGAGGATGTTGTCCCGGATGCTGTAGGCGATGGCGTCTTCTTCGACCTCGTTCATGAAATCGGCTTTGCTGCCGCTGTAGATAATCATGATTGGAACTCCGTGTACTTCTTAGACGATCCCCGTGATTTATCGATTGGGTATTTGAGCGCATCCTTGTCAACCTTGACGGTCACGATGTTGGCCAAGTCGACGCCAAGGGTATCGGCGAGGTAAATGCAATAGATCACAACGTCGGCGAGCTCTTCTGCCATATAAGCCTTCTTTTCTGAGACAACCAGGTCTTCGCCTGACCATTGGAATGCCTCGAGGAGCTCGGCAGCTTCGAGGTTGATTGAGATGGCGAGGTCCTTGGGATTGTGAAATTGTGCCCAATCCCGGGCTTCGCGGAATGAAATTGCCTTTTGAGCTGCTTCTTCGAAGGTCATGATTTTTCCTCTTGCAGTTCTTTTCTGCCCAACATTCTATCCTTTTATCGCGGATCTAATCACCCGTTCAGCAAGATATGACCTGCAATATGGATTATCGGACATGCGACACAATTGCCAATGCGCCTGAGATGCCACGCCTTTCATCACGGTAGCCTCGTGAGTCTTTTTGTTGACGGAGGACCACTTGAACTAGCCCTACGCGACCCAAGTAAGCTATCGCCTTATTTTGATTTTTTATCTGCTTTCTTTTATAGACAACGATGATAGCAAGTACTGTCCAACAGGAAGGCAGGTGTTACACTACGAAAAGAAACAATTGCTGAACAGCGACATAATATGCTGGCAAACGAGGCAACCCACTCATAATACGTGGCGTGGCACTTGTAATCTGTATTTTATGTCACGGCCCATTTCGAACCAGGACGGGAGGCCCAGATGGCCTGGCATGAAGCAAAATGCCCAGCGTGCGCAAGTGAGATATACGTCCCCGACGAAGACGAAAAACTCTTCTGCCCCAAATGTTCTCAAGAGATATATGTTCAAGCAGCTTTAGCATTCAAGGAATCTTCGACCGCGCCAAAGCAACATTCTTCCGGATGGAGATCCGCGACCGCCGCTAGCCAATCAACTTCAATAAACAAGGCAATGAGCAACAAACCTGGCACAGCCACTTCGCTCTCGAACTCAGAAAATAATCGATTAGCGGCGGCCCAGTCGTTTTCGTTTCTCGACAACTGGAAAACGTCTGTAGGCATTTTTATTCTAGGGCTAATATGCTCAAATGCATGCTCGCTTGTTTCGTACTTTGGAACAGTGCCTTCAATCATCATGGCCATCGTATTCGCCCTCGGCACTCTCGGTTGGGCGCTCGGCGGGTACCCGTCGCTATTCACCGATAAACCTTGCCTGAAGTCCCGCAACGCAGCATGCTTTCTCAATGCCTTCTTCGGAGGTATCGTGTTTGGGGCGCTATGGTGCACATGCCTAACAAAGAAAAAAAGGGGCGTATCACAATACGTTCAATCTGCTCTCATCTTTGCAACGGCTATTGGCATTTGTGCCATGATGATCTTCGGACCGCAAATTGGCATGAATTCATTCAACTCTGAACAGCTTTACGACAGCCCTTCACTACTCATGAGAACAGACGAAGCAAAGATAGTTGTCAATGCTGGCAGCTTTTCGACCAACGAAGAGCGCGCTGAATCACCTCTTGGGATCATCACGTTCGGTGAGCTTTCTCAAAACGGTAAAAGCTGGAGTGCTCAAGATATTCCTACTCGCGAAGCCGCGCTCGAGCTCAAATCGCTTGCGTTAGCTCAGCTTTACGGCGGTTCAGATAAAGCTCAAGCTGCCCATCAGGAATCTGTTAATTTGCCTAGCGAGCAGGAACAGCTCAAATCAGCATACATGTTAGGTGGAAGCGATGGGACTATTGCCATATCCAGGGACAAGTACAAATCCGATGACGGCCTTACAGTAACCTGCATCGTTTCATACTATGTTTCCAACTGGTACGGCAAGAATCAAGAACCTGAATACTTTGATGTCTACATAGATATTTCTCGATAACAGCTTCAACAAAGCATGCGAAGCTTTGTAGCTGGACAAATATGACGAAGGGGGGCCTTGGAGATTCCATTTACCGTCATAACGATATGCCCCTTATCGCAAAGCCATCGTAGGGCTTAAACTACCCGTCACCGCGCTCCGCCCGCTGATTTAACCACGAGTCTCTACATTTGTTTCAAGGCTTTTCATTTGGAGCATTCTATCAGCTTGACAACGTAGCCCACCTTGTTGACAGCGGCGTAAGCCGTCGGTATATTACACAAATTTGTATTCAGCAGTACTCATACCATGCTATACAAGATACGGCTAAAACTGTATTATTCGCGCTTGACTCTCGTTATGCATAAGACAAATCGTATTATGGCCTCCCATCATTGTTGCAACGCCAACAAAGTGCGAAAATGCAGTTATCCGCATTCCTAGGGTCAGGATTTCAAAATGGACAACAACCAGAAAACCGATGCTCTCGCCCCCGCAAATGGCGAAATCGAGCACGCCCGAAGGGAAGAGATTGCCAAAGCCGCCTTGTCGCTGTCGATAGACCACCCGCCAACCGTCACGGATATCGCGGTTGACATCGAAAAGGCCACGAAGCTTCCCCTGGGCGAGGTCGCGTCCCTGGGCACCGCGTTCGCGTCCCTTCCTGAGGCGTTCCGGACGGTCACCCAGACGGCGAGCATCTCCGGAGAGGGGCTTCTCAGGGCCACGGACAAGCTCGGCAACGCGCTCGACACCAGCATCCTGCAGGCGTTCAACGACGGGACGGGCCTCATGGGCTCTTTCCGCGACGCCTCGAACGGCTTCGGCCAAGCGCGGCTCCACCCAGCCTCATCCCAGGCGGCCGAAGTCGCGACGAGCATCCCTTACGACCCCACGACGCTGTTCATGGCGGCCGCGCTCATGGAGATCAACAAGAAGCTCGACGCCATCCGGGAAACCCAGGAGGAGATGTTCGAGTTCCTCAAGACCAAGGACAAGGCCAAGCAGCGCGCCAACCTTGAGACGCTCTCGGACATCCTGGCCAGCTACCAGTACAACTGGGACAACCAGAAGGACAAGGATACAAACCTCGCGCTCGTCAAGACCATCCGCAGGGACGCCCGCGAGGCGGTAATCCAGCACCGCGCCGAAATCAAGAGGAAGACCGGCAAGAAGAACCTCGTACACGTCGACAAGGACGTGCGGGACAAGGCCGCGGCGGTCCGGTCCGAGCTCGAGGAGTACCGCCTCGCCGTCTACCTGTATGCGTACTCGTCCTTCCTCGAGGTCATGCTCGCGCAGAAGTTCGACCCCGACTACCTGCAAAGCCTGGCGAGCGGCATCGACAACTACTCGATCGAGTACCGCAAACTCTACACGAAGGCGTACGACCTCATCGAGGCAGACGCGGACAGCTCGGTGCGCGCCATGGCCCTCGGCGGGCTGTCGGGCGCCATGGGCTTCCTCGGCAAGGCGATCGAGAAGACCCCGATCGGAGACCTCACGACAATCGACGAGGCGCTGCAGGACGCGAGCAAGGGCATCGACGGCTTCAGCAAAGACATCAAGCAAGGCATGATGGGCAAGCTCATCGGCGCCCAATCGAGCGACGTGCGCCCGTTCGTCGACAACATCGAGAACGTCAACCGCCTCTACAACGAACCGGTCATGCTGCTGGCCGACGAGGACGCCATCTACGTCCTGCCCGTAAGCGAAAACGGCGCAGGAAGCGGCGAGGTCGGGACCGATAGCGAAGAGTGAGCCTCCGTACGACATAACCAGCAGGGAATCCGTCTACCACTACGAAGTCGGCCTGAGGGGTTCGACCCTGCGCGAGAAAACGGCGCGGAGGAGATGACGGACATCAGGCAGAACAAGGGATTGTTCGGCAGCGCCGTCGAGATAGCGCTACTTCATGCTCGACCTGAACAGCAACTCAGAGGCCGACTTCAAGGAGGCGGGCCTCGAGCTCAAGACCACGCCGCTCAAACGCAACAAGGACGGCCTCCTCGCCGCCAAGGAGCGCCTAATCATCGGCATGATCGACTACATGCAGGTCGTGCACGAGGAGTTCGAGACGAGCCACCTCATGGAGAAGACCGAGGGTATAATGAGGAAAGAGCTTCGGATGGCATTACAGGCCCGGCCTCGAAGTCAGCCACATCATAGCGACATCAATGCCTCATGAATCCTTCGCCACTGTTGCCATGATGCGCTCAGGCCTGCCCTTCGGGCAGGGTGTTACAGATGCGCTTGACTGCCCAGAGTTCTTCCGATATGGAAACGACGACAAGGTCGCATAAGAGATTCGCTCCTGCGGCCACTCAGACAGGACTGCAATCGTCATCGACGGCGTCATGAACACGGGCGTAACCATGATGCGAACCCTAGAGTCGCTGGATGGCATGAAGGTCCTGGTGGCATCAAACGTCATATCATCAAAGCGCCAAATCAGCTCAGCTGTACCGGTATTTGCCGCCCGCGTGTCCGATAACTCGTATAAGGGGGCACGTCAATGGCAAGTTTTCGAGGGAAGGAGGCCCGACACGTCAAATCGACTTTTCGCAACTATGTAACCGTTCTCGAAGATAGGCTACGAGCAATCAGCCAATGGATTAAGGAGGATTATATGAGTCGCTATGCAATGTGCCCGAATTGCGGTCATCGGATGAGGCGCGTATTAGATAGCTGGGGTACGTGGGACGGCAGCACCTATCAGTGCGATTACTGCTCCGGCAACGACGACTACGACGGAGAAAGCCTGATTATAGACGAAGCGGCGGAAATCTGGGCATCACACGGAAAGGACGAGGATTACACCTTCGGCTTCTCCGAGGACGAGCTTGAAGACGCTCTGTAATAGGTGCGCGAAGTGGTCAGGCCGCCTGATATGCGCGGCCTGACCACTCTATGAAGTTGGGCTCTATAGATCCACCGATGCGCATCAATCACGGTCGTCCCGTTGGTCAGTTAACATATCGCCGCCATCACCAGCCCCCTTGTCTATCTCCTCCATGAGTCCCGTCGTCAATATGCTGGCGGGAAGCGCCACGATTGCTATGCCCACAAGGGAAGACAGCATCGCTATAGTTCGGCCGACATCGCTCGTCGGATACAGATCGCCGTACCCCACCGTTGTCAGACTCACTATCGACCAGTAAATAGCGTCGAAGAAATCGGGGAAGGTATCGTGCTCCACGTTGAACATGACCATCGCAATGATCATGACGTATGCAGCAGCGAACACAAGCACCACCATGAGCTGCTCCCGCTTGCGCTCGAAGGCGGCGATAAGCGCATTGAGGCCCTTGCTGTATCGCACCAGACGAAACGCGCGGAGAGCGCGCAACAGCCTGAGCGCCCTGAGAGTCCTCCAGGCGGAATTAAGCGCCAGGAAAGTGGGCAGTATCGTCACCAGGTCGATTATCGCCATGGGCGTGAAGGGGTAGATGAAAAAGGACGCCACGCCCTTCCTCAGCTTGAAGTCGGCAGTTAGCCAGCGCGCGATGTAATCGACGATGAAAACCGCGACGCACACGTACTCGAGGACGTTGAAGGCAAACCTTTCCTCCCAGAAGCACAGCGGCACCAACGAGGCGATTATGAACACGGTCATGACGCGCCCGTACCAGACGGAAGCCTCGGAATCGCCTTCCAGTATGTCGTAAACCTCGCCGCGCATGACATTCGTACTTTACAGCAACAACCGTTCTTTTTTCCATCAAGAATGCGGCTTCGTAATGCCCCATCCTGGCCTGTGCATGGTAGTAGCGAGTTGCTTGCCCTCGAGGCCAAGTACTCAGAGCAAGACAACGGGGTGTAGTCACTTGTCGTACGCGCCTCACCCGTACCTTAAAATGAAACCTCAACATAAAACATCGGCACCAGGCACCTTTGTTTCAGCGGAAACCGACAGCAAGAGAAAAGACTATGCAAAACAGATACACGGGCGACATAGGCGATTTCAGCAAGCTGGGGCTGCTTCGAGCGCTGGGCTCCGCGGGATTCTCGATCGGACTTAACTGGTACTTGACCCCGGATGAGACGCACAACGGCGACGGCCGCCACGTTGACTACCTCCGTCAGGCCGAATACCGCGAATGCGACCCGGGCCTATGGCTCGCCCTCAAAACAATTGTCGACGGAGGGAATCGGCAAGTTCGCTACATGGAAAACGACGATATTCTGCAAGCCACGTTCTTCTCGGATTGTCTCGATTTCAGGGAGACGAAGAAGGCGATGAGGATCGAGCGCCGCAGCAAGTGGTTCGCAATGTCGCTTAACGCCATGGCGGGCAAAGACATCGTATGCGTCGACCCCGACAACGGCCTGATCGTGCCCTCAGCCAAGGGAAGGCCGAAGGAGAACAAGTACGTCCTGCCGGAAGAGCTCGCCAGCTACTATTCCCGGGGCTCCACGGTGATTTATTACCAGCACAAAGCCAGGCGCAAAGACCCCTTCTACAAGGATCAGCTCGAAAAGCTCTTGAGAAAAGAAGACTTTCCCGGTGCGTCTGGCCTGACATTGAAGTTCGAGAAGGCTTCGCAGCGCTACTACATGTTTCTCATCCAGCCGAAACACAAAGAGGCGGTCGGAAAGGCCGTGAAGGACATGCTCTCAACCGCCTGGGGCAATCACTTCCGCCTGCTCTAGCGCACGGGCTCAGATGCTAAAGGGAGATACGGAGCGCAACCGTCGCGCATGCTAGCAGCCGCAAAAGCCCGATAATGTTGAAGGTACCCCAAACAATCCAGGCCGCCCTTAAAAACTAAACGCCAATTTCACCGATGCAAAAGCAGCTAGAAAAGAGGCTTTCGAATCATTCACAGCTGCAGCATGAAAACATCTTGGAAGATTCTGATAAACCCGCCAACCGCCTTACGGCGAATCACGCCCCCAATCATAAACGGGGGCGTGATTCGGAATTGAGAAGTCGTTACAATCCGAAGATCAGCCTAGAGTTATTCCAATCTTGTTAGCGATTCTATTATGGAAGCTTCAAGCTCCTTCTGCTGCGACGCCGTAAGCTTGTCAGACGTTCTAATAACACACGTGCCACAAACTGAGTGCGAGCCGCTAGAGAAAGCACCGCCATCGAAGGTAGCAAGGTACTCGTTGCGTTTTTGCGCTCCGCTTTCGTCAGGATACACCTCAACTGCTCCACCGCCTTCGGTGCCCTTTTCGATGACGTCATCTCCTATGACTTCGCTTTGCTCTACTAAATCAACCGAGAAGTAGACCGTGGCAGTATAGCCTCCCTGCTTATTCAGCTGACCGTTTGGGTCGTGGTCTTCTGTGACAGCAGTGGGCGTGGCTATGTGCTCGATGCCGGTAAGGCGCTGGATTACAAAAGCTTCGGGAGGATTCGTAACTTGTTCACGCTGTTTGATACTGTTCTCCAAGTCCGTTTTCGCTCTCGCTATGCCGTCAAGCTGCGTTTTGTAGTCAACTTTTTCAAGTTCGGCGACCTGGCCCTTAATCGCATCTGTATCGTTAGCCATTTGGGAAGCCGTCACCTTTGCGCCTTGCGCGGCGCTGATTGCCTCTTCCGCAGCAACGGTCATAGCCTCGTCGAGGGGTTTGGTATCTGACCCTATAACTTCTTGCAAACCCGCGATTGCAGCGTCTACCTCGGAGTTCTTATCGTCGAGGGCACTGGAGGCCGCCTTATAGGCCTCTTGGGCCTCGCTCTTCTCTGAATCGCAGCCAGCTAGTGCGAAAACAACTAGCATTCCGATTAATAACACGACCAGCGTGCAGAACACCCTACCAGCTTCTATGATTGATTGTTTCTTCGCTGCAGCCCACATTAAAACCAGCTCCTTCCTTTTTCAACAGCAACAAGCATCGATTTCTGCCCATTACTCCGCCTTCTCCAGCGTATTGCGAACCACTATTAAACCAAGCGTGATGCATTCTAGGTTTCAACGAGAATGACACGCGCTTGTTCTTCGATTCCTCGCTCCCACCGAAGCTGCCCAGGAGACCACACGCAGTTATCGACACGATGCGCAATAGCAGCATTCACGCATAACTGCACAAGTGTTTCAGCAACCCACGGCTCTCCGTATTCCTTCGGCAACCTCACGTCAGTGGCAATCCTGACGTATTTCCAAGAATACATCTCATGCCACAGTTCAGGAACATAGAAAGCGTCCACAACGCCCATCTTCCTTAAGTGGCCCTACAACACAATCTACGCACCGAGATGGCTGCCGTCAAAACGCTCGGTCGTGATATAGTCAACAAGGTCAACGAGGTCCCTGATGCGACTCGACGGCTTTCACTGCCATTTCAAAGCCATGCGCATCCTTGTGCTGCTCATTCACCACCGTTATCCACCCGCCATCTGCGTCTATTGTTGGCATTGCAACCGCAATTAGCTTTGCCCAGCTTCCGTCCTGCATATCCCTCAAAATCGATATCGACCTCAAAGCTGATTCCACGTCAGGCGTTTCACCGATATCTGGAATTCGGATATTCTTAACAGCTTCCTGCAACCCCGCAATAGCACCACTTTAGATCACAGCTTCCTGGAACTTTCGTATCTCTTCAGTATGTTGCCCGAAAACCCCGCTTTCCACCATTGCATCGTAAGAACGCACGCCCATCCGTCTTGCGTAATGCATCGGGGAAGACCGAAAGCCATGCCGCCTTTACTTCGGCCAGTTTGGGCTCTTCTCCAGCACAGAAGCAGTAAACCCCGTAAGCTTTCATCTCGACCCGCCCAGCATCGGCCATTCGGGCGATCCGGTTTCAGCTAACGTCGAGCTTTTGATCTTGGGCAGTAGTGAACATGCCCCGCTGCGAAGTGACAAGCGATTCGAATAATCACTACCCCGTAGGTAATCAGTTGGTAATCGGTTCATCGAAAATGTCGAAGCCGTGAATCAAGCTTTCCTTTCAAGCTATAAGACGCGCGACGCTAAAAACGCGTATAAGGAATGAACGCAACTGAGGAATCTGGCGCAAAGTTAAGCCACGTGAAAGGGGGAATACAATGAACACGGATAGGATTAAACGCGGGGTCTTTTACTTCATCATCATAGTCGTGGCTTCAATGGCAGGGTTCTTTGTAAAGAGGGTCCTCATCGAGGGCGGAGTCTTCCACATGAGCGCGATGGAGATTGTCTCGACTTGCATCACTGGCGTTCTGGTCGCCATTCTGATACCCATCATCGAGTCCAAAAAGAAGATCCGCAGTTAGACAGCTCATTTTCTCGATGACAGCAAGCAGGCTGTTCGTCCACCGCAACACGTTGCTGTACTGCATAGGTCGAATCAACAATATGCTCGGCTGCGATTTGGACAATTGGGGAGTCTCCCCAATTGTCTATTTTTGTGCAATTGGGGACTGCCCCTACTTGCACAGGGGTGCTATACGTTGCCCTGAACGAGAAACGACACGAGCAGCCGCTTCCTGCAGGCGGCATCGTCTAAATCGATCGACGTGAGGGACCGAATCTTGCGCAAGCGTTTCAACAGGGTGTTTCTGTGAACGAATAACGCGCCCGCCGCCTCGGTAACGTTGCGGTCGCGCTCCAGGTACACGCGCAAGGTATCGCAAAGAGAGGTGCGATTGGCCGCATCGTAAGCACGCAGCGTCGCAAGCGCAGGGTGCACGAACGGACCCATTCCCTCCAGACCCGACATCTTGTCGTGCAAATACCGAAGAGCCAACGACGAGAACAACCTCACAACATGCGCAGAAGACGACGCCTGACCGTCCGTCGCATGGTCCGCCGCATCGCTTGCCACGTCGCCCGTCGCACGGGTCGCGCCCCCGAGCGCGCCGCCTTCCGGACGTGAACAGGCCTCCGTCCCCTGCTCACGCCCGCGTGCTACCATTCCCCCATGGACGCGAAGACCAGGCACTTGCAGATGACCGAGGCGGACCTTTTGGGCCACGCCCCAGAAGAGCTCGCCTGCGACCAATGCAGCTCGGGCTGCGGCTTCCGCATAGGCAGGGTTTTCCAAGGGAAAGCCCTCATCGTTTGCGCCCGCAAAGACGCGACGAAAGAAGTCCTCGCGGCCCTCAAGCGCAGGTAGCCGCCCTTGTGCTCGGATTCCGCCTCTTTAGTCGATTAAATAATGCGCGCTCGCTCCAGTCCCAGCTTCTCCTCCGTAACTCAACGCCGCGCCCCGCACGGCTCGCGTCTTCCCGCAGCCGTTCGCATTTTCAGACATGAAATTCTCGGCGCGGTCGAACCACTGATGCGCGTCAATCACATTTGTCTTGCCGACCAACCGACCCGCCACCATCGTCTCTGGAGCTTCCATCTATCTCCTCCATGAGTCCCGTCGTCAATATGCTGGCGGGAAGCGCCACGATTGCTATGCCCATGAGGGAAGACAGCATCGCTATAGTTCGGCCGACATCGCTCGTCGGATACAGGTCGCCGTACCCCACCGTTGTCAGGCTCACTATCGACCAGTAAATGGCGTCGAAGAAATCGGGGAAGGTATCGTGCTCCACGTTGAACATGATCATCGCAATGATCATGACGTATGCCGCAGCGAACACGAGCACCACCATGAGCTGCTCCCGTTTACGCTCGAAGGCGGCTATAAGCGCATTGAGGCCCTTGCTGTTTCTAACCAGACGGAACGCACGGAGAGCACGCAACAGCCCGAGCGCCCTCAGCGTCCTCCAGGCGGAATTAAGCGCCAGGAAGGTGGGCAGTATCGTCACCAGGTCGATTATCGCCATGGGCGTGAAGGGGTAGATGAAAAAGGACGCCGCGCCCTTTTTCAACTTGAAGTCGGCGGTGAGCCAGCGTGCGATGTAATCGACGATGAAAACCGCGACGCACACGTATCCGTACAAATCCCCCCGTATTCCAGCTTGAAATCAAAGTTTACTGCGGAGGAGCTGCAATGCGCGGGATTTGTAAGGCGCGCCCAACGCCACCAATCACTACCCCGCGGGTAACCGGTTGCCTACAGGGTAGTGATTATGCGTCGTCCCTCCTTGCCCGTGAGTCGGCGAAGGCCCATCCATCGCTCCGTGTTTCACCGTCTGCCCGACTCGACCACAACCCAATAACCCGATCGAGTGCTTCCCACTCTGGCGAGCACGCCCTCCCCCTTTAACTCGGCCACGACTCTCTCGGCACTCCTCTTCGAGCATCCAAGAGATTCGGCCAAGGAGGCCACGTTAGCCGTCGGATGCTCCGCGAAGAATGCAAGCGCTTGCGCCTTGAGCGATTCGCGCCCGCCTTGGGGTTTCGCGAACGGGAGAAGAGAGTCCCTGATAACTTCCAGCATGAACTCGACGAATGCCTCGCTCGACCCGCAGGCGTCGGATTTCGCGAGCGCGGCGTAGTAGCCCGATTGCCTCTGGCGAATTGTGCTCTCGACGGGAAGCCATGCCAATACGGGCCTCCACTTGGAAAGCAGAAGCGTGTGCCAAAGCCGTCCTATCCTTCCGTTGCCGTCAGCAAACGGGTGACAGAACTCGAACTCAAAGTGAAATACGCATGATGCAGGCAGCGGATGCATTTTCGTTGTTTTCAGCCAGCCAAACAGGTCGGCCATCACCTCCGGAACGTATGCTGCAGGCGTGCCGACATGAATCAGCTCATCTCCGTCGAATACGCCCACGTTCCCTGTGCGAAATCGCCCGGCGCTGGTAACGAGACCGTCCATCATCGTGCGATGCGCCAAGAGAAGATCGTCAAGCGAGTACGGGTCTAGCTCCGTTATCAGGTCGTAGGCGCGCTTGGCGTTCTCCACCTCCATGATGTCGTTGCCATCGCCTAAAACACGCTTTCCGTCGAGGATGGCCGTAACCGCTTCGACCCCGAGCTTGTTGCCTTCGATGTAAAGCGAGGAGTGGATGGTTTTTATCCGGAGCTCACGGTGCAGAACGGGGCTTTTCGCAAGCGGTGCCTGCGGCGAAATCATCCCGACGAGCTCGGCGATCTCCATGCAGAGAGAATCGATGCGCTCATTGCAGTTGAATGGCGGTTCGTACGTCATGGGACCTCCTTCATTACCGCCAATATTATACCGCCAATGGCGGTAATAGCTCCTGAAACCCCTGTACCAGGCACAGGCGCTTCAGAGGCGCCCGCTTTGCTTCCTCTGTAATCTTGCTGTCGTTGTCGCCCCTGCGAGTAAAACGTCGATTACGCAGATTACGTCGATTACAACTGCTCTAATACACGAAGAACCGCTCTCGCAATGCCGAAAACGTCCGTCTGCTCGAAATCACCACCCCGTAGGTAATCGGTTACCCACGGGGTAGCGATCTCGGGGTGATCTCGAGCCGTTAGATTGGCAGCCCATGGGTTGCGAGCAGATCGCTGCAGGCATCGCGAATGTTCTCCGCGATGCGCTTCGATGCGGCCGCCGGAAGCCCTACTTCTTTTGCAAGCGCAAGAACATCCTGCATGTCCGGCTCGCCGACGCCAAGCACTGAAGTCATATGGCCGCGATGGAAGCCGGCGCTATACGTCAAATCGTAAGCTGGGGACGCCTTCCATTCTCCACAATCGCAAAGCCACGAGAAATTGTTCGAATGGTCGTCGTAGTTGCGCGCGAACACGTTAAAGCACATGCGCCTGAACAGCTGTTCCGCCTCGGCGCGGCTACCCGTTAAAAAGTACGAAATCTGGAATAGGCTCTTGTAGTCGAGCGCGGGCTCACGATGGGAAACCTCGACGATTCCCGAAGCTGTGAGCATGTGGACACGTACACCCGCCTGCGCATCGAAACGACGAGTCGCGAAATAGCCCCCGCATAACTTGGATGGGAACAGCTTGTACTCGGGTACTTCGATGCCGCATTCCTCTGCACAGGCCATGTAGTCGTATTCGAGCACCCCCGAATCATATGGGTCCATTCGGGCAGGGAACTTGACGAGCCACTCCCCATCGCCGTCACTAACATACGCCTTCGGGCGCGCACCGCCCGAAGAGCCTCCCGCCGCATAGGCATCATCAAGGTCATCAACAGACTTGCCCGACAGGATTTCGAGGCAAAGCGCGGCTAGCTCATCGAGGTTTGTCGATTGTCGCTTTAAACGAAATCCCGCTTCGGGCTCGTATCGAAGCGCCCCTCGACCGCTCGACCCAACAATCGAAAGCCGTTCTAAGGGGCCCACAAGATTAGGGTCTATTCCGGATTTCAAAAGCATGCGGTCAAGCAGCAACGCACCCCACCCATCGGGAAGGCTGTCATTGAAAGCGCCGAACAGGCCGTCAAACGGACGCCATCTGGGCATGAAGAGCTCATCGCTCAGCGGAAGGCTGTAGGGATTGATCGAGTACCCGCTGCGCAACCAGCCGGGATCGTACTGGAAAGCCACGAGTCCATCGGGCGTCTCGGCAAGCGTGCCCACACGATCATTGCCGATTAGCACCGCAAGACCTTCAGCGGGTTTTCCGGGCATCGGCGATAACCTCCTCAATCGAGGCGTAGGCAGGCTGCGCGAACAAACCATCCAAGTCGTTCTCGCATCCAAGCGCATAGGCAATCGAAACGAGCGACTCGAACGCAATGGACCCCGTTTGCTCGAAACGCCGAAGCGATCCAAGGCTAACGCCTGCTTTCTGGGCCAGTTGCTGCTGCGTAAGATGACGCGCTTTGCGAAGCTTTTTCTCACGCGCAGCGATGTCGCGCACGGCCTCTCCGGGGAGCCTTCCTTCCTTGAATACAAAAGTGCTCACTATTGCGTACTTTCTTTGTTCTTTACCTTATATTACGCATATTGTAGCATTTTATTGCACATCTCTTCGCGCTTCCATTTCGCCATTACGATTCCCGAGAAAATAGCAGCGCTTAGGTGAAGCGCTTGTTGGGAATTCCCGTCTCGCACGGCACGAGATGCTGGCATTTGCCGCATCCGTAGCGAGGCTTGAAGCGGATCTTCGTCTCTTCCAGGTACGCCCAGCAAGCCTGGTAGTCCTTACCGTGCTCCAGCGAAAGCGCGTTCACGGGACAGCGCTTCGTCTAGCTGTGCCGTCATGACACATGCCAGCATACCCGATACGCCACACTAATTCCCGACAAAAACTGCATGCGAATGAGTCAGACTACCAGGTAACCTGACTCATGGGATGCGAGCGAATGCCTAGAAACCGAGGAGGAAGCGGTGCACGGGGCCTGGAATGCGGGCGGTTCTCTCCTAAAACGCATCCTGGCCAACATATGACAGGGGGCGAACTGTAAATATGCTTATATTTCATAGCGGTAAGCTTGCCATTTGCGCGGCCTTCCAAACAGCTGTCCCCGCCATGTTCTAGAATGCCGGTAACGCTTCTGTAGCGACGCATGGGAGGACCCGCATGAACCTGCTCGAGCTCGAATGCCCCAACTGTAACGCCACCCTCGACATCGAGGACGGGCTCGACGTCTTTTACTGCAAATACTGCGGGACGAAACTCCTCGTCGAGGGGATGAGCGGCGATTCCCTTAACGCGCGGGTGCGGCTCAAGGAGCTCGAGCACGAAGAGAGGCTGCGCGAGGCGGATTACGACCAAAGACGATTCGAGCTCGAGCACCAATCGAAGCAAAAGCGCAACAAGCTCAAATACGCCCTCATCTTAGCGGGAATCCTGATCTTGCTGATCGTCGCGCTCGCCGGGGGCGTCCAGATCTCGCACAGGCAAAACGTCGCGAACCTCGAGCGGCTCGAAACCGAAATACAGGCGGACATCATGGCCGGGGACTACGACTCCGCGCTCCTGAAGACAAACGACCTCGACCTTCACGACAACTATTCGTGGGACGAAGAGCGCATCTGGGACCAGAAGAGAGAGATGTACGTCGATATAATCAACGAGAAGAAGCGCACCACCGAATCTGGCGACCGCCAATAATGGCGCATCCAGATGCCTGCGTCGTCTCTCATACTCACCGCCAGCGCATTGCAGAGAAGGCTTCTGTTACGGCCCCTACGCCAGTATTGAGCCTAATAACTTGCTATCAGGCTTTTTCCTACAACGCCATCCGGCGCGCATCGCAAGCGCCTACCCTTCATCCGGTAACGGAATTGGGCTACGAGGGGCCAGATAACGGTTTCGTCGCGTTTTGTGCAAAAAAGGGCGTAAGATGGCGAGCTCGGGGCGCCCGATGCACCGCGGTGATGCTGGGCGCCGACAAAACGCCTGGTCGGTTTGCGACATGACGCCAACGCAGCGACCCTGCGCGCGACCCGCTCGCCATCTTACGCAATATTTTGCACAAAACGCGACAAATCTGCCATCCAACCCCTTCTTACGTCCCTTCCGCAGCGATGTTTCTTACGACCGGGCTATGCGCAAAACAGTTTTGCCCCTCGACCCGCCTGCAGCAACTTTGGCCAAGGTATGCGCACCCAAAACCGCGCGGTTTAACCTAGAGCCGGGTTCAGGTAGCGCTTGCCCCCTCGGTGATCGCCTCCTTCTTCGAGCACCATGACTGGCGAAAAAGGGAGACTCCCCTTCCTGTCAGGGGAGTCTCCCTTTTTCGCCACAAAGACGCGCGCGCTCCAAACCGCGCAGTTTAACCCAGAGCCGGATTCAGGTAGCGTCTGCGCCCTTCGGTAACCTTGCCGTGCTGCGACGCGTTATGCGGACAGTAGTGCAGGCACCTTAGGCATTCTGTGCAATGATCGCCTTCCCACATGGGCAGGCCGTCGACCATGCGAATCGTGTTGGTCGGACAAACCGCAGCGCAGGTGCCGCAACCGACGCACTTGTCGGCGAGCACGTTGTATACCTTGACAGAGCGCTTCTTGCCCTCATGCCCCGTACCGACCGAAAGCGCCGCGCCAAGCGGATTGGCAGCCACGTAATCGCCAACATGTCGGGCCGCCACAAGCCCTGCAACCCGTTCGGCAGTCTTTCCGGCAACTTCAAGCTTGCGCATCACGATGTCATCGGAAGGCGTGTTGAACAGATACAGGCAGTTGCCCACGCTCTGCACAGCGAAGGCAGCGTCCACCTTCAGGCCCTGGTACTTCCAAAGAAGCTTCGCGAGAAACTTGCTTTCGGTGCCGGGGAAATGCCCGTAGGTTTCCACGGTAAAGCAGTAGGCGGGTGCGTATGGCTCGCCATCAGACGTGACGAACTTCAAGCGCTGCACGAATTCGTCAACCAGAGGCGGCGTGGACCAGCGGTGCGTCGGGAACGCGAACCCAAGCGTTGCGCCCTGGTCCACACTAACCTCGAAGCGGCCTTCGCGGTAGGCCTTGCCCATGTCGAACAGCTCGTCACCCGTTTTCTCGGCTATGGCCTTCGCAACCGCGAACGTGTTGCCAGTGCCGCTGAAGTACAGAATCATGATCACCCTCCCCAATCTTCGCCAAAACAACTATATCGCCCATGCAAGCGTATGCAAAAGAGGGATTTCCGTCCCTGCGACGGGAATCCCTCTTGCGCGCACCGCCTTGACATGCCAGGCGGCGCGTATACCGTTACAGCTGCTTCTCGGCGTAGTAGACGCCCTCGCGCGTGCCTTCCCAAGCAGGACGCTGGCTGATGGTATAGCCCATGCCGCGCAGACGTTCCATCTCACGCGAGATCGCGCTGTTCAAATCGTCCACGTCGCCAGACGTGAGCGCCTCGGTCGTGCAGTTGTACACGCAGTACGGCATGCCTTCGGTGGAATCGGTGCCACGGCAGTTGATGCACTTCTGGGTGAAAACGGGCTTCCACTTCATATGCAGGTTGGGCCACTGCCCTCCCGGCAGGTCCACTCCGCCGCCGCCAATCGTCTCGATGTACAGGCGATGCTCCTCGACGGGAAGATCCCAGGCCACCTTGCATGCCATGCTACATGTCCAGCAACCGACGCAACGGTTGACATTGCACAAAATCGACTGTGCCATACTGATTCTGCAGATAAGCCGTCTCGCGTATCGCAAAGGTTTGTGCAATTAAAAGACAACGGAGACAGAGGATATTGCCTTGTCGGCAGATGCTGCCGTACGCGCGAAACGGGCGCTGGCCCGGCAAGACAACATCCTCCGATGCTCCCCGTTGTCTTTTGTAGTAGCTCAGCGAAACCCAAGGCTCAGCAATGCAGAACGTTGAGCTCAGCTGCAAAATAACGATCGACTCAGTCAAGGCAACCGCTGACAACGGGGCAGAGGATATTGTTTGCTCGGAGGAAGACAACGTCCTCCGCCCCCGTTGTCTTCTGTACACTATTCGCACGCCCAACGACAAAGAAAGGGAGCTGCAATGCACAAGAGCGATGCCGCCGTAACGACACGATCTTTTTCGAAAGCCAGACGCGCAAACCGCAGGATGCGCCGCATATCTGTAGCGCTCTTGCTTGCCGCCTTGCTTGGCATTGCGGGTTGCGCATCGGGCAGCCCGAGTAATGCGGCGGCAAGCGCTGCGGGCAAGGCTTCGAATGCGTCGGAGTCGTATTTCGCCCAGCAGGAGGTGCGCCCCTCCCCCGAATGGGTGACGAATCTCGACGCAGCCAAGGATGCAAGCACAAAGCAGCTGATAGTCGTCGCAGGCGTGGACAAGAGTACCGCCTATGTGACCATGCACGAAAAAGACGCAAATGGTTCATGGCAGCAGATCATAGCTACGCCGGGATTCATCGGGCTGGAAGGCCTGGGACCTGCCGATTCGGATCATTCCTATACGCCGGTGGGCACTTTCACCATCGATAAGGCATTCGGACTTGCCGAAGACCCCGGCTGCAAGATGGAGTACCTGCAGGTTGACGACGCGTACTACTGGTCGGGCGACGAGCGCGAAGGCATGCATTTCAACGAGCTGGTTTCGATCGAGGACCTGCCCGACCTCGACCTCGAGAATAGCGAGCACATAGCCGACTTCGACTACGCCTACCAGTACGTGCTGAATATGGGCTTCAACGCCGATTGCAAACCCGGCGGCGGCTCGGCGTTTTTCTTCCATAGCTTCCGCGTAAACCGGCCCTACACAGGCGGTTGCGTGGCGGTTCCCGAAGACATCATGAGGTTCGTGATGACGCACGTTGAGCCCGGCTGCAAGATTACGATCGACTCGCTCAAGAACTTCGGCGGCGACCTTGACGCCTGATCACCCACGCCTAGCTACGAGGCAACGGGGACGGAAACAACGAGGAAATCGTTTTCGTCGGCGTGATCGCCCCCGTGCCTTCGGATTTCATCGCGCCGTAAAAGCCCGAACGCGCAAAGAAGAAGCATCCCCCATCGCCCGTCCGGCTCAACGGCGCGGCGATGTGATTACCGCTGCGCACGTTTTAGCTTTTGAAATCGGCGGGAGCGCTTGCCGCCTACATGCTTATACCGCCAAGCTGGGCCACCATGGATAATCGGCAACGGCTCGTTTAAGCATTCCTGCTAAAGCTTCCGACCCCGTCATAGTCACATCCTGCAACATCTACGTAATCTACGCGTAATTGCCTTGGTCAAAAGCATCCGCACAGGCGGCTGCGCCTGTACAATCTGATGGAAAAACACGTCTTCTGTAACCGCGTGGTTACAGAATTGGACCCCTAGCGTGGCCACAGGCCTATGCATGCGGTAAACGGCTGATTCGATTAGCGCAGACTAATCGTTGATACCATCTTGATATGCATCACATCAAATAGACAGGCTATTCACTGATGGTTACAGAGAATGGTTTCCTCATGCCAATGATCGCAGCAGGCGTATCTTGCGCAGGCTGTGCTTATTTCGACGACGTGATAAGACGGTATCTCAACTTGCCCAACTTGCTCAACTTGCTCAACCTGCTCAACTTGCTCAACCTGCCTTCGAAAGCGAAAACGCTCCGGCCTCAGCTCCGCAGCTCGCAACGTACGCACTCGGCAACCTCCGGGTTTAAGTCGTTGCAGAACAAAGCGGATTTGCCGCTTTACTCAGCTTTCGTAACTGTTTACGAGGCCCCGATAAACAAATCGCTGCCATTTCTGCAAAAAAGCCCGTAAGATGGCGAATCGAATCCCAAGTCATTACGATCATGACGCAACCTCGCATGACGCATTCATCCACGAACAGGCATTATGCATTAGAAGCTTTAAGAGGAATAGCGGCATGGAGTCTTATTCATACCCCCACTCGCCATCTTATCCACTTTTTTGCATAAATCTTTGGAAATTAATTATCAAGAACCTCGAATAGGCACTGAAACGATATGAAACTTATACTGAGTCACACATCTGCCCTCGATTTCGCCCGCGCCAATCGCTGGCGACGCGGAGAACTACCGTATGCGGCCATTCGCTCGCTCTCAGATTGCGCTAGTTCGCTTTCGGAGATCGAGAGCATCTTTATCCCAGCTTTTGACCAAACCGAACGTCGCCTTGAAGTACTTGTCGGCAGCTCGTCTAAAGCGACGAAGTCTAAAGAACATGTATGCCGGATCCTCAAAACAAAGCCAATTACAGGTATGTTCTGCAAAATAAACGATAAGGCCTATACCGTATCTCCCGAGATGCTCTTCGTGCAAATGGCAACAAGATTACCGCTGCTTGACCTCATAAAGCTCGGGTTGGAGCTATGCGGCACCTACGCGCCATGCCCCTATGCCGATAGATTTGACGAGCGACCTCCCTTAACGACTAAAAATCGACTTGTTCACTTCTGCAATCGGGCGCACGGTGTTCGCGGAGCAGTTACCGCCTCAAAAGCACTTCGATGGGTAGTAGATGGATCTAATTCTCCAGCAGAAACAGCCCTGCTCTTGTTTTTGTGCATGCCTGTTCGCATCGGAGGTTACGGATTTGCATTCCCAGATATGAACCCAGAGACCAAACTTGGAAAACGAGCGTCCCGAATGGCAGAGTACCCCAAGATGCGCTGCGACCTGCATTGGGTAGACGAGCGAGTTGTCATAGAATACGACAGCGACCAAGAGCACCTCACCTCGCAGAGCGCGTCAAATGATGCACGTAGACGCAATGTTTTAGGCTATGAAAGCATTACCGTCATTACCGTGCGCAAACCGATGATTCAATCATCAATGGCTTTCGAAAATGTCGTACGCCAACTTGCCCGGGCGCTTGGAAGACAGCTTCGACCGCGCGACCTTGAATTCACGAAAGCACGGTCAAATTTGCGCTATGAATTATTTCCTTGGCTTTACGGCACGCACAACGTGTACTGACGACAAGAACGCTAGATTCGTGCTTAACTTTGCTGCCGTGCGGTTTCGTCGCACAGCGGAAAAGGGCTAGACCACGGCAAAAATCAAGCCTGACATCAAAGCGACTGGTCATCGATAGGCGAATAAGACAACGGCCTACGTCCTCGTTGTTTTTAATACAATTTCGATTATCGGCTGTCAGCACAAACTTCGCGAAACGGCGCTACAAGCATTCGAGGGGACGCGGATGGACATAATCGGCAAGACCATACGCAACGAGTTCATGGAGATCTACGCACGTGAGCGCATGGACCACATAACGGTGAAGGCTCTGTGCGCAGCCGTGCCCGTGGCCCGCACCACGTTCTACGCGCGCTACCGCAACGTCGACGACGTGCTCGAAGAAGTCGAGGACGGCCTGCTGTCCGGACTTGCCGAGGTCACCGAGCGCATATCGGGCGGCGACCTGCCCACCATGGACTTCGGACCCTTCCTCGACGAGACGCTCTGGTTCATCAAGGCGAACTGGGCTGATTTCCACGCGCTGCTCGTCGATCAGCCGGACCTTCGCTTCATCGCGAAGTGGAAGGACGCCATAAAGGCAAATTTTGCGCATCGCTACCCTGCGGCGCGCATGCACCCCAACTGGAACCTGCTGGCCGAGATGGCCGCCTCCGCCGCGATCGGCGCCTACTCAAGGCCTCCGGCATCTTCCAGCCGCGCGAGAGCCGGCTGTGGCTGCCGGTGTCGGCCTACCTCATCGAGTATCCCAAAGGCCTGTTCCTAGTCGATACCGGCTGGGCGCGTGCCATGAGCCCCAAGGGCGTTTTCGATAAGAAGGCCCACGTGAAGTCTCTCGTATCGCTCGTTCTCTACGAAGTAAACCAAGGGCAGGTCCCACTCGGCGCGTGCGTCGACGAGCAACTTGCCGCTATGGGCATAAAGACGAGTGACATCGATGCGGTGCTGCTCACCCATCTGGACTGCGACCACGCAAACGGCATCGTACAGGTGAAGGACGCCAAGCGCTTCGTCGTGGCCGCCGACGAGGTGCGCTTCGCGAGCAAGGTTACCAACCGTGTGCGCTACAACAAGGACTGGTGGAGCATGGTCGAGCTCGACGCCATCGAGTGGACCCGCACCGAGGGCCCAGCAGGCAAATCATACGACCTGCTCGACGACGGGTCCATTCGGCTGATCAACATCCCCGGGCACGCCGACGGCCTGTTCGCCGTGAAAGCCGTCGCAGATGATGGGCGCTTCGTCCTGCTGTTCAGCGACGGCGGCTACGCGCGCAGAAGCTGGGAGGAGCAGATCACGAGCGGCATCGCCGCTGACAAGGAAGCCCAGAAGAAGTCGCTTGCCTGGATCCGCGAGCAATCCCTCGATCCGCTTTGCGTGGAGTCGCTGGCCAACCACGACCCCGACATCGAACCGCACGTCATCGAGCTGTAAGGAAGGACGAGGATGCGGGCAGCCTGGATGAAACAACGGGCCACGTCCCCGCCGCCTTCCGATGAGGCGCTCGATGGGGCAACGGGCCACTTCCCCGCCGTCTTCCTCCGTCGATTTGTAACTTGGAGCCCGAGTCATCCCTTCGAAGAAGGGGCCGTTCACCATCCACAATCGACTTCCAATAGCCTGGGTCTCATAACCGAGGCTTTGAGACCCAGGCAACAAAGGCGGCGCAGAGGCCCAGTCTTGCATTTCGAGAAGTTTCCGCAAAAAAGAGCTTAAGATGGCGAATGCGACGGCGCACAATGGGCCGCCCGCTTCTGGACAATTGCATAATGCCTGGTCGCCTGATTTCGCTGCACGGGATTTCGCCTTCGAAGGCACCCTTATTCGTCATCTTAAGCTCTTTTTTGCAGAAATTGCCCAAAATCGCTGACCGAGAGGCTTCTTTTGGCTTCCAACAGCTCTACCCACTCATCGCGAGAGGAAATAGGCGCAAAAGGTGAATACCATCGCCCGCACACCATCAAAGGCGCGTCCTGCCAACACGAATGCGCCAGTCGATGACGGCCCCGATGATAGGCTCCGCAAGACTCACCGCAACTGTGCTGCGCTTTTAAATTCAGCCGAGGCCGCACGCATCACAAACGCGACGTACGCCGCCGTGGCCGCCCCCGCCACGATGTAGGCAGCCGTCCACGGCAGGTTGAAGCCAATGTGCGCGTTCAGGATGTAGCTTGCCACCACGAACAGGTAGAACGCACCGGGCACGAGCGCCATGACATAGGGCATGCGGTTCTTTGCCATGTACATTGCGATCATCGTGAGCGCGAACACGCCGCAGGTCTCGTTGGCCCACGAGAAGTAGCGCCACAGCACGCCGAAACCGGCTGAGTCGGCCTTCGCCCACACGAGCACGGCGAAGACGACCGCGAATATGGGTGTCGCCACGGCCATGACGTTGCGCTTGCGCGTCATGTCGAGCCCGAACGCCTCGCCCAACGTGAGCCGCAAGCCGCGAAGCGCCGTATCGCCCGAGGTTATGGGCAGCACGATCACGCCTACGAGCGCGATAAGGCCACCAATTGGCCCAAGCATGTCGTATGAGACGATACCAACCACGGCAGTCGGCGCATTCGCGAGCTGCTCGGCGGTGACCAGCCCCCGCCCGAGCGCGCCCATGGCCGCCGCCGCCCAAGTCATGGCGATGAAGCCCTCGGCGACCATCATGTCGTAGAACGTCACGCGGCCCTCGCGCTCATCCGTGACGGTGCGCGAGACGATGGTGGCCTGCGTGGAGTGAAAACCCGACATGATTCCGCACGTCACCGTGACGAAGAAGATGGGCACGAAGCTACCTGCCAACGGGAAGCCCGGGTCTGCGTCCCAGAGCTCTGGTAGCGAGTAACCATTGGCGAAAAGACCCACGAACACGCCAATGGCCGAAACCAGCAAAATAGCGCCGAACACGGGGTAGATCCGCCCGATGATCTTGTCGATGGGCAGCAGCGCCGCCGCCACGTAGTAGGCGAAAATGACTCCGTAGACGACCCAAAGCGTCGGATTGGAGAGCATCGAGTCTTGGTGGAGGATCTGCGAAACGAAGATGTCGCCGGGGGTGTATACGAACACGACGCCGATGAGCAGCAGGAGCAGACACACGAACACAGAGTATACGTAGTATATGCCCCTGCCCAGGAAAAGCCTCACGAGCGCGGGCACCTGCCCGCCCCGGTTGCGGATGGATATCATGCCCACCATGTAGTCGTGGAACGCGCCCGCGATGACGCAGCCCACGGGAATGGTAACGAACGCGATCGGCCCGAACAGCGCGCCCTGGATGGGCCCGAGAATCGGCCCCGTACCTGCGATGTTCAAAAGTTCGATCAGACTGTTGCGCCACTTCCCCATCGGTACGAAGTCGACGCCGTCTTGTATCGCGGTTGCCGGGGTCGGGCCGTCCGTGGGCTTCATCACGCGCTCGCACACACGCCCGTACACGGCACCACCCACCACGAGCAAAACCAGTCCTATGAGGAAAGTCGTCATAACGTACCGTCCTTAGCAGAAGCAGCTCGCGAGCTGCCGACCGCCGCGCTCGGTGCTGCCGAAACGCCGCCAGTAGCTGCTGCCCTGGGATTGCGCAGCGGGGCCCAACGTGCATGTCGCTCGAGCAGACCGTAAACCGCTCGCCGCTGATGACGGTGCCGAATCTGGCGCGTTCCCGGCGCAGTTGGCCAGCGCCATCGCGAGCTCGACCCGCTGCGCGGCTGCGACAATCTTGGATGACATATCGACAACTCCCGCTTCCTGGTTATTCCTTCCCGCATTGTACACACACCCATGGCGTTCCAGTTCTGCATTCCAAGAATGCTAATGCTTTGGCAATACTGCCACCTTGCACTCGCTTGGCTCTGCGGGCATCTATGACGTGTTACTGCGTTTTCGAGTATGTGGGCATCTACGAGATGTCGCTGTTTTTTGGCTCTGCGCTCTATAACGAAAACCACCGCATGCTGTATGCCCGCCAAATCTGGATGCGCGCCGAAAGCGGAGGACTCTGCCTTCGAAAAGAAAACGGTGTCCTCCTTCTTCCAGAAAAACGTGTGGCAGGGCCTAAGCCCTGCCACACTGCTGGCTTTGCCGTTCGTTTTTACGGCAGCTTTGCTACTTGCTTTGCAGAGCCTCACGCTCTTCATTCGCAATAGCATCGATTGTTTTCTGCATTTCGGCAGACATGTCTGCATAGGTCTTGTCGGTTTCGGGAGCCTGGTCCACGACCGTGGCATCGTAGTCGGTGAATTTGAGGGTAGCTTGGGTCGTGTCGATGGGTGTGGTCGTGTTGACGCTAACGGAGAGCAGCTTGCCATCGGCGCCGAATTCGTAGCTAACGGTAAAGACTTCCTTCTTGAGCCCTGCTTTGGCAAGAGCTTTCTCGATCTCGTCAGTTTCGGTGTATTTGTCGGCGTCAATAACCAGAGCGTAGACGGTGTTGTCTCCCTGCTTTTCGACATCGGCGGCGGACACGCAGCTCGTGATGGCCTCGAAGTCACCAACCTTGGTTTTGAGGAGCTCGTCGATGCTGGTCAGCTCTTGGGCGCTCATCTCTTGGACGGTGCCGGCGAACGCGTTGCCACCGACTTCGACGGTCGCCTTGTCGCCATCGAGGTACGACTTGAACGTGCTGCCCTGGAAGTCACTTGTAGAGCTGGACTTTACCGCATCGCCGCTCTGATCGAACTTGTAGACGGTCGTGGTGTTGAGCGACGTGTCCTCGGCTGTTGCGGTGTCCGAAGCGTCAGCGCTTTCGGCGCTTTCGTCGCTCT
>DFIX01000051.1:26389-31955 GCA_002371495.1 Eggerthellaceae bacterium UBA3686
AGCTTGCCGACTGCGCGCTGGCGCTATCAGCCGCTTCGGCGCTGGCTGACTGCGCGCTTTCCAACTTCGCAAGCTGAGACGCGTCCACCTCTACACCAACATTGTGGGTGATCGTCACCGATTTGAAGTCTTTGGCGTTTTCCATTGCCTCCTTGAGCTGGGCCACGGTTTCTTCGGCGTTTGCCTGCGTCTCCGCACTCGGCGAAGCCGGGGCCGTCGCACTCGCCGACGCACTCGCACTCGCAGATGCGGCCGAAGCAGATGCGCTCGACGAAGCCGCCTGACCACCGCAGCCTACAAGAGCGCCCGCAACGAGCGCCGCCGCAAACATCGGTGTTGCGATTTTAACGATTCTGCTCATAGCTTTCTTCCTTTCGCTTCTTTTCTGCTTTACGAAGAACTGCAGGAAGTGTACCAGCGCTTGCGCCAAGCTCAAAAGCCTTTGCACGTCCTTGTTCCCCAAGCGCTACCAAACCGTAACACGAGGCGGCAATTTGTCCTTGTTGGCTGTCGCGCGCGCCGGAGGCGTACAAATCCCGTACCGGCCCGGCAGCGCGCACCATGCTGCGCCCGCTGAACATGAACTGCCTAAGGGCCCCATCAGCGGCTCAGGGTGCTCGCGCGACCAAGCCATGCCGCGTCATCGTTTCGCTGCTACGACTGGATTAGGCACCCTCCCTAGAGAGAACGATGGCTGCAGATGCGCTCAAATTGAAACATCCTCAAAGTTCGCCCCGCGCGTTTCGCACAGGCGTAATATGGTCAGCGCGGCCGTTTTGAGCACGCCGAAGCTATGAGAGCAATCGATGTGCAATTTGCGTAAGCAACGGTGACGAAGGAGGGAACACCATGCGGCACGAATGCAAAATCACGGTTCTTGAAACCAAATGCTTGAAGACTACCAGGAGAAATACCTTGCCAACCCAAATTCAGGCCCTTGTCCCTTCTTCAAAGCTGGCGACGAGTTCGTTTTGAGGAGAACGCCTGAGCAAGACGATTTCTACCACCTGATGAACGGGAAATTCTGCGGCGAGGCATGGGACGCCATCAGCCGCTACGTATACGCCGCTCTGTAGGCAGCCGGCTACCCGAATGCGACAAGGCCGCGGACCCTTTCACCCGAATAGGAGGCATTCATGCAGTTCATAGAATTCCCACCCATGCACGTCAAGGTCGAAGGGCTCGAACAGGTGCGCCTGCCGCGCATGGTCAGGGCGCGCCAGGTCTTCGACTCCGCGCGCATCGACGATGTTGCGGCTCATATTCGCCAGCAGATGCAGGCGAATCTTTCCGACAAGCAGCGGTTCGCAGGCAAGCGCCTTGCAATCACCGTCGGCAGTCGGGGCATCCCGCAGCTCGACGTCATGGTGCGCACGGTGGTCGAGGTCCTGCAGGAATGGCAAGCTGCGCCCTTCATCGTGCCCGCCATGGGAAGCCACGGCGGCGCGACGGCCGAAGGGCAGCTGCAAATGCTTGCCACCTACAACGTGACCGAAGAGTCCATGGGCTGCCCGATTCTCTCGTCGATGGAGGTTGTCCGCATTTCCACCTTGCCCGACGGCACGCCGGTGTACTGCGACAAGAACGCCGCGGCGGCAGACGGCATCGTCATCCTGAACAAGGTGAAGCCCCACACCGACTTCCGCGCCAAGCACGAGAGCGGCCTGGCGAAGATGATGGCCATTGGCCTTGCCAAGCACAAAGGCGCCTCGATGTTCCACGCGATGGGCTTCTCGACGTTCGCCGAGCGTATTCCTCAGGTCTGCGAGGAGTTCCTGGCGCACCTGCCGATTGCGTTCGGCGTCGGCATCGTGCAGAACGCTTACGACGACATCAGCGACATCGAGGTCATGGAGGCCGACCAGCTGCTCGAGGCGGATGCGCGGCTGCTCGAAATCGCAAAGGCCAAGATGGCGCGTTTCCTGGTGCCGAGCATCGACGTGCTGATGATCGACGAGATCGGAAAGAACATCAGCGGAAACGGCGCCGACTCCAACATTACCGGGCGCAGCAACTCGGCGGGTTTCGAGGACATCCTGGACTGCAAGAAGCTGTTCATCCGAGGGCTCACGGAAGAGACGCACCACAACGGCTGCGGCATCGCACACGCCGACGTGACCACGCGCCGCTGCCTGAACGACATCGACTTCGAGACCACCTGGATCAACGTCGTCACGGCCACGATGCTCAACGGCGGGAAGATTCCCATGTACATGGAAAACGACCGCGATGCGCTGATGCTCGCCGTGCGCACGTGCAACGGCATCGACTTCGCAGCACCGAAGATCGTGCACGTGCTCGACACGCTGCACCTCGACGAGATCGCGCTTTCCGAAACGTACCTCGACGAGATCGCCAGCATCCCCGAGATCGAGGTGCTGAGCGACCCCTACGAGCTGCAATTCGACCCCGAAGGCTTCTTGCTCACCAACTGGTAAGGGAAGCGAAGGGAAGCGAAGAAGATACCCCTCTTTGCTTCCCCCAATCGTTGCGACATTTTGTCGGTTTCAATCGTATTCTATGTAGAAGCGGGAAATAGAAAGGAGCTTGGAATGCACGGAATGATTCGAAGCAAGCTAACGGCGATTCTTGTCATCGCAGTGGCGATAGCAGTTTCGATGGCGTTATCAGCCTGTGGCGCGTCTAGCTCGCCGAGCAGCGCAAGCGGCTCTGGCGGCACGGGCAGTTACGGCAATGACTCGGCCGCCGCCAGCCCAAGCTCAACCCCTGCGAGCTCCAGCGCGAGCCCCAGATCCGGGAAGGGCGTGTGGATCAACTTGTCGAGCACATCGGTCCTCACGTTCGATAACGATCCCGCATCAGCCCAGCTAGTAGCCGACATGGAGAACGGGAGAATCCCGACCTCGTGCACCGTACGCTACGACCAGATGGGCGCGTTGCCTACCGTGACCGCGACCGACGAGCGATCGATCCGCGAGGTGTACAAGCGGCTTGCGCGCATGCACGTTAGCAGCGAACCCGGAATGGGCGTTACCGACAGCTACCACCTGATCTCGTTCGAGCTACAGGATGGCACGGTTACCTCGTTCAATTTCGAGGGTGTGGGAACCCTTGTCCGCGGCAAAACCAGCTATTCGGTGTCGGACGACGGCGGGTTGTGGGAATACGTGCAGTTCATGCAGAAGAGATACCTGCGCGACCAATCGGCTGGCGAAGACTACCTGCCAATCACGCTTGAAGATGCTGATGAGCTCGTAATCGACTGCCCCAGCTCGGCCGCCGCAGGCGAACCCGTTCGAGTGCTCGTGCCTGACGTGCTGGATGCCAACCTGCACGTGTCGGTAAACGGCTCCGAGAGTTTCGGCACACTCATTTATGGCGAAGCGTACGAGTTCGTAATGCCTAACGAGCCTGTGACCGTGCGCGTGTGGGTTAGCTCCGACGGCATCGCCGGTTCGTAGCGCCCATTTGCAGAAGGGGAAACGATGGATAGGCTGGAATTGCTCAGGCCAAACCTGTGAGCTGGCCGACTCTGACATGTCTTTCGACCTTGTGGCTCGCAGTATAATGGCCATGGGAGAAAGTTGCCCGAGGCGACAAAGGACGTACCGCATGAACATCAAGGACCTAAGCCCTGAGATTCTAAAGAAGGCAGAGGCATGCAATACAGCCGAAGAGCTTTTTGCCCTGGCGAAAGCAGAAGGCATCGAGCTTTCGGATGAGGATATCGCCGAAATCGCGGGCGGAGGTTACCTTCACAGCCCCGATAGCCCCAAGCGCGAAAGGCGTGCATGGGGCAGCGACGAGGGCTCCAGCGGAGAATAGGCAATAAGCTGCCTATAAATCGCTGCGGCTATGCTCTTGCTGAAGCTACATTGAGGTCTGACCTCTTTGGTCTCTTTGGCTCATTGTGCAATTCGATGACGACCAAAAGATTCGAAACGCTGTGAAGAAACAGCGAAAAGTAGTATGTTCATTATTAAGGGAAGCGAAGAGGATACTCTTCTTCGCTTCCCTTTAGCGAGGATTACGCAAGGAGGTTAAAGATGCCAACGACAAGCAACGTGTTCAACACGACGGGCAATAGCACGGTGTTGGGAATTGTCCTTATTATCGATTTCGTAATTCTTATTGCCGTAATTGCCGCGTTTCTCTTCGCAATTAAATCGTTCGCTGACGTCGCGAAGGATAAAGGGCATCGCAAGACCGGCTTGATCTGGTTTCTGGGCATATTTGCGACGCCAATCGTCGCAGGGCTTTACACGTTGCAATTGCGAGACCTGAAGAAAGAGAAGCGTGAAAAGGAAAACAACGCTCAGGAAATCCAGTTCTATTCGAGCCATCTGGTAGCCATTGAGCAACAATTGGGGGCTCTTAAGGCGGGCAACCCAGGGCCGGCTCAATCCCACGCACCGAATTACCAACAATCTCAGTATCAGCCCGACGGACAGCAATACCAGTTCAGCCCGCAGGAGTATCAGTACGCCGCGCAGCAGTACCAATATAACGCGCAGCAACAGGCCCAACTCGATCTTCAGCAGCAGACTCAGTTCGACCTTCGGCAGGAGGCTCAGTTCGACCCTCTGCAGCAAGCCCGGCTCGACCTTCGGCAGGAGGCTCCGCTCAATCCCCAGCAGCAAGCCGAGTTAGACTCCCGGCAGCCTGCTCGCTTCGACTCTCTCCAGCAAGTCCAGTTCAATCCTCAGCAGCAATCCCGGTTCAATCCCCAGCAGGGATACCAAGACATACAACAATAGGAACGATAAAGAGCCTCGACAAGGACCACCGCAACCCCACAACCACCCGCGATATTTCTATAAAATAGCGGCAGGCGGCGTTCACGATAAGAAGGAGGGCCTCATGTCAGACGAGCGCATTTTCACCATGTCCGAAATCGGAGAATCCAGCGACGAAGGCGCGGTAAAGACGCTGTTTGCGAGCCACGAGCATTCCAACAGCGTAGTCTGGGTTGTGAAGCCAGGGCAAGAAGTGGCTTGCCATAAGCACACGACGTCGGACGATATCTGGATCATGATGCAGGGGTCGGGGCTGTTCCATCCCGAACCCGGCCAAGACGTGCGAATCAGCGCCGGGCAAGTCATCGTGAACCCAGCCGGCACCTGCCACGGCGTCACCAACGACGGCGACGAGGACATCGTGTTCGTCGGCGTGATCGCACCCGTGCCTTCCGATTTCATCGCCCTGTAGTACTCGTCGGCGAACGCCCGGCTTGCGAATCGGCATGTCCCATGCGCGTCATAGAATGGGGTGACCTCGATGAGTTGCGCGCAAGGCACGCAAACGAGCCCCTAGCAGACACCACGCCTGCGGTTTCTGCGAGCGATTTCGCTCAACCGCAGTTCATGCGCATCAAGGACTGCATGTCAGATTCCGATTTCGACGAGTTCTTCGTATAGAATCGCTCCAGGCAATAGAGGGGCCCGCAGCTCACACGAAGCTGCGGGCCCCTTGCGTTTGGTAGCAGGATGTGGCGCGGGACGCTGTCATCTACCGCCTCCTGGCGCCTGCTCAGTAAAATCGCTTATTATAGCTAGCCAATAGCTATCGACATTACATCCGCCCCGTTGCGGGCGCAGAACGTAGA
>DFIX01000005.1:0-22974 GCA_002371495.1 Eggerthellaceae bacterium UBA3686
TGCGTCATCCGGCTGTGTTCGAGGCGTTTCCGATATCTATAGTCGAGCATGAATTCTGCCCAATTCGGCTGATCGAAGCGGACGTAGTACAGTGAAAGGACTGGTATGATACGAATATCGGATGCGCGGTTGGATTACTTTCTGGCCGAAGACGTTCCCTACATCGACTTGACGAGCGAGGTGCTTGGAATAGGTGACGAGCCGGGCAGGATGGAGTACTTCTCGCGGGAAGCCTGCGTGGTGGCCGGCGTAGAGGAGGTGGCGCGCCTGGCGGGGCTCTGCGGTTGCGCGGTCGAGTCCGCGCGAAAGTCGGGCGAACGCATCATCCCTGACGAGCCCATTATCAGCGTGAACGGGACCGCTGCGGATTTGCATCGGCTATGGAAGGTGGGCCTGAACCTGCTCGATCACCTGTCGGCCGTCGCCACCAAGACGCGCGCGATGGTCGATTCGGTGCACGAGGTCAATCCGTCGTGCGAGGTGCTGACGACGCGCAAGAGCATGCCCGGCTGCAAGGACCTGCTGACCGAGGCGGTTATGGTTGGCGGGGCCTTTCCCCACAGGCTCGGTCTGTCCGAGACCGTGCTGGTTTTCGACCATCATATGAAGTTCATGGGCGGGTTCGACGCGTTCGTGCGACAGCTGCCCGAAGTGCGGTGCCGTTGCATCGAGAAGAAGCTTTTCGTCGAAGCATCGCCAGACCAGGCCAGAATTCTGGCGCAGGCGGGCGTGGACGGCATACAGCTCGACAAGGTGTCTGCCGACGAGCTGGGTCCGCTCGTGAGCGAACTACGAGAGATCGATCCGCATGTGACGCTCATCGCAGCCGGGGGCGTTAATCCCAGCAACGCGGCAGCCTATGCGGCGACGGGCGTGGACGGGTTGGCCACCACTGCGCCGTTCACGGCCAAACCTCTGGACATGTCGGTGCGCATGCAGGCGTGCTAAACATCTGATTGCTGTGCGTGACGAATAGGGACTAACAGTGACGAACAAAGGCGAACTTTAATACATAAATTAATTCATGAATAAATCTAGAGACCTTATTACCAGGTAAAATAATAGTTCTATGTATGATACGTGAATAATATAGTAATCCATTTGTGAAGCGCTATAGTGTCTCTTCGTGTTAAGGGAGGCCGCCTTCGGGCGGTTTCGCGCGAATGAAGCAAATTGGAAAAGAGGCAGACCATGAACGACAACTCCAAAACACTCGCCAAGATGAAGAAAGCCGGCAAGCTCGCACGTTTGGCCCAGCGCAAGAACGGCCCGAAGAGCTACAAACGTGGCCAGGGCGCATTGCTGCGCGTGCTGCTCGACAACGATGGGGCGACCCAGCGCGAGCTCGTCGCCAAATTGGGCATGAACCGCGGTGCCCTTAAAGACATCATTCGCAAGGCGGAGCGCAACGGGTACGTGACTATCGAAAGCGCCGGCAAGAAACTGTACAAAGTCACGCTGACCGATGAGGGCAAGAAGCTCGCGCAGAAGCACGAAGCGGCTCAGGACAAAGCCGCCGAGAAGATCCTTTCCGTGCTGAGCGCCGAAGAGCGTGCGCAGCTCGATGCTATCAACGAGAAGCTTATCGTCGGTCTTAAGGAAGCTGGCATCGATGGCAAGCGCAAGGGCCACAAAGTGCACCGCAAGCACAAGCGTCACGCTCGCCATTAAAGCAGGACAACGCATCGTAGCGAATCGCGAAAGCTAAAACGCATACGAAAGAGTAACCGGGCTCGAAACGGAGCCCGGTTTTTTTATCGAATGCGGTTCGCCTGGTCACCTCCTGTGGGCGGCGACCAGCCGGACAACGCAACGGGTTATGCTAATCATAGAATTATGCTCGGTTGAAACTCGATATTGTTGAAGATAATATATTTTCAGCGAACATTGTAGTTTGCGAATAGTTATGAATTAGTATAAAAAGGTACGAAAGGGACGGGTTGTTATTATGGTTCAGCAGCGAGCGTATTCAAGGCGGGATGTATTCAAATTGGCTGGCATCGCAGGGGCCGCGCTCGTCGGTGGCAGCTTGGCCGCAGGATGTTCGTCGGGTTCGGCCTCGCAGGCAGCCAGCTCCGCGAGCTCTGCGAGCGCAGCTGCCGCCGAGGCGTCGAGCGCGGCAAGCTCGGCCGCCGCACAGGCCGCCAGCGCTTCGGGCTCATCGGCCGCCGCAAGTGGGGGAGCGCTTGCCGGATCAGAGCTCAACATCTACTGCGGCGCGGGCATGACCGACCCCTTCACCGAGATCGCCGCTCTGTTCGAGACTCAATCGGGCTGCAAGATGAACGTCACGTACGCAAATGCGGCGCAGATCCAGACCCAGATCGACACGACGCAGGAGGGCGATTTCTTCATCGCCGGTTCCGCCGAGGAGCTCAAGCCAGTCGAGCAATATGTCGAGTCCAGCACGAACCTCGTGAAGCACATCCCGGTGCTGGCCATACCCAAAGCCAACCCGAAGAACATCTCTGGCCTTGCCGATCTGGCCAACGTTGATCTGCTGCTCGTGGGCGACCCCGAGTCGACCCCGATTGGCAAGATTGCCAAGAAGGCACTGACTGATCTGGGTATTTGGGAGGATTTGCAATCGAAGGGCGCCATCACCACCACGACGACGGCGCCGCAGATCGCGACGGCGTTAGCGAACGGCGAAGGCGATGCGGGCATCGTGTGGAAGGAAAACGTCAAGACGGACGGCGCGGTCATAGTGGACACGTCCGACCTGGATGCCTACGTCAAGGTCGTCCCGGCCGCCATGTTGACGAGCGTAGGGGACGAGGCTGCCGCCAAGAACTTCGATGCGTTCCTGCAGACGGCAGAAGCTCAGGACATCTGGAAGAAATACGGCTACGAACTCGCGTAGTTCCTTCCCTTTGCGAAGCGCCGGCGCTTGGCGCCGGCGCTTCATCTATGGGCGCACATGGGCAGAATCCTCGCTAAACAGAGAAAGCATGCAGGTCGCAGACGCGACCCGTTCCCTGCACTGTGCATAGCGGCTGCAGTCGTAGCGCTGCTGTTCATCGGCAGCGCGGTGCTGACGATAATCGCAGGGGGCGTTACGCATATCGGCGAGGCGGTTTCTTCCGAGGAAGTGCTGTTCTCGCTTCGCATGAGCGTTGTGACCTCGACTATCTCGACGACGATATGCCTGCTGCTCGCCTTGCCAACGGCCTATGCGCTCACGCGCACGAACATGCCCCTCAAGCGTGCGGCCGAGACGCTCATGCAGCTGACGCTCTCGTTACCCTATATCCTGCTCGGTTTCGCATTGCTGCTCATGTTCTCGTCGCCGGTGGGCAAGGCGTTGCGCGATGCGGGGTTCTCGGTGGTATTCCAGCCGACGGGTATCGTGTTCGCCCAGCTCATCGTAAACCTTCCTTTTTCCATCAGGATGATTCGCACGGCGTTCGGGGACGTGAACCCGCGCATGGAATTTGTGGCCAAGACGCTCGGTGCCAGCTCCTTCGATGCGTTTCGCACGGTCATCGTGCCTATCTGCCGAAACTCGATCATTTCGACGTTCGTGCTGACCTGGGCGCGCGGCATGGGCGAATTCGGGGCAACTCTGATGCTCGTTGGCGTAACGCGCATGAGGACCGAGACGTTACCGGGAAGCGTGTACCTTTCGATTTCCACCGGGAACACCGATACCGCGATGGCGACGGCCATGATTATGCTCATCGTTTCGGCGGCAACGCTCGTGGTTGCGAACGTTTTGAGCAAACCCGTCGGCGGCAGCCGTGTCGAGCGCCGCCAGAGAAGGCGCAAGGGAGCGCGCATGCGCAGCGGTGGAGGGGCGTCATAGCCGGCTCGATCGACATAACGGATCTTGAAGTGACGCGTGGCGAGTTCACGCTTCTCGTGGATTCGCTCTCGATTCGTGCAGGCGAGATATTCGCCATCTTGGGAACGACAGGCTCGGGCAAGACGGTGCTCATGGAATCCATTGCCGGAGCGTACCCCTTCGATTCCGGCAGCATCCTGCTTGACGGCAAAAACATTGAAGAGCTGCCTATACAACAGCGCCATCTGGGGATACTGTATCAGGATTATGCGCTGTTCCCGCACATGACGGTGTGGGACAACATAGCCTACGGCTTGCGGCGTTCGCGCCCGCGCCGCCATGATGTGGACGAGCGGGTGCAGGAGATGCTCGATTTGTTCGGTATCGAGCACTTGGCCGAACGATATCCGGGCATTATCAGCGGTGGGGAGGCGCAGCGAACGGCGCTGGCCAGAGCACTGGTCATGCAACCCGATATCCTCATCCTCGACGAGCCGTTCTCGGCGCTTGACCCCACTACCAAAACCGCTATGTACGACATGCTGCGCAGCGTGCACGGCCGATTCGGATGCACGATCGTTTTCGTAACACACGATTTCAACGAGGCGCAGACGCTTGCGGACCGCGTCGGGGTGATACTCGACGGTCGGCTTCGATGCGTCGTGAATGCAGACGAGCTATTCGACGAAGCTCACGCGCCCGAGGTAAAGCGCTTTCTGGGCATGGTGCCGTAAGGGATGCTGCCGGCAAGCGCCCCTTACGGCAAGCGCCGTGTAGGTGCATCCGAATTCATGGTCGCTCCCATTTACCATCAGGACCTTCATCGCTACCCTTTCGAAGCGGGGATCGCATTAGCTGCAACTCCCGTTGTATGGTTGCTGCGGAATCCTTGCTGCGTTGGCGGTAGGGCAAGGATTCCGCAGCTGTTCGAGGGCTTGCGCTATGACTGTTTCGTCAGCGCCGAGCTCTATCGGTTCCGAGCTTTCCGCGCCAGCAGTTCCGCGGCGTCGTCCATGCCAGCCGCCCGCAGAATCGCGATGTTTTGCTCGATGCCCTGCTCGATGCCCTGCTCGATGCCCTGCTCGATACCCTTTTCGTAACCGCGCTCCCTTGCTTCCCGCTCGACGCGTTCAAAGTAGTCCTTGCGGGATTGGTACTCCCGCTCGGCTGACTCGAAATCCGCATATGCCTGGACGACCTTGGGGTCGTCAAGCGCAAAACCGTACATTTTCGCGAACTCTTCGATATCGGGGAATGCATCCATGATGGCACCGGCCTCCTCGGCTTTGTTGAACCCAGAGGTAAGGAGGTACAGCCACGAGAGCAGCTCATCGCTGAGAACCTCATCGTCAAGCGAATTATACCGCTTGCGTACCTTCTCGAGTTCTACGAGCACGAACAACATTCGATCCGTCGCCTGAGCGCTCTGCTCACCAGTTGTCCAGCCGAGTCGGCATATGCTCACGTAATCGGTGGAGTCCGGGAAAAGCGGCGCATCATCGAGCAGCGTTATGACGATGACTTGGGGAATGTCTTTGAACTTTGTCCCGCGAACGGTGTTGACCGACATTAGTTGCGAAGCGTACAACAGCGATCGGTTTTCGATGTCTTCAGGATAGCATTGGATGTCCATATAGGTTAAGCCGAAGCCAAGCCGGAGCGTGCCACCTCCCGCGGAGACGCGGTAGGACTCGGCTGATTGCCCCTGGGATAATCGGTTATCATGGTGGACATCGTTTGCGAGGAAGGAACCGCCATGCGCATCTTGATGATCAACCATTTTCCGCTCGAGGGCTCGGGTAGCGGCACCTATACCAAAAACCTTGCCACGCAGCTCGTGAAGCTCGGGCACGAGGTGTGCGTCGTGCTTCCCGTGAACACTACCGATATTCCCCAATACGAGGGCGTGCGGCTGCACCCGGTCTTCTTCACCAACACCGATGCGGCAGACCCCGAAGTTATCGAGGGCGCGCTGCCGTTCAACTTCCCCTGCTTCACGACGCACCCGGTTTCGACGGTGGCGTTCTCGGATCTGACCGAGGCGCAGATGCAGGCGTACCTTGACGCGTTCAAGCAGGCCATCGACGAGGAAGTGCGCACGTTTGCGCCCGACGTGGTCCATGGCCAGCACGTATGGGCGCTGCCTTCGCTCGCGGTGGACTGCGGCGTGCCGCTCGTGCTGACGGCCCACGGAACTGACCTCATGGGCTACGACAAATGGCCCGAGATGCGCCATTTCGCCGAGACCGCTATGGATGCGTGTGCCAAGGTCATCTGCATTTCGGCTGACAACGAGCAGCTCGTGCGCAAGGCCTTCCCGCAGCATGTCGAGAAGATCGTGCGCATGCGCAACGGCTACAACCCCGACATCTTCTATCCGCAGATGCTCGACCGTGCCGACGTTTTGGGCCGCCATGGCGTGCCCTACGAGGGGCAAGACGTCATCCTGTTCGCGGGAAAGATGACCCGTTTCAAGGGCATCGACATTTTGGTTGAAGCGGCGGCAACCTACGAAAACCAGCTGCCGAACGCCATTACCGTTTTGGCAGGCGACGGCGAGGAGCGCGGCAATTTGGAGGCACAAGCTCGCGACCTGGGACTTTCGCGAATCTATTTCATCGGCAACGTGCCCCAGGACGAGCTGGCGCGCCTGTACTGCATCGCCGACATCGACCTGGTGCCCTCGAGGCGCGAGCCGTTCGGGCTGGTTGCCGTCGAGGCCATGGCATGCGGCACGCCAGTCGTGGCAACGAACCAGGGTGGGTTGCCCGATTTCGTGAACGAAACGGTCGGGGCGCTCGTGAACCCCGAGGACTCGGCTGACCTGGCCCGCGGCATCGTGAGCACGCTCGAGCGCGCGCTTTCCAACCCTACTTGGCGCGATGGCATCGCCGCCTACGCCTCGGGGCATTACTCGCAAGCCGTCATCATCCGCGAGCTCAACGAGCTGTATCGCGAGGTCATAGGGTAAAGGTCAACCGATTACCCCTTAGGCAATCGGCCATTGGGCTGTTTGCTTTCGGTTTAACGGAGCGTTTCCGCGGGAGGCGGCGTGACTCCGGCGATTCTGCAGGCACTGTTCCTGCAACTCCACATAGGTTAAGCCGAAGCCAAGCCGGAGCGCGCCACCTCCCGCGGAAACGCGGTGGGACCCGGCTGGTACCCTCTGGAAAAAAACGATCGCCTTGCTTGCCGCTGAGTCAACAATCGCGTACCATTCTTGTCAGAGTGGCAATTGCATGAAGGGACGGCCATGGATTTTAGCGAGCGGTTGAAACGCTACATCGACCAGGTTGGCTGCAGCGCAAAGGAGCTTTCGGGAGCGTCGGGCGTATCGGCGGCGGCCATCAGCCGGTACCGCACTGGCGAGCGGCAACCTGACGGCGAGAGCGAACAGGTGCGCCTCATAGCGCAAGGGCTTGTGAAGCTATCGGATGGCAAGCTCGACGAAGCCGAGGTCATAGCGGACCTGGTCGAAGCGGCAAGCGGCATTGCGGTCAGCTACGATTCCTTCCTTGCCAACCTCAATTTACTTGTAGGCGCCTGCGGTGTTCGCAACAATGCCTTGTCGCAGGCGCTCAATTTCGATGCCTCTCACATTTCGCGCATATTGGCAGGTCAGCGCAGGCCAGCCAATCTTCGGACGTTCATTTCGGGCGTTGCGGCGTTCTTCGCGCCCATGGTCGTGGAAGCGCAGACAAGGCCTGCGGTCGTCGATGCGGTCGGTGAAGACTGGGCGGCTATTGCAGATGAGCACAAACGCGCCCAAGCTATAGCTTCGTGGCTTTCGACCCACGAACCAGCGCCGGCAGCCGATATCGGGGGCTTCTTGGAAAAGCTCGATTCGTTCGATCTGGACGACTTCATGCAGGCCATCCATTTCGACCAGCTCAAGGTCCCCACAGCGCCGGCACAGCTTCCCACGACCAAGACCTACACCGGTCTTTCCCAGATGATGCAGGCCGAGCTCGATTACCTGCGGGCGACGGTCATGTCGCGCTCGCGCGCCGACGTCATCATGTTCAGCGACATGCCGATGGAAGAAATGGCAGCCGACAAGGAGTTTCCGCGTAAATGGATGTTCGGCATGGCGTTGCTCATGAAAAAGGGGCTGCGCCTTCACGTCATTCACAATACGGCGCGGCCGCTTCCCGAGATGATGCTCGGGCTGGAAAGCTGGATCCCCCTGTACATGACGGGGCTTGTCATGCCGTACTACTACCCCAAGATACTGAACAGCGTGTTCTGCCATTTCCTGAAAGTATCGGGCACGGCGGCGCTGTGGGGCGAGGCCATTGCGGGCTACCAGGCCGAGGGCCGTTACATTATGACGAAGAACCGCGACGAGGTGCGCTACTACCGCCGCCGCGCAGAGCGCATGCTCGAGCATGCTCGGCCTCTCATGAGGGTTTTTCCTGAAGGCAAGCAGATGGAATTCGCCCGTTTCGAACGCAAGGATTCGTCTTTGCCAGGGCCACGGCGCGTCATCATGTCGACGCTGCCGATCGGTACGATTCCGCAGGATTTGCTTGACAACATGGTTGGGCGGTCAGGGCTTTCTCAGACGATGCGCGAGCGCGTCATGAATTACGCAGGCGAAAGAACGCGGCTTTTCGAGACGATGCTGGCAGCTGGTAGCATCTTGCTCGAAGTGCCGGATGCGGGCCGCCAGGAATTCGCAGAGCATCCCGCTTCGCTCGAGCTGCCTGTCCGAGACGATATGGTGCCAATCGCCTACACGTACGACGAGTACCAACAGCATCTGGCGGCCCTGCGCGCGCAAGCTGAGCAGGACTCGGCCCTCACGCTCGTCACCAATGGTAGGCCGGCGTTTCGCAACATAACGATCATGATTCGTTCGGGCGCAAACGCTGTGGTCTCGAAGGCCAAAGCGCCCGCCATTCACTTCGTCATCGAGCAGCCCGACCTCGTTGCCGCATTCGAAAGCTTTTCTGCGCCCGTCTTCGAATGATTGCGCACATCCGCTACAATTATTTGGCTTGTTTTCGACGCGAAGGAATTGGGCGGAGGCGATTATGGCGGCAGATCCTGTTTTCGAGGAAGAGCAGAAGCACCTTTCGGATACCTACGAGAAGCTCGTACGTATCGAATCGGAGGTGCGCAGCAGGCTCGAAGCCGACCTCGCCGAAGCGCTCGATGACAAAGAGGACCTGTTCGAGGCGTTGTCGCTGAACCAGGATGCCGATATCCAGCTCGAAACCCTGGCAGAGCTCGAGGCGGTCAACCGCATAATCGAGAGCTACAATCTGTCAGCCGACATCAACACCGAGAAGCTTCGTAGAGCGCAGCTTCTTTTGCATAGCCCCTATTTCGCCAAGGTGCGCTGCAAGTTTCCGTATTCCGCCGAACCGAAGGACATCTACATCGGCGCCGCCGGCATGACCGATGAGATGCGCCGCCATTTCATCGTCGACTGGCGCAGCCCTGTGGCCGAGGTGTACTACAACCAGGCCAACGGGCTTACGTCCTACGAAGCCAACGGTCGCACGATAGAGGTTGAACTTCAGCTGCGGCGGCAGTTCGACATACGCCGCGACGAGCTGCGGGCCTACTTCGACACGACGGTCGCCATCGAAGACCCGCTTCTTCTTGCCTCGTTGAGCAAACGGCGCACGGCCCGCCTCGAAGCCATTACGACGACCATTCAGAAGGAGCAGAACCAGGTCATCCGCCACGCCGACGTACCGGTGCTCTTGGTACAGGGCATTGCGGGTTCGGGTAAGACGAGCGTGCTTTTGCAGCGCATTGCCTACCTCTTCTACACCGAACGCGAATCGCTCACGCCTTCCGACGTGTACCTGATAACGCCAAACGCTGTGTTCGGGCGCTATATCGACAATGTGCTTCCCGATATGGGCGAATCCAACCCTCAGATCCTCACGTGGAACGACCTCATGGTTCGTCTGGGTCTCGAGGGGCGCGGCATCGCCAAGGACGCCTCGCTCGACGTTTTGCGGCAAATCGACGATTCCGTGGCGAAACTACAGCTCGAACAGGGGGACTACTGCGATATCCGCGTCGATGACGAACGCGTGATCACGGGCGCCCAGGCCCGCGCGTCGGTCGAGAAGTACGCGCGCATCCCCATGGGCACCCACCGCATGGCACTGGCGATCGAGGACCTGAAAGAGAAGCTCGAGCAGCGTGTCATGCGCCTTTCGCGCGACGAGGACGTGCAGGATACCGTCATGGAGCTGAGCAACGAAGAGCAGATCAGGCTGTTCGGCCAGCAACTGGCCCCGCTCGATACCGACGAGCTCGTCTCGTGCACGCGAAAGTACCTGAACGTTCGCTATGCGCCGGTTTTGGAGGCCATAGAAGAAGGGCGTTGGCTTCGATTGGACCGCATCGGCATGCGGATGCTCGGGCGGCAAACGCTCGATGCGGTGGAGTGGCTGTACCTGAAGCTCGCGCTGGTCGGAGGAGGCGAGCGCCATGCGCGCTACGTCATGGTCGACGAAGTTCAGGATTACACGACGACGCAGCTCGCCGTGCTCGCGCGGTTCTTTCCCAATGCGCATTTCCTGCTCTTGGGCGACGAGAACCAGGCCGTGCACGAGGGCACGGCGTCGTTTGCCGAAGTGCGGGAGCTTTTCGGGAAGCTTCGCGGCGGCGTGGACGAATGCTCGCTCATGATCAGCTACCGTTCCTCGCCCGAGATCACCGACCTGTTCTGCAAGCTTCTGCCCGAACGCGAGCGAGTGCAGGCTTCGTCGGTGCAGCGGCCGGGCACCGAACCCGTGATAATCGAGTGCGCAGACGGTGACGAATACGAGCGGGCCCTGCGACAGGTGGTCGACGACGCGGCATCCGAACCGGGTCTTACGGCGCTTATCGCCAACAGTCGCACGCGCGCCAAGCAGCTAGCCAGGCTGCTGGCCGACTCGGCCGTGCAGGTCGTGCCCGATGACGGAACCTTGCCGGCCGAGGGGGTCGTGCTGCTCGATGTGATGCTTGCCAAGGGCCTCGAGTTCGACCATGCCATCGTGCCCGACGTGCAGGAAGGCGCCTTCCCCAACGAGCCCCTGCGTCGCCATCGCCTGTACACGGCCATTTCCCGCGCAACCCAGCGCGTGACGCTCGTTGCAAACGGCTCTCTCGCTGACGTTCTGCGCTGATTGCCCTCTGGCCGTCCCAGAGGTATCTAGTTGTTATAACCATCTCATCGCGTTTCCGCAGGCGGGGACGCGCTCCGGCTTGGCTTCGCCTAATCTATGTGGATTTCAGGAACAGTGGCTGCAGAATCGCCGGAGTCACCTCCCCGCCTGCGGAAACGCTTCCTAACTGCCAAAAGGGTACTGGTCTATGGACGAGTGTCTTGCAAGATGCAAAAGTGTCATAGCGCAAAAAGGGTCTGACCCTTTTTGCGCCAATCGCCTCGGCAGCCCGCGTAGCCAACATGAGGCTGGAGCGAAACCGCAGATGGCGACGTGACCTGAGCGATTCTGCAGCTACATACTTCAAACTATTTCAAAGTTAAGCGAAGCCAAGCGAAGGCGCGTCGCCATCTGCGGTTTCGCGGGACGTGAGAAAAACCGTAGGTCGGAAACCTGCGTGCAGGGCCCGGCTACAGGTAGCGGGCCGTGATGCTTTCGGGGTTGGCGCGTACCTGCTCGGGGGTTCCGCAAGCGACGATGCGCCCGCCGGCGTTTCCGCCTCCGGGGCCCATGTCGATTATGTAGTCGGCGTTGGCGATCATGTCGAGGTCGTGCTCGATGACGACGACGGTTGCGCCGTGACTCACCAGGTCCTGCAACACGTCCATGAGCACCTCCACGTCGAGCGGATGCAGGCCGATCGTGGGCTCGTCGAACACGAAGAGGGCATCGCGCTGGTCGCGGCCGATTTCGCTGGCGAGCTTCAGGCGCTGCGCTTCGCCGCCCGAGAGGGCCGGCGTCGCCTCGCCGAGCGTGAGGTACCCGAGCCCCAAGTCATGAAGGATGCTCAGCTTCGAAGCAGCTTTCTTCAGGCTCGCGCACACGTCGAGCGCCTCGTCGACTGTCATGGCCATGAGTTGCGGAAGCGACAGCTCGACGGTTCCCGCCGAGCCTTTGAGTGCCTTTCTGAGCTGCCAAGCCTCGTTGCCGTAGCGCGAACCACGGCAGTCGGGGCATACGATGTCGACGTCGGGAAGAAACTGCACGTCGAGCGATATTTGGCCGGTGCCGTCGCAGGTGGGGCATTTGAGCGAGCCTGTGTTGTACGAGAAAGCGCCGGCTTTGTAGCCGCGCTCCTTCGCGGTTGGGGAGCTGGCGTATGCCCGGCGCAGATCGTCGAGGACACCGGAATAGGTGGCGACCGTCGAGCGGACGTTTATGCCGATGGGCGTGGCGTCGATCAGGTTGGCGCGGCGCAGGTCGGCTGCATCGACGTCGATTACATGGGAAGGGGCGATCCCGTCGCCCGTTGCGGCTTTGAGGGCCGGAATCAGGCTTTCGAGCACGAGAGTGGTCTTGCCCGATCCCGAAACGCCGGTGACTGCGGTGAGCCTGCCGCGCGGTATGTGCACCTCGAGCGGTTTTACGGTGTGTATGGCGCCGGTGCGCAGGTATATGGCCCCGTTTGCGAAGAGCTCGCCTTCGGGCGCGCGGCTGCGCGTGCGCACCGCTTTGGAGCCCGACAGGAACCCGCGGATGCGCGATGCGGGGCTGGCCTCGATATCGTTGACGCTGCCTTGGGCGATGATGCGCCCGCCTTCTGCGCCCGAACCGGGGCCGATTTCGATCAGGTGGTCGCATTGCCTAAGGACCCGCACGTCGTGGTCGACCACGACGACCGAGTTGCCGTCGGCCAGCAAATCGTCCACGACGCCCAGAAGGCCGTCTACGTTCGAAGGGTGCAAGCCGATCGACGGTTCGTCAAGCACGTACAGCACGCCGTTCGTGCGGTTGCGAACGGCCCGTGTCAGCTGCACGCGTTGCCGCTCGCCGGTCGAGAGCGTCGACGATGCGCGGTCGAGCGAAAGGTAGCCTAGCCCGAGTTGCTGCAGCCTCTGTATCGGCTCGGCCATGCCGGACAAGATGTTTTCGGCCATGGGACGCAGCTCGGCGGGCAGGCTCGGCGCCACGGTGGGCACCCAGGCTGCGAGCTCGTCCAAGGTGAATTGCGTTGCCTGCGCCAGGTTGATTCCCGTGAGCAGCGACGAGCGGACCTTGGCGGACAAGCGCGTGCCCCCGCAGTCGGGGCACGGTCCTTCGGTCAGGAATTTCGCCACGCGCTTCAGGCCCTTCTCGTCCTTCACTTTCGAAAGCGCGTTTTCGACCGTGTAGATGGCGTTGAAGTACGTGAAGTCCATCTCGCCGGCGACGCCCGTGTTCTCGTTGTGGTACAGCAGGTGCTTCTTCTCGGCCGGACCGTGGTAGACGATATCGCGTTCTTCGTCGGTCAGCTCGCAGAACGGCACATCGGTGCGCACGCCCATTTCGCGGCAGACGTCCTTCATGAGCGACCACATGAGGCTTCCCCAAACGACGACGGCGCCCTCGTCGATGGTTTTGGACTCGTCGGGTACGAGGGTCGATACGTCGACGGTTCGCACCACGCCGGTTCCCGCGCACGTGGGGCAGGCGCCTTCGCTGTTGAACGCCATGGCCTCGGCTCCGGGCCCGTAGAAGCGCGCTCCGCATATGGGGCATTCGGTCTCGCGCTCGAGGGCCACGTCCATGCTCGGCGGTACGTGATGCCCGTTGGGGCAGGTGTGGCTTCCCAAACGTGAAAACGCCAGGCGCAGGTAATTCAGAAGCTCGGTCGACGTGCCGAAGGTCGAGCGCACGTCGGGGATGCCCGGTCGCTGGCGAAGCGCCAGGGCTGCTGGGACGTAGCGAACCTCATCGACCGCCGCGCGGGCCGATTGCGAGATGCGCCTGCGCGTGTAGGTCGAAAGCGCATCCAAGTAGCGCCGCGACCCCTCGGCGTAGAGCACGCCGAGGGCCAGCGAGCTCTTGCCGCTTCCCGAGACGCCTGCGATTCCGACGAACTTGCCAAGCGGAATGTCGACGTCGACGTTCTTCAGGTTGTGAACGCGCGCGCCGCGCACTTGTATATGATCGGGCTGGGAGACCATGGAACTCCTTACGGGCAATGTGGCGGAGCTGCAAGCCTTGCCACATTGGCGGCATTTAGTCTTGTTTGAGCGAGCGAACTTGCGCTACAGTTGGGCAATTATAGTTCAATTGCAAGAAAGGCGAAATCATGATTGGCGTGGTGGATGTTGGCGGCGGAGAGCGCGGAGCGTACGGGGCGGGAGTGCTTGACTGGTGCATGGAGTCCGGCATCGACTTCGATTGCTGCGTGGGTGTCTCGGCGGGGGCGGCGAACCTGAGCTCCTACATGGCCGGCCAGGTCGGCCGCAATTTTGCCTTCTACACCACGTATAGTTTTCGCCCGCAGTACATGGGCGCAGGCCTTGTGGCGCGCAAGGGAGAATACGCCGACCTCGACTACATTTACGGGTCGCTTTCGAATGCAGACGGGGAGTACCCGCTGGACTACCGGGCAATGGTCGATTCGGGTAGGCAGTTCTTCATAGTGGCAACAGATGCGAAAAGTGCGCTGCCTGTGTACTTTAGCATGGACGATATGGCGCAGGACGATTATGCTCCGGTCAAGGCGTCGTCGGCGCTTCCACTTGTGAACAGGCCATACCCGGTTGGAGGAAGGCCCTGTTTCGATGGCGGCTTGTCGGACCCCATTCCCGTGCGCAAAGCTTTCGAAGCCGGCTGCGAAAAGGTGGTCGTTATTTTGACGCGCCCGCGAGATTTCTACCGCGACCCCAAGCGCGATGTGCGGTTTGCACGCATCGTCTCGGTTCGCTACCCGCGTATCGCCGAAGCGCTGATGAACCGTGCCGGCTTGTACAATCTGCAGCTTGATCTTGCCAAGAAATACGAGCGCGAAGGTCGGGTGCTGATCGTGGCGCCGGACAGCATAGGCGACATGGATACCCTGACCAAGGACCGCAGCGCCATCGAGGGCCTGTATGCCAAGGGTCTGGCCGATGCCCGCGCCATCCAATCGTTCCTGCGATAAGCCCGTTTTTCTGGTGGTGCCAAAAGAGGGCAGTTACCTACCTCTTGGGTAACTTTTGTTATACGGTCCTGTCCCACCGCGTCCCTGCTGCCAGGGGCGCGCTCCGGCTTGGCTTCGCCTAACCTAAGTATTTAACAGGAACAGTGGCTGCAGAATCGCCGGAGTCACGCCCCTGGCAGCAGGGACGCTTCGTTTTTAGAAGGCGCTGATTGCGCGCCGCTTTCGGTTTCGTGAAGCGTTCCCGCAGGAGGTGGCGTGACTCCGGCGATTCTGCAGCCACTGCTCCTGTAATACATATAGACTAGGCGAAGCCAAGCCGGAGCGCGCCGCCTCCTGCGGAAACGCGGTGGGATTTGAGCGGTTTTCCCTAGGGCAATCGGGTTTGCGAACTGGGCGAAGGAGTTTAGGGCAGTTTGCCTGCTTGACGCGTGCTGAACATGCACGTATCGTGGCGGAAGGTGCTCAGACGAGAGAAAGGACGCGCCATGGAGTTGAAGGGAAGCAAGACCTGGGAGAACCTGGAAACTGCTTTCGCGGGCGAATCGCAGGCCCATACGAAGTACCAGTACTATGCCAGCAAGGCGAAGAAAGACGGCTACGAGCAGATCGCCGAGATGTTCCTCGAGACTTCGCGCAACGAGAAGGAACACGCCAAGATGTGGTTCAAGTACCTGCACGATGGCGCTGTGCCTGACACGATGACCAACCTCAACGACGCGGCTGACGGCGAGAACTACGAGTGGACCGACATGTACGACGAGTTCGCCAAAGTGGCCGACGAAGAGGGCTTTGCCGAGATTGCCGAGAAGTTCCGCCAGGTCGGCGCTATCGAGAAGCACCACGAGGAGCGCTACCGCACGTTCATCGGCAACATCGAGGACGGTATCGTGTTCTCGCGCGATGGCGACCGCACCTGGATTTGCCGTAACTGCGGGCACATCGTAATCGGCAAGGAAGCACCCGAGATCTGCCCGGTGTGCGCGCATCCGCGCAGCTACTTCGAGCTGAAGGCCCAGAACTACTAAGAACTCGATGAGACAGGGCTACGGGCCCTGTCTCTTTCTTTATGCGGAGAGCGCGCCGAGCCAGAGACCCAGCTGGCCGGTGGCCATGAGCACGCCGACGAGCACGAGGAGCGTCCCGCATACCTTGTCGATAATGGTGTAGTGGCGCTTCACCCAGGCAAATGCGCCCTCAAGCTTGTCGATCAAGATGGCTGCAAGGAAAAAGGGGAGCCCCAAGCCCAGCGAATAGCACAAAAGCAGGGCTATTCCCTTGGCCGTCTGGCCCGAGCTGGCGGCAAGGCTCAGGGCCGAACCCAAGAACGCTCCGACGCAAGGCGTCCAACCGATGGCGAAGACTATTCCGAACAGGACGGAGCTGGCGAAGCCGCGCGGGATGACCCCGGTGCGCGGTTTCAGCGTGCGCTGCAAAAGCGGGATGCGCAGGATGCCCAGGTAGTTCAGGCCAAGAACGATGACCACGGCGCCGCAGATTGCGTTCAGGGCGGCTTGGTGCTGCAGGAACAGTGCGCCTATCGTGCCGGCAAATGCGCCCATGAGCGTGAACAGCGCCGAGAATCCGAGGATGAACCCGAGCGCACAGCGGACGGTGCGTCCCGTGCGCCCAGCTGCCCTGCCGCCTCCAGTGCCGTTTTCGCCGCCCTGCCCTGCGTCTCCTGCGAAGTAGGCGACGTAGATTGGCAGCATTGGGAGCAAGCAGGGCGATATGAACGTGATGACGCCCTCTAGAAACGTAATCGCGAATTCCATCCTAGCGCCTGCCGTGGCTATTCTTCGACGAGCTCGGTGAGCGTTGAGCGCATGGCCTTGGGGTCGATGGCTCCGGCGGACACGTCGAGGATGTCGCCGTTGCGCGCGACGATGACGGTGGTGGGCAGGTTGGTCGCGCCGTACTTGTACATGGCGTTTAGGCTGGTGTCGTAATAAGCGGGTAGGCGATAGCCGTTGTCGGCTAGCCAGTCAGATGCCTTCTGGACCGTCTCGCGCTTTCCGTCGGCCACATCGATGAAGGCAAACGAAACGCGATCTCCGTATTCGTCGTAGATTTCCTGATAGTCGCCCATTTCGTTTACGCAATACGGACACCAGGTTGCCCAGAAATTCATGACCAGGGGCTTGCCGTCGGCGATTTCGGTCAGCTTGAGCCCTTCGTCCGATTCGGTGTAGACCGTCGCGTCGAATTCCGAGAGCTTCGGCAGTTCGCGTGAGCTTTCAGTCGTTGTGGTGCGGGTCTCTGGCTGGGAGTCGTGCGCTTGCGCCGCGAGCATCTGGTAGGCGAAGAAGGCAGCGGCGATGACCGCGACAAGCACGATGAGCGCTACGAGCGCCTCGCGTCTGCGTGGTTGCTCGGCAGGTTGATTGGCGTCGTTGGTTTCCATGGGCGTAATGGTATCAGAAACAAGTGGGCATTCGCTCGCATCCGGGTCCCAGTGCGCCTTTTCCATGTTTGTGCGAATTGTCTTTGTTTGTGACGGGAACGTGACGGTTCAGAAAATTTGAGCCGCTACGGCTCAAGGGTGCTATAGTACGACTCTGTTAGCACTCGGAGGTCGAGAGTGCTAAAACCAAAGCAAGGTAATGTTTGTCTAGGAAGAAAGGCAATTGCAATGGCTCTTAAACCGTTGGGCGATCGCGTGATCGTCAAGGCTGACGAGGCCGAAGAGACTACCGCATCTGGCCTGTATTTGGCCCGCGAGTCTAAGGAAAAGCCGACGACCGGCATCGTGCTGGCAGTGGGCGAGGGCAAGCTCGATAAGGATGGCAACCTGGTTCCCGTTCCCGTCAAGGTCGGCGACAAGGTTATCTTCGGCAAGTACGGCGGAACCGAGATCACGTTCGATGACGAAGAGGTCCTGATCCTGCGCGCGGATGATATATACGCGGTCGTCGAATAGATAAACCGTCACTTATCCCGACGGCTTCCCGTGACGGCGCATTTGGCTTTCAGAACCTGGCTTCGATCGCACGCGGCGCGAAGGCCGCTTAGCTCGTCTCAGCCAGAACCTTTAAACCAACTGCACTCGTCACGGAAACCCGTAAACCCGGTTGTGATTGGAGCAAACCGGGGCTGATAACGAAAGGAAGTCATTCATCATGGCTAAAGACATCAAGTTCGAGGCAGACGCGCGTGGCGCGCTTGCCAATGGCGTGACGAAGCTCGCCGACGCCGTCAAGGTTACCCTTGGCCCCAAGGGCCGCTACGTCGCCATCGAGAAGTCCTATGGCGCACCGGTCATAACCAACGACGGCGTGACGGTTGCTCGCGAGGTCGAGCTCGAGAACCCGGTCGAGAACATGGGTGCCCAGCTCGTGCGCGAGGCCGCCGTTAAGACCAACGACGTCGCCGGTGACGGCACCACCACCGCCACGCTGCTCGCCGACGTCATCGTGCGTGAAGGTCTGCGCAACGTCACGGCCGGTGCCGATGCGCTCGGCATTCGCCGCGGCATTCAGCTGGCAACCAACGCCATCGTCGAGCAGATCAAGGCCGACGCCCAGGAGGTTTCCAGCAAGGAGCAGATCGCTAACGTCGGCACCATCTCGGCCGGCGATGCCGAGATCGGTCAGAAGATCGCCGAGGCAATGGACGTCGTGGGCAACGACGGCGCCATCTCGGTCGAAGAGAGCCAGACCTTCGGCATGGAGATGGAAATCGTCGAGGGCATGCAGTACGACCGCGGCTACATCTCGCCGTACATGGCCACCGACATGGAGCGCATGGAGGCCGTGCTCAACGATCCGTTCATTCTGCTGACCGACCAGAAGATCAGCAACATCCAAGACATGCTGCCGTTGCTCGAGGCTGTCATGAAATCCGGCCGCACGCTGCTGATCGTGGCCGAGGATGTCGAGGGCGAGGCTCTGGCCACGCTGCTGCTGAACAAGCTGCGCGGCACGCTCAACGTCGTCGCCGTCAAGGCTCCGGGCTTCGGCGACCGCCGCAAGCGCATCCTCGAGGACATGGCCGCCGTTACCGGTGCCCAGGTCGTCGCCAAGGACTTCGGCATGACGTTGGCAGACGCGACTCTCGAGGCCTGTGGCCATGCGCGCACCGTCAAGGTCACCAAGGACACCGTTCTCATCGTCGACGGCGCTGGCGACAAGGCCACCATCGAGGGCCGCATCGCTCAGATCAAGGCCGAACTCGAGCGTACCGAGAGCGAGTTCGATCGCGAGAAGCTGCAGGAACGCCTCTCGAAGCTCTCTGGCGGTGTTGCCGTGCTGAAGGTCGGCGCAGCTACCGAGCCCGAGCTGAAGGAGAAGAAGTCCCGCATTGAAGATGCCCTGCAGGCAACTCGCGCGGCTGTGGAGGAAGGCATCGTCGCCGGTGGTGGTGTGGCTCTCGTCAACGCCCTGCCTGCGCTGGACGCCCTTCAGACTGCTGACAAGGACGAGGAAGTCGGCATCAACATCATTCGCAAGGCCGTCGAGGCGCCGCTTCGCGCTATCGCCGGCAACGCTGGCTTCGAGGGTTCCGTCGTGGTCGAGAAGGTCAAGGGCCTTGCCAAGGGCGAGGGCCTGAACTGCGCCACCGGCGAATACGGCGATCTGATTGCCATGGGCGTTTCCGACCCGGTCAAGGTTACGCGCACGGCGCTCGAGTCCGCTGCTTCCGTGGCGGCGCTCATCCTCATCACCGAGGCCACCATCAACGAGATTCCGAAGGATCCCGATCCCGCAGCCGCTGCTGCAGCTGCAGCAGCCGGAATGGGCGGCGGCATGATGTAATCTAGTTGCGCCGTTCCGCGAACGGCGCAACCGCTGCACGCTGCGCGGCTAGAGCCGCGCGAACACTTCGCCCCTGGGGCAAAGCGTTCGCGAACAGATTGCCCCAGGGGTGAAGTGTTCGCATGGCGTGTAGATTTAGCGCATGGTAAGAAACTCGGCTATCATGCGCTGATGGACAAACGAACGGGACGGCTTTTCAGCCGTCCCGTTCCGCATTATCGGGCGATTTGAACAATTGCTCATATGACTAGAGGTGGCAACGGGAGCACCACGGGCGCCATATGCTGGCGGGAAGGGAATTGGATGAACGGTATTGCAATTGCACATGCTCATGAGCATGCGGCAGAGCACGCTCATGAGCACGCGCATGCGGTTGCGGCGTCTGGTGGGGTGGATTTCTTCGATCTTGCGTTCGACGTGCTTCATGATGCCGTCGTCGATACGCTCTATCTCATACCGTTTCTGCTGGTCACGTACTTGGCTATGGAATGGCTCGAGCACAAGACGGGCGAGAAGACGCAGAACGCCATCAGGCGCGCAGGTGCGGCGGGTCCGGCCATCGGAGCGATTTTGGGCGTGGTGCCCCAATGTGGGTTTTCGGCGGCAGCTTCGACGCTCTACGCCGGTCGCGTGGTGACGCTGGGCACGTTGTTCGCCGTGTTCCTTTCGACTTCCGACGAGATGCTGCCCATCTTCATCGCCGAACAAGTTCCCATGAACGTGCTCGTTCCGATCTTGGTCATGAAGGTTTTCATCGGCATGACCTTCGGCTTCGTTGTCGATGCGTTTTTACGCGCGACGCATCGGGACCATCGCCACCTTCATATTCACGAGATTTGCGAGCGTGATGGTTGCGATTGTTCGCACGACTGTGCGACCTGCGAGGAAAACCCCGAGCTCGCCTACGAACATTATGACGACTGCGTCGATGGCTGCGACCACGAGCACCATCATCATGATCATTCGCATGACGCCGGTTGGGGAGGAATCGTCAAGAGCGCCTGCAAGCATACGCTCCAGGTCACGCTGTTCGTGTTCTTGGTGTCGCTTGCGCTCAACGCCGTGCTCGCATTCGTGGGCGAAGAGGCTTTGGAGGCGTTTTTCGGCGAGAACGAGGTGCTGGCCGTCGTCGGCTCTGCAATTATCGGCCTCATCCCCAATTGCGCTGCAAGCGTGGCTATCGCTCAGCTCTACGTCGAGGGCGTTTTGAGCCTTGGGGCCTGTATGGCAGGCCTGCTCTCGGCTGCTGGTGTCGGACTACTCGTATTGCTGCGCACAAACCGGCATGCAGCTGAGAATGCGGCCATTATCGCAGTCCTCGCTGCTTTCAGTGCCGTATGCGGTTTGCTCATACAGCTGGTCGGTTTCACGTTGTAGGCACGTGCGAGCACCGGTTACCCTTAGGGGAACTGGATATACGCGTGCATTTGAAATGACATCGTTGCTACGGCAACGTGTTGGCCATGGGGGGGATTGCTGAGGTGGTGGTCGCCTTCACCCACGGCCGGAAAACTTCCGCACTCGCAAATCCCGTTCGATTTACCGCGTCCCGTTGACGAAATCGACGGATGCCAACCTATTTGCGGCTCGGGAAAAGCGCTGTCGGCATTTCCGCAGATGGCAGTGTGACCGCGTCCCTTTTCGGGCAAAAAACCGAGAATCTCAAATCCCGTTCACGTAGGGCTTTCGTTCCTGACGAGATAAACGGGCGTCGAAGTCCCCCGGATGAAATCGACGGTTGTCGACCTTTCCGTTGACGAGATGGACGGGTGCCGAGCTTTTCTGAGGCTCGGTAAGGGATTTAAGGAGTTTTGTGCAAAAAATCGCATTAGATGGCGAATCATCTGGCCTCTCGGCGATTGCTCTCTGCAATCGTGCCTGCTCGTGCGATTACGGCGTCTCGAAGCCCCTTCAAATTGGGCGCGTCGGCGCGGACGATTCGCCATCTAATGCGATTTCTTGCACAAAACTCTTCAAAACCGACGTCCGATTCGCGGATTCGCACACAGCGACGTTTGCGGACCGCATATCCCAAGGGATATCGGTTCACTTGTCGTATTGCAGTTGATAAAGCGCTCATGAGCTGTGGGAATTCACGCAGCAGGCACAACAGCCAAGAGGAAGTCGCAAAGAATATAGAGTTGTATGGAGTTCTTCAAACGGATGAATGGCTGGGCTGCAGGGATTCCATTTTGCTTCGCAAAATAACGGCTCCGCGCTAAAGCGCTCCGCCCGAAACGCTAAAAACAGTCCACAGGACTGTTTTCCTAACGCGTTTCAAAACGCCTAGTTAGTACCAGGGGTGAGCTAAAGCTCACCCGTCCTCGCTGAAAACAGTACACAGTGCTGTTTTCCGGGCGCTCGGACCCTCATCGGTTCGAATCAGGCAATGCTCTTGCAGCAGGCGATGAGCCCTTGTTGGCAAACGATGGGGAGATGGCTGGGCTGCAGGGATTCGAACCCCGATAGTCGGCACCAAAAACCGAAGTCCTGCCATTGGACGACAGCCCAGCTTGGAATAGGCAAACGGTCAGAGATGCACCGTTTGCGCGCGAATTGGAAGCTGGTGGGCCCTGGGGGACTCGAACCCCCGACCTTGGGATTAAAAGTCCCCTGCTCTACCAACTGAGCTAAGGGCCCTCGTCCCAAATTCGCGAGGATTCATTCTACCTGGCACTCTTGGTTCGGTCAATGACTGCATCAAAAAAGAGCACTACTTTTGCGGAAGCCCATAATGCGTTCGACTCTCCGCAACGTTTCGCAAAGACATCGTCAATTTGTCACAGCATTGTTAGTATTTGAAGAGCAGAGACGCTTTCTGTCGGGGTATCATGGGACATTGAGAATCTTTGCGGGCACGCGAGAAAGGAAACACTATGAAGAGGACCGGAATTATCGCGGCGCTGTGCTGTGCATTCGCGCTGTGCTTGGCGCTTGTGGGCTGCGGCGGTACAAGCGGCTCCTCGGGAAACGCCAACGACGAAGCTGCCGCCAAAGCGGCTTTTGCCGGCACATGGGATCTTGTGGGTATGACGCAAAATGGCGAAGAGACCACGCAGAAAGATATCGAGATGCTGGCTGCGTTGGGCCTTGAGGTTTACTTGAATCTGAACGAAGACGGCACGTCCGAGCTCGTGTTGTTCGGCGAGAGCATGCAGGGTACGTGGGAGGCCAAGAGCACGACGGCGGGTTCCCTGGTCTTGCAAAACCAGGCTGTCGACATGACCATCGAAGGCGACAAGTTGAAGATGGAGCAAAATGGCGCCTCGTTGACCTTCCAAAAGGGCGAGCCGCGCAGCTCATCGTCAGCCGCGGCAGCGTCAAGCTCAGCTGCAGCATCGAGCGCAGCGGCATCGTCGAGCGCAGCAGCGGCATCGAGTGAAGCGGCGG
>DFIX01000005.1:23071-47480 GCA_002371495.1 Eggerthellaceae bacterium UBA3686
TCCAGCGAGGCAGCTGCATCGAGCGAGGCTGCGGCAACATCAGGGGAAGCCCCAGCGTCGAGCGAAGCAGCCCCAGCGTCGAGCGAAGCAGCCGCATCTAGCGAGGCGGCACCATCGAGCGAAGCCGCATCGTCCGGCTCGGCCGAAGCTTCGAATGCGAGCGCTGGCGCGTAAATCGAGCGCAACACGGTAATGCAGAGCCGTGTCTCTGGTGCTACATGCAGAGGGCCGCACATCAAAGTGTGCGGCCCTTGTTGCGATGATGGCGGTTTGTCATGAACCTGCGCTAATTGTGAGCCTATAACCGCGAGCTGTATTACACTGTTGCCTCGATGAAACTCATGCAAGCCGTTGTCGCTCAACGGCTTTCGCATAGGCATATAAGGTAATACGTGGCAAAACGTCTTTTCATAGTCATGTACGATGCGCTGACGGCGCTCGTCATCGCGTGCCTGCTGGCAGGCGCGTTCGCGGTTCCCGCATATGCCTATATCGACCCGTCGGTCATGACCTACACCATCCAGGCCGTGGCTGGTGTGGCGGTTGCCTTGTCTACCGTGGCGGGAGTTGCGCTCAGGCGAGGCCGCAAGGTCTTGCTCCGCATCCTCGATATCGACGAGGACGCGCGAAAGGAATTCGAACCCGATGTCCATAGGACCGATGGCGTTCTGCCGACTGTTCAAGATGCTGGCGCAAGTCAGCGCAAGGTGCTGCAACCCGCGCTCGAAAAGCAAGCCCTTCTTGCCCGGGAACCGCTAGCAGGGCTGCCGGGTGCCGATCTGGCTGAGGCTTCGGCAGAAGCGGCGGGTGCAGTGCCGGCAACCGATGCGGTTCGCGAGCAGGCGGATGCAACGGACGCAGCCGGTGGGGAAGGGGCCGATGTTTCGCCCAGCTCGGCAAAAGAGGTCAAGCGGGCGTCGAAGCGTCGTCGCAACAAGAAGCCCTACAAACCGACGCTCAAGGAGCGCTTGGCCTACGGCGCAATTGTCGCGCTGTTCTTCACCTTCACAATATTCTTCGTCGCTCCGCTCGAAATCGTCGCCGGATCGTCGACATCTCTCATATACGGCATGGGCGACGTATGGTGGGTGCTTTTGGCGCCCTGCGCCGGTATGATCGCGTTTATTACGGCTGTGCTTGTTATTATGCGCGGCCGTGCGTTTGGGATTTGCCTTCTGCTGGTGGCTGCTGTGGGGCTTTGCGCTTACGTGCAGGCGCTGTGCTTGAACGTGGGCCTGCCCGCCGCCGACGGCGCAACCATCGTATGGGCCGACTACATGGACATGCAGGTCGTGTCTACGCTGGTTTGGGTCGCCATCATTGTCGCGGCGCTCGTATTCGCGCTCGTGCACGCCAAGCGCGCCCAGGGCGTGGCGGCCATCGTGTCGCTTTTTCTCATCATCGTGCAAGCGGTCGGCCTTGCGAGCCTGGTCGTGGCTCCTGCAGGGGACGGGGGAAAGAGCACGGTGCTGGGCAACGGCAAAGTCGTCATGACCGAAGACCAGCTCTATACGGTCAATCCCAAGCACAACGTGGTCGTTTTCATTCTAGATACGTACGATACCGCCTACCTGAGCCGCGTGCTCGATATGAATCCCAACTTGCTCGACGGGCTGACCGGCTTCACGAATTACGAGAACGCGACCTCGGCGATGATTCCCACGCGCTTCGCCATTCCCGAGATGATGACCGGGCAGATGCCCGGTTTCGACGAGGACTTCTCGACATACAAAGCCGAACGCTATGCGCGCAGCGATTTCCTGCAGAGCATCTACGACGCCAACTACTCGATCGGGCTGTATACCGATTCGCTGACCATCAGCCGGCTGTCAGCCGAGGAGCAGTACGGCATTACGAGCAAGACCGTTAATATGCACGATTTGCCCGATAGCATGATGAATGTCCAGGGAACGCTCTACTCGTTGTTCCAAATGGGCTTGTACCGTGATGTGCTGTGGCCGTTCAAGTGGGCGTTCTGGTACTACACCGACCAAATCAACCAATCTCTGACGGTATACCAGGACGCGGCGCCGCCCGACGAGACCATCTACGTCATGGACGATATCCGCTACTACAACCGCCTGTGCGATTTTGGGCTGTCGATCAAAGATGATGGCCACGACGGCGCGTTCAAGTTCATTCACCTGCTGGGTTCGCATTATCCGTTCAGCTACGACGAGGAAGTCAACGATCTGGGCGAGGACAACTCGAACGTCTTCAAGCAGTCCCAAGGTGCCATAAAGATCGTCACCACCTACATCGACGAGCTGAAGAGGCTCGGCGTATACGAGAACACGACGGTCATCATCACCGCGGACCATGGGTACTGGACGATCACGCTCGACCCGATCGAGGAGACGTCGACGCCGATCATGTTCGTGAAGCCCGAGCAGTCTGCGGAAGCCGACGCACGTCCAATCGTCGTCGACGAGAAGCCGGTGAGCCATCTGGACCTGCAGGCGACGATTCTGGACGCTATGGGGCTTGACTACAGCGAGTACTCCGAGCGTGACGAATGGGCTGGCTACTCGATGTTCAGGGACATTGACCCCGACCGCAAGCGCTACTACCTGACGACCGACAGCGAGCCCGACCTGACCGAGGTGCAGTTCCGCGAGTACCTGATAGACGGCAACGCGCTTGACTGGGACAACTGGTCCGAAACCGGCCGCACTATCGACGCTCAGAAGTAGCCGCGACACGCGAAAGTGCCCTAGTGCAAAAGGGGACTGTCCCTGTTTACGTACCGTTCTGCACGGTCGGGCCAATCGTCCGCGAAAGCGCAGGTGGGAGCGCGCATCGGCTTGGCTTCGCTAACATTGGAATACTTTTAAAGTTAGTGCTGCAGAATCGCCGATGTCACGCCCCCACCTGCGCTTTCGCCACGCCGTCGGTAAGTAGAGGCGTGTCCCCTATGTAGCATCAGCGCGCACGGTCGAGCTGGTGCTACATAGGGGGGTAGATCCACTTGACCCACCTGGCCTACACCGTCGACTGCCCTTGCGCAAAAACGGTAGCGAAAGGCCTGGTGGCGGCATGCGTGAGCGATTCTGCAGCCACTGTTCCTGTAAATCCATATAGGTTAGGCGAAGCCAAGCGAACGCGTGCTGCCACCAGGCCTTTCGCGGCACAGTACGTTACTAGGGGGTAGTCTCTTTTCGTGTGACGATACCTTTACGCGTTTGCCTACGGCGATTCTGAACGGTGGGGAATGTGTAATCGTTTCGTCATGATTGACAAGCTCGTTTGCGTATAATGGCGCTAGTTGATTTCAAGCGAGACAGGAGATTAGCCATGCCAGATATCGACGAGATCTACGAATCCGCAGAGGATGCTGCGCAGCAAGCTGAAGAGGTGCCTGCCGAGGTTGCCGAAGAGGCCGAGGCCACTCTTGCCGAGGAAGCGAAAGTTGAGCAAGATGCTGGTGCCGAGGTCGCCCAAGATGCTGATCAGGTGGCTGAGGAAGTTGCCGACCAGGCAAAGAATCTCATTGATAACGTGTACGATGCTGTGAAGAAAGCCGCAGCCGCATCTTCCGAAGCTGCCAAGCCTGTTGTCGAAGGCGTGCAGGGCAAGGCTGGCGAGGCGTACGAGGCTGCAAAGCCCATCGTCGAAGGCATGCAACAGAAGGCCACCGAAGCCTTCGATGCTGCTGTGCCGGCTATTCAGAATGCGGCCTCTGCCGTTCAGCAGAAGGCCGGCGAGGCTTACGAAGCGGCCCGTCCGGCAGTCGAGGGAGCCGTTGTAGCGGTTTCCGCCAAGGCCGGCGAGGCGTACGAAGCCGCCAAGCCCGCAATCGAGGACGTCGTTGCGAAGGCGGGGGAAGCCTTTGAGGCCGCTATGCCCGCAATCGAGAACGCTGCCAATGCTGCCATGCAGAAGGCAGGTGAAGCCTTTGAGGCTGCTGCGCCTGTCGTAATGGATGCCGCCAATACGTTGAAGAATACGGCCGAAGAGCTGACCGGCCTCGACCTCAACGGAGACGGTGTCATCGGAGCGGCGAAGATCGAAGCGGTACCCGAGGCCGAGGACGCGCCCGAAGCCGAAGAGACCGCCAAACCCGAAGAGTAGCGAGTCGCCCGATTGGCGGTAGCAAGCACCCTGTTTTTCCAGGATTCGTTTTGAACGCAGCCCGCGCCCGTTTCGAGCGCGGGCTTGCCTTTATAATGGAGCGAAGTGGAAAACGTAAGGCCAGAAGGAAGGCGGCAGGCATGGTTTCGCGCGTGTACGTAGAGAAAAGGCCCGGATTCGACGTCGAAGCGAAGGCGCTGCTTAAAGAGTTGCGCGAAATCGTGGGAATCGAGCGGCTCGAGGACCTGAGGCTCATCAACCGCTATGACGTGGAAGGCATCAGCGACGAGCTGTTCGAGCAATGTGTGCCGACCGTGTTCAGCGAACCGCAGTCCGATGTCACGTGCCGCAGCCTCATGGACGCATCGGCTCTCGGCAACACGGGCGTCGAGCCCATTGCGGAAGGCGCGTTCATGTTTGCGGTCGAGGCGCTGCCCGGGCAATTCGACCAGCGCGCCGCTTCGGCAAGCGAGTGCATTCAGCTGATCAGCCAAGGCGAGCGTCCTGAGGTGCGCAATGCCAAGGTGTATGTGCTGCAAGGCGCGCTTACCGAGGGCGATCTGCAGACGATAAAGCGTTACGTGATCAACCCCGTCGAGACGCGCGAAGCATCGCTTCTGCCTGTCGATACGCTGAAAGTCGAGTACCCCGAGCCCGACCCCGTCGAGGTCATCGAGGGCTTTCGCGAGCTCGACGAAGCGGGGCTGTCTGCGTTCATAGCCGATCGCGGCCTGGCCATGGACCTTGCCGACATCACGTTTTGCCAGCAATATTTCCGCGACGACGAGAAACGCGATCCGACTATCACGGAAATCAAGATGATCGACACGTACTGGTCCGACCACTGCCGCCACACCACGTTCGGCACCGTGCTCGAAAACATCGAAATCGACGATTCGATTGTGCAGGTTGCTTTCAACCAGTACCTCGAGATGCGCCACGAGCTGGGGCGCGATCAGAAGCCTGTGTGCCTTATGGACATGGGCACGATTGGGGCGAAGTACCTCAAGTCGAAGGGTATCTTGAAGAACCTGGACGAGTCCGAGGAAATCAACGCCTGCACGGTCAAGATCAAGGCCGAAGTTGACGGTCAGGAGCAGGACTGGCTGTTCCTGTTCAAGAACGAGACCCACAACCATCCGACCGAGATCGAGCCGTTCGGCGGTGCGGCTACGTGCGTGGGCGGCGCGATTCGCGACCCGCTTTCGGGCCGCGCCTACGTGTACCAGGCCATGCGCGTGACGGGCGCGGGAGATCCGCTCGTGCCGGTGGCCGAAACGATTCCCGGCAAGTTGCCGCAGCGCAAGCTCGTGACCACGGCTGCAGCCGGCTATTCGAGCTACGGCAACCAGATCGGTCTGGCAACGGGCCAGGTCAACGAGCTTTACCATCCCGGTTACGTGGCCAAGCGCATGGAGATCGGCGCCGTCGTGGGTGCCACCCCCGCGCATCACGTGCGCCGCGAGACGCCGGCGCCGGGCGATGTGGTCGTGCTGCTCGGCGGCCGTACGGGCCGTGATGGCATCGGCGGCGCCACAGGCTCGTCAAAGGCGCACAAGCTCGAGTCGCTCGAAACGTGCGGCGCAGAGGTGCAGAAGGGTAACCCGCCCGTCGAGCGCAAGATCCAGCGCCTGTTCCGCAACACCGAGGCGTGCCAGATGATCAAGCGTTGCAACGACTTTGGCGCGGGTGGCGTATCGGTGGCCATCGGCGAGCTTGCCGACGGCGTGCAGGTCGACCTGAACAAGGTGCCCAAGAAATACGACGGTCTGGACGGCACCGAACTGGCCATTTCCGAATCGCAGGAACGTATGGCCGTGGCGCTCGCGCCCGAAGACGTCGAGCGCTTCCTGGAGCTGGCGCGCGAGGAGAACCTCGAGGCCACGCCCGTCGCGACGGTGACCGAAGAGCCGCGTGTGCGCATGACGTGGAACGGCGACACGATTGTCGACGTTAGCCGTGCGTTCCTCGCCAGCAACGGTGCCCCCAAGCATCAGGACGTGCATATCGTGGCTGCTGAACCGTACGAGCCCGCATGGGCCGGTCAGGCGGACGCGCCGCTCGGCGAGCGCCTGCGCGCCGTGCTGACTGACATAAACGTGGCTTCCAACAAGGGCCTTTCAGAGCGCTTCGACTCGACCATCGGCGCGTCGACGGTGCTCATGCCCTTCGGTGGCAAGACGCAGCTCACGCCTTCGATGGCCATGATTGCCAAGTTGCCCGTCAACAACGAGACGACCACGACGACGGGTATGAGCTGGGGATTCAATCCGTATATCATGGAAAAGAACCAGTTCACAGGTGCGTATTTGTCAGTGGTGGAAAGCGTTGCCAAGCTCATCGCCGCTGGCTTCAAGCGCGAGACCATGTACCTAACGTTCCAGGAATACTTCGAGCGCCTGCGCACGAGCCCGGAGCGCTGGGGCAAACCGGCAGCGGCCGTGCTCGGCGCACTCATGGCGCAAATCGACTTGGGTATCGGCGCCATCGGCGGCAAAGACTCCATGTCGGGCAGCTTCGAAGAGCTCGACGTGCCGCCGACGCTGGTCAGCTTCGCCGTCGGCGTGGGGCACGTAGACGATGCGCTCTCGCCCGAGTTCAAGGGCGCAGGGCATCGCGTGGTGTGCATCCACCCGTACTACGAGCGCGATGGGCTCACGCCCGAAAAGGACGGTCTGCTCGGCGTCTTCGCGCTGGTGGAGAAACTGGCGGCTGAGGGCAAGATCCTCGCTGCCGCGACGCCTGGCTACGGCTGCGATGCCGAGATGCTGTTCAAGATGTGCGTGGGCAACCGTATAGGCCTTGCAATCGACGAGAGCATGGACACCTCGACGTGGTTCATTCCCGCGTACGGTTCGTTTGCTGTCGAGCTGGCCGACGATGCTGAGTTACCGCAGGGCAACGGGGACGTGATGGTCAAGCTCATCGGCGTCACGACCGATGAATATGTGCTCTCTTGCGGTGACGAGGTCGTGGATTTGGCTGAATTGCAGGAAGCTTGGGAGGGCAAGCTCGAATCGGTGTTCCCGTATCGCCAAGCAGGCGAAAAGGTCGGGCAAGTCACGTACCATGCGGCCGAGCCATTTGCCAAGCCTGCGATCCTTACGGCAAAGCCCAAGGTTGTCATTCCGGTGTTCCCGGGCAACAACTGTGAATTCGACTCCGCGCGCGCGTTCCGTCGCGCGGGTGCCGAGGCTCAGGTGCTCGTCGTGAACAACCTGACGCCGGCGGCCGTTGCCGAAAGCACGCAGGCGCTCGTGCGCGCCATCGACGATGCGAACATCGTGTTCATCCCGGGTGGCTTCAGCGGTGGCGACGAGCCCGACGGCTCGGCCAAGTTCATCACGGCGTTCTTCCGCGCGCCCGCCGTCACCGAGGCGGTTCGCAACTTGCTGCAGAAGCGCGACGGCCTGATGCTGGGTATCTGCAACGGTTTCCAGGCGCTTGTGAAGCTTGGGCTCGTGCCGTTCGGCGATATCCGCCCGATGGATGCTGAGTGCCCGACGCTGACGTTCAACACAATCGGCCGCCATCAGAGCCGCATCGTTCGCACGCGCATCGCTTCGGACCTTTCGCCTTGGCTTTCGCAATGCCAGGTGGGCGACATCCACACCGTGGCCATCAGCCACGGCGAGGGCCGTTTCGTGGCGAGCGACGCGGTGCTGGCCCAGATGAAGGCGGCGGGCCAGATAGCGACGCAGTACGTGGACGCCGACGGCGTGCCGGGCATGGGGCTCGACGTGAACCCCAATGGTTCAGTGCTTGCCATCGAGGGCATAACCAGCCCCGATGGCCGTATCTTCGGCAAGATGGGGCACTCCGAGCGCAGTGGTTACGGGCTGTACTGCAACATTCCCGACGCCACGTACCAGCCCATCTTCGAAGGCGGCGTGAAGTACTTCACCGACTAAATGCGCGGGAACAAGCATCGTTGATTTGCAATGAGTCGGAAGAACTGTTCTTCCGACTCATTTTTCGCCCGGGAAAACGAGAGGAGCCTTGTATGAAATCGATGTTTGACCCGTTGGTCGTAGGTGCGCTTACGGCCAAGAACAGCATCGTGCGGGCGGCGACTGCCGAATCGTTGGCAGACCCGTCGGGCCGGCCGACCGCGGAGCTCATCGGCAAGTACGAGGAGCTCGCTGCTGGCGGCGTGGGGACAATCATCACGGGGTATGCCTACGTGACGCAAGACGGCAAACCGTCCGAGGGGGCGCTCGGGATTATCGGCGATTCGTTCGCGGACGATTACCGCAAGCTCGTACGGGTCGTGCATGCATACGATGCGCGCATCGTGTTGCAGTTGGTCTACGGCGGTTCGAAGAGCAAGGTTGCCGCCGATGACCCTCGCGTTATCGCCCCTGCGACCGAGGCTTCGGCTAACGGAGTTCCTAATGTGAGCATACTGGGCGCGTCTGCCCTTGAGAATCCGAAGACCCGCCTCGTTCCCACCGAGGCGACAGCCAGCGATTTGGCCAAGCTGGCGCAGGCTTTCGGCGCGGCAGCCGCACGGGCTAAGGGCTACGGTTTCGATGGCGTCGAAATTCATGCAGCGCACGGCTACCTGATCTCGCAGTTCCTGAGCCGCAGGTCCAATGCACGTGAAGACGAGTACGGCGGCTCGCTTAGGAACCGTGCGCGTTTTGCTGTGGAATGCGTGCGCGCAGCGCGTACGGCCACGGGGCGGGACTTCCCAATACTCGTGAAGGTGAACAGCTGCGATGACTACGAGGACCCCGCTGGCGCGCAAGGCGGGTTAGGCGAAGAAGAGAGCGCGCAGGTTTGCGCGTGGCTCGTCGAGGCGGGTGCAAGCGCAATTGACGTCAGCGGAGATTGGCATGCTGTTGGTGCAAACGGTATGACGGGCGAACCGTTTTTCGCAGATTTTGGTGCGCGTTTGGCAGGGGAACTCGACGTTCCCGTCGTCGTTACGGGAGGTTGGCGCAGTGCGGATTCGATTCAAGCGCATTTGCGAGACGATGGAATTGCAGCCGTAGCTATGAGCAGGCCTTTTATCTGCGAGCCCAATCTTGTGGCTCGTTGGCGGTCGGGGGATTTCGAGCCCAGTAAATGCACCGGTTGCGGCCATTGCGCCAAGCAGGCCGGCATACCCTGCGTCTTCAGGCAATGAGGCAAGCTGGTTCCAGCCAACCGCTCTGTTCAAGCGAGCGTATTCAATCTGCGACCCCTAAAGGTAATCGGTTGATGGTTCGCGATAGTCGCTGTACGCGAGTTTGCGAATCGGGTAACGGTTTTGGGGCGGTTTGTGCAAAATATCGCCTTAGATGGCGAGTCGACTGCGCTAGCGCACTCAATTTAGAGGGATTCCGAGACGCCGCATCCATACGAGCAGGCACGATTTCAGAGGGCGATTGCCGGAAGGCTGGAAGAATCGCCATCTTAAGCGATTTTTTGCACAAACTGCTCCGAATCTCTTACCGAGCTGCGTTCCCGCGAGAACGCTCCGTTGAACCGAAGGTGTCCAGTCGCCCGAATGCCAGAAGGCGTAGCGCTCCAACAGGCAGGGGCGTGACCCCGGCGATTCTGCAGGCGCTAATTTCAAAATTACATAGGTTTAGCCGAAGCCAACCCGGAGCGCGCCCCTGGCTGCAGGAGCACGGTGGGATAGCTTCGCGTGGCAATCGGTTACCCCTAAGGGTAATCGGTCGCGCTACTTTTGGGGTGCTTCCGCTTGAGCTTCGTTGCCTAGGTGGGCTTGGGCGATTTCGGCTATGCGGCGGTCGCATTCGGTACGGAAGGCTTCGAATCGGCTGGTTAGGCCCATAGCCGTTGCGATTTGCTCGGCATCCGTCATGAGTTCCTCGACACTGTAGATTTTGCCCGATTCGATGAGGCGCAGGATCGCGTCCTGCAAAAAGCGCATCCTGACCTCGTTCTCGTGCGGACCGAGCTTCCAGGTGCGGTAGCCCTCGATCAGCGCTTTATCGTTGCCATCCTCATCGAAACGGTCGAGGATGGGCTCATAGGTCGCGTCATCGGCGTAGCGCGCTTCGTTCTGCTCCTGCTCGCTGTAGGCTTGGCGAATTTGCGGGGAAATGCGCCATACGTAGAAGATTGCGAAAAGGACGAGGCCGCCGAGCAGGAACAGCGGCTGGTGTAGCAGCGACGCGGCGGTCGCGGTGACGGCGCCGACCATCAGCGCGGCGGCAATCGCCTCGCGCACAGGTTGCGGTGTGTTGTCGAGTCTGCCCATGACGGCTCCCTTCCGGCGTCATCGCCAATCTTTGCGTCCATTCTAAATGAATTCGAACGCGCGGGGTAAACGAAGGCCAAGTTTGAAATGCGAAAAGGCGACTGACATATCGGGGGCACTTCCTTTTTGGCTGTTACAACCGCAAATCTCATACACGGCATCACCTGCTCTGGGCAGAAGATGCCTGGTGATAAAAAGGGGAGTCTCCCCAATTTGTCAGCATTATGCCTTGCGGGCGATGACGATGACGTTATCCTCGTCTTGAAGGTCGTCGGTGGCGCAGGGGATGACGTGGACGTCGTCGAAGACCGAGCGCAAGAGGGCAACCTGCTCGTGTAGAAACGTCGAGCGCGGACCCTCCAGGGCCGACACGATGTTGGTCAGGTACAGACCGCCCGGCACCAGACGCGCACGGACGGCCTGGGCGAATTCGCGCGTGGTCAGGTGGGCGGGCGGCGTCCCCGCATCGAACGTGTCGTTGACGATGGCATCGTAGAGCACGGGAAGTCGCTGCCAAGCACCTTTCGCGTTCTGCTCTCGGTCCGTGCGGACCGCAAAGGCGTCCTGCGCCGGGTCGTTCCCGCCGTCGGCGGGTGCCGTGCCATCCCGTTTTAGGAACGCCAACGCGTCGTCGCAGATGAGGTTTAGTCGGCCGGTCGATTCGGCTTCGTATTCCTCGATGAGCCGATCCAAATAGAAATAGCGGCGCGCGATGGTGGTGATGGCGGGGTCGATCTCGACGGCGTCGACGATGACGCCCGGGTGGTTGGCGATCAAATGCTCGGGGTAGTCATATCCTCCGCACCCGAGTACACAGATGCGCCGAACGGCGGGAAGCTCGTCGAAGAGGGCGTCGTAGCGTTTCAGGTACTCAAATACGAGTTCGGTGTAGCGTTCGTCGAGGTAGGTGCCCGACTGCACGATGCCGCCAACCTCGAGCAGCCGCACGGGCTCGCCTTTGTCGTCTTCGACCTGATACACGCGGGCTTTGCCGAACATGGTGTCGAAGTGCAGGTACGTGCCCCAATCGCGCAAGCGCCATGCGAAGACGCCAAACGCAGCCGCGCAGGCGAACAGAGCCGCAGCGCAGACAATGTGCTTTCTTTTGCCGTTCGTTTCCATACGCCTATGATACCAGGCGCCTGCTTCCGTGTCGGTCCCGCCGTTTGACGGGCGGGGCCGCCGTCCGACCGGCCCATCAGGCTGGTCGCATCACCCGGCGAGTTCGGTTGAGGCTGTTTTATGCGGGATTCACGTGTACGGTGACGTGCTTGACTTCTGGGCAGGCTTGCTCGATGCGCCCGTGCACTTCTTCGGCTCTCTCGTGCGCCTCAGCGAGCGAGAGCGAGCCGTCCATGGCCACTTCGACGTCTGCGTAGAACTGGCTACCGAAGCGCCTCGTCAGAATCGAGTCTATGTGGTCAACTCCCTCGCAGGCGCTCGCCTGGCGGGCAATTTCGGCGTCGAGCTCGGCTCCGCCCGATTCGTCCACGAGCTTGCCGACGGCCTCGCGTCCGACATCCCAAGCAACTTTGAGGATGAACAGGCAGATGACAATCGAGGCGAGCGAGTCACCGAGCGGGAAGCCCATTAGGGCGGCGCCGACGCCCGCGAGCGCTGCGACCGACGAGAGCGCATCGGTCCTGTGGTGCCAGGCATCGGCCATGAACACGTCGGAATTGATGAGACGAGCGCCATGGCGCGTGTACCAGAACATGGCTTCCTTGACCACGATGGAAACAGCAGCGGCAACGAGCGCCAAAATGCCAGGCGTCTCGCCGCTTGGCCCGCTTAGCGCCGATTGCACGCCGGCATAGCCGATGCCGATTCCCACGCCTGCGAGGATGAGGGCGAGCACCGCCGAGGCGAGCTGCTCGAATCGTTCGTGCCCGTACGGATGGTTATCGTCGGCTTCGCGTCGGGCGATCCGATCGCCGGCGTAGGCTACAGCGGTGGCGAGCACGTCGGAAGCCGAATGGACGGCATCCGAGACGAGCGCCATCGAGTTGCCCAGAAGGCCGGCGACGAGCTTGAATACCGCGAGCAGCACGTTTCCGCCGACGCCGACCGCGCTTAGGCGGGCGACGGTTCGATTGCGGGAGTCCTGGTCGGTACCGTTGCCTGACGTGGTTCGGGGTTCAACGGTTCGGGCGATGTCGTGCGGCTGATGCGGTGTTTCGATCGTATTCATGCAAAGGAGCGTAACACGTGCCGAGCTGGTTAGTCATCTGCAACATCATGTACGAAAAAAGCAGCTTCACAGACTGTTCATGAGATAGTAGAGTCTAACTCGAACCGCACATGCATAGCTAGTACGAACTTCGCTAAGCCGAAGCGGCTAACGGGGCGCATGGGCGAACGCCCCGTTCCCGATGCTCCAATGTTCAGTCGTTCGCGCGCTAAATCTTGTGGATGAACAATCCGCTGCGCAGCTTGGGCTCGAACCAGGTTGATTTCGGGGGCATGAGCAGGCCAGCGTCGGCGACGGCGAACAGCTCGTCGATGCCCGTGGGCGACAGCGCGAAGGCGGCCGCGCAGTCTTCGGAGCAGCGGCGCTCGAGCTCGGCGAGGCCGCGGATACCGCCGACGAAGTCGATGCGCGGCGAGCGGCGCGGGTCGGCGATCCCGAGCACAGGTTGGAACAGCTGACGCTGCAGCATTGACACCTCAAGGCCTTCTTTCACGTCGTCGGGCATGTTCTGCGGCTTTACGTGGCAGCGGTACCAACGACCGTCGAGGAACGTGCAGAATTCGCCCAACGCATGCGGTTTCAGGAACTCCTCTGCCGCCTGCGGGTCGTCAGCGCCCAAAATCGAGAACGGCTCGCAGCCGAACTGCGGCGCTACGATTTTCTCGACGTCGAAGCGGCGTCGCAGCTCTTCGAGGAACTGCTCGGAAGTCAGGCCGTTCAGGTCCTTCACGACCCGCTCGTAAGGCCAGATTTTGAGCTCGGTGTCTGCGAAGAGCACTGCTAGGAAGAAATCGGATTCTTCGGTTGGCTCCTGCGAGCCGCGGGCGACGCGGCGTGCCTTGGCGACTTCGGACGCGGCCGCTACGCGATGGTGCCCGTCTGCGATGTAGACGCGTCCGAGCGAGTCGAGGAGCTGGCATGCGGGCTCGACGTCGGCATCGTCGATTACGAAGCCACGGTGGCGCACGCCATCGTCGGCCGTGAAGTCGAAGAGCGGATCTGTGCCCTTGGCCCGCTCGTAGATGGCGGCCAGCTCTGCGTCGTAGTGGTAGGCCAAAAAGATGGGCCCGGTTTGTGCCGCGCATCCGCGGACATGGTTGATGCGGTCGACCTCCTTGTCGACGCGGGTCGATTCGTGTTCTTTGACGATGCCGTTCAGGTAGTCGTCGATGGCGACGCAGCCGACCAGGCCGTTCTGCACGCGACCGTCCATGGTCAGCTCGTACAGGTACAGGTGCGCGTCCTCGTCGGCCTTGAGCGAACCGAACGTCTGCATCGCGTCGAGCAATGCGCCTGCTTTCAAATAGACTTTCAGGTCGAAGGGGTCCGTCCCCTCGGGAAAATTGACTACCGGCTCGTCTATCGACAAGAACGAGAGCGGGTTTTCTGCCACTATCTCGCGCGCTTCTGCCGTGCTCTGCACGTCGTAGGGGAGCGCCGCGATGGTGCCAGCCAGTTCGGTTTTGGGTCGTACTGCCTTGAAAGGCTTAATCGTTGCCATGCTTTCTCCAATCTATGAGTCACGTTATCAGGTACGGTGACTCATCACTGCAATCTTACAACCGTTAGCACAACTTAATGACAGGTTTGCTCTGTTATCACAAAGAAGTAATGCGATAATTGAACGGTTGTTTTCCGAACGAGGGGCGATGATCATGTCTGAGCGTGGCGTTGAGGTATTCGAAAAGGATGCGGCCGAGGTTTCGGCGGAGGGGTTCGAGATCCTGTACGGCAAAGAGGCTTTGGAAAACGTGCAGGACTCTGGTGACGAGGTCGACGAGGAGGAGCTCAAGGCGCGGATTCGCGAGGAGTCGGCGAGCGTCTATACTGAGGAATCGCGAAAGCACCAGCTGCGCTTCAGCAAGCTCATCCAGTTGGGCTACTCGTCCACCAAGGCTGCAGCCCTTATGCTTGCCGCCGCTATCATTGCTTTGATCGTAGCCAATTCCGGTGCATATGAGCCGTTCGTCGAATTCATCGAGACCGAAGTCGGCTTCATCTTCGGCAAAACGCATGTGGCCATGTCGCTTGCGGAGGTCATCAACGACATCCTGATGGCCATATTCTTCCTGCTCGTGGGCTTGGAAATCAAATACGAGATGACGGCAGGCGAGCTGACCAACATACGCCAGGCGCTTCTTCCGATCATCGCCGCATGTGGCGGCGTGCTGGCGCCCATCGTCATCTACACGATCTTCAACTTGGGCAGTCCCGACAGCGGGCATGGCTGGGGCGTCCCGACTGCAACCGACATCGCGTTTGCGCTGGGTATCCTGGCGCTTCTGGGTAACCGCGTGCCCAATGGCGTGCGTGTGTTCCTCTCGACTCTGGCCGTTGCGGATGACATTATCGCTATCATCATCATCGCGGTGTTCTATGGGCAGACGCCTTCGCTCGTGTGGCTTGCTGCCGCAGCGGCTGTCATGGTGGTGCTCTTCATCATGAATCGCTTGCACATCTACGCGCTTATACCGTATTTGCTGGTAGGCGTTGTGCTTTGGTACTGCGTGTTCATGTCGGGCGTGCATTCCACAATCGCCGGCGTGCTTCTGGCCTTCACGATTCCGTCCGGCTCGCGCGTCAACCTGCGCAGCTTCATCAACTGGTCGGGCACGGCTGTGTCCAAGGTCAAGGAAACCTACCAACCCGAGGTGCCCATTTCGTCGCAAGGCAGCTACCTCGAGATGGTCAGCCAGATTTCGCGTGTGGCGCGCCAAACCGTGCCTCCCGCGACCCGTTTGGAGCGCAAGCTCTACCCATGGGTGTATTTCGGCATCCTGCCGCTGTTCGCGCTGACCAACGCCGATGTCTCGTTCATCGGCGGCGACTTGGGCGCCATGGTCACGAGCCCGGTGTTCTTCGGCGTGTTCTTCGGTCTGCTTCTGGGCAAGCCCATCGGCATCATGTTGTTCAGCTTCATCGTCATCAAGACCAAGCTGGCCTCGCTCCCCGAGAACGTCAACTGGATTCACATGCTGGGTTCGGCGATCCTGGGCGGCGTCGGTTTCACTATGGCCATCTTCGTGGCCAACTTGGCATTCCCGGCACATCCCGAGCTCATCACCAACGCCAAGGTCGCCATTCTCTCGGCGTCGACTCTTGCGGGCATTATCGGCTTCACGTTCCTGTTCCTGCAGGCCAAGGCTGCCCATGCCAAGGGTGTGGCGTATCTGACCACCACGGCTCCGTCGGCTACGCGTCAGACGGCTGGCACCGAGGCCGCCAACATGTCGCGTGACCTGCTCGACCATATTGAGAGCCCGCTCGTGCTGAGCGAGATCGAGGCTGCGCAGAGCGAAAGCGATAAACCCGCGACGGAGGTCGTCGTCGAGTTGGGTGCCGATTACGAACGCTCCGATAGCGAAAGCGGCAAGTAGTCAAGCTAGCTTCGCACAAAACCAAAATAAGGCGGGTCGCAGAATCATCTGCGACCCGCCTTTTTAGTATCAATTGATATTATTACGGTCATCTATGAATCGTAATAAGCAATCATTATCAAATGATTGCTTGAGCATATATCATGTAATAGCTATAATCGAGTACTGGTGTATAACCATTATAGTCGTATGACAAAGGAGGATGGGAATGATGGTTAAAACCCAGAAGGCAATTGCTGCGGTAGGCTTGGCGCTCGTGTTGGGCGTCGGTGCCGTGGGCTGCAGCGGCGGCCAGACGGCAACCAGCTCCGCGACGGCAAGCGGCTCCTCGGCTGCCGCCAGTGCGCAGAGTGCAAGTGCAGAGGCGACATCGAGTAGCGCTGCGGCGTCGAGTGAGGCTGCGTCGAACAGTGCCGCAAGCGTAGCGGCTGAGCAGGTAGCCTATGTGGGCAATGGCGCTTACGTCTCGGTCGATTGGCTGAAGAGCAACATCGACAACGTGGTTGTCGTTGACGCGCGTTCGGCTGAAGATTTCGCTTCCACTCATATTCCCGGTGCAGTGAACATCACGTGGCAGGGAACATCTGCCGTGACTGACAAGGCCCCCGGCGATGCGGGCTGGGCTGCTCTGAACGATCCTGCTGACATTGCCAAGGTTGCTGCTGCCGCAGGTATTGACGGCAAGAAGACCGTAGTCGTGTATACCGACGTTAAGGGCGGCTGGGGCGAAGACGGTCGTGTCATGTGGACGCTGCGCGAGGCAGGTATCGAGGACGTGAAGATCCTGGATGGCGGCTGGCGCAAGTGGGTCGGTTCGAAGGGCGCGACTGAGGACGGTTCCGTTGCCAATGCCGCAGCTGAAGCTGACGCCACGCCGGCGTTCGAGGTAAAGGATGCCGACCCGATCGAGCAGGTCGACGAGGCTTTCGTCAAGGAGCATCTGGAGGATGCCACCATCGTCGACACGCGTATGGAGGCCGAATACGAAGGCCAGATGGTCATGATGGAGCCCCGCATGGGCCGCATTCCCGGTGCTGTGAGCGTTCCTAACGTGAGTCTGTTCAACACCGATAGCACGCTGAAGTCCGATGACGAAATCGACAAGATTTTTACCGATGCCGGCCTGACCGACAAAGACGCTCTCATCATTACCTACTGCACGGGTGGCGTGCGTGGCGCTAATGTGGCAGAGCTGTTGGCCGATCGCGGATTCACCAACGTCAAGGTTTACACTTGCGGCTTCGCCGAGTGGGCGGGCGACAAGGACGCCAAGGTCGAGGCCGAGGCTGAAGTCCCCAAAGATGACGAGGCCAAGTAAGCAGATTCGATTGACTGGTTCTTGCTACTCGTATGGGGCCCCGCTATGCGGGGCCCCTTTCATGTGGGGCGATGGGGAAGCCTTTCGCTACGTCATCAGTAGTTAGAGGCTGCCCCTTTTGGTCACACCGAGAAACCGTCGAGGGCAAGGCGGCGTTTGGCGGCGGCGATCTTGTTGCGCAGGGTCGCATCGTCGGCGCCGTAGCCTCGCTCGCGAGGGTCGCAACCGGCATCTACCCAGGCCACGCCCCCAATACCGCCTATGGGCGCAGCTTCGCCACATGTTAAGCGCGCAATGGCGGCGACGAGTCGCACGAAGCCGTTCAGCGCGGGCTGTCTGCCGCCCACATCGGCGTCGCTGACCGGGGTCAGGTTGCAGGCGCCCATGGCGAAAGGTTCGAGTTCGGCGATCTCGCAGATGCGATCGGCAAGTTCGTCGACGTCTGCATCGCGCCATACTGGTTCGACGCCTGTCATCAGGGGAATCCCCGCCAGACGCAAGTGGCGGAAGGTGAGCTTTCGTTGTACGGGATCGATGTCGGTAATCGTGCCTTCGCCGAGGCGCAAGGCGTGATAAGCCGCATTTGCGCCGGCGGATTTAAGCGCGCGGGCTTGCTCGGCCGATAGGTCGCCGCAATTGGCCATGATAGTCAAGCTGTCGGGGACGCTCGCGCGCACTGCGCGAACCATGTTGAGGTAGCGCTCGAAATCGAGTCCTACCGTGGCCATAAGCGAAACCAAGCCCACGCCTTCATCGGCGAACAGTTTGGCATAGTGAACGATGCGCCCGATAGGCACTTCGGAAGGCCCCGCTTCGCTTGTCCGTTTGGAGCAGTTGACGGCCGCAAACGAGCAGAACCGGCAGTTTTCGGGGCAAGGATTGCTGTCGACGCCGATTTGCGCGTACACGTAGCCGCGCCCCGCGCAGGCACGCATGCCCAATTCGCGGGCGCGGGCGCAGATATAGGCCGATTCGACCGAATACGGATCGAGCTGCAGCAGGCGCACCACGTCGGCGCGCTCGGGCGCCCGCCCTGCCAGCGCTTCGTCGGCGATATGCATTATCAGGTCGTCTACCATGGTCTTCCTTTCCGTTATCATGCGGATGAGTCAGTCTGCCAGGTAAGGTGACTCATTGTGCACAATGAGTCACCTTACCTGGCAGACTGACTCATCCAAAACGGCAAAAGCATTGGTATCATACTATCAGCTATTGCAGAGCGCAAAATAGGGACACGAGCAGATATTCGATAAGTGCTAATAGCACTAGGCTGAAAGACATATTGCAAGGATCGTTTACAGTGGCAATGGACTAGCGGGCAAAGGGGTTTACATTGCAGGTCACGCATCAACCGAATATGGAGCCGCCGAAAGGGCGTGGTAGGAGCCGAGAGGAAACGCGATCGCAATGTGGAGACGCCGTTGCGCTGATTCTGGCTACCGAGTTGGGAACCGAGCCGCTTATCGTAGCTGCCGAGCACCCGGGCGAAGAGCCCATTACATGCACTACGCCAGAACCTGGCGTGCCTGCTCCGCGACCACTGCAGCTCTTTGAAGGAGAACCGCTTGTCGTGCGTGCGGTGAGCATGGCGCTTAGGTCTCAGGTGTCGGTGGTTTACGTTCTGACCGATCCTACAATTTCACAGAGGGTCAACCACGCGCTGATGTCGGTTAAGAAGCATAAATCCGACCCGTTCGTGCAGGTAGTCGAATGTGAGCCGCAGGCTATGCGCGAGCGGCAAAGGCAAGTGAAGGGTGCCGAAGTGTTCGGCATTCCGTTTGCCCTGCTCGAGATCGCACGTGCGTTCGTCGGATCGGGGCTTGCGCGCAACGAAGCAGCGATTATCGTGCCCTGCGATCTGGCGCGCGTTACCGAAGACCACCTGTTCGAACTCGTTGCGGATTATCATGCGCATCCGGGAACCGATATCGTCGCCTCTTGGGTGCAGTGGCTTCGCAGGCCCCCGTTCCTGTTCTCGGCAGACTTCCTCGATCGCTACATCGAAGAAACCGAATCACGACTGCAGGGCACGTCGGCCAGTGCCGCCGCTAGGGCGCCCCTTGCGCGGTATGCGGTGCGCGATCATGTCTTCGGCGAAGAGCAGCTGGCTGCGAACGCCGTTCCCTGCGAGGCGGCAGAAGCGTTCCTTTCGGGCGCGACGATGTCGGCTTTGCAGGCCGTGACGCTTGCCCGGTATGCGCGCGAACATCCGAGCGAAGAACTGCATTCACCCAACCAGCCGCTTTCATTGACCGGTTCGGTTAAGCCGAAACCGCTTGAAGGCGCAGATAAGGCACTTGTCAGGTACGCGACAGAAGTGTTGGAGCATGCTGATGGGCTCGATGTGGCAGAAAGCGGCGAGCTTGACTGGGCCGATGGGTTCGGCTGTCGCAACCGGCGCGATTTCCCCTTGCTGAACGATCGGGCGCATGCCGGCAAGTTGGCCTATCTTGATTCCGCGGCAACGTCGCAACGCCTCGGGGCTGCTTTGCAAGCCCAGCGCGATTTCGACGAGCACGAGAACGCCAATGTGTACCGTGGCGCATATGATTTGTCGGCGCAAGCCACCTTCACGCTCAATACCGCCCGAAAGCGCCTCGAAGACTTCATCGGGGCGAAGCGACGCACGACGGTTTATACAGCAAACGCCACTGCGTCGATGAACCTGGTGGCGCAGGCCTGGGGTGAGGTCAACGTGGGCGAAGGCGACCTGCTTGTGACGACCGTGGCCGAGCATCATTCCTGCATGCTTCCGCTCATCATGCTCGCCGAGCGCAAGGGCGCCCGCGTTGAGTACTTGCCTTACGACGAGCGAGGACGCATTGACCAGGTGGCATACGAAGCGGCACTCGAAAAACGCCCTAAGCTCGTAGCCCTTGCGCAAATCGGAAACGTACTGGGCATCGAGGCGCCGATAAAGCAGATGGCCGAGCAGGCACATGCCGTCGGCGCCCGCCTGCTCGTGGATGCGGCGCAATCGTTCGCGCACAAGAAAATCGACGTAGCCGAACTGGGGGCCGATTGGGTGGCTTTTTCGGCTCACAAGGCATACGGCCCCATGGGCCTGGGGGGCTTGTGGATCTCGGATGAAGCATTTGCCGAGATGGAGCCCATTGCAGGCGGTGGCGGGACGATTTCGCATGTGGGAATCGACTCGTACTACCTGCGCACGAAGGTGCTGCAGTATGAAGGCGGCACGCCGGCCGTTTCGCAGGCGGTGGGCTTCGCGGCTGCGATTGACTACCTTGACGCCCTGGGTATGGAAAACATCGCGCGCCACGATGCGGCGCTTACTCGCTATCTGGTTCGCGGCCTTTCGCGCATCGAGGGCGTGTCCGTGCTTGGGGATCATTTGGCCGCCGACGGGCAGAACGGTCTCGTGTCGTTTGCGGTGAGCGGCGTTGCGCCTGCGCAGGTCGCGGGTTTCCTCGGCAAGCTCGGTGTGGCCATTCGCGCAGGCGGCCATTGTGCGTTGCCGTTGCATGCATCGTTGGGATTGATCGGGTCAGCCCGCGCAAGCATCGGTGTGTACACGACCCGCAGTGACATCGACGCCTTGCTCGTTGCCCTGCGCGCCTGCGTCACCGCATTCTCGAAAGCGTAAAGGTGCCAAGGGGACGTTTCTCTTGGTACAACGGATGCCGCTGTTCTCCGATATGGCATGTATGCAAGTATTTGGGGCATGCCTTAGGAGCTTGTGTCAAGTGAAACGTCCCCTTGGCGCAGTCGAAGAAAAGGGCCCCGATAGCTCGGGGCCCTGCTGCGTTTCGCCGGACGGTGCGGCGTGGATGTCTTCGTGCGGTTACTCGGCGAGCTTGGCCTCCATGTATTCGGGAGTCAGTTCGACTTCGGTTCCGTCGCCTCGAACGATTTTCTTGAAACCCGCCTGGTAGAACATGCTGCGCACTGCGGGCACGTCAAGGCCGTGATGGCCCGCGGTGTCCTCGGCCGTGTCGCGCGGATTGAAGCCCGTTTCGGCACAGATGTTGTTGCCGCCCGAGAGCAGGCTCACCGTGTTGGGTTCGTGGATCGCGAACCACGGAATATCCGTCTGGTCATTCATGATGAACACCTGGATAGCCCCGATGAGCGCTAGACGCATATCGGTGATCTCGTTTTCCATGCCTTCGAAGCGCGTGCCGGGAACGCTGTTGCGCTTCATGACGCCCGAACCATCATGGATTCCGTATTCCTCGTTGCGTGCCTTGATTTCGAACAGGCGCGTTGCGATGGCCTCGTTCGATGTATCTGCGCCGATGGGTTCGCAGCAGTCCTGGATGCGCAGGCCCGCCTCATGGGCGGCGCGGATGGTTGCTTCGCGCCGCTCGGGCGGAATCTCGGTCAGCTCGCCTTCGCCAATGCGTTTAACGTGGTAGGCGCCATCGAGGCCTGCGGCCTTGAGTTTTTCGAAGTACTCTTTGTCGGTGTCGCCGATGTTGCTGAACAGAAGCGTGCTCTTGGGAATTGCCTCGCGCACGGCCTTGACGCATTCGAGGTAATGGTCCTCGTCGTAAGTGTTCATGGTCATGAGCCACAGCCCGTACAAGTCGCCGCCCTTGGTAAACTCCTTAGCGCGCGCCACGACGTCTTCGATGGGCATGGTCACATGTTCGGTGAAGCATGTGGTGGATTTGGCAAACGAGCAGAACTGGCAGTCGGCCTCGCACGGGTACACGTCGATGCCGATTTGGCCCCACATGGCACAGGCGTTGCCGGTCTTGGCGCGCACGAGGTCGTTGGCAGTACCGCGCACGGCGGTAGCCTCGGGCGATGCCTCGTCGAGCGCCAACAAGTACAGCGTCTCGTCGTAGTCGATAGCTCCGCCTTCCTGGACTTTTGAAATAATATCGCTTACTCGTGCATCCATGGCGTTCCTCTCTCTTCTGCAGTTATCCTGAAACCTAATGTATTGATAACGCATTAGACATTATCCTATAATCGTTAGCGTCAAGGCAATAAAAGAAAGGATTTTCAGATGGAAACCTATTACAATCCCGCTGGTTTGGCAGATTTCTCTGGTGATGGCGTCGGTTCGCTTTCGCCTGAGCTTTGGGACAAGTTCATGGCCTATTACGGCTCCGTGTTCGAAGACGGAGCCCTGACCGCTCGCGAGAAGGCGCTCATCGCGCTTGCCGTTGCCGCTGCCGTTCAGTGCCCGTACTGCATCGACGCCTACACTAACTCCTGCCTGCAGATGGGTTGCAGCGAAGAGGAGATCGGCGAGGCGTTCCACGTGACCAACGCCATTCGCGGCGGCGCTGCGCTGGCCCATGGTGTTCAGGCCCTGAAGATCATTCGCGACCAGGAGCTGTAGCCACAGAGGGTCGACGAGCTGGATGAGTCACCTACCAGGTAGGTGACTCATCCGTTTTGCTTTTCCACGAGGAGAAAGTCCATGGCTGAAAAGACCATACGCGAGGCGATGGCGGAAGTGCCGCCCTTCATCGGGATGGTGCCCGAGGAGCACCGCCTTACCAACGAAACGTTGACGACGCTTCAGGTCAACGTCGGCTACAAATGCAATCTCGCCTGCCGCCACTGTCACCTGGAGTGCAGCCCGGCCCGCACCGAGGCCATGAGCCGCGAGACCATGCAGGCCTGCATCGACGCGTTCGAAGTCGGCGGTTTCAAGTCGGTCGACATTACCGGCGGCGCTCCCGAGATGCATCCCGATTTGGAGTGGTTTCTACTCGAGTGGAAGAAACGCGGCATCAAACCCATCGTGCGCACCAATTTGTGCATCCTCACGCAGCCCGAGTATTCGCATTTCGTGCAGCTTTACGCTGACGTCGACGCCACGCTGTTCGCGTCGCTGCCGTTTTACAGCGCGCGCAACGTCGACAAGATCCGCGGTGACGGTACGTTCATGGCCTCGATCGAGGCGCTGCACATGCTCAACGAGGTGGGATACGGCGACCATGACGGTAACGGCGACACCCATACGATCACGCTCGTGTTCAACCCGGCTGGCGCCACGATGCCGCCTCCCCAGGCTTCGATGGAAGCGCAGTTTCACCGTAGCCTGACGCGCGACTTCGACGTGCATTTCAGCAACCTCGTGGCCATCACCAACAACCCGATCGGCCGCTTCGCCGAAGCGCTCAATCGCAAGGACAAGCTCGGGTCGTACCTGAAGCGCCTGTTCGACGCGTTCAATCCGGCCACGACCGAGGGCATGATGTGTCGCGACCAGATCAGCGTCGACTATGCAGGTGAAGTCTACGATTGCGACTTCAACCAGGCCATAGGCCTTAAGATTAAAGGCGCCAAGACCATCTTCGACTTCGCGCGCGAAAAGCAGCCCGTGCGCTCCATCGTGTTCGCCAACCATTGTTATGCCTGCACCGCCGGTGCGGGCAGCTCTTGAGGCGGCGAGACGGCCTAGGTCTAGGTCATGGGCGCAACTGAATGCGGTTGGAAAGGCGGGCCGGTTGTTTCAAGGGCGATCGGTCCGCTTGTTTTGCCGATGAGGCAATCATCATGTACGCTTTAAACTGGCAGAGCGGGTGAGAGGACAATCGATGAGCGAAGATGCTGCGCGATTTCTAAGCGGGGAAGCGCAAGACCAACCTGTTGCGGAAGCTCAGCTCGAACATAAGCGGGCGCTTCTGCTTTTGGCTCAAGGTTTCGAGGATGCCGAGGCTGCCTGCGCGCTCGACGTGCTGGGTTGGACGCGCTACCGGCCCACCTGCGCGACGGTGGACGTCGATGTGGCGGCCTTTGGCCAAGAGGTGCGCGGGGCGTTCGGTACCCGCATGCTCGCCGATGTGCTCGTGGGCGAGGTCGAGCCGGCTCGCTACGATGCGCTCGTGATCCCCGGGGGTTTCCACAACTTGGGCTTCGACGAGGCATATTGCGACGAAGTCCACGACCTTGTGCGCGCATTCGCGCATGCTGGCAAGTCCGTTGCGACCATGTGCGTGGGCGTGGTGCCCGTTGCCGAGGCGGGTGTGCTCGACGGCGGACGTGCGGCAACGTATGCGCTCAGCAGCCGCCATGATAATCCTGGCCGCCTGCACGAATTCGGTTGCGATTTTGCCGATGAGGCGGTCGTGGAATGGCACGGCATCATCTCGTGTTCGGGCCCGGCCCACAGTGAGCAGGTCATGTGCCTGCTCCTCGAGCGCCTCGTCGGCGCCGAAGCAGCTGCCGAAGTGGCCCGATATCGCGACGGCCGCTCCTGCTGAACGCTCTGCCCCAGGGGCGAAGTGTTCGCGCGAACACTTCGCCCCTGGGGC
>DFIX01000005.1:47534-153806 GCA_002371495.1 Eggerthellaceae bacterium UBA3686
GGGGCAGAGCGTTCAGCAGGAGCGGGCGAAAGGTCGCCGAAGACTCAGGGTTACAGTTTGGTCGGCGATGTCGCTGTGCCCGTTGTTCATCGGGTATCATAGATATAATCATTTATTAGATTATGGCAAGCTATTGCTTGGAGATTGGTAACGTGCGACTCGATCCGATAGAGGCAGAAAAGCGATTGGCCCAGGCTGTGTCGACGGCCGACGAAAGCTTCATAGCGGCGGAGCTAGCCGCCATCGGGCGCGAATCGCTGGACTTTACGGGGCGCTGCTATGCCGCTGCAATCACGGCGGGGCTCGAAAGCACGGCCGTGCTATTCGGCAGGAACGGGTTTTGCCTGAACGTAATGGATGAACCAGCCGTCCGTCAAATCGTCGAGTCGGGCACGGCGGGCACGCGCGGCCTCGTGGGGTTCATGCAACGCTACCGGTACTGCCGCGCCCAGCGCACGTATTACCTTCCCATTGTGCAGCAGTCGCTTTCGACCGAGCCCATTCGCGCTCTGCTGGCCGAAGGCTCGGGCCTGACCGAGCGCGACAAGACCGAGCTGCTCTCGCTTTCGGTGCGTCAGGACAACGTGGGCCTGGCGCGCGTATTGGTCGAAGGAGGAGCGCAGCTCTACGACGACATTCGCCTGGCCGCACCTGACGATTTACAGGCCAATATGGCGGTAGGAAACGCTGCTGACCCATGGGCGGTGCAGCTCTCGCCCCGCAGCAGCTTGCCCATGATCGATTTCGTGCTGGACCAGATGGGGGATGGCCCCTGCCCCGTTAAAGCCGATTGGTTCAAGTTGTATTTCCGCGACCCGCAATTTGGCGCCAAGCTCGCTCTCATCGCGCCCCATGCAGATGAGGGGCTTTGCGAGGACGGGCGCGCTTTGCTGGTTGAGCTTTCCGGGGGAGGCCATTCCAAAGCCGTGCGCTCGATTCTTCACTGGGCAAGCTTTAGTGCAGATGAACTCGACGAGGCGCTTTCGGCTGCCCAGGAGGCAGGTCATGTGGAAGTGGCGGCTGAGCTGCTGCGCGAGCGCCAGGCCCGCTCGGCGACCCTTGATTTCCTTGCGTTCTAGTATGGCGGATGAGAAAGCTCGACGTGTCCAGGCAGACTGACAACCCCGATTTCGAAGTGCTCGACGAGGCGTGTCGGCTGGCTGAGGACGTGCTCGTGCTCGTTCGCGATTCGCTACTGGTCGGCTACCGTTTTTTGAATCGCCCGTTCGCACAACTTCCGGTGCGCGTGCGCATGGACATACGCACTTGCGCAACCGATGCGCGCGAGCTCCTCTTCTCGCCTGGGTTCGTGTTGGACTCTTTCCGTAACGCTCCGCACGTTTTGACGAGGGCATACCTCCACATGACCCTTCATTGCCTGCTGCGGCATCCGTTCGTCCCCAAAGGGGCCGACATGCTTCGGTGGAGCTGCGCGTGCGATGCGTGCGTGTGCGCCCTCATGGGCAAGCTCGGCGGCCCCGCGCAGCTCGACGACGACCCGTCGCGCGACCGCGATCTTGCGCGTCTGGTGGATGCCGTATCGCAGCCGACGGCTTCAGCCATCTACGATCTGCTTGCGCGCTTGGAGCTTGACGAGGCCGAGCTCGCACGCCTTGAGCTGCTATTCGGTGCCGATATGCACGACCGTTGGGCGGCGGACGAAGAGATACAGCGGCAAGGTAGCGCTCCCGATGAGGCTTCCATCGTCAAACTGCAGGAGCAGTGGGAGAAAGTCGCCCGCCAGACCCAGATGGACATCGAGCGCAGCGACGCCGGCGATGAAGCGGCGTCGCTCGTCGAAGCCCTTGTGGCCGGGGAGGCGGATGCCATGGGGCTCGAAGAGCTCTTGCGGCAGTTCGCCGCTCCGAGCGAGGCCATTCAGGTAAACCCCGACGAGTTCGATTATATCTACTATACGTATGGGCTTTCGACGTACGGAAACATGCCGCTCGTAGAGCCTCTGGAGTATTGCGATTCGCCCCATCTGCGCGACTTCGCCGTGGTCATCGACACGAGCGGCTCGGTCGATCGCGAGCTTGCGGCGGCGTTCGTCGAGCGCGCGTGCGGCATGCTGCTGAGCGCCGCTGCGTTTGGGCCGACGAGCCGCGTGCGGGTCATCCAATGCGACAATCGCGTGCAGGATGAACGAGTGTTGCGCGAACCCGATGACGTGCGTGCCTACCTCGACGATTTCGAGATCAAGGGACGCGGGGGCACCGATTTCAGGCCAGCGTTCGACCATGTTTGCAATCTGGTCGAATCGGGAGACATCGGTGACATGGCAGGACTCGTGTACTTTACCGACGGGCAGGGCGAGTTTCCGAGCGAAGCGCCGACCTACGATGTGGCGTTCGTGTTCGTGGACAAGCTCGCGCCCGTGCCGCCTTGGGCGACGGCGGTTCTTACCTATTCCGACGATCTGAAAGCAAGATGAAAGGATTCGGCACATGGATATTCAGCAGGCAAAAGAGCAAGTACGCAAGACCTGCTTGGCGTATCTGACCAAAGACGAGTTCGGCGATTACCTCGTGCCCGTCGAAACGCAGAGGCCGATCTTTCTGGTGGGGGCACCCGGCATCGGCAAGACTGCCATCATGGCGCAGGTGGCCGACGAGCTCGGCTTGGGGCTCGTCGATTATTCGATGACCCATCATACCCGGCAATCGGCCATCGGCCTGCCGTTTATCGAGCGGCGCGAGTACGGTGGCGTGTCGTATCCGATTTCGGAATACACGATGAGCGAAATCATTGCGAGCGTCTACGAGACCATCGAGCGCACGGGGCGCACCGAGGGCATCCTGTTCCTTGACGAGGTCAACTGCGTAAGCGAGACGCTTGCGCCCGCCATGTTGCGGTTCCTGCAGTCCAAGACGTTCGGCAACCATAGCGTGCCGCAAGGCTGGGTCGTGGTCAGCGCCGGCAACCCCGGCGAGTACAACAAGAGCGCGCGGGCCTTCGACATAGCGACGCTCGACCGCGTGAAGCGCATCGACGTCGAGCCCGACTACAAAGCCTGGCGCGCGTACGCCGTGGATGCGGGCGTGCATCCGGCGGTGCTCGGGTACCTGGACCTGAAGCCCGACGACTTCTACCGCGTCGAGACGAAGGGGCGCGTGCGGCATTTCGTGACGGCGCGCGCGTGGATGGACCTTTCAAACATTTGCAGGCTCTACGAGCTGCGCGGGCTCGAGATCGATGCCGACTTGGTGGGGCAGTACGTGCAAGTGCCCAGCATAGCGGCCGATTTCGTGACGTATCTGGAGCTGTTCGCGGCCTATTCGCGCGACTACCGCATCGCCGACATCTTGGATGGCGAGGCGCCCGACGATGTTCGCGACCGGGCGAAACGGGCCGGCTTCGACGAGCGCATGGCGCTGTGCGGGCTTCTGGCCGATGCGTGCGTGGCGCGCGCGGCCGAGGCGACGTGCCGCGAGGCGGAGCTGTCGCGCGTGCGCGGGGCGATCGTGGCAGTGCGGGAATCTAATGCGGCAGATGCGGTGCACGTGGCGGAAGGTTTAGGTGCGCAAGCCGATGCGCTTCAAGAGCAGCTGCAGGCGGACGCCCTTCATTTTCGGAACAACCCGGCTGCCCGTCGCGCCCAGCATGGCGCCATTGCGCGCTTGCGCACGTTGGCATCACGTTGCTCGGGGGCGGGTGCGCAAGATCCGTACAAGATGCTCGCAGAATCGTTCAATTCCGAGCTCGTGAGACAGAAAGAGCGTGGCGAGCAAGCGTCGGCTCAGGTTGGAAACGCACTCGATTTTGTGGCCGAGGCGTATGGCCAAGGTAACGAGCTCATCGCCCTGATGAGCGAGCTCACGCTTAACGGGTCGATTTCCAAACTCGTTGGCTTGTATGGCTGCAAGAGCTTTTTCGAGTGCAGCAGGGCGCTTCAGCTCGAGCAACGCGAAAACGAGCTGTCTGCGCGTCTCGACCAGCTCGGCGAGCACATGGCGGCGCTGTAAGCCGATGAGTCACCTTACCAGGTAGCCTGACTCATCGCTCGAGTATACTGAGAAGCCTGCGTAATAAGGGCATGGGCAAGTTTGGATGGTAGGCGTTTGAGAGCAATAGAACTACAAGGCGTGACGAACGTGCGAGATTTAGGCGGCATCTCGGTTGCGGGCGGCCGCATAGTCTCGTCGGGGCTGATTTACCGCGGGGCCGCACTATCCGAAGCCACCCCTGAAGACCTAGCCTTTCTGTTCGGAGATTTGGGAATAAGGCTCGTCGTCGACCTGCGTTGCGGATGGGAACGCGATGCCAAGCCCGATGCGCAGATGCCCGGTGTGAAGAACCTGCACATCCCGTTCTACGATGCCGACATCGTGGGCGTAGAGTACACGGAGCCCTCTGCTGGGACTAAGGTGATCGGGCGCGACGTCGCCTGCGATCCCATTCATTTCTATCGCTCGCTTTCGAACCCGCTGACCGTGGGGCAAATGGCCCAGGCGCTTGATGCGGTGTTCGCCCATGTAGGGCGCGGCGAGTCAGTGTATGTGCACTGCAGTGGCGGGAAGGATCGGGCGGGGATCCTGGCGCTGCTCATTTTGACCGTTTTGGGCGCAGATCGGCAGATCATCCTCGAAGATTATCTGCTCACCAACGTTTCCCGCGACAAGAACTACGACGTAACCTTTAGGCGCTTCCTTCGCTTGGCTGATGGCGACGAGACGCGCGCACGCGAACTCGTCGAATCGCATCGGGCTCGACCGCAGAATCTCGAAGCTTTTTATCAGGCCATTCAACAGGAATATGGAGGAATGGGCTCTTTCGTGCGCAAGCAGTTGGGTTTCGACGACGCGCGCATCGAGCGCATTCGTTCGCTATGCACGCACATATAACGAGGGCTTTGACCCGTATCGTATTTCACTAAAATCCGAACTAGAGGAGCGACCATGTCGCAGAAAAGGATCATCATCGATTTCGACAACACGATGGGCGTGGAGGGGAAGGACGTCGACGACGGGTTGGCGTTGCTGTACCTGCTCGGATGCCCTGATGCGAAAATCGAGGCGATCTGCACGACGTACGGCAATTCCACCATCGACGTCGTTCACACAAACACCAGTGCCATGCTGGCGGAAATGGGACTTGATGTGCCGTTGTACAAGGGTGCGGCCACCGCTGATGACCCGACGAGCGAAGCGGCGTACTATCTTGCACACGCGGCAGCGGAGGCTCCTGGCGAGCTTTTCGTGCTCGCCACGGGATCGCTCACGAATTTGCGCGGCGCGCTGCAGGCGGATCCGATTTTCTTCAGTAATCTTGCGGGCGCCTACATTATGGGAGGGTATACCCAGAGCTTGCCGTTCCATGGCTCGTTTATCGACGAGCTCAATACGTCATGTGATCCCGATGCAACGTATGACCTCATAAGCGCATCGAATGTGGGCCAGCCTTACGATGCGCCGGGGTGCCCGGTGACGGTGGCGACGGCCCAGGCGTGTATGCCGGCTACGTTCTCGCGCGCGAGCTTCGATGCCGAGTTCGGCACGACGTCGTGGATTACACGCGCGTGCAGCCATTGGTTCACCAATATCGAGGAGCATTTCAACTGGCCTCACGCAGTTTGTTGGGATGTGGTCGCGGCAGCTATGCTCATGCAGCCGGGGCTGTTCAATGCAGGTACTCTCGACGTTACGCTATACCGTCGCTACTTCAGCGTAGGGTACTTCGAACGCGCAGTCGAAGGCGCGCCTTTCGCGACGGTCAACGTGCCGACGATAGCCGACCACGACCAGTTCATGGGCGAAATCTTCGCCGCCTGGCATCGTGGCCTCGATCGTTTGGGGCTCTAACTTTCGCGAGGGCCCTGGTCGGGGTGAGAATGGAGCAAACCGGTGTCGGCCGTTGTGCTCCCTCTTGGTTTAGTTTGTATCGTTCAATCGATTATGTTCAATATTAGCTATAATCTAGTATCGTTAGCAAATCGAGAGGGAAGAGGGGCCTTATGGACCAGCGAGTAACCGACGTCATCAACAAGGCGCGCGAAGGCGTGCCGCCGACGTACGACGAAGTGCTGATGCTGCTCGAACTTGACGAGGCGTCCCCCGAAGCGACTGCTGTGCGCGGCGCGGCGAACGACCTGGTGCGCGAGCGCACGGGCAATGCTGGCATCCTGCTCGGGCAGGTGGGCATCGACGTGTACCCGTGCGAAGCCGATTGCCAGTTCTGCAGTTTCGCAAAGTCAACGACGTGCTTTACTGGGCACACGACCATGCCTGTCGACGAAGTGGTCGAGCGCGCGAAGGAGTTCGCCAGGGGCGGCGACCTGTACGCGTTCTACCTGATGACCATGAACAGCTTCAAGGAAGACTACGTGCTGGAATGCATCCGCGCCGTCCGCGCGGCGCTGCCGGCTACGACCAAGCTCATCGGCAACTTCGGCGATTCCGATGCGTCGTTTTGGAAGAAAGCCAAGGAGGCGGGCCTCGATGGCATCTATCATGTGAAGCGCCTGGGCGAGGGCACGCTGACCGAGATTCCGCCCGAGCGCCGCGAGGCGACCATCCGCGCCGCATGGGAATCGGGGCTGTCGGTGCAGGATTGCTGCGAGCCTATCGGGGCCGAGACGTCCAACGAGGATATTGCGACGCGCCTGTTCGAGATTCAGGCGCACGGGCGCGAATACGGCCTGCACGATTGCGCGGGCGTCATGAAGCGCAACGGCGTTCCCGGCACGCCTTTCGAGGGCCTGCAGAACGAGATCACGAACATGCGCCTGGGTCTCATCGGCGCCATCGAGTGCTTCGTGATGGTCGACCAGGAGGATTTCCCCTGGATGGCCGTGCACGAGCCCAACGTGGTCAGCCTCATGAGCGGTGCGAATGCCATCTGGGCCGAAACCGGTTTCAACCCGCGCGATACGTCCGAGGACACCTCCGCCGGCCGCGGGCTCGATGTGCCGGCCGTGCGCGAGATGTTCTATCAGGCAGGTTTCCGCAAGCTCGTGCTCGGCGATGGCTCGACGGTCGAGCTGACGCCCGAGTACATGGCCCAGAAGATCGCCGAGGGGTAGGCGGCTGCTGGCTGCCCGGAGTTCGCTTACCTAAACCGTGCGAGTGCTTTCGCGTAAGCGCAGGCGTCGCAGGCGCGGAGGGCGCTCGAGCCTGAGCTGAATGCTCGACAACCGTCAATTTCGTCCCCAGTTGTGAAGAATGGTGGACGGGATTGGCGGTTGTCGAAGTTTTTGGCGCTGGTATCGGCCTGTGCGGCCGCGTTCTCCAGCTCGGCAACCGCCGTCATCGCCCCTGGACCCTCCGAAACTCCGACAACCGCAAATCCCATCCGGCGGTGGGCGCCCTTGCGGACCGGATTGGCGGTTGTCGAAGCTCCTGCGGATCGGATTAACGCTTGTCGAAGTATTCGGGACTGGAAACATGCTGCATGAACGCGTTTCACCAGGTCCTCACCTGCGATGAGAGTAGTGTGCCGGTTGTTGGTGTCACGATTGCGCTTGCGAGGCGCGGGCTTCAACCCGTCCGAATCGTTATCACTTTTTTCGAAAATCCGACGATTTTAGATTTTTTAGGCCCTCTTCTGGCAAAAAAATCGAATTGCCGACAATTGTCTGATCCCGCTTTAAACATGATCATAAACCACAACGCAATGACCAGGTGTATTACAGCGTTCGGTTCCCGCCCGCAAGAGCCCCAAGCAGAAAATCGTCGGCAATTCGAAAAAAGTGTCAGCCAAATCTCCAAAATCATCAAAATCGTCGAAAATTCGAAAAAAATGCCACCCGACACCCCAGTGCGATGAGCGCCCCGGACGCTCCCAAAACTTCGACAACTGCGAATCCTGTCCATCGGAGGGCATTTTTGCGGACGGGGCTGACGGTTGTCGAAGTTTCTGCGGACGGGGCTGACGGTTGTCGAAGTTCCTGCGGAACGGATTGACGGGTGTCGAAGAGTTGGCGGACAAAGCCGATGGCCAATATCGGCGGTTGTCGAAGCTCTTGCAGGTCGACTCGACGGGTGTCGACGTTGTTCAACGGAACGCTTGATTCCGTCCTGCCCTGCATGATAATGGGTATAATCACATAATTGACTATAACGACTACTCGCGTACGTTCGCGTCATATGCAGAACGAGGCGCGAGCTGCAAGGAGGCTCCATGGCAACAAACGAGGGAAAACGCGAAGAGGTGCGCGACCATTACGCGCAAGTGGCATCGGCCGTCGGCGCGGGCGCGGCGGCTCCGACTGAGGGCGCCTGTGAAAGCTCGTGCTGCGGCGGGAACGACTACCTCTACCCCGAGGACATGAAGGACGGCCTGCCGGTCGAGGCTCTCAAGGTATCGCGCGGGTGCGGCAATCCGCTTGGCGAGGTGCAGCTGCGCGAAGGCATGACGGTGCTCGACCTGGGGTCGGGCGGCGGCATCGATTGCCTCATCGCAGCTCAGGAGGTAGGTGCGGCAGGAAAGGTGTACGGCCTCGACATGACCGACGAAATGCTCGAGCTGGCCAAACACAACGCAGCTGTCGCCGGCGCCGAGAACGTCGAGTTCGTCAAAGGGTTCATCGAGGACATCCCTCTGCCCGACGACCTTGCCGACATCGTCACCTCCAATTGCGTCATTAACCTCAGCACCGACAAACCGCAGGTTCTGCGTGAAGCTTTCCGCGTGCTCAAGCCAGGCGGTACGTTCATGGTCGCCGACATCATCGCGCTCAAAGACGGTTTCGACGAGGAGGCGGGACTCGAGGCCGCCCGCATCTTCGGCTGCCGCAGCGGCGTCATCACGCAACAGGCCTATGCCGCCATGATGGAGCAGGCGGGCTTTGCTGACGTGCAGATTCGCGTGTTCAAGAAGTACAGCCTCGAGCGCATGCGCGAGAAAGCCCGTCAGAAGGGGCTCTCGCATGCGATGGAACGCTACGCCGACGAGCAGCTCGATAAGGCCTTCGGCGGCGCGTTCATCAGCGGAACGAAACGGTAGGCGCAGGTGGCTGGCGATTTCCTCACAATTCTGGGCCGCTACACGGGAAACGACACCGCGGTGGCCGTGCCCGATGGCTTAACGACGATCGGCGAGCGCGCATTTGCTGGCAACACTGCGCTCGAAGAGGTGATCGTACCCGAAGGGGTGCGCTCGATCGAGGCCGGCTGCTTCGACTCATGCACGCACCTGCGCTCGGTTCGCCTGCCGAGGACGCTCTGGCATATCGGGGCACGGGCGTTTCGCGGGTGCACGTCGCTCGAATCCCTTGTTTTGCCAGGTGAAGTGAGTTCGATTGGGGCTGACGCTTTCCGCAGCTGCTCTTCGCTTGCGCGCGTCGTCTTGCCCGATTCGCTGAAGCACCTCGAAGACGGCGCCTTCAGCAACTGCGCGGCACTGCAAGAGGTGCTGTTTTCTGAGTCGCTTCGCGAACTTGGCAGGTATTCGTTCAAGGACTGCGCGTCGCTTGCTGAGGTCTTTTTGCCCGAAGGGCTCGAGGTCATTCCCGAAGGCGCGTTCGAAGGATGCACGTCGCTGCTCGGCGTCGTGTTGCCCTCGACGCTGCGCGAAATCGGTTCGCGGGCCTTCGCCGGTTGCAGCCGTTTGTTCCAGCCGGCGGTGCCCGCCGGGGTAAGCGTCATCGCTGGCGATGCCTTTGAGGGAGCGGGAACGATCAGCCGCGGGGCTGAGCCAGCAGGAACCGCACGTACGCAGGTCGTGGCAGATGGGATGGAATCACACCAGTTCGCGAATGGAATGGTCGCCACATCAGTAGGTGATGGTGCGAGCCGAGCGGACAGTCCTTCTGACGCATCGTCTGCCCCTCATTCGCATGATGCGAGCCAACGCAAAGAAGCGCGGCGCATAGCCCATGACCGAGCCGACTGGTCGAACCTCGCCGGCTGGCAATAGGCCGGCGATTGCGAGGAAAGGCATGTTGCTCCCGTTCGAAGACGGCCAGATCAAACACGAACCTAGTGGGCTCGCGCTGGTGAGGCCAAACGCCGCCTTGCTCGAATCGTATCGCGAAGCCTGCGCCGAGACCTGGGACAACATTCACAACAGGTACATCTTGCACGATCCGGTCCGCTATGACGAATGGAAGCACACGATATTCGGCACGTTCGAGGACCGGGCGCGCGGGGTCAACTTACCCGACGGATATTACCCGAGCGTGATGCTCTGGGCGTGTGCGGGCGACCGCTTCGTGGGCGCCGTTAACATTCGCACCAGCCAAGACGAAGCCCTGCTGACCTATGGCGGGACGTACGGTTATTTCGTGCGCACGAGCGAGCGGCGCAAAGGGTATGGCACGGCGCTCGCGCTCATGGGCCTCGAAGCGGCGAAGCTGCTCGGCGTCGAGCCCATTGCCATAACCCTGCAGGAATCGAACCGTGCATCATGTGCGCTCGCCGAACATCTTCCGTATCTGCGGCTCGAGCGCTACGAAGCCGACGTCGACGGCGTGTGGCAACCCGTACGCCGCTACTGGCTGGGGTAATGCCCGTTGATTCGGCTTGCCAGAGCTTCGAGTTTAGCCCATTCGCTCTGCAGGAACTCCGACGCCAATCCCGTCCGCAGGAACTTCGACAACCGCCAATCCCGCCCGCAAGGACGCGCGCCGTTGGACGGGATGGTGGAGGGTTATTTGGCTTGAGTTGAAGAATTGCGCTACGGTTAGGTTCTGGTTTTTAGGCAAATGGACGAACTCTCGGTTCGGTGAGCCGTAACGCCAGCCCTGCTTTATGAGCTGGTCTTGACAAGCGTTATTGGACACAATCAAATAACTGATGTAGTATAGGTTTTGTTCTAGTCATGGGCGCCGGCTTAACGTTTGGCGCTCATCTGTTTTACATGGGAAAACGAAGCGAGCTGCTAGGATTGCGGCTTCCCAACTAAAACTGAGGAGGATGCTTCGTGAAGCAGTTGATAATGCACAGCCTGAAGATGCACAAGGTGCAGTCGGCGTCGATTGCCGTGTCGGTTGCGCTGTCGGTCATGATACTGGTGACGTTCGGGCTGGTGTATGGCGGTGTCATGCAGGGCGTGCAGAAATCCGAGGAGCAGGGTGGTGCCGACGTCATGGCCATTCCCAAAGATGCGCTGCAGTACATCGGCGATACCGAGCTCTTATACACGGGCGCTCCGGCTGCCGTGTACATGCCCGCCGAGGTTGTGGATAAAATTGGAGGCGCAGAAGGCGTGGTGCGCGTATCGCCGCAGTTCTTCGGCCAGACCCTGAACTCGGGGTGCTGTTCGACGACTGGCGAGACCCGCCTTATCGGCATCGACACGACAACCGATTTCGTCGTGAGCGGGCTAGCGGGTGCAGACCAGGTGGCCGCGCTCGGCGATCATGGCGTCATCGTGGGCAGCGCCGTCGGCGGCGTGTTCAACAACACGATCAAGATATACAACGAGGAGTATCAGGTCGTGGGAACGATGGCCGAGACGGGTACCGAGTTTGACTCGTCTATCGTGGCAGACATCGACGTCGTGCGCTCGATTAGCCGCAACATGGAAGGCTACGAGCATTACTGGGAAAAGCACGGCGACCCGAGCGGCCTTGTGAGCTGCGTGATGCTCGACCTCGACGATGACAACTTCGATGCGGCGCTGACTTCGGCGAATGCAAAGATCAACCTCTCGGGCGTGGCGTCGCCGCTCGTGCGCTCGCAGATCGTGGACAAGTCCCGAGCACAGCTGAAATCGGTGTTCCTGCTTTTGCTGGTGGCGGCGTGCCTCATGGCCGTGGTAGCGCTCCTGCAGCTGTTCGCGCGATTCTTCAGCAGCGTATGGGACCGCAAGAGCGAGCTTGCCCTGTATCGTGCCATAGGGGCTAGCAAAGCGGACCTTCGCAAGCTGATCGCCGGCGAGATGGGCGTGCTCGTAGGCTGCGGCATCGTCGTGGGCATCATCTTGGGTTTCGTGGCCCAAACGGCGCTGCTCGGCGTGCTGCGCGATGGGCTCTCGTTCCCGTATGTGGCGCTCGGCCCCGCACAGAGCTTTGCTCTTGAATTGGCGGTAGTAATCGTGTTCGTGCTGGTCAGTGCACTTTCCATCATCTGGCCGCTCAGGCAAATCGGGCGCCTTGACCCGTCGACGGCGATGCAGCAAGGAGATATCGATTAATATGGCCCTTCTGGAAGTTAAAGGCATCGCGAAATCGTTCGACGGCGCCGAGATCATCCGCGCCACGTCGTTTGCGGTCGAGCCGGGCGATATCGTCGCCTTCACATCGCCTTCTGGCTCGGGCAAGTCGACTCTGCTCTCGATGGCGGGGCTGCTCCTGACGCCCGATTCGGGCCAGATCCTGGTTGACGGCGGCGTAGACGCACTCTCGCTTGACGACAAGGCGCTTTCGCGTCTGCGGCAGCGCCTGTTCGGGTTCGTGTTCCAGAGTACCCAGCTCGTAGGGTCGCTTCGAGCAATCGAGAACGTCACGGCACCTGCCGGGTTTGCGGGAAAACTCGATTTCGACCCAGTCGAGCGCGCAAAGGAGTTGCTCGTGCAGTTTGGGTTGGAAGAGCGTTTGTACCATTACCCTGCCCAGCTGAGCGTGGGTCAGAAGCGCCGCGTGGCAGTAGCCCGGGCGCTACTGCTAAACCCTCAGATCGTTATCGCTGATGAGCCTACCAACGACCTCGATGAAGAATCTGCGAACACCGTCGCCGACGCATTGTTCGCTTATGCCGCCCAAGGACATGCGTTGCTCTACGCCACGCACGATGCCGCCCTTGCCGCCCGCGCCAAGACGCTCATGGTCATGAAGGACAAGGCGTTCGTCTCCGCATCGTAGGGACGAGTCACCTTACCAGGTAGCCTGACTCATCCACTCGGATAGCTTTGCTCTTTTATTGGACATAGACCAATAAAAGCGATACACTTGCTATACTTTGCATAATGCAATACTAGATAGTGTCAGGTGGAAATGTCGTTAAACGATCGGACAATGTGGCTCTGCAGCAAGTTCTCGCTTGCCAAGCCTAAGGAAATCGCCAAGATGGCAGTGCCGCTCGTGGCCATGATCGTCATGATGGTCGTGAACGGTGCGGCGGCCGACGTGTACCCGGAAGGCGAGACGACCGTTTACTACCCGATTTTCATCCGCGCCTCAATCGTCATCTACCTCGTATGCGTCGTCATCTCGATCTGGTTCGAGTATTTCCGCCGCCATTTCGTCAAATGGTGGGGGACGTTGACCTTCATCTACCTGTTCTTCAGCATCTACAACCTGTGTACGCTGAAGTCGGGCATGTTCGAGCTTCCGTACTTCCCGTCGTTCGAGAGCATGCTCGCCTACGTTTTCCAGCATTGGGACCGTACGCTCGGGGATGCGTGGAATTCGGTTTCGCTGTACTTGCAGGGCATAACGATGGGCGGCATTCTGGGCTTTCTGTGGGGAAGCGCCATGGGCTATAGCAAGCACGCCAACTACTGGCTCAACCCCATCATCAAGATCATCGGCCCGGTGCCCGGCGTGGCGTGGGTAACGATTTCGCTCGTGTTGGCACCGTCGAACCACGTCGCGGCTCTCATCATCATCGCCTCGACCACGTGGTTCCCGCTGTCGGTCAATCTTGCGGGCGGTATACGCTCGGTCAGCCGCGCTTCGATCGAAAAGGCGCAGACTCTTGGGGCGTCCAACTGGTACATCATCCGCCACGTCGTGTACCCGGCCGCCGCGCCGAGCATCTTCACCGGATTGTTCATGGCGTGCTGCTTTAGCCTGACCTCGCTCGTCACCGCCGAGCTCATGGGCGTGAAGGGCGGCTTGGGCTGGCGCATCAGCTGGGCTCAGAGCTATGTGGCCTACGACATCATCTACACCATCGCCATCTGCTTCATCATCATGGCGTTCATTCTGATCACAATCCTGTTCATCGTCCAGCGCCATACCATGAGCTGGTCCAAGGAGGTCGTGCAATGGTAGACATGGACAAAAAGCTCGTGGCAAAGGGCGTGCGACGCGTCTTCGACGACGCCGAAAAAGGTGCGCTTCTGGCATTGCACGATTTCGACCTTGAGGCCGAGCACGGCGAGATCGTCGCCCTCATCGGCCCCTCGGGTTGTGGCAAGTCGACGTTTCTGCGCCTGGTCGCCGGGCTCGACAAGGCGCAAGGCGGCACCATCACCTACGGCGGCGAAGAGATCAAGGGCCCGTCGTACGACCGGGGGTTCGTGTTCCAGGAGACCAACCTGTACCCGTGGCTAACGGTAGAGAAAAACATTGCGTTTGGCCTTAAGGCACGCGGCGTGTACAAGCAGCAGAAAGACCGCGTGCAGCAGATGATCGACCTCATGGGCTTGACCGGATTCGAGAAATCTTACCCGCATCAGATTTCGGGCGGCATGGCGGCGCGCGTCGCCATCGCGCAGACGTTCGTACAAGACCCGGGCATCATTCTGCTCGACGAGCCGCTCTCGGCCCTCGACGCCTTCACGCGCGCCATCATCCAGGACGAAATCCTGAAGATGCGCGACCGTTTCAAGCCGATCATCCTCATGGTCACGCACGATATCGAAGAAGCCGTGTACATGGCCGATCGTGTTATCGTGCTGACGCCGCGCCCCGGCACAAACGCCGGCGAGGTGAAGATCGACATGCCGCACCCGCGCGACCGCATCTCCCCCGAGTTCATCGATCTGCGCCATCAGATCATGGACATGCTCGAGTTCGACTAGGAAGGCGCGGGCTTGAGCAGCAAGGACGTCATACGCGAGGAACTCCACAAAGAGGAGGAACGGCTCTTCATCAAAGAGAAGGAGCCAATCATTGAGCGCGCCAGCTTGCGGGACGCGCTTAAGATGCTCGTCCCCTTTGCCGGCATGGCTATCTCGGCCATCGAGTTCGTCAGCCTTCCGCAGGTGCATCCGCTGCCAGTGCAGTACCATGCGGAGACGTGGCTGCCCACGCTTGGCGTATGTGCGGTGGTATATGCGCTTTTCTACGTGTTCTCGCTTTTCGTAAGGCCGCTGCGTCAGAAGGTCGCCCATTTCTCGTGGCTGATCTTCGCGTTTTTCTGCTTCTTCACGCTGCAGGACTTCCTGACGTTGCGCACGGGCACGCTGAAGTTGCCGTTCATACCCTCGCCCGACAAAATCGTACACGAGCTCATCGCCAACTGGGATACCATTGCGATGGACGCCGTGTCGTCGATGACCACGCTGTTCAGCGGGCTTGTCATCGGTATCTCGATGGGCATCGTCTCGGGCATTGCCTGCGGTTGCGTGCGGTTGGTCGATTATTGGATCAACCCGCTGCTGAAGATTATCGGCCCGGTTCCGGCGCTCATCTGGATGCCGATTTTCTTCGTGGTGTTCCATTCCAGCAACGCAGCGGCACTCGCGGCGGTGTTCCTTGCGTCATGGTTCCCCCTGACGCTCATGATTTCGAGCGCCATCAAGAACATCGACAAGGGGCTCATCGAGCGCGCCGAGACCCTCGGGGCGTCGAAGTTCTACATCATCTTGCACGTCATGTTGCCCAATTCTATTCCGCATATTGCAAACGCCCTGTTCATGGCCCTTTCGCATTCGTTCGGCGCAATGTCTGCGACCGAGCTGTGCGGCGCTACGTCGGGGCTTATGTTCCGCATCCAGTACACCCGCGTCATGGCCAATTACGGCGAGGTCTTCGCCATCATCGGGGTCATGATCGTAATCTTCGCCACCCTGACCGCAATCATGTTCGCGTTCAGGAACTGGCTGCTGCGCTGGCAGAAGGGTCTGGCGCGCTGGTAGGTAGGCATTAACGGCCCAGGAGGGTCCGTTGATAGAAGGCTTTTCCAAAGGGGAGGGGCCGCAAGAGAAAGGAACGGAAATGAAGGAACTGTCGAGGCGCACATTCTTAAAGGGTGCTGCCGCCGCAGGTGCAGTTGCCGCCGGAGCCGGTTTGGCAGCTTGCGGCAGCAGCACGGCCAGCAGCGCTGCTTCGAGTGCGGCTGCGAGCAGCGCCGCCGCTAGCAGTGCCGCCGCATCGGCGTCTGCCGAGGCCTCTGCGAGCGCAGCAAGCGGTGACATGATCCCCATGACCATCGGTTACTGGGGCGGCAACTGCTGCGAGCTGGGCGTGTACGCGGCCATCGAGAACCACACCTTCGAGGCTAACGGCATCGAGCCCAACATCGTAACCATCACGGCTGACACCTCCGAGCTGCTGGCCAACGACGAGATTGACTTCTTCCTGTGGACCCCGGGCTTCTTCCTGTCGTGGCTGCAGGGCGCCAACGCCAAGCTGATCGACACGATGCACACCGGTTGCTGGTCGGGCATCACCCTCGAGGGCAACGGCATCGAGTCCGCTGCAGACCTGAAGGGCAAGAAGGTCGGCTGCACGGGCATGAGCGGTCCGTCCTATGTCGAGTCCAACGCGCTGTACTCCCGTGCCACGGGCGGCACGCATGACGACATCAACTGGGTCGTCTACGACGGCACGCTTCTGCTGCAGGCGCTGAAGGACCACGAGGTCGACGCCATCATCGGCATTGACTCCACGCTGTACCCGCAGGTCAAGGAAACCGAGGGTGCGAAGTTCTTCTTCATTTCGGCCGAAGAGCTGGCCGACTACTACTGCTGCTTCGTGTGCTGCAACACCCATACGCTCGAGAAGCATCCCGAGGCCGGCGACCGCCTGGCCAAGGCCTTTGCCGATGCCGACGACATCATGCGCAAGGATATCGAGGGCACCGTCGAGATGGCCATCGAGAAGGGCTACACCGTCGGCAAGTACCCCGAGATCGAGAAGGGCCTGGCGGGCAACTACCTGTACGGCCATGGCAACGAGCAGGACTTCTGGGATTCCATCTACGAGCGCTGGGACGAGCTGCGCATCGCCGGCTTCCTGCCCGACTGCCCGACGGACGAAGCCGAGGCCAAGAAGTACCTCGACGAGCTGACAAAGGGCATCGGCGAGTGGCACGGCGACGTGGGCGCTGCCACCGCTGCCAAGCCGCTGAAGGAGCAGCATGCCGAGCGCGGTGCTGCATACGGCACCAACCCGGATGACATCCGCAACGCCAAGGCCGACGCCGAGGGCGAGGCCAAGGGCGCAAGCACCCATTACGGCAGCAACTAAGCGCTTTTGTGACTCAGAACTGCGTTTGAACGAAGAGGGACGCCGTTGATTCGGCGTCCCTCTTTTTTTGATTGGCTACCTTTGGGGTATTTAGCTGGGAAATCTTCAAAATGTGAAAAAGGGGAGACTCCCCTATTTAGCATCGGGCCCGCAAGGTCGAGCCGATCGTTCGCGAAAGCGCAAGTGGGGACGCGCATCGGCTTGGCTTCGCTAACATTGGAATGTTTAGAGTTAGTGCTGCAGAATCGCCGATGTCACGCCCCCACCTGCGCTTTCGCTACGTTGTCTGTAAGTTGGGGTCTGACCCCCCACGTTAGTTGAGGATTGCCGGATCGAAGATGTCGTCCTTGAGCATCTGCATGAACTCCTCCGACAGGTACAGCTCGAGCTTCTTGGCGGTAAAGTCGTTTTTAAGCGGATAGGCGGGGTCTTGGTAGTCGGCGAAGGCCTTCGCGCAGTAGGTCATGCCGCGCAGGGCGTTCATCTTCAGGAATGCCGAGAACCGTTCCTCGAAACATGATAGGTCGAATCGACCATCGACGATGCGCAGGTATTCTTCGACAAATGCCGAGCGCTGGGCGGGGCTGAAGATGAAATCCGTCGTCCAGACCGTCGTCGTCGGCGAAACGAAGTACGCCACATCGCGAACGGCCTCGCCGAGCACGGGCTTGTCCCAGTCGATCATGTGCGTGAATCCCGAGGTGCCGGTGCCGGCGTCATGGGGAATGAGGAAATGGTCGGCTACAGCCTCGGTGTTTAAGATCTGCCGCGCCTCGCGGGCTTTCGCGGGTGCGTTGAGTAACCCTTTCACGCGGCTGAAGTAATGGTCGATGTAGGCTTTCACCTGATCGTCGACGTATGCGCTTGCCAGATACGCGCCGTACATCTGCATGTCCTCTTCGTAGAGGTCGACCAGGGCATCTGTCGGCTTCAGAATCGGGCAGTCGTCGGCAACTTCGACGCTGTGGATGTCGGCAAGCACCGCTGCCGCTTCGGCAAGGTCGCCTTCGCGTTCGTAGTCGAGCTCGTCGCCCTCGATGAAGCTGATGACCGACATCCCGCGGGGCACGACCTCGCGCGTCTCGTCGACGAAGACGGGGCGCGGCGCCCGTTCGCAGGGTTCCAGTGCCTGCAACGCGCCAAACTCGTAGGCCGCCTGATGCTCCAAGTGCTGTTGGCTGATGTAATTGGCGCGCAGCACGAGCTTCTCGCCGGTTTCGGGGTGAATGAACCAGAAGTTCGCGTTATGCTCGCCGTTGCCGAGCGGGTGTATCTCGATTTCGGCGGCAGGCGACGCGCCTATGCCCCGTCTGAACGTCGTGCTGAGCGCGACGTAGCGCCGCGCCTCTTCGAGTGGCGCATTGCGTTTCGTCTCGTTTTGCGAAGCGTCCATGGTTCCTCCCGCGTATGAGTCACCTTACCTGGTAGCCTGACTCATCGTTTAGAGTTGGCGTTTGGGGAGGTCGGCAAGAGCGGGGTCGGATTTCACGATTTGAACGATGCCGATGATGGCGCATACGGCGCAAAGGGCCCAAACGATATGCGCCGTCGAATGGCAGTGCATGTCGGGCATGGCGCACAGCCCGATCGCCATCTGGGTTGGGATGATCGCGGCGACGGCGGCGCAGGCTATGTAGCCGATTGCGATCGCGCGTCGGCCGGATTTATCCTTGCACGTTGCGGCGACCAAGGCGATGACTGCGCCTAGCGCGCCGATGAACGTGTCGGCGACGAAGGCCCAATGGCATTTCATGGGGGCGGTGTTGCCGTTGGCCAGCTCGAGTTGGCCGGGACAACCGCCCAGGAACGCTGCGACTGCTGCAATTGTAGCCATGGCGACGGCACCTACAATGCACGTTGCGATCCATACATTTCTTGTCATAGTTGTTCCTTTCGCTAATAATTTACCTGCAATTTCACAAGGACGTCGAGGTCGCGCAACATTGCTGTGCGAAAATGCCATAGGTATCCAAAATATCCAATGAAGTATGATAGCTTATGGCGATTATTGGATTGTGTCGAATTTAGGGAAAGGGAAGCGGTTTCCATGGGCAAGCTCGACCCTGGAGCATACTCTGCCATCCTGCGCACCCGGCAGGCGTACCGTTTCGATTTCGGCGCCTTGCTCATGCGCCTATTCGCCTACACCACGACCATCGGCACGATCTCGATGCTGACGTTGGCCGGGGCATCGGCGTTCGAGGCTTCGAGCGTCGCCTCGCTCATCGCAGTGTGCATGTTCTTCGTCGCCCCGCGCGTATCGAAGCGCATCGACGAACGGGGTCAGAGCGCGGTCGTGCCCGGCGCAACCGCCATTGCCGCCGTCGGTTTGGCGCTCATGTTTGCAACGACGCACCTGCATGGCCCCTTCTGGCTGAACTACCTGGCAGCGCCCCTCGTAAGCTTCCTGCCCAACGCCCAGGCGCTCGTGCGAACGCGCTGGACCTACCTCATTTCATCGGGCAAGCTCGGGGACGACGCCCCACCGCTCAAGACGGCCTATGCGTACGAGGGCGTGCTCGAGGACATCGCTTTCATGGTGGGGCCGGCTGCGGCCATCGCCTTGTCTGCAGCCATTGCGCCCATTGCCGGCATGCTCATTGGTGCCGTCGCCTATTGCACCGGGGCCGCATTGCTCATCTCGGCGAAAGACACTGAGCCGACTCCCGGTTGGAAAGGCGCAGCAGAACCTAGCGTCCTCGAATCCAAGACCGAACGGGGCAAAGGCAAAGCCGCAAGCGTGCTTAGGACATCGCCTGTCGTGCGGGTCCTGTTCGTGGTCATGATCTTGTTCAGCTCGGTGTACGGTTCGTTCGACACCTCGGCCATCAGCTATTGCGAATCCATCGACCAGGCATCCTTCGCCAGCATCGTGTTCGTGGTCGAATCGGTGCTCTCGGTTTTCGTGAGCTTTTCGTTCGGCATGCTCGGCCTGGCAGCGCCTCTCAGGCGGCAGTTCGTGGTGTTCTCGATCCTGTTCGGTTGCCTGTATTCGTTGTTTTTCCTGGTGGGCTCGCCCGCGTCGCTTCTCGTCATCGCTTGCGTTTCCTCCGTGAGCTATGCCCCTCTTTACATCACGGCGAACGTGACCTGCGAGCGTGCGGTGCCGTCCGCGAACCTTACCGAGGCCATTTCGTGGTTGGCATCGGGCCAGAGCATCGGAATGGTCATCGGGCCCATATCGGCGGGCGCAGTGGTTGATATCTTCGGCCCCTTGGCTGGGTTCAACCTAACCGCCCTGTTCGCAGCCTCAATCGTGGTGGTCGTCTTGGCGTGCGTGCCCGTTCTGCGCAAGCATCTGTAGATGTCTACAGGTCAAAGCAGTTGGCTGCGAGCATGTTCATGAAATCGTCGGACAGGTAGATGGGAAGCTTGGCGGCCGTCTTCTCGGTCGTATGTTCATTTCCGCTTCCGTAGGTGACCAGCGCCTTGCAGCACCAGGTAACGCTGCGCAGCGCCGTCATCATCTGCCAGGCGCCGAACCGCGCATCGAAGCCATCGCGCGCAAAGCGCCCGTCGACCGCTTGCCAGTACCTCTCGACAAGGCTTTCGACCTCGCTGGTTGGGAAGAGGAACTCCGAATCCCAATACGTGGTCGTGGGTGCGCAGAAATAGGCGACGTCTTGCGCGACCTCGCCGATTATCGGGCGTTCCCAATCGATACAGTATCCAGGGTCCGCATCGGGGCTCCCCGGCTTTTCGGGCAACAGAAAATGCGAGGGAAGCGTCTCGGTATTCACGATGTGTCCGTTCGCGGTGGCGGGCGGTGCCTCGTCGAGCGCCCGGCGTGCATGGCGCATGAATCGCTCCGCCCATTTGGTTACGCGGGCGTCCTCGAAAACTGAAGTGCGGTAAAGCTCGAAGCGGGCAGCGCATTCGTTGAATAGCTCGCCGAGCGGGTCGGTGGGGCGGTGGATACTGCAATTGTTCTCGATAGGCACAGCGTGCACATCGGCCATGAGCTGAATTGCGTTTTCGAGGTCGCCTGGCTTCAGGTTATCGAAATCGAGTTGGCGGCCCTCGCAAAACGAAATGACCATGGCGCCCTTGCCGGGAGCTTCGGGCCCGTCGTCGAGGTAGAGCGGCTGCGGCGTGCGCCCGCAAGGCGCGAGCGCGCGCAAAGCGCCGAACTCGTATGCCACCTGGTTTTCGTGGAAAGGCTGGCTTGCGACGTTGACGCGCAGCACGAAGGCGCGCCCCGTTGCGGGATCGTCGAAGCGGTAGTTCAGGTTGTGCTCGCCTTGCCCGAGATGGCGGGGGCGAAGCTCAGCGTGCTCGTCGATTCCGACGGCCCTTTTGAGCGAGGCGTTCTCATTCAGATATCGCTCGATAGTTTCGTCCATGAGCATCCTTTTCCCAGGTTTTGGGACTGCGGGACGCTCACTCTGGGTAACTGTCCCGCTCCAAGAAATCATAGCACCCAAAAAGAAAAGGATCGCCGCGCGATGAGGGAAGGAAAGCGGCGATCCCGAGAATTAAGAAGGAGGCGGACCCGATTTGGAGGGGGTGTACGAATCCGCCGTGCTTCAGACCTCTTTCAATATAGGACATAGTCGAATAAATGACAAGACCTAAAATAAGATTTGTTCTATTTTATGAACTTAGCTAAAGTTGTTAGCCAAAGCTAAGAGACGAGGGCTCCACAGCGCCGACTGACGCTGCTTGTCTAGCCGGATCCGTGGGAAGCAGATGAGCGTGAACAGACGATATGCCCATCGCAAGACGGGCATATCGTCTGTTCACGCCAGTATTCGCGACGTCCTCATTAACGCCCTCTCCTGTTCATGCCCCATCGCCGCCAAGTGCGATATCATGAGCGTAACGGCATACGTGAAAGGGACATGCTATGCAAGAATATACACGTCTTGTAAGCAGCACGTTCTGGAAAAAACTTGAAAGCAATTCGCAGGGCGACACGGACTGGGCGAATGCCGAGGAGATGATAAAATACCTCGCGAATCCCCAGTTCAACGCTCCGCTCTCGTTCGTGCTGGCCCGCATCTTGCAGCGCAAGTTCCCAGAACAGCTTGCGGGAACCCAACCTGCCGAGCAGCTCGACGGACGAGTGGCGGAACAGGACCTGCCGCGCTATCTCTCACTCATCCACGACCTTTTCAGCCGAACGGGCACTGCTGGCCTGTTCAGGAACAGCCAGATTACGGGCTATCTGGACGGCTCGATCAAGAGCCTGCGCCGCGACGGCTGCTTCTGCTTGGGCTTCGTTTTGGCGCTCGGCGAAGACGACATGCTCGAGGTGCTGCAGGCGTGCGGGCAGCCCGGCTTCAATTTCCGCGACCCGCAGGAGCTGGTCTACTTCTTCTGCTTCTGCAACCAAGAACTCTATGACGAAGTCGGCGAGCCAAACCCCTTCGGATGGAAGTTCGCCCAGCAGCTGCTCGACGAGGTGGCCAGCGCCACCGAGGGCGTAGCGCCGCCGGAATCGCAGATCGCACCCGGCCAGACCGCGCAGCTAGAAGACGACATCTTGCAAATGCTCGATGCGCCTGCAACACCCGAACAACGCGCCGACATGTTGCGCGATTACCTCCTGCGGCAAGCGCCGCAGCTGACAGGCTATTCCCAAACCGCCTACGCTTGCTTCGACGACTTGCTCGACCAGGTGACAGAGCTCTGCGAGCAAAACTCGGGCGAACAGGCACCCGAAAAGGAATCGGTCCGCTTGGCGTGGGTAAGCGGTCAGATGTATCGCAACATTTGGCCGCAATACGGCGAGGGCACCACGGGGGATTTCGTCCCGCTTCAGAAATCTACGCCGGGGCTTCCCGACAACCTGACTGTCGATCCTCTGTGGCGAGCGCGCCTACTGAAGCTGCGTACTCGTAAGGTTCCCGTCACGAAACACGATATCCTGTTCTTGAGCATGATTCTGTGGGAATGGTGGGACACGGGCCTCGACGGCAAGGAAGCCGTGGAAAGCTTCATATTCGAGGTCAACGACACGCTGTACCGCATCGGTATGCCGGGCATCTACCTGCCCGACAGCTTTGACCGCCTCATCCTGCTCGCAGTGGCTTCGGGTTGCCCGACGGCGTTTCTCGGCGATTTCTACGAAGCCGGCGCCGACGAGCGCATCGTTACCGAGCTTGTCGAGAAGAGCCGTAGCAGGCAGAGGTAGCAGGAGGGGGCTTTGAATTCGTCGCGCACAAGGAAAGTGCTTTCTCCGGGCACGATCGTGCGGATGCCCGACGGCTTTTGCTGCCAGATAACCGGCGCCGTCATCAGCGAAGGCGGTGGCAGCATCATCTACCCGGTGTCGCGCGTGCGCATCGACGCGCAGGGCGTGCGCCGCCAAGAGATGGAATACGCGTTGAAGGAATGCTTCCCTATCTCCGATCGGCATCGGTTTGGGCGGCGGGAAGACGGCGCCGTCGTAGCCGAAGACCCCGCCGAAGGCGCAGAAGACTTCCTCGCATACGTGAAGAAGATGCAATTGACGGAACGGGACGCCACGAGCCGTATCTACCATACGGCATTTCGCATGGTGCCCATCGTGGAGTCCGCCGAAGAAGTGGAGCTCTCCTTTGATGAAGGGCGCACCTTTCACGCGGTCGGCAACGTCATGACGGTCATGGAGTCGCTCGCCGGCAAGGGTACGACGCTCCGGGCGTTCCTCGCCGACAACACGCGCGGCGTGCCGGCGCTCGTCGCGCTGCGCATCATCCAGCAGGTGCTGTTCGCCTTGCGCGAGGTGCACGACGCAGGCTACCTGCACCTGGACATCCAGGATGGCAACATCCTGCTGCAGGGAAACCTCGACGACGGCAGCATCCAGGCCACGCTCATCGACTTCGGCTCGGCGCGACCGCTGCAGGATGATGGCCTCACGGCGCCCATCCAAGACCGCGCCCTGTTCTCGACGCGCGGGTTCTCGGCACCCGAGATGGCACGCAACGACGGAACCTTGCGCCTCGGGCCCCAGGCCGACCTGTATTCCACCGGCTACCTGCTGTTGTTCCTGCTCACGGGCACGCGCTACGACCCTCGCTCCCTCGCCAACGCGCACGGCGGACAGGTGCTCACCCCCATGCGCATGCGGCACACCCAATGCCCCACCCACCTGCAGGGCGCGCTGCAAGCGCTGCTGCAGAAGGCGCTCACGCAAGACCCGACCGCACGTTACGCCACCGCCGACGAGATGCTGCGCGAGGTAACCGCGCTCGCAGACGCCCTTGCGCCGAAGCCGAGTGTGCTTGCCGCCGTGGCCTATGATGCGTTCATCTGCTACAAGCACAACGAACGCAACGACCGCGCGGCGGCCACGCTGCGGCATGCGCTCGAGCACTACCGCATTCCCACCGAGGTGCAGAAAGCCAGCGGCAAGCAGCGCTTCGACCGCGTGTTCCTCGACACCGACGAGCTTTCGAGCTGCGCAAACCTGGGCGCAGCCATCAAAGATGCCCTCGTTTCCGCATCCTGGCTCATCGTGGTGTGCTCGCCGGAAACGCCCACGTCGCCGTGGGTCGCGCAAGAGATCGACACTTTCCTCGAGCACCACGACGCCTCGCACATCCTGACCGTGCTCACCGCGGGCGAACCCGACGAATCGTTCCCCGAGCGGCTGCGCACGGCTTCCCGCGACGACATGATGTTCGCGGCCGACGCCCGCGCCGCCACGTTGAGCGACATGGAGAAGGCCATCCGCCGCGACACCGTCTTGCGGGTGGCCGCTCCCATGCTCGGCGTGTCCTACGATGCGCTGAAGCAGCGCCGGCGCGCCTGGCAGATGCGGCGGGCCATGGCGGCGCTCGGCGTCGTGCTGGCCGTCGCGCTCGCGTTCGCCGGTGTCATGTGGCAGGACAACCTGCGCATCCAGGCGGAATACGAGAAGGCGCAGATTCGTGAATCCCATTACCTGGCGCAGGAATCCGAGCGCGCCCTCCTGCAGGAAGACAACCGGTTCGAAGCCGTGCGCATCGCCCTGCAGGCCTTGCCCAGCAGCGAGCAGAGCCGCCCCTATGTCGCCGAAGCCGAACGCGCCCTGTCGATGGCGTTACGTCATTACGGCGCGACCAACGCCACAACATACGAGGCCCGCCTCGATGCGGGCGGAGAGGTGTCGGCCGTCTGCATCTCCGACGACCTGCGCTATGTCACCATCACCAGCATTGCCGATACAACCATATGGGTGAGCACGTGGGATGCCCAAACCGGGCAGCAGCTGTGGAAACAGCGCCTCGGCGACCTGGCAACCACGTCATATGGCTTTGTCGGGGGGATGTTCAGCACCGGTGAGGGCTACGTCAAATACGCGCCGGGCACCGATACGCTCGTCGTGGGCACGTTCCACGCGGTGGCGGGGGTCGACGCAGGCACCGGCAATGTCCTGTGGAACAAGGAACTGTACACCGTTGAGGGCAACACCATATACGGCATGCTGCACGACGTCGTGTTCCCGAAGTCGGAGAACTCCGACACGGCGTACCTGTTCCGTGAACCCGAGAAAAAAGGCAAAGGCACGAGCATCCAGATTGACGCCGTCGACGTGGAAAGCGGAGACGTCAAGCGCACCGTCAGCACCGGGGTGAACGTCACCTGGTCCTACGAGGATGCGTTCCTGGTGGCACCTTCACAGGATTACGCGCTGATGGTAGGTGCCCGCGAGGATGACGACAGCGAATACACCTGCGTGAGCCTGTCGGATGGCTCCACCGTTGCATCGGGTAAACTCGAGGGCCTGCCGATGAACGCATGGGTGCACGGGAGCACGATCATAGCCGAGGACTGGTTCGTTGCCACTTACCAGCCCGGTGCCGACGATGCGGCGCCTGGCACCATGCGCCTGTATCGCATCGAGAAGGGGGCGGGCAGCCACGGCGCTGCAGCCAACACCGGGCGCAGCTGGGTGACCGAGCTGCCCATGAGCCAACCCTGGTCCAAACGGTTCGAATCTACGAGCCGGGCGCAACTCTCCAACCTCGCGCATAACCTGAAGAAGACCCCCACGGCGTTCCAGTTCGGACAGCTCTTGGCCGACGGCAAATCGGTCCGGCTGTCCTTGGCGGCCGATCACGACATATACCTCGTAGACGCGGACACCGGCGAGATCTTCTCCCACGAGACCACCGACGCCGCGATTGTCGGCTACACCTGGGGCGAAATCACGACACACACGGGCACGGTGATGGAAACCCCGTATCTCTACTATGCCGACGGCGGCATCGACCCCTTCTTGTTCTCTGGCAACACCATGGTGAGCCAGCACGTCAGCGATACCAACGGCACCCCGCCGTACGCATGCTGGCTCAACGATGCCTGGGCGCTGATGGAGGATGCAGACAGCGCGGTTGAGGACGACAACGTCTATGCGGTCGTTTCGGCCGAGGAGCCGTCGGTCGTGAAGATCATCCACCCCGGCAACGACCTGGACGCGACGGTCGCCACATTGGAGCCCGCGGCAGGTCGAAGCTTCGCGGGCACCTACACCGATATGGCCATGGCAAACCCCCGCGGGGATTACCTGTGCGCGCGCGAGGAACCTGCGGCGGAAACGGATGAATCCACTACGGCGCGGGAGGGTTTCGTGTTGTACGAGACCCAGAACTGGCATGAGCAGGCGCGCTGCGAGGTGGAAGATAAGGTTGGCAGCATGCTCGCCCTGACAGCGGACGGCACGCGCATCATCTGGCAGGCAAAAAACGAGGACGACACCGGCGCCATCTTCGTGACCGAGCTGGCCTCGGGCACGACCACCCTGCTTCCCGGGCTTCCCGCCGATGCGGATGCGTACTATGCTGCGGCGGTACCCGATGGTGCGGGCGATTCGCTGGTGGCGGTGCTCTCGTACGAGGCCGGTAAGGCCCAGCCCTACGCCATGCGCCTGTACCGTGACGGCCTCTGCACCGCCCAGACGGCATTTACCCTGGAAGGTAATGGCAACCACATCGTTCACGAAGGGTTCCAGCGAAAGTCGCCACTTGCCCTCAGTGCCAACGGCATGGTCGCGTTCGGTTATATGCCCGACAAGAACAAAGAAGTCGACGTCTTCGTCGACGTGCCTGGACAGACGGTTCACACGGTGGAAAGCCCCGTCATCTCGAATTCGCCCGCGTGCGCCTGCCTCACGAGTGACGGCACACGCTATGCAAGTGCCGATTCCGATGGCACGGTGCATGTTCGCGATACGCGCGACGGGTCGCTCGTGTGGTCCTGCACGCCCAACAGCAACACGCGCGGAATCGCGTTCATCGACGACGACAACCGGCTGGCGCTTTACACCGAGGATTACCAGCTGCTGACATTCGACGCAAACAGCGGCGAAGCCCTGTCACAGACCGCGAACCTCCGCTCGAAGGAGTATGAGGAGTACCTGAATCCCCGCAACGATTTGAACAAGCAAATGCATCTGCAGTTAGAAGCCGTCCTGAGCTCGCATCACCCCTACCACGACATAACGATTCGGGAAACCGAGAACGACCTGATCGTGTACACAGGTCTCGGTGAAGGCTGCATCATCGATCGGGAATCCATGGCGGTACGCGGCTATGTGCCAAACGCGGTTGGCTATTCCGCCAGTGCCGATGCGATGCTTGTGGGTGCCCCGGGCGCAAACATGCTCGTCTATCCCGTCATGGGCGCCGAAGACCTAGTCGCGGAGGGTGAATCTCTGCTTTCCAAGGGTTCGTCTTCTACTGGCTAAGCGGCTCGCAACACCCTGCATCGCAAAAACAGCGCGCGGGAACTTCCGTGTCACTATATGGCTGCAAGAAAGAGCGGCCACACGGAAAGGACCTATGATGAAGCAGGTTAAAGCAGTAAGGAGCCGGATGTGGATTGCAGCGGTTGTGCTGGCGGTTGCTGCGGCCATGCTGACAAGCGGTGTCGCGCACGCGGAGCCCGCTGGATACGCGGGCACATATTCCGGCAGTTACACGAAACCCTACGACATCGGCGTGTACGATCAGACCGTGGTCCTGAACGGCGACGGCACGGGAACGAACAGCGTGGATTACCTGAACGAGTCAGCGACCTGCGATATCCGCTACATGATCGACGGGTCGGACATCATCCTCACGATGGTGCCGACGAACATCTCCGTTTCGGGCAAGATCGACGGGACGGGCATCTGGGTCAACGGACATCTGCTCGAGAAGACTTCGGGCGGCGCGAGTTCCCTAGGTGGAAAAGCGGTTGCGCCGAGCACTTCCACCAACGGTGGCAACGTCACCAGCAGCAGCATCCCTGAGCCCAACCGTTCCACGAGCAGCGCGACGAGCTCCACGAACCGCACCGCGAATTCCGCCAAAACGAACGTCACGCCCGGCACGACTTCGCGCAGCATGCATTACCAGACGAACGAATACGGCGTTGACCTGCCCGCTTACTGGAACGGCCGCGTGACGGTACACCAGTCCGGCATGGACGGCAGCACGATCGAGGTGCGCTCGAAGGCCTACCCCGACTACAACGTGTGCAAGATCGAAGTGGTTCCGAGCAGGGACCGCGTGACGGGCGGCGACATCGGGCATCCCACTGTCAAGCATACAGCCCTTTCGGACGGACGCGTGGTGTGCGTGCGCACCACCAACTACAGCTGGCTTGTCACGTCGGGTTCGCTCAGCATGCCCGAGGACGTGGCTGCCGAGCTGGTGGGCCTCACGACCGGCGGCAAGAGCATAGCCGACTGCGAGCGCATGGCTGCGGGCGGCGACAACCTGGTTTCCGCTAACTGGATTGCCGACAACGTGACCATCGCGGGCCTCGTGTAACGCGCTGGGTATCCGAAAACCATCGATACGACCCAGTCGGACTTCGACCGCGAGAAGCTCCACGAGCGGCTTGCGCGTTAGCCTGCACGTACGCGAACGTCTCAGATAACGTGGCAGATCGAATGCGAACGCATGTAGCGTGAGCCGTTGAACAAGTGTTTTACAGCATTTGACTTTCCCGTTTCGCCCTTCAGGCCATCTGACACGGAAGAGGCCACAAGTTCAAATCTTGTGACAGCGTCTCCTGTTACGTCTTTTTTATCTTCCCCTGCCTTTCTAATCTGTTATACCCTTCCACGTAATCGATTGCCATTTGCATCACTTCTTCTTCGGTCTTCTCTTCGAAGAATCTCCCGTCGCGAATTTTCTTATGGTAGTGAAGAAGAATTAAAAATGGGAAGACTTCGGCGCCTAACGCAAACACAGCAAGCGAAACAATCATAAAGACATCAGCTGTATGGCCTGTTGTTGACATTACTGCTACTGAAAGCCCTCCTGCGATCGCCAGTATTAGCCCTATTTTCTTCTTGTATAAACTTCTCTGTTGTCGGGCGACTTCGTTGTCTGCCGAGTTCCGCATTATCGCCCTTGCTTCTTCGTATGTCTCCGGCTTTTTCAGCAAATTACTCACCCCAAGACGCGACGAGCGGCGGGTCGTGGTAGCGTTCCCGACGAATGCGGGCTTTCGCTTCGGTCGAATAGGCGCCGGGTGGCTTTGCCTATTTACGGTGACATTGTAGCACGCGCAGTCGATGTACGCTGTATGCGCGCACATCGACTGCGCGCGAATCCCGAGGGGTCTCGTTGCCCATGATTTCGCAATCTAGGCTATTGGGAGCTAGGAAACGGGTGAGGGTTTTTCCGGCTGCCCAAATCACCGATGTGTAACCAGGCCTGTACCCCTGTATGGCAGTATGTGTCGAGGCCAGGTTCCGAGGTCGATGCCCGATGTCCCGCAAAATACAAGGGGCATCTCCCATGCAGATGCCCCTTGTCTGCTTTTAATCGACGTCGTGCGAAAGCGCGAGCGCGTGATTTTTGAATCGCTCGTCATCGGTGACTTCCCGCAGCACGTTCAGGTAGTCAGGCAAGTGGATCTCCTCGTTCTCGTCGTTGAGCTCCACTTCGACGATCGCCTTATCGTCCCAGAAGGGGTAGATGTCGATTTCGATGTATTGGTTGTCGTGAATCAGGCAATAGCGTTGCTTGCGGATGGGTGCGCGCGTGGGATCTGCGTTCATCAGCAGCGTCAGGTATTCCTTGCGAGAGATTCGCTTCTCGGTCTCGACGCGCTTCACGCTCGTAACGAGCCGTTTCTCAGTGAGCGTGTAGAGGTACGAGCCCTGGCTACCACGTTGTCTCAGGCGTCTTTCGGCACCATCGGAAGAGGTGAGGTAAGTTTGCAGTATGTCTACCCTCTCGCAGTTTTGCAGCGAGGCAAGCTGTTTGTCCGTTGGCCTGCGGATGAGGAACTTGCGCTCGATCTCGTACGGTTCAGGCTCGCCAAGGAACGTGCTGATCTCCTTCATGAGGCGATGCATCTTCTCCTCGAAATCCGTGGAGTTGTCGATGATGCGCAAGTGCGGGTGGCCGGTCCACGCGGCTATCAGCTTGTCATCGAGGGCCACCGCCTCCTCCGGGGTTTCCCTTCTTGCGGAGTTGTTCTCGGTAGTGTAGAACTCCTCAGCGTTTTTCGCAGCCGTGACCAGGTGGAAGACTGCGTCGTAGCGATCGCGTGCCTTGACGACGGACATGCCCAGACGCTGGAGCAGCACCTGCATTTCAGCTTCGGTCATGTACGCGCAGTTGTCCATGAGGCCGCGGTCGCACACGATGAGGACCTTGTCGTCGGGCAGGCACTGAGCTGCTTGGAGGAAAGTCTCTTCTTTGGCGAGCTGCAGCTTGAATTGTCCCATCTGGTATTCGAGGTTCGTGTTCATTTCCCAAGGCGTTATGCCCGCTTGAATGAGCTCGGTCGCTGTTTCGGGTATGAAGAGTACCTTGTAGCCCATTTTCGAGAATTGGCTCTCGATCTGGCTTGCTGCCGTCGACTTTCCCGCGCAAGGTCCGCCCGTGAGGACGATGAAGGAAACCTGCTTCTTGCTTTGCTTCTCCTGGATCATCTCGTCGATCGACACGCCCCAAAGCTGCCTGAGGCGAAGCAGGTTGTCGATGCTTGGCATGGCCTTGCCGACTTCCCACTTCGATATCGACTTGTCGCTTACTCCCATAAGGCTGCCGAATTGGCTTTGCGTCAGGCCCTTGCTCAGCCGCAGTTCCTTGATGCTCCTGGACAGTAAGAGGACGACATGACGGGAGGCCCCATGAGCAAGCAGCCGACGCCGATCCTCCTTCTGGCCGTCGGGGCCATAGCCTTCGTTGCCGGGGCGGCTGCGGCTGCCGCGCTCTTCCTCGACTGGAGGGCCGCCCTTCTCGTCCTGGGCGCAGCCGTCCTCGTTCTGTGGTGCGCTTACATGGCTTCCCGCAGCTCGTCCATCCCGCGGGGGCGGGCCGGGCGGCCCGTCCGGGCTGCGGCCAGGCCGAAAGAGGCGCCAGTCGCCGGGGCCGACAACGCCACGGGCGGCGCCAAGCGGGCTGCGGCCGGGGCGGAAGGGGCGAAAGCGGGCTCGGGGCAGCGGGGCGCAGCGTCGCAGGGAAAGAAGGGGGCTGCCGTTCCCGCCGTCGGGACGCGCGATCGCGTATCTCGGTTCGCTAAACTGCAGGATGATGTCACGTTCCTCTTGTCTGATCTTAAGACTCAGATTACCTGCGAGTCGCTCGGCCAATACGCGGACCCTATGGCTGAGGGTAACTACAAATACTATAAGGATTTCTTTAAGGACAAAACGGTAAGCTACTTTTTGCCCAACCCCACCGTGCAAACAGCATACACTTCCGGAGACCATATGAGCAGCCCCCTCCGAAAGCCGACAGGAGATGTTGTTCGTGATGAGCAATACGTCATCTGCGAGATTATGCGGTACCTGCAGGGCAACAGGCAAAATGCAGTGAGGAAGGGAAAAGGGATGAATCCCTTGGATTTCCGGTCATCGATAAGTGTGAGACAGGGACACTTATCCTATACATACGTTTACTCATATACTTTTAAAACTGAGGCTTGTTACGATGGCGGCGTGTGCTCTATAGCCGGCGAGGAAGAAATACCAGCCAAATTCATCGCTGTAGAGCTCGTCTCGGAAGTTGATTACAACAAATACCGTGAGGAGGCTTGCACCGCCGGAGAAACGTATGCTGATGACAGGAAACGCTTCGGATACGACAGCAATCTCGCCTTCGAGACCGAGACTGAGGTTTATATGCGGGATTCCCACACGCTCTACCTGTACAAGCCCTTCGGCATGAAGGAATGTCTCAAGATCAAATTGTGATAAGACCCATATTAGGAGCATCGAAAGAAGGTGTTGCGAGGGTGTCGGACGAGCGGTTACAAAACCACTGGGACGGCCGCGTTCTGTCTCGATACACGTCCTACCTTGGATTGCATCCATATGATTATCCAAGGTGTGAATGGTATTGGAACGCACATGCAGCTACCCTTACGCGGGTAGGGAGACATATTCATGAAGACCTTAATGTCCCAGGAAGGGAGGATAGCCTTCTGCATGGGTTGCGGCTTGACGAACTGGAGCGGGCGGGCGTGCTCGTGCGCGCTGACGTCGACGAGGTGGCGGAAATCGTGCGGGAAACGCGGGAAGCCGTCGAGTGTGCGCCGCTTGTGTTCAGGGTGTTCACGACCACCGGGTGCAATGCTAGCTGCCCCTATTGCTACGAGCGCGGCATCGCGGTGCAATATATGGATGACACGACAGCAGACGCCGTGGCACGCTATTGTATCGCAGCATTCAAGAGTCGCGGCAGCAAGAACCCGGTATATATCGAGTGGTTCGGCGGAGAACCCCTGATGAACACTGACGCCATCTCCCGCATCTGCGAGGCGCTGCATGACGCTCACGTTCCCTTCCGGAGCTTCATCTTCACGAACGGAATGCTGATCGACAAAGTGCCTCTTACGACATTGCGCGAACTGTGGAACACGGACGGCTTGCAGGTGACGTTCGATGGGGCCGCCGAAGAATACGAGGCAGCCAAGGGGGTTCCGCAGGGAACGTTCGAGCGGGTCCTCAGCAATGTCGAACACGCGCTGAAAGCCGACTTGAGGGTCGTGTTGCGCATCAACTACGACGGCGACACGGGCCGCACGATTCGACTCGTGGATATCCTGGCCGTCCGTTTTAGGAATGCCTCGATCAAAGCGCGTTTAAGAATCGATGTCGTGCCGCTATACGGTTCCGACAAGGAGATTCCCGCTGAAACGATGCATGCCGTACTCGACGTTTACGACTACCTTATCAGCCTCGAGGTGGCGGATATCAGCCAGGTTTATTCCTTGGGCCCTCGACGGTATGGTTGCTTCATGGCTTCGTGTGGAGGCCACACGATTATGCCTGATGGCAGCCTTATCAACTGCTCACATCTCGCAAAAGCAGAACAACGCGTGGGTGACGTGTTCCACCCCGGTCAGGTGGATTCGGCGCGTGACGCGTTCATTCGTCGCGACTTTCCCTCAAAGTGCCTCGAGTGCTGCCTATTGCCCATCTGCCGAGGCGGCTGCAGGGCCGCCGAGCTTGGACTTTGGGAAGGTCACCAGTGCCACCCCTACAAGAACGTGCTTCGTCGCGTGCTTCTGAAGATGACCCAGTTCGACGAGTGCTGTAATTCCGACATAATCGGGTCGTGAGCGCGGAAACGTGTGTTTGCATGCGCGTACCTCGAGCAGGCACGACGAACAACTAACGAGCGAAAGAAGAAGGTCAGTACCTGCCTTTACGTAATACGAACGTCTATTGCGTACCTGCGCTGCACGGCGACGAGTAGGCAAAACTAACAGACTGACTACTTCACTTTGGCCAGGCCAGCTGCGCTACGGCTGGCCCCTCGCATGAGATGGGGACTAGTCGGTTTCTCGCCATTTCCAGTAAAATGTACCCGTATCACGCTGGAGCGACACTAAACGCAACGAGGGAAGATTCGATGCTCGAGAAGCCCAAGACCTACATAGAAGCAAAAAGAATACTGCAAAGCCAGGCCGACGACGAAATCGCAACGTACAGAAAACGCGCCATGAAAAGGGATTTTTGTGTCGAAATGTTAGTCGGTTTAGGACTATGGGCGCTCGGGGCCATAGTCATAAAAGATTGGAGCTTTATCCTCACTCTTTTGATCCTTCTCATCATTTGGTTTAGCTTCATTATTGTAAGTTTTATATTTGGTTACTTCACATACGTCCGAGACCTGAAGAAGATTCGTGATGGCAGCGCATTCAAGGGCATGCGGGAAGAAGATACGATCGAAGCGGCAAGCAAATACGTCGATTACTATAACAAAGCAAAAGAGGAAGGGTTCATCTAGGCTCCTGCGGTGCAGGCACCCTTACTGTTCAGACCTCAAAAGCCCAGGTCGGCGACTTGACGCATAGCTGTTTGCGCAGCTACTAACTTCTCATTTCCGCAAAACGCGAAGAGTCGTAAGCCTAGCATCCCCGTCGTCAACCTGGGCGGACGACCAAGAGGCCAGCGTGAACAGCAAACAGCCAACCTATGCCCGAGCCAAGCACATGCTAGCTCGTGCTGGCGAAGTTTAGCTGGTAATAGACAAGGTTCTGGAAATCATCATGCACGCTTTTACTAACCTCTTCCCTTGCCGCTCGAACCTCGCCGTCCGCTTCCTCGGTCGAAATAAAGGCAGGGTCTTCACTCAGGTAGATGTCGTCTAGGACGCTCAAGATTTCTTCCTGTTGCCTGCGAGGCACGCCAACAAACCGAAAGGCCGCCCTGCTTCCGTTCGTCATAAAGCGCTTGAAATCAAAGCCATCGATATAAGGCACATACGCCGCACAATGCCCGAACGATCCCTTCGCAAAAAAATCGGTGCTCTGAATAGGGTTTCCGTAAAGCGAGATGGTTTTCCAATCTCGCTGGGTCGGCAACGGGCTCACGTCTTTGACGTTGTTGCGCTCAAGCAAAAGGGTGCAACTCGATCCGGTCTTCTCAAGCGCAAAATCCGACAGGACGCTGATATCAGACACCTGGTTATCACCCAAATCGAGGATGCGGAGCATCCCAACGCTTCCCGCCAAACCCGATATATCGGTCACCGAATTGTTGGATAGCAGTGCGGACTCAAGATCCGGCTTGTCTCCGAGACCCTTGAGGTTCTGAATGGCATTATCGTTAGCAACGAGGTAACGCAAATCATGGTTGTTTTCGAGTGGCTGAAGCGAGCTAATGCGGTTATCGGAAACGTCGAGTGCAACCAACGATGAGCACGCTGCAAGTTCAGCGATGTCAGCTATGTCGTTCGAGGCTACGTCAAGCATTCTGAGTTGCGTCAACTTCTCGCAGAAATCGATATTCGTAAGCTTGTTGCCTGAAAGCACAAGCTCGTCCAGATTGGTAAGGTTTCCAAGGCAGCGTGCGCCCGCATCGTCGATTTCGTTATCGGAAACATCGAGCTTTCGCAGCGAGGACATGTTTTGCAATGGGCCGAGGTCGGTTACGTTGTTATTTGCGAGATTGAGGGAAAACAAATCGCATTTCGAGAGCGGCGAAAGGTCTGACACTTGGTTTTCCTGCAAATCAAGTTTGAAAAACTCCGTTACGTTTTGCAAGCCATCGATGCTCGTCAAGGAATTCTTCGCAACTCTCAGATCGGAAATCTCGGGACAATCGCGGACCCACGAGAGAGTCTCGAGGTTACATGCGCTCAACTCGACGTGCAGCAGATTCGCGCACTTCGAAAGCGGCTCGTATTTTTCTCCCGAAAGGTCTACACCATCAAACCTGATGAATCTGACTTTTGGGCACGATTCCAGAAACTCGATATTCGGAATGCCCGTCCCCGGCTTTAGCACAATCGATTCCAATGCGGGAAAATGCCGGAGGAAGTCGCTTGACCCCGTGAAGTTCACGTCCTCGAATGTAAGCCTCGTCACATGGGGAAATTCGACGGACATCAGCTCGTCTCCGTTAAAGCTATCAATTTCTTCAATAGTGAGATCTTTAATGTGCCCGTTAGCCGCAAGCGGTGCCAGCGACGAATATCCATCACACCCCGTAAGCCAGAGGCTGCTTATGTGATCTATCTGGGCTATACGTTCGATGCTCGCATCATCAACCTGGCAAGTTTCGAGATGCAAGGTCTCGGTCTTTTCGTCGTTTGCGATTTTTTCAAGCACATCGGCGCTTAGACTGATGCCAGAGACCGTCGAAAAATCGCTACCGTGTCTATAGTTGTTTTCGCTCGCTTCGTTGGCAAGAAAAAAAATCAGGAATATACACCCAAGAAAGGCGGCGACTCTGTAGAAGTTCAAAATCGGAGGATTAGGGAATAGGTATTTGCGAGCCCTTCTTTTTTTCTGTATGGACACTCTGATTTGCTTGTAGCGTTCTTTGAAGCTCATATGCTGCTTATCCTTAGTCATGGCAAGCATCCATCCAGTCAAAATAGGCAAAGAAAGAGGTCGTTTCCCTTTTACCATTATAGGGAAAATTAGCCCGAATTATCAGTGCCCCGTAGCCTGGAAGACCTCGTCGCGGAAGGCGAGGCGCTGCTATGCGTGGGCTCTTCTTCCGCCAGCTAAGCGCCTGGGCGCCCCGCATTGCGAAAACAGTGCGCGGGAATTTCCGTGTCACTATATGGCTGCAAGATTCTGCTGGCCAAAGCAAAAAGAAAGGTTGTGAATGGCATGAAGGTCTACCAATTCAACAGGGGTTATGTTTCTCCCCAGTTCGCAGGCAGCGCACCTGATGGTGTCATCGAATACGAGTACCCCACTTTTCTCATAACCGATGCCGCGCTCTATGATGCCGAAGAGCTCGCAGTGATGCTGGAAGCATTCTGGGAGGCTGCCGACCCATCTTGCGCGCCCATTGTCGTAATCGCAAAGACCTTCGGCGCGCAAGCCCTTGCATACCTCGAAAGCAAGAACGCAGAGGGTTTTCCGGCCTGCGCCATCAATGCTCCTGGATACGGCGATCGCCGCAAGGAGTTGCTCAAAGACATAGCCGCAGTGACCGGCGGCTTCGTATGCGAAGCGACCGGACCTGTTGGGGACCGCATGATTCCCGCCGAGATGGGCCATGCGGATGCCGTCAAGATTAGCGCTGAGTCGACCTGTATCTACGGCGGCACCGTGCTGATCAAAATCGTCGAGCAGCGCATGGCCCAGATACGGCACGAGATCGAGACGACCCAGTCGGACTTCGACCGAGAGAAGCTCCAAGAACGGCTGGATGCGCTCATGGGAGCGTGTTCGTAGGGAACTACCCTCGCGAACAGAGACGTCGGTGATGCGTTTTCGCGCGTCACCGACGAAGCGTGCATCACCCGTGGCGCCTGAAACAGTGGCTGCAGGATCGCTCACGTATGCCGCCACCAGGCCTTTCGCTGCCAATATATACAGGGATGGTTGACGGCGCAGGCTAGGTGCATAAAGGGGCAGTACCTTTGGTTTCCGGTTTGCCTGCATCTCGAAAACAGCGGCGCGACAATCTCATGGCATCATCCAACCAACGAAAGAAAGCAAGACCACGTTTGAAAGGAAAAGCCATGAACGGAAACGCAAGCAAGATGATCACAGCACTGCGCAGCGCATTGGCGATGCTCGTGCTCGCCGCAATCGTCGCCGGCGTCGCGATAGCCGGCCCCTGCGCGCGCGAGGCGCATGCCGTATCGCTTACGGCTGGTTCAATCAAGGCCGCCTCGCTCGCGGTTACGCCGACCTACAATCCGGCGCAAGGCGACTACTGCATCGGGGCCTACGGGACGAGCAAGGTGCTCGATGTGCAAAGCGGCTCTCTGGCCGACAAGGGCAACATCTGGATCTACAGCGCCAACGACACGGCAGCTCAGCGCTTCGTCATAACCAAGGTTTCGGGGAAGTGGCACCAGATTGTCAACAAGAACTCCGGCAAAGCGCTTTCCGTTGCGGGAGGCAAGAAGGCCGACAACGTCAACATCTGGCAGTACAAGAACAACAAGGCAAGTTCGCAGCTCTGGTGCTTCCACAACGTCAAGGGCTACACGGTCATCGAAAACAAACTCGGGTATGTCCTAAACGTCGACGGAAGCATCTCGAAAGACAAGACGAACGTCACCCAGAAAACCTATTCTGGCGGCAATGAGCAAAAGTGGAAGCTGATAAAGAAGAACGATGCAGCCGTCAAGATCGATGCGAACAAAGTGCAGCTGGTTTCCGCGCTGGGCAGCAACAAAGTCATCGACATGTGCGATGGTAACCTCGAAAACGGCGGCAACGTGCAGGTTTGGTCGAATGGGAGCTCTACGAACCAGAAGCTCGTCCTAAGCCCCGCTTCCGGATACTACTACACGCTGAAATTTGGGGTTTCCAACAAGGTCATGGACGTGAAGAGCGCAAGCACGGCTGAGGGCGCCAATGTCCAGCAGTATGTATCAAACGGGTCTAACGCCCAACAGTGGAAGTTCATCCCGTGCGGCAACGGATGTTATTACGTGCAGTCGAAGCTGGGCAAGTACCTGACCTTGGCTGGCAGCTCGGCGAACAACGGGACCAACGTGTGCCTGCTCAGTAAGCTCAGCACGAACCAGGGCCGCCAACAGTGGAAGCTCGTCAAAACGACGCTGGGCGCCAGCACGTACTACAACAAGATGATCAAGTTCATCAAAGATGCGAATTGGAAGAACCGTATTGGCTGGGGTTTCAACCAGCGGCCGAAGCTCGCCCCGGGCGCAGATGTTAAAGGATGCGCAGCGTACTGCTACGATTGGGTCAAGTACATGTACGGCCACAACGACCTGACCGCGGGCGCCAAGAAATCCACCACCGCCAACGGCATCAAGACCGGCTCCATCGTCCACTGGAAATACAGCGAAAGCAACCAGCACTGGTTCGTGGTGGTGTCCAGGAACGGCAACAAGATCCACTCGATCGAGGGCAATGCCGACGGCAAAACGAGGGATAGCACCACGGCCTACAAGATCAAGAACGGCGTCCTGTACAACGGCGACAAGGCCATCGACAACAAGCACCTCTACGTCTACACCCACGGTGACCATTGCAAAATGCAGTAATCCTCGCGCGCAGAGAGCGAACGAGTCGCAGGCTAGCCCTGCGACTCGTTTCGAGAACCGCGGGGCTTTTAATGGGGCTAGCGTCTGGATTCTCGCCCAGGATGTCAGCTTCGTGCTGGCATCGTTTACGTGCACTGTATTTTGTATTCGCATTGGAGGTAAAGAATAGACATAGTCTATTACTTGGCTTATTCTGTTTCTGACCGAACCGTATGAAAAGACTACGAGATATGCGGCTAAGAACGATAGGGAGGAAACATGGATTACAAGGCTTGGTACACGATGGACGTCGAGCCGGTCGACTACTACGCGCAGGTTGCCGCGGCCGCGCCGCGCGACCCGCAGGCGACGGCGCGCACGCGCGATGCCGATGGCACGATCCCGGGCGAGGCCCAGGGCAAGCTCTTCAACATCTCGGCCGAGATCAAGAACTGGTTCCACGAGTTCGGAGCTCCCATGCCGCCGCTTATGGAAGGCTGCACGGTCCTCGATTTGTGCTGCGGGTCGGGCCGCGACACGTATTTGGCCGCCCAGCTCGTCGGCCCCGAGGGCAAGGTCATCGGCCTTGAGCCCAACGCCGAGCGCCTGGCTATCGCGCAGAAGTACTTCGACCAGGAGATCAAGCAGTTCGGCTACGACGAGCCCAACGTCGAGCTCATGGTCGGCGTGCCCGAGGACCTTTCGGCCATCGCAGACGGCAGCATCGACATCGTCATCTCGAACTGCACCTTCAACCTTTCGCCCGACAAAGAGGCTTACGTTCGCGAGGTCTTCCGCGTGCTGAAGCAAGACGGCGAGTGGTATTTCACCGACGTGTTCACTGGCCGCCGCGTGCCGCAAGAGCTGGCCAAGGATGTCGCCAATCGCGCCGACCGTTTGGCGGGCGCTATGTACGTGGGCGATTTCCGCCGCCTGGTGCAGGCCAACGGCTTCAACGACCCGCGCTACCTCATGAACTGGAAGACCCCGCTTTCCGATGCAGAGCGCGCGAAGTACGGCGCCGTGGAGTTCGCCACGCTGACCGTGCGCGTGCTGAAGTCGACCTGGACCGAGGACGTCTGCGAATCCTACGGCGAGACGGTCACTTACGACGGCTCGCTGCCCGACTACCCCGAGTTCTTCCTGTTCGAGCACAACATCAAGTTCCCGACCGGCAAGGACTGCGTGGTCTGCGGCAACGTATCGGGCCTGGCGAACCACAGCCGCTACTCCAAGGTCTTCAAGGTCGTGGGCGACCGTACGACGCACGTGGGCGACACGCATCACGCCTTCGACGCGCTCGTCGTCAACGCCCCCGAATTCACCGGCGTGCGCGATGAGGACGACCAGCCCATCCAGGCCAGCTGCTGCTAGAAGGTGGCTCAGCCAAGCCAAGCCGATCTGTGCGTCCCGCAAATCTGCTCATGGGGGCGCGCGCATCGGCCGATCCCGCCGCGCCTCCGTTGGCGGGGGCGCGCTTCGGCTTGGCTTCGGCTAAGCTTAAGAAATTTACAGGAACAGTGCCTGCAGAATCGCCGAAGTCACGCCCCCGCCAACGGAGGCGCTACGAGAATCCAATGGCAAGGGTCGGCTTGGGCCATGTGTGTCGAACCGATTGTTCTTGCCATCTGGATTAGCTAGCGAAACTGCAGGTGGGAACGTGACATCGGCGATTCTGCAGGCACTTACTTTAAAATCATGCTAATGTTAGCCGAAGCCAAGCCGATGCGCGTTCCCACCTGCGGTTTCGCGGGACGAATGCACTAACTTGGCCAACGCTGGAATCGCCTTTGGGCGAATAGACAATAGGAGCAAGCATATGCCTTACGATTCTTTCTCGACGTACGGGGGTGCGGGGGCTGCGCACGAGGATACCGGCCAGACCAAGGCGGCCAGCCGTCGCGTGGCCGAGAACGCACCCGAGCGCATCCGCTTCATGGTGGTAAGCGGCTTTTTGGGTGCGGGCAAGACCACGACCATGATCGCGCTCGGCGAGTACATGGACAAAAACTACGGCAAGATCGGCATCATTGCGAATGACCTGGGCGCTAACCTGGTCGATACCAACCTGACGCAGACGAGCGGCTGCACGGTCGAGGAGATCGCGTCGGGTTGCATCTGCTACCAGATGGACAACACCATCGACAAGATCCGCCGCCTGAAGGACCGCGACGGCTGCATCTTCGTCATGTCCGACATCCCAGGCTGCGGCGTGGGCGCGCTCGATCACACCTATCATCGCCTGGCCGACGACTGCGCCGACTGGATCACGCTTTCGCCCTTCATGGTCGTCGTCGACCCCGAGCGTTTGCGCATGCTTCTGCCCGAAAAAGCCGACATCAACCTTCCCGAAGAGCTCGTGTACCTGATGAAGCTGCAGCTTGAAGAGGCCGATCTCGTGGTGCTGAACAAAACCGACCTGCTGACGCAGGAGGAGATCGACCGCGACGTGGACTTTTTGAAGGAAGCGTGTCCTGATGTGCCGGTCATGGCGATCTCTGCGCTCAAGAAGACGGGCATCGCCGAGCTGGCTGAGTTCATCACGACGCACGAGAGCGCGCTCAAGAACTTCAGCGTGCGTGACGACGAGAAGTTCGCCGAAGCCGAGACGAAGCTCACCTGGTACAACCGTCGCATGTTCTTCAAGACGCTCGACGGTTCGAAGATCGACTGTAACGCGGTCATCGACGACATCATCGAGGGCATCCGCATGGGGCTGATCGAGAAGAAGCGCAACGTCCCGCACCTGAAGACGTTCGCGACAGCTGGTGCCGGCGACTTCAACAAGTGCTCGCTCATCGGCGTCGATTACGATATCGAGCATACCCAGCCGTTCATCCGCGATCACAAGAAGATGTCGATGATCGTCAACGCGCGCGCCGTGTGCGAGTCGCGCCCGCTCGCGCGCTTGGTCGACGACGCCATCGACGATGTGTGCGACAAGTACGGGCTTGACGTGCAGGTGTTCTTTACGGAATGTTTTGGAATGGGCGACGAAGGCCGATAGGGATATGACTGAAGACGAGAAGATTCGCGAAGAGGTTCGGCGGTACTATGGCGAAATACTCGCTAACAGCGACGATCTGAGCACAGATGCTTGTGCTTGCGCTGCGGCGGCGCCGCCAAAGTACGTCATCGATGCGTTGAAGAATGTCGAGGACGAGATCATTGCGCATTTCTATGGATGCGGATCGCCTATTCCGCCGGCGCTCGAGGGGGCGACGGTGCTCGATTTGGGCTGCGGCACGGGGCGCGACGTGTATGTGGCAAGCCAACTCGTGGGGCCTGCGGGCAAGGTCATCGGTATCGACATGACGCCTTCGCAACTGGAGTTTGCGCGGCGCTACCAGGACGCGCAGATGCAGCGCTTCGGTTACGAGACTTCCAACGTGGAGTTCGTCGAGGGCTTCATCGAGGACATGCACATGATTGCCGACGAATCGGTCGACGTGGTCATCAGCAATTGCGTGGTCAACCTCTCGCCGTTCAAGAAGCAGCTGTTCAAAGAAGTTTTCCGTGTGCTCAAGCCAGGCGGCGAGCTTTACTTCAGCGACGTGTTCTGCGACCGCCGCGTGCCCGAGGGGTTCTACGACGATCCGATTCTGCGCGGCGAATGCTTGTCGGGTGCGATGTACATCGAGGACTTCAGGCGCATGTTGGATGATTACGGTGTGAAGGCGTTCTACGACGTTTCGGTCGAGGAGCTGCATATCGGGGATTTCCGAATCGCCACCAAGCTCGGGTGCGCGACGTTCTACAGCCATACGGTGCGTGCCATCAAGTCGGCCGACCTCGAGGACCGCGAAGAGAATTACGGGCAGACGGCAACGTACTTGGGGACGCTTCCCGAGAACTCGCGTTATTTCGACCTGACCGACGAAGTGCGCCTGATCAAGGACCGCCCCGTTGCCATCAGCGGCAACATGGCGACGATGTTGACCCAGAGCCGCTATGCTCCCCATTTCCGCGTAACGCCGCGCGGCGAGCATGTGGGGCTGTTCGACTTCGAGCAGGCGCAGCATGCGCTGCAGCTTTCGCGCGGGCGCGAGAAGGTTGACCTTGCTGAACTGAACGCGCGCTGCGCGCGACTGGATATCGAGCCGTTCGAGCAGCGCGTGCACGATGGCGCCCTCCTGCAAAGTGCCGAGATGCGCACGATGCAGGTCAACGTAGGTTATGCTTGCAATCTTGCCTGCACTCACTGCTATTTGGAATGCTCGCCCAAGCGGACCGAGCGCATGACGCGCGAGACTCTCGGCGCATGCTTGGCGGCATTCAAGGCGGGCGGTTACCGCGTGATGGACGTCACGGGCGGCTCTCCCGAGATGAACCCCGAGCTCGAGTGGTTCCTGGGCGAGGCGAGCGCCATCGCCGAGCAGGTTATCGTCCGCAGCAACCTGACTATCCTGGCCAAGCCCGAGTACGCACATTTCAAGGACGTGTACGTGCGCAACAAGGTCAAGCTCGTGGCGAGCCTGCCGTACTACGACGAGGAGTACTGCGACGTACAGCGCGGAGCGGGCGTGTTCAAGGCTGTCATAGCGCAGTTGCGCGAACTCAACGAGTTGGGCTACGGACGTGACCCTGAACTGCAGATCGACCTCGTGTATAACGTGGACGGGCCGTTCCTGCCGCCCGACCAGCGCGAGCTCGAGGAATTCTACGCATATCAGCTGAAGAAGGACCAAGGCGTCGATTTCAATGCGCTGTACGCTTTCAACAACTTCACGCTGGGGCGTTTCGCGCACCAGCTGGACCGTGCCGGCAAGATGGATTACTACCTGAAGCTTCTGGCCGACAACTACAACGGAGCCGTGGTCGCGCACATGATGTGCCGTACGCAGGTGAATGTCGACTGGGACGGCCGTCTGTACGATTGCGAATGCAACCATGTGCTCGAGTTGCCGATTCGCGACGAAACGGGGCTGCGCGCGTTAACTGTGCACGACATAGTCGACACGCCCCTCGCGCAGCGTACCGTTCGCACGAACCCAATCTGCTATAGCTGTGCAGCGGGCAGCGGCTCGAGCTGCGGAGGTTCGCTCATGGACAAGATCGCTTTCCGCGAACTGGCATAGTAGCGTGAACGGGGGAGGTTTGTTCATTTCCGCAATAGACTATCGAGCAGAACAAAGGCGGCTAAAGGAAATGAACAAACCTCCGTCTCCTGTTCATCTCATAAGAAACGAGCCGCTGCTGGGCAGCGGCTCGTGTAGTTTCGGAAGGAGGCGGACCCGCTGTAGGAGGGAGAGGCGAACCCGCCGTGCTTCAGACCTTTTTCAATATAAGATATTGTCTATTAAAAGACAATATCAGCAGACATCTACACGATACCTTCACATGTTAGACATAGTCTACTATCTAGCAGAAGCGCACGGTATGAGCTAGGCGTAGATTTCGCGCTCGATGACGAGGTCGTTCTTGATCTTGCCCACGAGGTTCTGCAGGGCGTCGATGCAGCGTGGGCGGATGTCGGCGCCAATCATGACGTACATGATAGATTCGCCCACGTTCAGGGCGCCTTCGTTCAGCCAGACCTTGACGTAGTACACGCCGTCCCAGGTCAGCGCCTCGGCGATGGCTTTCTCGACGCCTTCGGCATCGTAGCTGAATTCCACCTGCTCGACGGGCGGCTTCTCTTCGCCTTTGCGGACCTGCGCTTTGGCGGTTGAGCGCACGATGCCGTTATGAACGAGGAACATACCGCATTTGTCGGCGTTTTCGCTGGCTTTGGCTTCTTTCAGCCACTCGTCCATCGATGGTTCGGGCTTGGGCATAACGCGTCCTTTCTCTTGATTATTGCGTGTTCTAGATTATACGCAAAAACGAATGCATGGTAAGCCAAGCCCGTGAACACTTTGCCCCTGGGGCAAAGTGTTCAAAAAGATCATCCCTTTTGTCCGCCGTTGCCGACGTAAGAGCCGCCGCCATAACGAAATGGTGGTGAAAGGCCTGGTGGCGGAACGTGTGAGCGATTCTGCAACCACTGTTCCCGCAATTCACATAGGTTAGGCGAATCCAAGCGAACACGTACTGTCATCAGGTCTTTTGCGTCATGACACGCATGTAGGGATGCTAAAGGGGCCAGGCTTTTTTGGTTATTGGCCGAGCGGGTTCGTGAAGATTTGCAGGTTGGAAACATGCCGTGGCGCCGCGCTTGGTAGTATGTTCGCCAAAACAATCGACGAGAAAGCGATGAGCCATGTCACTTCCCAAATCTGATCTGACCAAGCAAGCCGACGGCCGTACCACGATGCAGCTTGGGGCCGTGTTGCCCAAGACCGCGGAAGTGAAGGGCAGCCACCTGTTCATCGGCGGCGTCGACATGGTCGAGCTCGCGCGCGAACAGGGCACGGCCCTTTACGTTTTCGACGAGGCTGATCTGCGCGATCGCATGGAGCAATACCGCGAGGCGTTTCACGAGTGCTATCCCAATTCCGAGGCGCTTTACGCCTCTAAAGCGTTCCTGAACAAGGAGGTGCTGCGCATCGCGCACGAAGAGGGCATGTTCCTAGACGTGTCGGGCGGCGGCGAGCTGGCCTGTGCGCGTGCGGTGGGCTTTCCGATGGAGCGCGTGTTCATGCACGGCAACTTCAAGACCGAGCGCGAACTGCGCGAGGCCATAGGCGCAGGTGTGGGGCGCATTGTGCTTGATACGCGCTTGGAGCTCGCACGTGTGTCGCGCATCGCCGGCGAGCTGGGCGTCACGCAAAAGGTGCTCATGCGCATCACGCCCGGCGTCGAGGCCGATACGCACGAGTACATAAAGACCGGATGCGAGGACAGCAAATTCGGCTTCACGATGCTCGACGATTTCGCATTCAAGTGCGTAGCCGACGTCATGGCCGCGCCGAACGTGGACCTGGTCGGCTTCCACTGCCATATTGGCTCGCAGATTTTCGCGCTGCATTCGTTTGCCGAGGCCGTACAGGTTATGGTCAAGTTCGTGGCCCGCGTACGCGACGAGTACGGGCTCATCATCGAGGACCTGGACATGGGCGGCGGCCTGGGGATTGCCTATACGGTCGACGAGAAGCCTTCGTCGATTCGCGCGTTTGCCGAGTGCACGGCCAACGCCGTGACCGAAGCGTGCGTGGAGCATTCGCTGCCGATGCCGCGGCTGCTCGTGGAGCCTGGCCGCAGTCTGGTGGCCAATGCAGGCGTGACGCTTTACACCGTGGGCGTTATGAAGACGCTTCCCGACATTCGCAAGTACGTTGCCATCGACGGCGGCATGTCCGACAACATCCGCACGGCCCTCTACCATGCCGAGTACGAGGCGACCATTGCCAACAAGGCTGACCAGCCTCGCACCGAGGTCGTAACCCTGTGCGGCAAGCACTGCGAGAGCGGCGACGCCGTAGTCTTGGACGGTTCGCTGCAGCATGCCGACCTGGACGACATCGTGTGCGTGTTCGGCACCGGCGCGTACTGCTATACCATGAGCAGCACTTATAACGGCCAGCCGCGTCCGGCTATCGTCTTCGTGCGCGATGGCCAAGCCCGCATCGTCACCCGTCGCGAGACCTACGACGACCTCATGGCTCGTGACCTGTAGGGCATCCACTGCTAAAGGGGAGAGGCTAGAACGGCTCGCAGGGCGTTCCTGCGAGCCGTTTTTAACGTTTCATCTTGTTTCGTATCATTTGGAAATTAAATTATCAGAACAAAAAATAATTCTTGACATTAGATATTATATCCAATAAAGTATAACCAGGCCAAGAGAAAACAACCCTCCCAATCCTTCTCTCGCCCTCACTCGTCAGGCCGGGATCGCTCTTCCCCCTCAGCGATCCCGGCCACTTCTTTTTCATGTAGCTATCTTGCTAAATGTTTGTTCGATTCTTACAATAAGAAACGCTGCGCTCTTGACATTATCCGTCGTACGTTGGAGGAACGCATGGACTTGAGCCTTATGGCGATTCTTGGGCAGGTATCGACCTATCCGTCGTTGGCCGTCATCATCGTATTGGTAATCGCAGTAACCGTGATTTCGGGCGCGACCGATGCTCCGAATGCCATCGCAACAGCCGTATCGACGCGCTGCCTGACGCCCACCCAAGCGCTCATCCTCGCTGCTGTCTTCAATTTCGTGGGGCTCGTGGGCATGACCTACATATCAACGGCCGTTGCGCACACGATGTTCAACATGGTCGATTTCTCGGGCGATACGCACCAAGCGCTGCTTGCGTTGATGGCGGCGATGATCGGCGCCATCATCTGGGGAATTGTATGCTGGCTTGCCGGCATCCCGGCTTCTAAGTCGCATTCGCTGATCGCCGGCATCACCGGAGGCGCCATCGCGCTCAACGGTTGGGCCGGCGTGGTCATAGGGGAGTGGGCCAAGGTCATCTACGGTATGGCATTCTCGCTTTTTGCCGGGTTCGTGCTTGGCTGGCTTGCGGTACGCATCATCGAGCGCGTGTTCATAAGCATCAACCGGCGCTCGTCGAACAAGCTGTTCGTAGCTACGCAGGACGTCTGTGCTGCGCTGCTGTCGTTTTTGCATGGCGCGCAAGACGGCCAGAAGTTCATGTCGATCGCAATTTTGGGCATCGCCCTTTCGTTCGGAATGGAATCTGCCGATCAGGCAGGTTTCCCGTTCTGGCTCATGATCACCTGCTCGTTGGCCATCTCGCTCGGCACCTTCCTCGGCGGCAAGCGAATTATCAAATCCGTCGCCATGGATATGGTCAAGCTCGAGAAGCACCAAGGAGTAGCCGCATCCATCAGCACCGTCATCACGCTATTTGTCTCGAGCATCACCGGCATGCCGGTGTCGACTTCGCATTGCTCGACCTCTGCCATCATGGGCGTCGGCGCATCCAAGAACATCAAGCACGTCAACTGGAGCATCGCCAAGAACATGGTCTTTGCCTGGGTGCTCACCTTCCCGTGCTGCGGCCTCATCGGCTTCGTCCTGGCCAAGCTCTTCATGATGCTGTAAGGACGAATGCCGAACCCTCTAACTTATGCGAAGACCTGGCCGATTGCGGAAGACAACGGGAGTATAGCCTATTGTCACGCAAATCCATCCCACCGTGCCGCTGCCGCCAGGGGCGCGCTCCGGCTTGGCTTCGGCTAACCTAAGTGTTTTTCAGGAACAGTGCCTGCAGAATCGCCGGAGTCGCGCCCCTGGTGGCAGCGGCACTCCGTCTTCCGAAATGCTGACAACCTGTATGCTGCCCATGGCTTCAGGAAGCAAAGAGGATACTCCTCTTCGCTTCCTAGATCGATGGAGCGGTTCGGTGGGCGGCGACGTGACTCCGGCGATTCTGCAGCCACCGTTCCTGAAATTCACATAGGTTAGGCGAAGCCAAGCCGGAGCGCGTCGCCGCCCACCGAACCGCGGTGGGACTCGGACCTCTGGGAAACTGATTTTCGCATGCGCTTCAGGTCGAGCGTCCCATTGCGGTAAAGTGTTCGCAGACCAAAAAGCGGGCCGTTGAAGCACAGCGTCGGCCGCCGGGGATAGGAGACGAACATGACTGTGAAGATTGGCCTGGTAGGCACGGGTACCGTCGGCGGCGGTTGCATCGACATCATCCTGAACCACAAAGAGGACTTCAAGCGCCATCTGGGTGTCGACATCGAGCTCGCGCGCGTGTGCTCGCTCGATTCTGCCGAGGCCGAAGCCCGCGGGGTTGGGCACCTGTTCACCAAAGACTTCAACGACATCATCAACGATCCCGATATCGACCTGGTCATCGAGCTCATCGGCGGCACGGGTGTGGCACATGCCATCGTCACGGGCGCGCTGAAGGCGGGCAAGAACGTGGTCACGGCCAACAAGGCGCTCATGGCCACGGCGGGCGAGGAGATTTTCCGCCTGGCCGATGAGGCGGGCGTCGAAATCGCCTTCGAAGCGAGCGTCGGCGGTGGTATTCCCATCATCGACCCGCTGAAGCACTCGCTGATCAGCAACGAGATCTCGTCTGTGCTCGGCATCGTCAACGGCACGACCAACTACATGCTGACCCGTATGGACGAAGACGGCATGTCCTACGATGACGTGCTGGCCGAGGCGCAGGCCAAGGGCTTCGCCGAAGCCGACCCCTCGGCAGATGTCGACGGCTTCGACGCGGCGGCCAAGATTGCCATCTTGGCCTCTATCGCCTTCAATTCGCGCGTGGTGATGAGCGACGTGCATACCGAAGGTATCCGCAACATACAGCCGATCGACCTCGCCACCGCCCACGACATGGGTTATGTGGTGAAGCTGCTGGCCATTGCGCACCGCACGCCCGAAGGCATCGACGTGCGCGTGCATCCGACGATGATTCCCGAAGAGCATCAGATGGCCAAGGTCAACGGCGTGTACAACGCCATATACGTCACGGGCGACGCTGTAGGTGAGACCATGTTCTTCGGCGAGGGCGCCGGTGCCGGCCCGGCGGCGAGTGCTGTCATGGGCGACGTACTGGATGTTTCGCGCCACATCACGATGGGCATCCCGCCCATTGTGGGTTGCACCTGCACCGACAAGCTGCCCATCGTGCCCATCGACAACCTGCAGACGCGCTATTACATCCGCTTGGTCGTGCCCGACCGCACCGGTGTGCTGGCTTGCGCCGCCGACGTTTTCGCACGCCATGACGTATCGTTGCGATCGGTTTCGCAGGAAGGCACGCGTGCGCGCGACGCTGTGAACCTCATTTTCGTCACGCACACCGCAAGCGAGGCCAACATCCGCGCGGCTCTGGCCGAGCTCGACGCCATGGACGACATGCTGCAGGCTGAGCCCACGGTCATACGTGTTGAGGATTAAGGCGGCTTCACGGCGCTAAACTGCCACTTCAACTTTGCCGATGCGCTTCTACCATCTTGCACATATGCAGGTGGGGGCGTATCGGCTTGGCTTTGCATGGTTGGCATGGCTTTCCGATGCCGTCGCTTACGAAAGGAACCAGATGAACACGCAGGAAACGCTGCTGATGCTCGATTGCGATGGCACCTTGCTCGACACGATTGGAGCATGGCATCAAGCCGAGCGCCATGTGGCAGAGCGCGCTGGCGCAGTTCTGACGAAAGATGAGCGCGATGAGCTGAACACGCTCACGCTCGAGGAGGTTGGGACGTTTTTCCACGACCGGTATGGCCTAGGCGCGGGCGCGGCGGACGTCATGCAGATGATCAACGACTTCATGATCGATTTTTACCGCACGCGTTCGTCTGCCAATCCCGGCGCGCTCGAGTTCGTGAAGGCGGCCCATGCCGCAGGCGTTGCCATGTGCGTGCTTTCCTCGAGTCCGCTGGAGTTCCTGCAAGTCGGTTTGGGACGCTGCGGGTTTCTGCCCTATGTGGGCGAGCTCATTTCGGTCGAGGAAATCGGCATGACCAAGCGCAACCCTGCGACGTATCCGTTCGTTTGCGAGCGAATGGGGTGCTCGCCCGATAATTCCTGGCTGTTCGACGACAGCTGGTATGCGCTCGAAGCTGCACGCAAAGCGGGTTTGCGAACGGTGGGCGTTTTCAGCACCGATTTGTGCGGGACGCACGACCAGCTTGCAGAGCATGCCGAAGTGGTGGCCGACACCTTCGACGAGCTCGACCGAGCGCTCTTCGGAATCCTGTAATTTGGATTTCGGCTATATAGTTGCAGAAGGGCGATTCCCCGATGCCCTATCCGTCGCATCTGCTAGGTTCATAGCAGATGCGGCAAGCTCGGAAGAACCGTTTTCGTCCTTGACTTTCGCTGGTACTGCCCAATGCTTGCGATTGCCGCTGATTGGACCCGAAGCGCTACAATAGAGCCAATAGGTTCATGCTGCCCGCAGGCGACGAAAGGGGCTTCCCACATGTTCAAGAACATCGATACCCTTGAGAAGGCGCTCGCGGTAATCGATGAGCAAAACGAGATACTTCACGTCGCCAACGAGCTCGTTCAAACGGCAAGCTGGTTTGTCTACTACAATTCCGACGGCGGCGTGACACGTGTGCGCTGGGGCGACGAAATGCGCCAACTGTTCGGATTCAGCGATCGAAGCGAGTTCCCCGACGAGCTTGAGCCGTTTGCCAACGGTCTTCATCCTGACGATCTGGAACGAATTTTCAAGAACACGAACGCGGAAGCCTTCGATGGCGGTTTCATGATGACCGAGGGCATGGAATTTCGGTTTTTGACCAAGAACAACGGTTACCAGTGGTTTCGCAGCATGGGAAAGCTCCAACGCGACGAGAAAGGCCGGCCGCTGCGGTTTTTAGGTCTGACGGTCAACATCACCAAACAACATGAATACGACCAGATGGTTGCCCAGAACGAGCGGGCGTATGAGGCGCTGCGGCACGAGGTGGCCCAGATGGACGTCGTGCACGAGATGCTCGGCTCGGGCCGTTGGTCGATGGATTTCGACGAATCGGGCAAGATGAAAAGCGTAACGTGGTCGGACGAGTTTCGCCACATGTTAGGTTACCAGGGGGTCGAAGATTTTCCCGACAAGCTCGAATCGTGGTCGGATTTGCTGCACTCCGACGATAAAGAGCGCGTATTGCTCGAGTACCAGGAAACCATAAACGACTACAGCGGGACCAAGATCTACGACGTCGAATACCGATTGCTGACCAAAGACCGCGGCTATCGCTGGTACCGCGCCATAGGCAAGCCCACTCGCCGCCCCGATGGGACACCGATAACGTATGTGGGCATGTTCGTTGACATCACGGCGCAAAAGGAACTCGACTTTAAACTTGAAGAGCAGCGCCGGCTGCTCGAAGAGGCGCTCGACGATGCGCGCGCGGCAAGCGAGGCGAAAACGACGTTCCTGTTCAACATGTCGCACGACATACGTACGCCTATGAACGCCATCATAGGCTATACCAACTTGGCAAGGCGCCCCGAAACGTCAGAATCCGATTTGCATTCCTATCTCGACAAAATCGCCTCGTCGAGCCAACACCTGCTCGCGCTCATCAACGACGTGCTCGAGATGAGCCGTATCGAGAGCGGCAAGATGGACCTCGAGCTTTCCGAGGTCGATTTAGGACAGCTGTTAGATGGTGTTTACGAGATGTTCGGCGTGCAGATGCAGCGCAAGCGCATCGATTTCACCGTCGACTACTCACAGGCGCGTGTCCGCAGGGTGCTCTGCGACGAGAATCGGCTGAATCGCGTGTTGCTGAACCTGCTGAGCAACGCATACAAGTTCACGCCGGAAGACGGCACCGTTTCGGTTGTGCTGCAGCAGGTCGAGGGCGCCTCGACTGGCAACGCAGCCTACGAGCTGCGGGTGAAGGACAGCGGCATTGGCATGAGCAGCGACTTTGCGCAAAAAGTGTTTGACGCATTCGAGCGCGAGCGGACCTCGACAGTCAGCGGCATCCAGGGCACGGGCTTGGGCATGGCGATCACCAAGAGCATCATCGACCTTATGGGCGGCAGTATCGATGTCGTGACAGCGCCAGGGCGCGGTACCGAATTCGTGATACGTTTCGAGCTGGCGGTAGTGCAAGCCGATGCCGAGGAACCGGTCGTTCCGCAGGAGCCGGACGGAAGCGGGCAGTGCGAACTCAATTTCAGCGCGATGCGGCTCCTGCTTGTAGAGGATAACGAGATTAACCGCGAAATTGCAGCACTGATTCTCGAGGAAGTCGGGTTTACGGTCGAGACGGCCGTCAACGGCAAGGAGGCGGTCGAGAGAATTGCCATATCGCAGCCAGGGTATTACGACGTAGTGCTCATGGACGTTCAGATGCCCGTCATGGACGGCTACGAGGCCACGCGCGCGATTCGCGCACTCAGCTCTCCCGGGCTTGCGGAAATACCCATCATCGCCACGACGGCCAATGCGTTTGCCGAGGACGTGCGAGCCGCCAGGGAGGCGGGCATGGACGGCCATATAGCAAAGCCGCTCGATGTGCCACAGATGCTAGACGTTTTGACTCGGGTGCTCGGCGGTCGCCGAACAGGTGTGCCGCGAAACGAGCGATGATATATCTGGCCATCCTGCGCATCAGAATCGCGCTACACTACGGGTATGCAAGATGCGTGAACTGTTAGTGGGAAGGCATCGCAGGTTTGGGCGAAAGCCCTGATGTACGATGCGTCACATGCCGGCCGTAATGGCGGCGGATAGGAGGCCGAAATGACCCTCGAAGAGCTTTATGCGCAAATCGGCGGAGATTACGCCGAGGCAATCGGGCGTCTGAGAATGGAAAAGCTTATCGACCGCTTCATCCTGAAGTTCCTCGACGATCCGGCGAGCAATGCCTTAATCGAAAGCTGGGCGGCAGGTGATGATCGCGCGGCGTTCGATGCGGCCCATACCGTCAAGGGCGTGTGCGCGAACTTGGCGCTGCCGAGGTTGGCGGGCCCGGCCGACAAGATCACCGAGGCTCTGCGCGAAGGCAATGACGCCTTGCGTGCGTCGACTGACATCGATGCGCTCATTGCCGAGTTCACGGCTGAGTACAAGATGACGATTGAGGGCATCGAAGCTTACAAGGCAAGCAAGTAGCGTTTTTAGCGCTGTGGCGAGGCGTTTGCTCGGGCAGAAAAGCTCATGTATGCCGCTACCTGCGTTTTCGCTTGTGCTACAGCTTTGAAATGATGGCTGTATCTGCGAACTGACAATTTGGGGAGTCTCCCCAAATTGTTATTAGCGCTTTGATGTTGCGACGAAGCGTTCGTTTTGGCGCAGGTGTGAAAACGGCAACTGAATCGGCGAAATGGCGTGCGAAGACGGCACGATGTGGGTTGGTGCCCAACCTAGATTTGACGTAAAATAGGCTGCATCGAGTAGGCGAACTGGTGGCGTTTGCGAAGGGAGTTTGCTTTGAGTGGTACTGATACCTCATCTGAGCACGGCTCGCAGACGCTTTCGCGTTATCTTTCGCCTATTAATGTCTGGGCGCTCTCGATTGGTTGCGCCGTAGGGTGGGGCGCATTCGTCATGCCCGCTACGACGCTCCTGCCCATTGCGGGCCCGGCGGGCACGATCATCGCCATGGTTCTGGGCGCTTGCATCGTTGCTGTTATCGGCATCAACTTCTGCTACATGGCTTTGAGGTATCCCGACTCGGGCGGCGCGTTCACCTACACCAAAAAACTGTTCGGCTACGACCATGCGTTTTTGTGCGCATGGTCTCTTGTGCTGGCGTACCTTTCGATCCTTTGGGCCAACGCAACCGCGTTTATCCTTATCGGCCGTTTTCTTCTGGGGCCTGTATTCCAGGTGGGGTTCCACTACCAGATCGCGGGTTTCGACGTCTATTTCGGCGAAATCATACTAACCATCGTCATCCTAGCCGTATTCGGGCTTATCACGGCTCATTTCAAGAAGCTGGCAATCAACCTGAATACCGTCTTTGCCTTGGTCATGGTCATCGGTACCGTCGTTATCTTCTGTGCCGTCTCGGCGAACCTCGGCGGTTACGAGGGGAGCTTCAAGCCGGCGTTTCAGACGGGCGAGCATCCAGTAATACAGGTGTTCAACATTGTCGCATTGGCCCCGTGGGCGTATTTGGGCTTCGAGTCCATCACACATGCGACGGGCGAGTGCAAGTTTCCTACTAAGCGGCTAATGCCCATCATGCTGGTGGCTGTTGTCTGCAGCGCCCTCGTGTACGTGCTGACTACGCTCATCTCGGTCTTGGGCATGCCCCAACAATACGCGTCCTGGGCGGCTTACCTTGCCAATTTAGGATCGTACGACGGGCTCGAGGGGTTGCCGACGTTCCATGCGGCACATTCCGCGCTCGGTCAGGTGGGCATATCCATTTTGGCTGCTGCGGTTCTGGGCGCACTGTCGACGAGCTTGATCGGCCTGTACCGTGCATCGAGCAGGCTTTTGTACTGCATGGCTGAAGATGACATGCTGCCATCGTTCCTGCGCAAGCTCAGCGATGATGGTGTGCCCCGCAACGCAGTGCTCGTCATCATGCTTATCTCGTTTTTGGTGCCGTTCGTGGGCAGGGCGGCAATCGGATGGATCGTCGATGTCACGTCGATCAGCGCCGCCATCGCCTACGGCTACGCCTCGGCATGCAGCTTGGTCACGGCGCGTCGCGAAGGCAGCTTGCCAATACTTGCAACAAGCGTCATCGGCATTATCGCAGCTGTTGCGTTCATCGTTTTTCCGCTCGTGCCCAACCTTTGGTCGATGAGCTCGCTTGCCCCGGCATCGTATCTGATCCTCGCCGCTTGGAGCGTTTTGGGCTTGGCATTCTTCCGCGCGGTGTTCCAGCGCGACCGTGAGCACCGCTTCGGCCATTCCACGATCGTGTGGATCGCCATGCTCTTCTTGATTTTCTTCGCGTCGACCATGTGGATGCGCATGGCGACCAACGATAGCACCGAGGACGTGGTCACAGATGTCAGCACGTACTATGTCAAAGAGTACACAGACATGGGTGTGCAGGTGAAGGGCGACGACATCCGCCGCGAGGAAGCTTTCCTGCAAGAAGAGACCTCGCAAATCCGCGACGCCCTCATGGACAACAGTCTCGTGCAGATGGTTCTCATCATCGTCAGCCTCATCATCATGTTCAGCATCTATTCGCTGATGATCAAGCGCGAGAAAGAGATAAACCTCCAGCGCCTCGAGGCCCAGCAATCGAGCAAGGCCAAGACGACGTTTCTTTCTAACATGTCACATGACATCAGGACTCCCATGAATGCCATAATCGGCTACACGCACCTGGCGCGGCGCGAGGGCGCATCGCCCGAAGAGGTGCAGGAATACCTGGGGAAAATCGATGATTCGAGCAAGCATCTGCTGGCGCTGATCAACGACGTGCTCGAGATGAGCCGCATCGAAAGCGGCAAGATGGATCTCGATGCCGTCGAGACGGACCTCGTGAAGACGATGGACGAAGTGCGCGATATGTTCGCAACCCAGATGTCCGAGAAGAAAGTCGATTTCACGGTCGATGCGAGTGGGGTTTCTGATGCCTTCGTGCTCTGCGACAAGAATCGCCTGAACCGAGTGCTTCTTAATCTGCTGAGCAATGCTTACAAGTTCACTCCCGAAGGCGGCGCCGTTTCGGTCGTACTCAAGCAGCTTGGCGTATCCGAAGAAGCGCGGCGGCAGGACGCGGCTGAAGCCCCCGAGAGCCAAGACGCCTCTGCAGGTGCACCTATCCGCAAGGGCCGTTACGAGCTGCGGGTCAAAGACAGTGGCATCGGCATGACCGCGGAGTTCGCCAAGAACGTGTTCGATGCGTTCGAGCGCGAGCGCACCTCGACGGTCAGCGGCATTCAGGGCACAGGCTTGGGCATGGCCATCACCAAGAGCATCGTAGATCTTATGGGCGGTACGATCGCGGTCCAAACCGAGCAGGGCAAGGGCACCGAATTCATCGTAAACGTAAGCTTCGAGCTCGTCGAGCGCGCCGAGGCTCCTGCGGCAGACGCAGATGCCGGCGAGCATGCGGTCGACTTCACGGGAATGCGCATCCTGCTCGTCGAAGACAACGAGATCAACCGCGAAATCGCCATGTTGATCTTGGAAGATGCGGGATTCCAAATAGATACGGCCGAAAACGGCCAGATCGCCGTCGATATGGTGAGCTCATCGCAGCCAGGCGACTACGATGCGGTGCTGATGGACGTGCAGATGCCGGTGATGGACGGCTACGAGGCTACGCGCGCGATTCGCGCGCTCGACGACGAGCATCTTGCGGGCATTCCCATCATTGCCGCGTCTGCGAACGCCTTCGAAGAGGACGTGCAGGCGTCGAAGGACGCCGGCATGAACGCCCACATCTCGAAGCCCCTCGACGTCGACAAAGTCATGCAGGTCTTAGCCGAGGTGCTCGGGTAGCCCAGAATGTGAAAAGGGGTATGTCCCTATTGTCGTCACGATCGTATCAGCCAATCTGTCCGGCAAGCGAAAGGCCTGGCGGCGGCATGCGTGAGCGATTCTGCAGCCACTGTTCCTGTAAATTCACATAGGTTAGGCGAAGCCAAGCGAACGCGTGCCGCCACCAGGTCTTCCGCGGGACGATACGCAAATAGATGATGCAGGCCTTTTCCGCATTCTGTAGATAACGAAGCACCCCGCCGCGCGATGGAGCGCGACGGGGCATGATTATCATCAAAGCAGCGCTAGTTTTCGGCGAGGTACTCTTCGAACTCGAAGCTCTTCAGGGGACGCGAGTAGTAATAGCCTTGGATGTAGTCGCAGCCCAAATCGCGCAGACGTTCGGCTACCTCGAGGGTTTCAACGCCTTCGATGACGATCTTGAGTCCCATGATCTGCGCAAGCTTGATCGACGATTCGACGATGCGGAAGTCGTTGAGCTTTTCGGCCTGGCGCACGAGGCTCATGTCGAGCTTCATGACGTCGAGCGGTAGCGTGTTGAGCGATGCGAGCGAGGAATAGCCCGAACCGAAGTCGTCGAGTTCCACAAGGAAGCCGAGCTCGCGCAGTTCGCGCAACTTGCTGATGACGTTGTCGGGGTCTTCGGAATAGGCGGTCTCGGTGAGCTCGACGTGCAGCAGAGAATGGTCGACGTTGTGCTCGTCGGCAATGGCAGCCAGCTGTTGGGCCAGGTCGGGCATGTCGAAGTCGAGGCGCGACGCGTTGACCGAAATGGGTACGAGCGGCAACCCCAGCTCCTCGTTGCGCTTGATCTGCCTACAGGCTTCTTCCCAAACGTACATGTCGAGCTTGGTGATGAAGCCGTTGCGCTCGAAAATCGTGATGAAGGCCCCAGGGCTTATGAAGCCGATTTCGGGGTGAATCCAGCGCACGAGCGCTTCTGCGCCACCGGTTTTGTCGGTGCGCATGTTGTGTTTGGGCTGGAACTGCACGACGAACTGGCGTTCGGCAAGCGCTGTTTCCATGTTATGCAGGATTTGCTGCTCGAGGACCTGCTGTTCGTGCAGCGCGTCGTCATACCAGCTGATGTCGATGCCGAGCGGGCCCTTGATGCGCTCGATTGCCACGAGCGCGCGGTCGCAGATGGTCGAGACTTCGATATTGCGGCGAACGTACTCGACGATGCCGAATTTCACCGATAAGTTAAGGTTGGTGACGATTTCAGTCGAACGGTACAGGACCTTTTCCCAGCCTTTGGGCTGATGCTCGATGAGGAAGGCGAAAACGTCGCCGCCGATGCGTCCGCCGAGCACGTAGCCGGGCAGCAGAGTCTCGAGATGTTTAGCCAGGTCGGTCAGGATCTTGTCGCAATGTTCTTGGCCGTAGCGCTCGTTGAGCGATTTGAAGTTGTCGATGTCGGAACAAACGATGCTGTATTCTTTGTCGGGGTTTGCATCGAAGGTTTGGGCAACGTTTTGGAAGAAGAAGCTCTTCGAGTACAGGCCGGTGGTGTCGTCCCAGGTAAGCAAGTTGACGATAGATGCAGACTCGCGGAATTTGATGGTGTTGTTAATGCGGTTGATCATGACGTCGTGCTTGTAGGGCTTCGTGACGAAGTCGTTAGCGCCGAGCTTCAGGCATTCGATTTCGGCATCTTCGCCCTCGCTGGCTGTGGCGACGATGACCGGGATCGTATCGTAGCGCTCGTCGAGGGCCTTGCGGCGCAGGAACTCGTGGCCGTCACAGACTGGCATGAAGATGTCGAGCACGATGAGCGAAAGCTCGTCGCGATGCTTTTCCATCAGTTCCAGCCCGACCAGGCCGTTTTCGGCCTGGTAGACCGAGTAGCCTTCGAGCTCGAGCAGGGATTGGAGGATTTCACGGTTGATTTCGTTGTCTTCAACGACGAGGATGGTACGGCCGCTGTTGTCGTTGGCCTGGTTGCTTGCCTGTGACATATTGACCTCGAATCGTTACGCGCCAAATGCAAAGCCATGCTTATTCTGTATACGAGAAATGATACCCGAAAATGACCCCCCTTTTTACATTTCTTGAGTTTTGAAAAGCATTTCTGGCACGTTTTTGCTTCGAAGTGGGCCCCATTTTACGCGCAGAATGGCGCCGCCTTGCAGAACGGCCGGCCATCGCGTAGCTTATCGTTCGCGAAGGCCGGCCGTGCCGTGTATGGGTTCCTTCAGCTTAATACTTGCCGTATTCCAACGTGGTCTCGTACCAGGCGTTGAAGTTCTCTTCCTTGAAGTGGTCGCACACGATCGAGCAGTCCATGACGAAGCCGCCTCCCGGCGCGCAGGCGTCGAGCATCTTCTTGGTCTCCTCGACGATACGCTCGGGCTTGCCGTAGGCCAGAAGCGCGGTGGGCAGGTTGCCGCACACGCAGGTGTGGCCGTCGAGCACCTTGCGGGCCTTCTCGATGTCTACCTGCTCGAACATGCCGAGGATGCCCGCCGGCAGCAGGTCGCGGATCATTTCGAGGCGGTTGTTGTACTTGCCCTCGAAGAAGATGTAGGGGATAAGCCCCAGCTCCAGCTCGCGCTCGATGACCTTGCGAAGGCTCGGCGCGTAGAAGCGCTCCCAGTGCTCGGGGCTCAGGAAGTCGTCGGTTCCGCCGTGCAGGGGCATGAAGCAGTACTTCATGCCGGCCGCCGCGATGTTCTCGACGCCCTTAATTGCCCAGTCGGTCAGGATATCGAGCGCCGCTTCCACCTTGTCGGGGCACTCGTGCAGGTCCATGGGCAGCTCGATGAGTCCGCGCAGGTTGTCGCCGAGCATGTCGTAGGGCGCGTTCTGGCCCAGGATGCAGCCGAGCGGCGCCTGGTATTCGAGCGCGGTCTGCGACATGAGCGCCTGGCCTTCGAGCCACTTGTTGGCTTGGTCGCCGGCGGCCATGAGCGTGATCAGCGCCTCGCGCACCTCGGGGTCAGAGAAGGGCGCCATGCCTGCGTAGTGGCCGAACTCGACGAACTGGCTGAAGTCGAGCTTGGCCAGCCCCTTGAGCTTGTCGTGGCGGCGCGCCCAGACCTTGGTCATGAGGAAATGGGACGGGTCGCGGATGAAGTCGTCGTACTCGTCCTGCTCCAGGTAGCAGTCGTCCACAATTTGGAAGCCCATCATGCGGTCGATGCCCCACGTCTCGCCCGGCCAGCGGACGGCTTGCGTGCCAAGCACTTCCATGACGTTAATGGGGTAGGCCGCGGGTGCCCAGAACAGGTCGGTCTCCCAGTGGCTCAGGAAGTACTCGACTCCCGGCTTCATCATGCGGTAGTCGTTGAGCGCCTCGTACTTCGAGATGCCCGCGAGCTCGCTGTAGATCGTGCCCATGCGCGGTGCGAAGGGGACGCGATCGCCCTCTTCGAAGCGCATTGCCGCCGCCACGCGCGCCTCGCGCTTCTCGATCGTGTTCTCGGTCTGGTATGCCATGCTCTGCCTCCTTCTTGTATTGACTACGCCTCGTCTTGCCGACGAAGCGTTTTCGCCGAACGGTCCAAGCCCAGGTCGTGGATGACCGTATCGTTGGAGAACCTCAGGATGCCTCTTCGCTTTGACTACGCGATATTTCGATTATCCAGAAGCGTCTCGTGGGCATACCACAACAAAATAGGGAAGTGACCCCAACTATTGATTGGCCTTGAGGATGATGGAAAGAGAGCGTGGGCATCGATGGCATTGGTGCCGCTCCGAGCTGCCGGAGCTGCATCCAGGATGATAGCGCAATGCTGGGGCAAAACAGAGTTGGCCGCTGTTCCTGTGGCACTGCTCAGCCGAGCAATTCGAACGTTTTTTGATCTTCGTATTTCGAATAGAAGTCTTGGAGCCGTTCGATGACCTCGGCCAACACGCTTTCTCCGAAGGCGCTTTGGCGGGCAGCAAAGCCTATTTCGACTGTGTATGGATCTTCCATTGGGACGGCCACGGTGCCTGTCGGGGGGCCGAACACAAGCGATGCCCCAGGAACGAATGTCAGAGCCTCCCCCATGCGGCACAATCGGCTGCGGTATGTGCTGTCGCCCGCCGAGACGTATATGCTGTCGGCGCCGATGTGGCGTGAGACGGCCCTTTCCATGCCGCCCGCTGCCGCGACGGCAAGGTTATGTGACCGTATCTCTGCTTTGGTCAGGGACGGGCGGTCTGCGAGATTGGAGTACTCGGGAACTAGGACGTAGTCTTGCGTGCGCATAAACGGGCGGTACTCGTAGCCCGCTTCGACGAGCCTTTCGACCATCTGCGTGTTTTCGTCGGCAAATAGGTCGAAGAGCCCCAAGGCGCCCGCTACGACGGTTTCGGGCTTCGTTGCGCGCGCCGCGTCGACGAGCAGGTCGACGATGCGGGGCGTGCTGTGCTGTAGGAATTGGACTTTTCCGTAGAGCGCCACGTTGAAACCCGCCGCCGGGAAGAACAGGGGCGTGTCGAAAAAGATGGGGCTGCAATAGCAGGTGAAACGCATCCGCCGCTTTCTGAGGTTGTCGCTTTGCAGTTCCATGATCGAATTGCGCATGTTCCTCTCGTGCGAGAGGATCTGACGGGCATCCTCCAGGAGCCGCTCGCCAAAATGCGTGAGCGTAACCTTATTGCTGTCGCGGACGAACAGCTCGCATCCCAGCTCGGCCTCGAGCGCTGTAATCGAGCGGCTGATGCCTTGTGGGCTCATGAAGTTCTTCTTGGCCGCCGCGCTCATGGAGCCGAGCGTGGCGACGTCGATGAAGTAGCGCACGTAATCAGTTTGCATTCGAAGGCTCCTGCACCTGCATCACGGCTTTTCCTGTATTTTAACCTTTATCGCCGATGATGCCATTCACCAGGGCGCTAACGATGCTGATGACGATCGAGCCTGCGAATGCCGCACCGAAGCTCGTTATTATGATGCCGTTTCCGAAAAGGCCCGATGACACCCAGGAGGCAAGTTCCAGCAGAAGCGCGTTCACCACGAGGTAGAAGATCCCCAGCGTCAACACCGATATGGGCGCGCCGGCAATCTGTGCGATGGGCTTGATGCTGACGTTGACGAGCGAAAGCACGAGCGCGAATAAAATGATAGCCAAGGTCGAATCGGGGCCGGCGGCGGATATGCCCGGCACGAGCCATACGGCTGCCCCTGCTGCAATGGCGGTCACGATCCAGCGGATGATGAAATTCACGGAAAGCCTCCTATTCGCGTGCCCGTACGAAGGTATCATGGAATCCGACGAAAGGGGAGCATGGGCAAGAAGGCGTCACAAACTGGGCGAAAAGGCGTAAGGAAACCGTTGCGGCGCGCGATGCGCTCCACGGAGCATGCTGCGGGGCATGCCGTGCGCGAATCGAAGCAGGGCGGCGAGGGGCGCGTTGCGGCTGACAGCGGCCTGCCGAAATGCGCGGTCGCGGGTATTTGCGGCGGTTGCGAGTCTGTCCAGGTGCCCTATGCAGAGCAGCTCGCCGCCAAAGATGCGCGTATGGTCGAGCTGTTCGGCCACGGGCGATTCGAGGGTGCCCGAATACTGCCGACCATCGGCATGGACGAGCCCTTTCATTATCGCAACAAGGTAACGTCGCCGTTTGCGCCGGGCAAGCGGGGCCCCAACGGCGGGCGGCAGATTCTGAGCGGCATGTACGCCGCCGGCACTCACCGCATCATCGACACCCGCGGCTGCCTGCTCGAGAACGAGCGTGGCCAGCAGGTCGTGCAGGCGGTCAAGGCCCTCATGCTGAAGTTCGGCATCGCTCCGTACGACGAGGATCGCCACGTCGGCTTCATGCGTCACGTGGTCGTTCGCATCGGGCACGAGAGCGCCGAGGTGCTCGTGACGCTCGTGACCAACGGCGAGGCGTTCCCACGTTCGGGCGCCTTCTGTCGCGAGCTTGTCAAACGCTGTCCCTTCGTGACTTCCATCGTGCAGAACGTGAACACGCGCCAGACCAACGTCATCCTGGGGCAACGCGAACAGCGGCTATACGGTCCCGGCTTCATTCTCGATACGCTTTGCGGGCTGAGCTTCCGCATTTCGTCACAATCGTTTTACCAGGTGAATTCAGTGCAGACGACAGTGCTCTACGAGCAGGCGATTAGCCTTGCCGCCCTTGACGGCACGCAATCGGTGGTGGACGCATATTGTGGTACGGGAACAATTGGCCTGGTGGCGGCGAGTCGTGGCGCAGCGCAGGTGATCGGTGTCGATACGGTGGAATCCGCCATCCGCGACGCGCGGATGAACGCGCGCCATAACGGCATAGACAACGCGCAATTCGTGGCCGCCGATGCCGGTGCTTTCATGCGCGATTTGGCCAGATCGGGCCAAGGCGTTGACGCGGTGCTCATGGACCCGCCCCGCGCGGGTTCGACCGAGGAGTTCCTGGAAGCCGTTGCAAGCCTAGCGCCTAAGCGCGTGGTCTACATCTCGTGCAACCCCCAGACGCAAGTGCGCGATGTGCGCTACCTTTGCGAGCGCGGTTACGCTTTGCGCACCGTGCAGCCCGTCGACATGTTTCCGCACACGTCCCATGTCGAGACCGTCGCGCTCCTTGAAGGGTGATAACGGCCAATCGTTTCGCTCGCCCTGCTCGTGACGATGAGAAGGGATGCCCCAATTTGCCATCTCGTCGCGTTTCCTCTGGTGGGAGCGCGGCGATACCTTTATAGCAGGGATGGCAAATCGGGGGGCGCTCCCTTCGCCGGCGTTGCCCTATGCGAGGAAGGGCTCGATGTAGGCAAGTGGCGCTACGTGCACCTTTCCGCATTCGGGCGAGGTCAGCCCGGTTTTGGGTGCGATCATGGTCACGGTTTGGTCGGCCACGACGCGCGGATGCGAGCAGGTCGGGCCGTAGCCGTTTTGCGCGCTTACGCCGCTCGGCACGTCAGCGGCGATGACGCAGGCGCGCTTGCCGTGGCGATTGATCGCTTCGATCCACTGGTCGAACGGCGCTTTGACGGCGTTGGAATCGAACCCGGTGCCAAGAATGCAGTCGACGATGATGGCGGCCTGTTCGCAGGCGCGTTCGATTTCGTCTGCTTCGGGGTTCACCAGAACGAGCGGCTGCAAAGCGGTGTCGGCTTTAGCGCCGGCCGCAAGTTGATGCAGGGTTGTGAAGCTGCGCTCGGCCGCATCGCGGGCGGGTTGCGCGCGCAACTCGTCTGGCCCCTTGGCGCAGATGACCGCAACGGGCCTGCCGGCTTGGGCGAGCAGTTCGGCTGCCACCCAACCGTCGCCGCCGTTATTGCCGTTTCCGCAGAAGATGACCGTTCGCGCAGTTTGTGCGGCATTTTTTGGAGACCGTGCCGTCTCATGTTCGGTTGGCGTCTCGCTGTTCAGCGTTTGTGCAGGTTTCGCATCGTGGGCTGGTGCACTTTCGGACCCTTGTTTGGGTGCGTACGCTGCCTCGTGCGCCTGAACGATGCGCCTAGCGAGGGCGGCACCCGCGCGGTCCATCAGTTCCGCAAGCGACGTGCCGCTCTCGGCGATTTGCTGCTCGAGTTTCACCACCCGAGCCACGTCGAGCACGGGCGGATGATACGGGTGCTCATGGGCGAGCACCGCAGCGTAGGCTTCCATCAGGTCATCCATTTTGCAGGCGGCGTTGGCGGGGCTCGTCGAGGGCAGCTTTACGGCGGGAAGTCCACAATCATCCTCGCACCCGAGTTTGCGGTAGAGCTCGTGGGCCTTTGCCCCCGTGCAGAAAACGGCCTCGATGGGCGCTTCGCTCGTAATGAGCGAAAGGTTGTTCGGCCGTGCGTTGCGGATGCTCGTATCGGAGGCGCCCTCGATGTCGCATTCGGCCACGACGTCCCAAAGCGCTATGTGGTGGCGCAAACAGAAGTCGCGCCGGCGCTCGGTCGCTGTCGGCACGGGCTCGTCTGCCAATGCGGCAAGAACGCGCCAAAACCGGTTTTGCGGATGCCCGTAGTTGAAGCCGACTTCGCGCGACTTGGGGCTGGGGACCGATCCCAGCACGAGCACGCGGCTGCGCGCATCAAACGTAGGCGGAATCGTATGGACCACGTGAGTCATGGCTTTCTCCTGTCATGGAGGGAATGTGATTGGGGCGCGATAACGAGTATAACCATTTGGAGCGGTCCCAAATGGTTATACATGTCAGATGGGGATACAATAGACGAAAACGCCTTGGGGTAAACTGCTCCGAACGTTGGAGGGAATGGGTATGTCACCGTTAGCCGAGAAAATGCTGTTGACCATTAATGAGCGCGATCTGATCTGCAATCTGGACGCTCCGGTCTTGCTCATGGTCTCGGGCGGCTCGGACTCGACGGCGCTTGCGTATCTGGCGGCCGAGCTGCACGAGGCGGGTGAGCTAGGCCCTTTGTCGATGCTTCACGTGAACCACAAGCTGCGCGGCGTTGATGCTGATGAAGACGCCGAGTTCGTAGCCAGCTTGGCTGGTCTTCTGAGCATGCCGCTGACAACTGTCGAGGTCGATGTGGCATCGCTTGCCGAGGCAGAGCACGCGAACGTCGAGGCCGTTGCGCGGCGCGAGCGCTATGCAGCCGCCAACGAGGCGCTTGCGGATATGTGCCGCCGAGGCGAGGTGCCCATTTCGCAAGGGCGCATCTTCGTTGCGCATACCGCCGACGACCGCATCGAGAACTTCTACATGCGCTCGATCGTGGGTACGGGCCCGGGCGGTTTCCGCTCGATGCTGTACTTGAATGGCCAGGTTGCGCGCCCCTTGCTGGATGTGGGCCGCGACGAGCTGCGCCAGGATATCATCGGCCGCATCGAACGTGATCTTCCCGTCGTGCGCGACGGGCACGAGATGCTTTGGCGCGAGGACGCCACCAACCAACACACCGACCGGTTCCGTGCGTTCGTGCGCCACGAGATCATCCCGCTCGCCAAAGAGCGCAACCCGCAGCTCGTTTCTACCCTCACGCGCACGATGAACCTCATAGGCGACGAGGACGACATGCTCGAGGCGTCGGCCGAAGAGCTCGTCGCGCGCCATGTGGTGCGCCTCGACCCGGCCGAGGAGGGCTGCGTGCTCTCGCCGATGCTCGCAGCCGAGCGTGTGCCGATGCTCCGGCGCGTGGTGGTGCGCGTGCTCGAGAGCCTTCTCGATCCCGACGACCGGGTCGAGACGACGTCGGTCGAGGCCGTGCTCGCGGCGTTCGACGGTGGAAAGCCCCGAAGCGGTTACGTGGCCAACATCCAGGGCAACCTGGCCGTCAGCGCCAATCGTAACGGTGTGCGCATCGAGCCCATGGCTGCCTTCCGCACCCGCCGAAAGCGCAGTTGATTAGGCTTTTAGCTGTGTTGAATCGCGGATTTGCTTTCTTGCGATATCATGACCAAGGTACGAGGGTTTGCTATTCGCATACTAAGACTTTTGGTCGGAGTAGCGAATCAGGTTCTTCTTAGCGAGGGTAGCCGACCAGAGGTATATAAATGAATAAACCAAAACTAGACATAGTGTTGGCAAGCGCCTCGCCGCGTCGCCGTCAGCTGCTGCAGGAAGCAGGTGTGGAGTTTCGGGTGCATGCGGTCGATGTCGACGAGTCGCTCGAGGACGATCTGGCGGCAGAGCCCGTAGAAGCGGTGAAGAAGCTTGCCGAGCGCAAGGCGCGCGCGGCCGTCGAGCAGCTGGTCACGTCCGACTACGACGGCACGTTGGCGGTTCTCGGGTCCGATACCATGGTCGTCTTCAGGGGCCAGATCTTCGGCAAGCCGCACGACGCGGCTGATGCTGAGCGCATGTTGCGGGCGCTTTCGGGGCATGGGCACGACGTGCACACGGCGGTTTCGCTGTGGGCGGTGCACGCTCCGGCCGGCGAAGACGTCAGCTTGTTCTACCGCACGTTCGTCGATACGACTTACGTGTACTTCAAGGAGCTGACCGACGAGCAGATCGCCGACTACATTGCCTCGGGCGACCCTTTCGACAAGGCTGGGGCCTACGGCATACAGTCAGGTGCCGCGCCCTTCATAGATCATATCGAAGGCGAGCTCGACACCGTCATCGGATTTCCCGTCAAGCGCCTGCTCAAAGAGTTCCCCGACTTCTTCGGGGCGTGACAGGGCTCGTAGCCCTGTCACATTCGGGGTTTGGACAAATCGGTTACCCCGGGGGTAACCGGTTGGTGCAGGATAAACCGATTGGACCCCACCGCGTTTCCGCAGGAGGCGGCGCGCTCCGGCTTGGCTTCGGCTAAAACTCGACGGTTCCTAAAATTTGTACGGGGGCAAGCTAAAGCTTGCCCGACCTCGCTGAAAACGAGCCGCCGGCTCGTTTTCCGGGCGCTCGGTCCCTGCAGAATCGCCGGAGTCACGCCGCCTCCCGCGGAAACGCTCCGTTGAGCCGAAAGAAGCGTGTCCGGTCGGCATTGCGTTCGGAAAAAACGGAGCGACCTTTTCTGCGGGGGCGTGACTCCGGCGATTCTGCAGGCACAAACTTCTTAAATGCACTTAGGTTTAGCCGAAGCCAAGCCGGAGCGCGCCCCCGCAGAAAAGGTCGCGGCGGGATGGGTTCAAGCAGCAAACCAACCGACTACCCCTAGGGTAACCGGTCGGTAAATCCTGTAAACTTCGTGGCTGTTCGTGGGGCGTTGGCGCTCTTTAGCTCATGAAATAGCCGCTCATGCTAAACTTTATCGTTACGTAAAGACCAGGAAGAAAGCGTGACACCGTGCATAAGGATATAAAGGAAATCCTGTTCGCCGATACCGAAATCCAGGCGCGCGTTGCCGAGATCGGCGCTGCTCTGACCGACCAGTATTCCGAGGCCACCGCCAACGGCGAGGAAGTCGTCTTGCTCTCGGTGCTTCGCGGGGCGGCCATTTTCATGGCTGATCTTGCCCGCGCGACCGAGATACCCCTCGAGATGGACTACATGGCTCTCTCGTCGTACGGCAGCGGCACCAAGAGCTCGGGAACGGTGAAGATCGTCAAGGATCTGACTTCCAGCATCGAGGGAAAGCATGTCGTGGTGGTCGAGGACATCCTCGATTCGGGTCTGACCTTGCAGTTCCTCATCGATTACCTCAAGCAGCGCAATCCTGCGACAGTCGAGGTCATCACGCTTCTGCGCAAGCGCAACCGCGCGCAGGCGCATATCGAGTGCGCTCATATCGGCTTCGAATGCCCCGACGAGTTCATCGTCGGCTACGGACTCGACTACGCCGAGCGCTACCGCAACCTTCCCTACATCGGCATCCTCAAACCCGAGGTCTACGAGTAGTCACGCAACGCAGCTCCATCGCAAGAAAGAAACCACATGCCACAAAACAATCCGCAATTCAAAGGGCCTGGCTCCGATAACCGCTCGCTTATCATTTGGATCATCGTAGGCGTCGTCATAGCCATAATCGTCGGGCAGCAATTCGTCTCGATGCAGGGCAGCATGCCCGCTGCAGGCGACGAGGAGCGCCCCACCAAGACCGATACGCTCATCACGTCGGAGTTCCTGCAGGCCATCCAGCAAGATAGGGTCGAATCAGTTGTCTACGACGCGCGCAACTACACGGTGACCGGCGTCTATTACCCCGCCGTAACGGCAGGTCAGACCGGAGTCGACGCCTTCAACGACGCCTTCTCGGCTATGAACGCGCGCTTCGGCATGCTCGAGCGCGACAAGGGCTCGATTACCGGCGTGGGCACCAAGACGCTTTCGGCCACAACGCTTGGCGAGCGCCACAACTACACCTCGACCTACGTCGGCCAGGAATCCCTCGCACAGCTTGTGTCGAGGCACCCCCAGATCACCTACGAGGTCGTGCTCCCCACGCAATGGCTCGACATCTTGGGCACGCTGCTTCCCATCCTGCTCTTCGGCGTGCTGATCTACGTGTTCTTCGTGCAGATGCAGAAGGCCAACAACCAGCAGCTCGGCTTCGGCAAGACCAAGGCCAAGAAGGCCCATGAGGAGCGTCCCGATGTCAAGTTCGACGACGTCGCGGGCGTTGACGAAGCTGTCGAGGAGATGCAGGAAATCAAGGACTTCCTGGCCAACCCCGAGAAGTACCAATCGCTCGGCGCTAAGATTCCGCGCGGCTGCTTGCTCGTAGGCCCTCCGGGCACGGGCAAGACGTTGCTTGCGCGCGCCGTGGCCGGCGAGGCGGGCGTTCCGTTCTTCAGCATTTCGGGCTCGGACTTCGTCGAGATGTTCGTCGGCGTCGGCGCGAGCCGCGTGCGTGACCTGTTCCAGCAGGCCAAGGACGCAGCCCCGGCTATCATCTTCATCGACGAGATCGACGCGGTCGGCCGCCAGCGCGGCGCTGGCCTCGGCGGCGGGCACGACGAGCGCGAGCAGACGCTCAACCAGCTGCTCGTCGAGATGGACGGCTTCGACAAGAACGAGTCGGTCGTGCTCATCGCGGCCACCAACCGCTCCGACATCCTCGACCCGGCGCTGCTGCGCCCGGGCCGTTTCGACCGCCAGATCGTGGTCGATACGCCCGACGTCAAGGGCCGCGAGCGCATATTGCAGGTGCACGCCAAAGACAAGCCCATCGGAAGCGACGTCGACCTGAAGAAGATCGCCTCGCTGACGCCGGGATTCACGGGTGCCGACCTGATGAACCTCATGAACGAATCGGCCTTACTGACCGCTCGTCGTGGCAAGAAGGTCATCACAATGCAGGAAGTCACCGAGTCGATGGAACGCGTCATCGCCGGCCCCGAGCGCAAGGGCCGCATTATGACCGACGACACCAAAAAGACTATCGCCTACCACGAGTCGGGCCATGCGCTCGTCGGCCATATCCTCGAGCATGCCGACCCAGTTCATAAGATCTCGATCATCTCGCGCGGTCGGGCACTCGGCTATACGCTTTCGATTCCCGATGAGGACAAGGTGCTCAGCTCGCTTACCGAGATGCGCGCCCAGCTGGCCGTGCTCATGGGAGGCCGCGTTGCCGAAGAAATCTACCGCGGCGACATCACGACCGGTGCTAGCAACGACCTGGAGCGGGCTACCAAGATCGCGCGGTCCATCGTTACCCAGTACGGTATGAGCCCACTAGGTCACCAGGTATTCGGCCAGCCCAACCACGAGGTGTTCCTGGGACGCGATTACGGCAACACCCAGGATTACTCTGAAGAGACCGCACGCCGCATCGACGACGAGGTCGCGCGTATCATGCGCGAGGCGCACGATACCGCTTACGAGATCCTCTCGGCACGCCCCGAGCAGATGCACTTGATGGCGAGGGTTCTGCTCGAGCGCGAGACGGTCGACGGTGAGGAATGCGAGGCGCTGCTCAACAATAAGTGGGACGAGTACCTGGTCCGCGAGAAGGAAATCATCGCCCGCAAGGAGGCCGAGGAAGCCGCCGCGCGCGCACGCGACGAGAAGCTCGCCGATCCCAATTGGCGCGCCAAAGAGCAAGAAGCTGCCCTTGGCCAGCCAGGTGGCGGGCCGGGGGCCCCGATGCCGGTAACGCAGCAGCAAATGCTGCAGCAACCCGCGGTGCAGCCTGCGGTGCAGCAGCCGATTCCCGTCAACCCCAATCCGCAGCCGCAACAGCCTGTGGACCAAGGCGCTGCGCAGTTGCAGCCGGACGATATTCCCGAAATAGGACGCTTTGACCCCGGCTACACCCAGCAACAGCCGTTGGCGCGCGACCCGCGCCCCGACGACGAACAGGGCGAACAGGGCGACCGCTAAGCGCCAGCGCGAAACGAGGGGCGTCAAGGGTACCCTGGCTCTCCTTGGTCCGCCTTTTGGAAAGCGTCGCAGCGCGAACCGAAGGGGACATACACTTCTGGTTCGCGGAAAGACGCACGGAGAGTGCGGTTGCATTGCGCGAACCAGAAGTGTATGTCCCCTTCGGTTCGCGTACCATATCGGAATGGAGCAAACATGACGTGGAAATGCGGAAGCTTCGAATTCGACGAGCGGATTCCTGTCATCATGGGTATCCTGAACGTCACGCCCGATTCCTTCTCGGATGGGGGAACCCATGATGGCTTAGAGCCCGCGCTCGCCCATGCGAAGGCGATGCTCGACGAGGGGGCCCACATCATCGACGTGGGCGGTGAATCGACGCGCCCGGGCAGCGACGAGGTCGCCCTTGACGAAGAGCTCGCGCGCACAGTCGAGGTCGTTCGGGCGCTGGCCGCCCAGGGCGTATGCGTGAGCATCGACACGCGCCATGTCGAAGTGGCCTGCGCATGCGTCGAGGCAGGTGCGAGCATCGTCAACGATGTTTCGGGATTTCGCGACCCGGCGATGGTCGAATTCGCGGCCGCGTGCGATGCCGGCCTGGTCGTCATGCACATGAAAGGCGAGCCCAAGACCATGCAGGTTGCCCCCGAATACGACGATGTGGTGGCAGAAGTGCGCGATTACCTGCGCGACCGCGCTGCAGAGCTTGTGGCGGCAGGCGTGGCGCCCGAGCGCATCTGCATCGACCCGGGTCCGGGTTTTGGCAAGACCCCTTCGCAGACGCTCGAGCTTGTTCGCAACTTCCACGAGTTCGCACGGCTGGGCTATCCGGTCATGTGCGCCGTTTCGCGCAAGAGCTTCATCGGTTGGGCTTACCATATCGACGAGCCTCTCGAGCGCGACGAGGCCTCGGCAGCCGAGGCGCTCATGGCTTGCGAGCTGGGCGCGACCGTTGTGCGCGTGCATAACGTCGCGGCAACCGCCAAGGCGCTCGAGCAGCTTAGACCGCTCGTCGTGTTGGGCTTGGGTTGCAATATCGCGCTCGTCGGCGAAGACGGCGAAGAGCGCGAGGGAAAGATCGCGCAGCTCAATCATGCCATTACGCAGCTGTGCTCTGTTCCCGATTCGCAGATCGTCGACATTTCGAGCTTCTATGTCAGCGAGCCCGCCTACTACGAGGACCAGGACGAGTTCGTCAACGCCATCGTGCTCATGCGCACGGGCGTGCCTCCGCGCGAGCTGCTCGATTACCTCCATACTATCGAAAATAGCCTTGGCCGCGTTCGCACGATTGAGAACGGCCCGCGCACCTGCGACATCGACATCGAGGACTATCAGATGTACGTTGTCGACACCGACGTGCTGACGTTGCCGCATCCGCGCACCCTCGAACGCGATTTCGTCGTGAAGCCCCTTTCGGAGCTGCGTCCCAACTTCGTGTTCGCCGACGGCACCGTGCTCACCGACCGGCACGTCCGCTACGGCAAGGCCGAGCGCATCTAAAGCGCGCAAAAGGGAAAGCCCCTTTTGCGCTATGGCGCCCTTGCACGTACCTTTCCGCAAAATGACAGAGCCCCCCATTTATGCGTGCTCAAGATAGGCCCGTTCGCATGGCCTGGCGAGCTGCTCGACATTAAACGACGCCTTTTTGCGTGCGCAAGCGCATATGTGGTGCTATCGTTTGTTTATATTCGTTTGGCGGCACGAAATGGTAAGGGGCTCCTTATGAAACCGTTTCACGTTGTGAATTTCTCAGAAATCGGTTCGACGAACGAACGCGTGAAAGCCGCGCTGGCTTCCGGCCATACCGAGGGCTATGTCGTGCGCGCGCAGGTGCAAACCGGCGGATACGGGCGGCAAGGACGCCTCTGGACGAGCCCCGAAGGCGGGCTGTACCAATCGATGCTCCTGCGCCCGAAATGCGATGTCGCGCAATTACCGACGCTCGGTTTTGTCATGGCGCTCTCGATTCGCGCGGCGCTTCTGCGCCTGGCCTCCCTTCCGCATGATGCCGTGCGCATCAAATGGCCCAACGATGTGCTCGTCGGCGACGACAAGATTGCGGGCATCTCGATGGAAGTCTCATCAGGTGGCGTGTGCATGGGCATGGGCGTGAACGTATTCCATCCCGCCGAGACGAGCGATCTGCTTTTCGATGGCAGGTACCAGCCTGCATTTTTCTCCGACATGGCCGTCGGCTACACTGAGCAGGGCCAAATAGCCTTTGGAAACGGCTACACCTTCGACAAGAAGCAAGATGCTATCGCAGCTGTTGGCGATGCCATCATCTCGGCGTTCGCGCAGTGCTACCCGGTATGGCTCTCGAACGGATTCGCCCCGTTCAAGCGCGAATTCGTGTCGTGCAGTTATCTTATGGGCAAGAAGGTCAGCATGCAGCTGCTCAACGGCGACGTTATCGTTGAGGGTTTGGCGTGCGGAGTCGACGACAACGGCTGCCTGCTCGTCGATGATGGAACAACGGTGCATGCAGTCAACAGCGGCGAGGCACACGTCATCTTCTAGGTGCTGGCTTTTCATAACGCGAGCAGTCTGAATGAGTCGGGAAAACAGTTCTTCCGACTCATTCCAAAACCGAGCCGTTGGCCTGAGGTGACGGTTCGGCAAACTGGGTTACAGGAACGTTCTGCGTTCCAATTTGCGGCTTAATCCTTCTGCAGGGTTTTGCGGCATTCCTCGAGGACTGAATGACAGGCGCTGTACGTTTCCTCATCAAGTCCGTTACGGTAGAAGGCGCTGACCGAAAACGTCGAGTCGATGTCGAGAATAGGTATGCTGACCAGGTCGTTTCCGAATACGGTGCTGTTGGCGCTCGACGAGAAGACGATGTAGTCCTCGGTCTGGATCTTCAGGTAGATTGTGTCGATGTCGAAGAACGGCTCGATGCCGGTGTTGCTTTGCGCCTTGAGCTCGTCGATGCCGTCGGCGACGTCGACGTGGCTGGAATGCACGAAGCTATCGGGCAGCAGCAGCTTGTCGGGTGGCAGTTGCGCGATGTGGACTCCCTGCTTCAGCGTTGCCAGCGGGTGGTCCTTGCTCATAATCGCGTAGAAGCGATCGGTGTAGATGGCGGTCGAACGGTAATGGCGCGAGATGGCCGGGTTGACGTCCACCGCCAGTGCCACGTCGACCGTGCCGTCGTCGATGGCGTTGCGTAGCTCGTTGAACTCCATGCAGACCAGCGAGAGCTTGATATCGGGGTGCTCCTGCTTCATTAAGCGCACGAACTGCACTATGAAGGGGCGTGCCGCATTGCGCAGGTAGCCGATGCGGACGATACGCGCATTGGCAGTCTGGGCGACGCGCACGTGCTCAAGGGCGGTCTCGTAATCGCGCAGCACCAGCAGCGCATCGCGATAGAAGGTCTCGCCAATTTCGGTGAGGCGGACCGAATGGTTCGATCGATCGACCAGCTTGGCCCCAAGCGCGTCTTCCATCGCGGCAATGTGGCGGCTGATGACCGAACGGCTCACGTAAAAGTAATCGGCCGTCTGCTTGAAGCTCAGCGTGTCGGCAAGGTGAACGAATTCTCTTAGGTGGGATATCTCCATGAGCGGCCCGAAACCCTCTCGTGCTATTCATAGATGCACCGCTTCGGGGCGGCACAATGCTGCGCCCTTATTCGGTAATTAGAATAGTAGTATATGGCCACTTGTTGGAGGTTGCAATGTTCGCAACGTTGCGCAGATGCTGCAACACGAATCAAAATGCGCCGTTGAGCAGCTAAATCGAGTATTTAACTCATTAAATATGAATCACACGGTCTTCATGGAGCTTCCCGTTTGTAAAAACGACAGTTCATTTTTCAGGATTTCGGTTACTGTATGTTTCGTCGTATCCAACAAACCGTCTACGAAAGAAGGGGATTCCAATGGAGAAGAACGTTCGCGATTACGCCAACATGGACCTGAAGGCTTGCATCGAGGCCATCATCGAAGATGCCAAGAAGGCTGGTTCCATCACCTATCCGCTGCGCACTGAAGGTTATCATCAGTGCAGCAACCTGCTCTACACCGATCGCCTGAAGTAAATCAGGTTCCAGAGCGAACAATAAAGCGCGCCCGCTTTGGGCGCGCTTTTTCTTTTCCGAAACCCATAGACTCCGGTGTACGGGCCCGAAAAGAGGTCTGTCGCCGGGCTTCGGTTTCTAGTACACTGGTTTGGCAGTTTTGAACGAATGCAGAAGCCCGATTCGGTCGGGCTTCTCGTTTCAGGGTAGAAGGGGCGCATTCAGATGCACGACGCAAAAGCAACAAAGGTCAAACCGCTCGCACAGACTTCGTCGCGTACGCGCTCGATTGCTTTCGTGGCGCTCAGCATCGCCATCATGGCGGTTTCGGCTTGGATTACCGTGCCCATCGGCCCTGTTCCCTTTACGCTGCAGATGTTCGCCGTCACGTTCGCCATTTTAGTGCTTACGCCCAAACAGGCGATTTCGGCGATTGCCGGCTATCTGGTGCTCGGCACAATCGGCGTGCCCGTATTCTCTGGCATGCGCGGGGGCATCGGCGTACTCATGGGCCCGACGGGCGGTTTCCTGTGGGGTTATCTCATCGGCGTTTCGCTCGCCGTAGGAGTGCTGGCGCTCATCCGCAGCCGCGGCATCGACAATTTTGCCGTCGGCGTTCTGGCGGGCGTCATCTTCACTCTCGTCGCCTATGCCTGCGGTTGGTTCCAGTACATGTTCGTGGCCAATGTCGGTCCGGTAGAATCGCTCATGGTGACGGTCGCGCCCTTTATCGTCGTGGACCTCATCAAAATCGTTGCCGCCACCGCCGTCGCCCGCATGGTCATCCGCGCCGTCCCTTCGCGCTAGATGCGCAAAACGACAATTTGGGGAGTCTCCCTTGTCTGACAAGGGAGACTCCCTTTCTTTTACAATCCCACCGCGTTTCCGCAGCCGGAGCGCGCCCCCACCAGCGGAAACACGGTGGGACGGAAAAGAGAGAGGCTACCCGTTTGCGCTTGTCACGAGATCGAGGGGATGGCGATGATGAAGCAGGCTCCGCCCTGGGGGAGGTTGACGGCTTCGACTGTTCCGTCGTGCGCCTCGACGATTGACTTCACGATGGCCAAGCCGAGCCCCGTGCCGCCAGTGTTTCGGGCGCGGGAGGTGTCGGCGCGGTAGAAGCGGCCGAACAGCAAGTTGGGGTCGATGTCGCCGAAACCTGTGCCGTCGTCTTTCACCTGAACGACCGAGTTGCCGTGCAGGCCGCACAGGTCGATGACGATGTGGCCGCCGGGATCGATGAAGCGGCTGGCGTTCTCGACGAGATTGGTCAGCGCCTCCTTCAGACGGTCGGCATTGCCGAGCACGTCGGGCGCTTCACCCACGATTTGCACGTTGGCCTCGCGTTCCATCAGTATGGGATGCAAAGCATCGATTACGTCGGTGGCGATCTGGCGCAGGTCGACGCGTTTCATCTCGTTGGCGGGGTTAGCGTCGTTCTCGATGCGCTGTAGCGTCAGCAAGTCGTTAACCAGGCGCGAAAGACGCTCGCTTTCCGAAACGATGATCTGCGTGAACTTCTGGCGCAGCGTTGGGGGAAGGTCGGGGTCCTGCAGCATCTCGGCGTTACCGCGGATGGCCGTCAGCGGGGTGCGCAGCTCGTGGGCGACATCGCTGACGAACTCGTTTTGGCGGCGGCTCTCGCGGATGAGGTCGGTGCTCTGCGATTCGAGCTTCTTGACCAGCGCGTTCATCGATTCCGAAAGCTCGTCGGTTTCGTACAGCCTGCCATCGGCTTCGAAGCGCACGGGCACGCCAGCGCGGTAGGCCTTGACCTTGTTGACGAGCAGTCGCAACGGTTCGGCGATGAAATGCCCGATGATGAAGCTCAGCACAAACGTTATGAACGCAGCGGGTATGAGCAGCAGCATCGCCTGCCAGGGTATGTCGAAGGCCAGCGCGCACACGAGGAGCAAAAGCGCGCTGGCCAGCAGGGCCAGCAGCGTTGCCAGCAATGCGAAATATGTTTCGAGACGCTTTATTGGCGGAACCTGTAACCGTATCCGCGCACGGTTTCGACCAGGCTGGGATCATAGCCTGCTTGCTCGATCTTGTCGCGCAGACGTTTGATGTGCGTGTCGACCGTCTTGGTCTCGGTGAGGTACTCCCAGCCCCAAGCCTCGCGCAGCAAATCCTCGCGCGAAACCACGCGTCCTGCGTTTCTCATGAGGCTGGCGAGCAGCTCGAATTCGCGCGGGGTCAGATCGAGGGGGCCCTGGTCGCCCTTGGCGGTGTGGGCGTCTTCGTCGAGCGTGATGCCGCCGGCGGTAATGGCGTTGCTGAGCACCTGGAAATCGCCGCCTGACCCGCGGCGCAGGAGCGCATGCACGCGCGCGACCAGCTCGCGCACGCCGAAGGGCTTCGCAAGGTAATCGTCAGCGCCCAATTCGAGGCCGACGACCTTGTCGAGCTCGGTATCGCGCGCAGAAAGGAACAGCACCGGTGCCGATGTGATCGAGCGCAACCTGCGGCAGAGCTCGTAGCCGTCCATACCTGGCAACATAATGTCAAGAATGAACAGGTCGTAAGTGTTTTGGCGCGCTGCTGCGAGGGCAGCCTCGCCGTTGTCGAAGACGTCGACCGCGTAGCCTTCCTTCGTCAGCGCATAACCTACGAATTCCGTGATGGAGCTTTCGTCGTCTACGAGAAGGATCTTCTTGCTTGCATCGCCCATGGAGCCTCCTTTGCCGCTTTCCCTCGCCCGGGTGCGGGCTGGTCGGAAAGCGCCTGCTTGGTGCATCTGCTAGATACGCTGTTTTGCGCCTACCCGATGCGCGCAGTTGTTGTCTGATTGATATAATACCAAACTAGCTGAAATCGACCTTAAACAACACGAGCGGTACACGATAGGAAACGCAAGCGATGCTACTTGTGATCGATGTGGGAAACACCCAGACGGTACTGGGGGTTTACGAAAGTGACGTGCTGGTTGGCATGTGGCGCATGGCCACGAGCAAGCACGAAACCTCCGACGAGCTGCGCGCAAAGGTCTTGCCGCTTCTTGGGATGGAAGGCGTCGATGTCGCCGACATCGACGGCGCCGCTATAGCGTCGGTGGTGCCTTCCCTCACATCTGCCTGGCAGCGGGCGCTTGAACGGCTTATCGGCAGGCAGCCCGTCATCTGCTCGGCAAAGAATGCGGTCGGATTGTTCGAGGCATCATACGATTACCCGGCCGAAATCGGCGCCGACCGCGTGGCGGATGCGGTTGCCGCACGGGCCATCTACGGGGCGCCAGTTATCGTGGTGGATTTCGGCACCGCCACGAATCTCGAAGTCATTGACGCAAGTGGGCAGTTCGTCGGCGGAATCATAGCGCCGGGTCTCGAGACTTCTGCTGCAGCTCTGTTCTTGCATGCCACGAAGTTGCCGGCAATCGAGCTCGCAGATCCTGGTACCGCAATCGGCAAGAGTACCGTGCATGCGATGCAGTCGGGCATCGTCTACGGCGAGGCTGACCGCGTCGACGGATTCGTGCACCGCATTTTCGCCGAGCTCGGCTACGAGGCGCCCGTGGTTGCGACTGGCGGACTCGCCACGACGATGGCGCCGTTGTGCGAAACGGTTACAGACAGTAATTCGGAGTTGACGCTCGAGGGCCTGCGGCTCGTTTACAATGCAGCTGAAGGCGTGCTGTGCGACAATTAGCAAAAATGATTGGCCCGACGAAAGGGGGATTCCCATGGCCAAGGAGAACGGCATGTTGGAAGAAGAGCTCGGTGAGGTAATCGTCGATGATTCTGTGCAGTTTTCCGACGATGTCGAACAGGCCGAGCAGCAAGAGCGTCCTGTAGAAGACGAGGATGCGAAGAAGCCCAAGAAGCCCAAGAAGCCCAAGAAGTCGAAGCAGGCCGGTGCAGCCGAGGAATCCAAGAAAGACAAGAAAGCCAAGAAGGTGAAGAAGGCCAAGAAGGCCAAGAAGGCCAAAAAAGCCAAGAAAGAAAAGGCCGAAGTCGGGCTTGAAGCCGTCGAGCCGAATATCGTGTCCGACGATAAGCCGGTTGCCAAGAAGGCGAAGAAGGCCAAGAAGGCAAAGGCGCACAAAGAAGCGAAGAAATCCGGAAAGATGGGCAAGGTGAAGGCGGCTAAGAACACGACGGCCAAAACCGATGCCCATGAGGTAAAGTATAAAAAGCCCGTGCCCAAACGCGCCGTCAAGACGAAAGCGCCGAAAGCCGTCTGGATGACGAGCGGTTCCAAGCTCGACGAGCCGACGGTGCGCGCCGCGTCTTAAGGGCCGGCCTTATGGCTCGAGCGTCGAAGGGCCATTTGAACTGATCTTTTGCCTGTCCGCCCTGCTCGGGAGAGCAGACAGGGTTGTTTGCTTGGCTCCCGCTCGCCTATGCGAGGCTGAAAAGCCGGTGCTTGCGAGACCGTGCACGGCCCCATCGCCCCTGCGAGTACGGCGGGCGAAAGAGCGGGCGGCACTGCGGAAGGCTTCCGAGCCATGAAGAAGCGGCGCTAAAATGCGCTGGCGTTGTGTTTTGTCGTATCATGGGCGCATGAATACAAAAGAAATCCTTGTTTCCAATACTGGTTCTGCCGACGATACGCGCGCTTTGGGCGCGCGTTTGGGTGCTTGCCTTGAGCCGGGCGACGTCGTGGCGCTGACCGGCGACCTGGGTGCGGGCAAGACCCAGTTCGTCCAAGGCGTGGCGGAGGGCCTGGGCGCCAAAGAAGTTCCAACGAGTCCCACGTTCAACATCGTGCTGACGTACGGCTCGGGGCGGTTGCCGCTACATCATTTCGACTTGTACCGGCTCGATGACGAGCGGCAGCTCGACGACATCGGGTTGCGCGAGTACCTGGAATCGGGCGGGGCGTGTTTCGTGGAATGGGCCGAGAAATTCCCGGGCGCCTTCGACGAGCTGCTGCATGTCTCGATCGGCAAAACGAGCCCCGACGCGCGCAGCGTGACGGCGCGTGCCGAGGGAGCGCGCCCGGCTGCGCTGCTCGATGCGTGGCAAAGCGCCTGCGCAGGCGGCGCATCGGGGCAGGGCGCTCCTCGCAGTGCGCTTGCATATGGCCAGCCGGCTGCCGGTGCGGCCGTTGCCCCTTCACGCGAAGGTGAGCCACAGCTCGATAGCCAGGGCTTTTCGGATGCTGCTATGAAAGAAGGGCCGGTCGTTCTGGCCCTCGATACGGCGAATGAGGTCGTGGCCATCGGCATTGGCGTGCTCGTTTCGGCCAATCGATGCGTGCGCCAGCTGGCTACGCGCCAGATACAAGCGCATCGCGCATCGAACACCCAGCTGCTTCCTCAGATCGATGATTTGCTCAGCCGCTGCGGCATAGGGCGCGACCGTATCGCCTGCGTTTGCGTCGGCCGCGGTCCGGGGTCGTTCACGGGCGTGCGAATCGCCATGGCAACAGCCAAGGGCATTGCAAGCGCGCTTGGCGTGGGCCTTGTGGGGGTGTCGTCGCTCGACGCGGTTGCCTTGAACGCCCAGCATAAGGGCATGCGCGGCAGCGCGCTTGTCGTGGCGGACGCCATGCGCAAAGAGGTGTACCCGGCGTATTTCGAGCTCGACGACGCTGGAGCCAGGCGCCTTGGTGCCGACCGGGTCGTCAAGGCCGAGGCTTTCGCCTTGCAGCTGAGCCAGGAGCGGGCCTGCGCGCGCGTCATAATGGGCGATGCCCTCGTGAAATACCGCGAGCTCTTCGAGCCGTTCGGTGCAGTTTCGGATGAGGGGCTTTGGGCGGTAACCGGCTGCGGTCTTCTGTTGGCGCTGCAGGCGTCATGGCAGGCGGGCGAGTGCGACCCGCTTGATGCGCGCCGTCAAGACCCGGCGTTCGCGCTTCCCGTGTACACGCGCTTGTCCGACGCGGAAGAGAACGAGCGCATCCGCCTGGCATCCGACAGCGCGAAGAACCTGGCCACTGGCGTGCAGGATGTAGCGCCCGACGGCGGCAAGGGTCGGGCGACCATGCATGCCGCAGCACAGCTCGTGGCGCCCGAAAGCGACGACGGCGTTTCGTACCGGCCGCTCGACCAAGCATGTGCGGCCGAGGTGGCCCAGCTCGAATCCAGCGCGATGGGAACCGACGCTTGGGCGGCGCATCTGGTCGAGGACGAGCTTTCTCACAAGGACCGCACCTGGTGGGTAGCCGAGGTCGACGGCGTGTTCGCAGGATATGCGGGCGGAATGGTCGTCGATGGCGACCTGCAGATTTTGAAAGTTGCCGTGAAGCCCACGTTCCGCAGGCGCGGAATTGCGCGCGAGCTCGTATCGCGCATTGCCGACGACGCGCGCAACCTGGGCGCGCACAGCTGCTCGCTCGAAGTCCGCGCGGGAAACACCGGCGCGCAGGCTTTCTACGCCCAGCTCGGACTTAAATCCATAGGCGTGCGCCCGCGCTACTACTCGGACCGCGAGGATGCCGTCATCATGCAAGGGCCGCTTCCCGTCCGTGTGCGCGATGTGGCCGGCATGCAGCTCCAGCATCACGAAGCCGGCGCGTCGGGTGACGGGCCCGAAGTGCAAAGGGGCCCTTATATCCTGGCCATCGAGTCGTCGTGCGATGAAACGGCGGCGGCGGTCGTCGACGGCGAGGGCGCGCTGCTTTCGGATGTCGTCGCCTCGCAGATTGATTTTCATTCGCGTTTCGGCGGAGTCGTTCCCGAGATTGCCAGCCGCAAGCACATCGAGGCCATTTGCGGTGTATGCGATGAGGCGCTTCGGACGGCAGGCAACGGGTGCGGGAAAACATCGCAGTTCGGGTGGCGCGATCTGAGCGCCGTGGCGGTCACGTACGCCCCCGGCCTCGTGGGCGCGCTCGTCGTAGGCGTCGCGTTTGCCAAGGGGGCCGCCTGGGCGCTCGATGTGCCGTTTATCGGTGTCAACCATCTGGAAGGGCACCTATACGCCAACAAGATCGGTGCGCAGGATTTCGAACCGCCTGCCGTCGTCTCGCTCGTGTCGGGCGGCAACACCATGCTCGTGCACATGCGCGGTTGGGGCGATTACGTCACGCTGGGGACGACTATCGACGATGCCGTGGGCGAGGCCTTCGACAAGGTCGCCAAGGCGCTTGGGCTGGGGTACCCCGGCGGGCCGGTCATCTCGAAGATGGCCGCGCTCGGCGATTCTGCCGCCATAGATTTCCCGCGCGCGATGCTGCACTCGCACGACCTGCGCTTTTCTCTCTCGGGCCTGAAGACGGCGGTCGTCAACTACATCAACAAGGAACGCCAGGCTGGCCGCGAGCTGCGAATTCCCGACATCGCCGCGAGTTTCCAGCAGGCGGTCGTCGACGTGCAGGTCGCCAAAGCCAAGACCGCTTTGCAGCAGACGGGCGCCAAGACCTTCTGCCTGGGCGGTGGCGTCGCAGCAAATCCGACGCTGCGCGCGGCTTACGAAAAGCTTTGCCGGAAGATGGGCGTACGTTTGGTCATGCCGCCGCTCTCGAGCTGCGGCGACAACGCCGGCATGATTGCGCTCGTCGCCCTCGACCGCTACCGCCAGGGCCGCTTCTTCGACCTGTCCGCCGACGCCTACGCCCACGCCGACCTCGACGAACCGTACTAAGCGCTGCCCCCAATTCAGCGTCGCAAATCCCCGCATGACAAAACGGCATTCTCCTATTACTGTTACGCCCCGCGAAAGCGCGGGCGGCGGCACGTGTTTGCTTGGCTTCGTCTTAGCCTATATGAATTTGTTTCTGACTACGCTTAGCGTATTCAGATAATAGTTCTGGAAGAATGCACAGGGGGAAGCTGAATCTTGCCCGGCCTCGCTGAATCGCTCACAACGAGTGGGTGACAGAAAGGGGAGTCTCCCCAAATCGTCACTTGTGTGCGACGTGGACGGCGGCTATGCCGCCGGTGTAGTTCTTCCAGGTGATGTCGTGGAAGCCGGCGCCCTCCATCAGGGAGGCGAGGCCGCGCTGATCGGGGAATGCCCGAATCGATTTCGAAAGGTACACGAAGCCGGATTTGTCGCCGGTGATAAGCCCGCCCCAGAAGGGTATGAGGTGCTTTAAGTAGAACATGTAGAGCGCGCGCCACACGGGGTTGGGCGGCGTCGAGAACTCGAGGCAAACGAGGGTCCCGCCGGGCTTGAGCACGCGGTACATTTCGGAAAGCGCGCGCGGCCGGTCGGGCATGTTGCGGATCCCGTATGCCATGGTGATGATGTCGTAACTGGCATCGGCATAGGGAATGACCTGCGCGTCGACGACGTCGAAGTCGATGGGCGTGTCGCCGAAGTCGCCGCGAGCCTTGTGCATGCGTGCGACCTCGAGCATCTCGGGCACGAGGTCGGTGCACTGGATGTGGCGCGGATGGTGCGCGCGTGCCACCCAGCGCGACACGTCGCCCGTTCCGCCCGCTATGTCGAGCACGTCGTGCTCGGGCCTGATGGGGGCCTGGCGCATCATGCCGTCGAGCCAGCGCCGGTACGCGCCGAAGCTCGATACGGCGTTGAAGCGCTCGTACTTGCGGGCGATTTGCGAAAAAACCGACTTCACGCGCTCGGTCGAGAGCTCGGCAGGGGCCTCGAGCCCGGTCGCGGTGTCGATGGTGTGGGAGTGTGCGTTGTTTTCCATGCGAAAGAGTATACCCCTTCGGTTCGGGCGCGCGAGCCGTATGACGCGGATACCGTATGAACTTCGGCGGTAGAACATAAGGCGGTGTTATGATACTCGGATATGTGTAATCATTGCCGATTTTAAGGGCGGTAGGGAGCAAAATGTCCAAAAAGCAGCAGAAGTCGAAGCAGAAGCTCACGACAGCTCAGAAGGAAGCGCGCATCAAGGCGGCAGAGGAGCGCGCGAAGCGCGAGGAAGAGGCGAAGGCGGCGAAAGCGCGCACGAAGCAGATCTTCACGATCGTCGTTTGCGTTATCTTGGTGCTGGCGCTGGGAATCCCGACCATCGGTCTGGCAGCGCTCGGCGGCGGCGCGTAAGGCGAAAGGAACCCTACCTTGTTTGGCATAGGTGGTTTCGAACTCTTCATCATCCTGATCTTTGGCTTTCTGATCTTCGGGCCCGAGAAGCTGCCCGAAATCGCCAAGATCGTGGGCAAGGGCATTGCGCGGTTCCGCCAGGCTCAGGACGAGATGAACGACGTCATAAAATCGACCGATATCTACGACCCCAACTCCGACGAGCCGTTCAAGGATCCCATGCAGGCTCTCGACAAGCTGGCGCAGCATCAGGAAGACAAGCGCAAGGCCAAGGAGGCATCTGGCTCGGCGCAGAAAACGGCCAAGCCGGCCAAGGCGTCTTCCGAAGCGCAGCCGGCGGCGCCAAGCGCTGACGAAGGGCAGGCAGGCCCCCAAGAGCAGGCGGAAGCTCCGCGTCAAGAGAGCTTTACCGAGCGCAAGGCCCGTTACGAACGCGAGCGCGCGGCGCGCAAGGCCGCCGAAGGGAAGGCGGCAAGCGAGCTGGCCGAGAACGCATCGCCCGAAGAAGCCCAGAAGCCGGTGTCCGACGCGAAGAGCGCGCCTGCCGCAGCCGAGGGGGGTGACGAATAATGCCCATCGGTCCTGCACGCATGCCCCTGATGGAGCACCTCGGCGAGCTGAGGATGCGCCTCGTGCGCATCGTGGTCGTCCTGATCGTCGGCTGCTTCGTGTTTTACCTGGCCTCAGGCACGGTCGGTCAGTTCCTGCTGCTGCCCATTGCCGAGTTCTTGCCCCAAGGTACCGACGGCAAGGTCGACCTGCAGTTCATAAACGCGCTCGACCCGTTCACCGTCAAGTTCAAGATCGCGTTCTGGATGTCGGTCGTGGCGACATCGCCCGTCATCCTGTGGCAGATACTGGCGTTCTTCCTGCCGGCGCTCAAGCCCAACGAGCGCAAGTGGTTCATCCCCACGTTCGCGGCGGCGGTTGCGCTGTTCATATTCGGCACCGTGTTCTGCTACCTCATCATCCTTCATCCCGCATTCCAATGGCTGACGGGCCAGGTCGAGGGCCTGGGAACGGTGCTTCCCAATGCGGCCAACTACATCGACGTCATCATCAAGTTCGAGATCGGCTTCGGCATTGCCTTCGAGCTGCCGATCCTCATTTTCTACCTGGTGATCTTCGAGATCGTGCCCTACAAGAGGCTCCGCGCGAGCTGGCGGTTCGTGTATGTCGGCCTCATGGTTTTCGCCGCCATGGTCACGCCCGACGCCAACCCGGTCACCATGCTGCTCATGTTCGCGGCGCTGCTGGGGCTCTACGAGCTGTCGTTGCTGCTTGCGCGCATCGTGCTGGCGCGCCGCATAAAGAAGCAGCAGGAAGAGGGCACCTACTACGGCGATGACGAGGACGCTGGCGAAGACGATACGGCTCTTGCCGCCTCCGGCGATGGCGAATCGCGCGGTCTGTTCGGTCGCAAGAAGGCGTAAGGCCATGCACGAGATGGGCATAATCTCGGGCGTCCTGGACGCCGTGAACGCTTCGGCAGCAGACGCCGGCGCCGAGCGCGTGCTGGCCGTGAACCTGCGCGTCGGCCGCATGACCGAGGCCATCGAAGATGCGCTGCACTTCGCGTTCGAGGCGCTCTCGGAAGGGACGCTCTCGGAAGGCGCTGAGCTGGTCATCCAGATGGTCGAACCAAGGAGCCTCTGCTTGGCCTGCGGAAACGAATTCGATCACGACCGTTTCCACCGCATATGCCCGGCGTGCGGCAGTTACGAAACGTCGCTTGTGGCGGGCCGCGAGCTCGAAATAGCCTCGATCGAAGTCGACCTGCCTGACGATGACGAGCAAGAATAGGATTTACCCATGAAGATTGACCTGCACAAGCCGATTCTCGAGAAGAACGATGCGCTAGCAGCCGACTTACGTCGCCGTTTCGCCGAACACCACGTATACGTTGTTGACTTGCTCGCAAGTCCCGGTTCGGGAAAGACTTCCACGATTTTGGCGACGATCGACGCTTTGCGCGACGAGTTCAACATCGCCGTCATCGAAGGTGACATCGCGAGCTCCGTCGACGCCGAGAAGATCAAGGCCCAGGGCATCCCGGCAGTGCAGATCAACACCGGGGGCGCGTGCCACCTCGAGAGCGCCATGCTCAAGCGTGCGGTCGACGTGCTCGACCTTGCGCGGCTCGACCTGATCATCGTTGAGAACGTTGGCAACCTCGTTTGCCCGACCGATTTCGATTTGGGCGAGAACGCCAAGGTCATGATCTTGTCGGTTCCCGAAGGCGACGACAAGCCGCTGAAATACCCCGGCGTTTTCCAAGTGTCTGACGCCGTCATCCTTAACAAGGTCGACACGATGCCCGTGTTCGATTTCGACCGCGATGCCTTCGAGTCGGCGGTGCGCGACCTCAATCCGAAGGCGCCGATATTCCCGATTGCCGCGACGAAGGGCCAGGGCGTCGAGGAGTGGGCGAGCTGGCTAGCCGAGCGCGTGCGCGAGGCGTAGCCGCCCGGCGGGGAAGTTGCGTCGAAGGATAGCATTTGGCATTGGTCGGAACAGCACGGACGATAATCGGCCTCGCCGCATCGGCTGCGATGGTTTGCGTGTTCGCAGCTGTGCCTTGGGGTTTTTGCGCGCATGCCGACGAACTCGATGACGTGAAGGCAAAACTGACCGCCCAGCTCGGCGAAGTCGAGCAGCTCAGCAACGATATAAAGGCAACCAAAGAGCACATCGAGGTGCTCGACGACCAGATGAAAAAGACCCTCGACGAGATTGCGGACGCGCAGGCCAAACATGCCGAACTGCAGTCGAGCATGTCGGATCTGGCGGTCAACCTGTACAAAGACAACGAAGACTACAACGTCATCTTCATCTTGGGGAGCAGCGAGTCGCTCTCGGATGTGCTCAGGCGCCTCGACATGAGCGAGCGCGTGCTTCACCGCTACGCCGACCTATCTGAACAAACGCGCCTCGCGGCCGCCGACTTGAACCAGAAGTACCGCGACGTGTCGGCGCAGAAAGACACCCAGCGCGAGCTTCTGAGCGAAATGAAAGAGAAGAGCGAGCGCCTTGATTCATCGATTGCCGACCTTCGCAAGCGCGAGAAGCTGTTGTCGGTCGAACAGCAGGCCAAGCTCGCCCAGGCTGCAGCTGCTTCGCGTACGGTTGCCCAGACCTTCGAGACTGGGACCGTCGGCGATGATGAGCTCGATTGGCGAACGGGCCTGGCGAGCGCCTACGGCGGCTCTTCGGATTCCTCGACACCCAACCCGGGCATCACGGCTACGGGCACGGTCTGCGATGACTGGTCGGTGGGCGTCGCCGTTCCCATGGCATGGGGGGCGGGACAGTACTACGGCCTTCAGGTCGAGATCTCGTATGGCGGCCAGTCGATCATCGCGCCGGTCGTCGACTGCGGCAATATGGACAGCGGCCGTCGTGCCCTTGACCTGCAACCCGGCGTCTTCAAAGCCTTCGGTTGCTCCACCTGCGACGAATGGGGCGTCCGCGAAGTCAAGTACCGCTTCCTGTAATGTGGCGACGAGGTCGAGCTCGCTGTCACCACCTCGCCGTCGTATCCATCCCACCGCGTTTCCGCAGGCGGGGCGCGCTCCGGCTTGGCTTCGGCTAAACCTAGATGTATTGAGGAAGTTTGTGCCTGCAGAATCGCCGGAGTCACGCCCCGCCTGCGGAAACGCTTCCTTGTCCTATCGCATTCGGGTTTACGGAGCGAAGCCGCAGGCGGGAGCGTGACATCGGCGATTCTGCAGGCACTGTTCCTGAAATCCACATAGGTTAGCCGAAGCCAAGCCGATGCGCGCTCCCGCCTGCGGCTTCGCGGTGGGATGCGTTGCCGAAGCCAAGCCGGAGCGCGCCCCGCCTGCGGAAACGCGGTGGGATACGTTATTGAAGCCAAGCCGATGCGCATTCCCGCCTGCGGCTTTGCGGTGGGATGGAAATGGCAAGGATATGGCGGAAGAGAGCTCGGGTGCAGATTGAGCTGGCAGAAGGCCGTGGGACGGCGGATGGGAGAGTGATTGCGGATTCTTCCGCGGTCAACGAATAATTGACCGTTTCGCACAACGGGTTTTTTGCGGTAACATGTACGTTCATTATGAGCGAAAAAGAGGTGCCATATCTTGTTGGAATCGATGTAGGCTCGACGACGGTCAAGGCCTGCGTCGTGGATGCGGCGTCGCATGAAGTGGTCGGCGCGACGTACGTGCGCCATCACGCCCATCAGCTCGAGACGGCCGTGAAGGTGCTCGACGATCTGCGTGCCATATTAGGTGACGTATCGGTGCGCGTGGCCGTTACGGGGTCGGGCGGCAAGGACCTCGCCGAGGCGCTCGATGCGCCGTACGTGCAGGAGGTCATCGCGAATTCCATCGCCGTTGCGACGCATTATCCCGACGCGCGTGTTGCCGTCGAACTCGGAGGCCAGGATGCCAAGATGGTTTTCTTCGAGCCCGGGTTCGAAGAGGGCACGCTGAAGGTGTCGGATATGCGCATGAACGGGAGCTGCGCGGGCGGTACGGGCGCGTTCCTGGACGAGATCGCCGCGCTTTTGAAGCTGCCGGTCGAGGAGCTCGACAGCTACGCCTCCCGCGGGACCACGCTCTACAGCATTTCGGGACGATGCGGCGTGTTCGCCAAAACCGATATTCAGCCCCTGATCAACCAAGGCGCCGCCAAGGAAGACATCGCGCTTTCCACCTTCCACGCCGTGGCCAAGCAGACGTTGGGCGGCTTGGCGCAGGGCCTCGACATCATTCCGCCGGTCATCTTCGAAGGCGGGCCCCTCACCTTCAACCCGACGCTCGTCGAAGTGTTCAAGCAGCGCTTGCAGATCGACGGTGCCGACGTCATCATCCCTGACCAGCCCGAGATCATCGTGGCGCGTGGCGCGGCCTTGTCGCTGCAGAAGCTCTTTGCAGACGACGAGAGGCCTTCCTCGACGCTTGCCCAGGTGAGCACCCGGGTAGGCGAAGCGGTGAGCAACGTTCATGCCCGGCCGAGCGCGGGCAGGCCGTTTTTCCAGACCCCCGAGGAGCTGGCCGAGTTCCGTGCGGCGCACGCGCTGGCGGACGATCCGGCGGGTCCGGCTGCCTACGAGCGGGGGAGCGTAGTGCGGGCGTATCTGGGTATCGACTCGGGGTCTACCACCACGAAGTTCGCGCTGCTCGACGAAGAGGGCACCCTTATAGACTCGTTTTACGCCAACAACGAGGGCGAGCCGCTTGACGTGGCCAAGCAGGCCCTCATCGATTTGGCCGACCGCTGGGAGGCGGCGGGCGTATCGCTCGACATCCTGGGTTGCGCTACGACCGGCTACGGCGAGCTGCTGTTTGCGCGCGCCCTGCATGCCGATTGCCACGTGGTCGAGACCGTTGCGCACGCCCTGGCGGCTGCGGCTTACGTCGACGATGCGACGTTCATCCTCGACATCGGCGGGCAGGACATGAAGGCAATCTGGATCGATGACGGAATCGTCACAGACATCCTGGTTAACGAGGCGTGCTCGTCCGGCTGTGGGTCGTTTTTGCAGAATTTCGCACATACGCTGGGCATCCAGACGCGCCAAATAGCCGAGGCGGCGTTCCGTTCGAAGAGCCCGGCCGAGCTCGGCAGCCGCTGCACCGTGTTCATGACGTCGTCGGTCGTCACCGAGCAGAAGAACGGAAAGACCCCCGACGACATTATGGCGGGTCTCTGCCGTTCGATTATCGAAAACGTGTTCACCAAGGTCATCCGCGTGTCGAACCTCGACAGCTTGGGCAAGCGCATAGTCGTGCAGGGCGGTACCTTCGCCAACGACGCGGTGCTCGCGGCATTCGAGGCATACGTGGGCAGGCAGGTCACGCGCGCGCCGTACCCGGGCCTCATGGGCGCCATCGGCGCCGCCCTGTTCGCACGGCGCAATGTGCACATGCAGGAAGGCGGCCTCGATGACGGGGAGTACGGCGAAGCGACGCGCTTCGTGCGCCGCATGCGCCAGCTCGAGCCCGCAACGCCTGGGCGCCTGTACTCGAGTTTCATCGGGTTTGACGGGGTGCGCGAGCTAACTTACGAGCAGAAGACCAACGTTATCTGCCCGTTCTGCACGAACAATTGCGCACGGTCGGTCGTGACGTTCTCGGATGGCTCGACTTGGGTGACCGGCAACCGTTGCGAGCGCGGCGAGGTCGTGGGCGACCCGCGCGACGAGGCAGTGCGCAGCCAGGTGGCTGCCGTGCGAAAGCAACGCCAATCGGTGCCCAACTTGTTCGACATGCGCGAGAAGCTGCTGCTCAATGACTATGCGGCTCCCAAACTCTGCGAACCGCGCAACATAACGGTGGGGCTTCCCCGCGTGCTGGCGTTCTGGGACACCATGCCGTTTTGGACAACGTTTTGGCGGGCGCTGGGATTCTCGGTGCGCATCTCGCACCCGAGCACGCGCGTCATGTACGAATCGGGGCTGCCCGCGGTGGCATCCGATACGGTGTGTTTCCCGGCCAAGCTCGTGCACGGCCATGTGCGCGACCTCGAGCGCGCCCGGGTTCAGCGCATATTCATGCCCTCGATCACGACAGTGCCTTCCGAGAACACCGAGAAGACGAGCGAATCGATGTGCGCGGTCGTGAAGGGCTACGCCATCGTCATGCGCAATTCCGACAATCCCGAGCAGCGCGGCAACGTCGCGTTTGACTCCCCGCTGTTTCACTGGTATTCCGACATCGACCGCGAGCGGCAGCTGGGCGACTGGATGCGCGATACGTTCGGGGTCGATCCGGCGTTGACGCGACAGGCTATTGCCGCAGGCGACGAGGCCATGGGCCTGTTCCGCTCGGAGCTCGTGTCGGCAGGCGAGCAGGTGATCGACCAGGTGCGCCGCGAAGGCGGCTATGCCGTCATCCTGGCGTCGCGCCCCTACCATAACGACCCGCTCGTCAACCACGACCTTCCAAACATGTTCTGCTCGCTGGGCATTCCGGTGCTCGTGCCCGATGCTGTGCCAGGGATCGATCGCGTCGACTTGTCGAAGAGCAGGCTCGATATCGTCAACAACTACCACGCGCGCATGCTGTCGTGCGCCATCATAGCCGCCGAGGACCCGAACTTGGAATACGCGCAGGTCGTGAGCTTTGGATGCGGCCACGATGCCTACTTGTCGGACGAGATCATCCGCCTGACCCATGCCATAACCGACAAGTCGCCCCTGGTATTGAAAGTTGACGAATCCGATGTGCCCGGACCTTTGCGCATCCGTATCCGCTCGTTCGTCGAAACCATAAACATCAAGCGCCAAGAGCGTTCGAGCGCGCCCTTGCGCAAGCTGGCCGATCCGTATCCGGTCAAGTATCAGCGCGCCGACCGCAAGCAGCGCGTGGTGCTGGTCCCCAACACCTCGCATGCGTTCGGCAGGCTCATGGCGGCTGTGTTCAGCAAGCAGGGAATGAGGGCCGTTCCCATTCCCATCGGCCGTGACGAGGCAATACGCCTGGGCAAGAAGTACGTGCACAACGACATCTGCTTCCCGGCGCAGATCACCATCGGCGAGTGTTTGGCCGAGCTGGAGTCGGGCAAGTACGAGGGGATGGACGTGGCCGTCGGCACCGGCAAGTACATCGGCGATTGCCGGTTGACCCACTACGGCGCGCTTCTGCGCAAGGCGCTCGACGATGCAGGCTACGCGCATGTCCCGATCGTCACCAACGACGACGTCGATTTCCACAACATGCATCCGGGCTTCAAGATGTCGGTCGCCTCGGCCGCGCGAGTGGCCATGGGCTTGCCGATGATCGATGCGCTCGAGGAGCTACTGCGAAAGATCCGGCCCTACGAGCTTGTGCCGGGCAGCGCCGACGCCGCGTTTGAGCGTGCGCTCGACGAGGTTATCGAGGGTTTCCAAAAGCATGGCTCGTCAGGCGCGCAGCGCGGTTTCAAGAGGGCCATCAAGGTCATGGGCGAGGTGGCCTACGACCGTTCGGAGCCGCGCCCGCGCGTGCTCATCGTGGGCGAGTACCTGCTGAACTTCCACCCAGGCGCCAATCACGACGTGGAGGCGTACCTCGAAGCCAACGGGTTCGAGATCGTCGAGGCCAAGATGACCGACGTCATCCGCAAGACGTACTTCTACAAGGGCGCCCAAATCAGGGAATACGATGTGAAGAAGCCGTTCAGCGAGGCTACCTGGTATGCGACGGCAAACGCGCTGTTCGAGCATGCGCACGACGTGTGCGACCGCATCGCCTCGGCACATCCGCTCTACGAGCCGGCATGCCGCATGCCCGACCTGGTCGTCGACTCCGACGAGATAATCCATCACACCTTCGATGCGGGCGAGGGCGTTCTGATTCCCGGCGAGATCATCCACCATGCCAACCACGGTTGCGAGGCGTTCCTCATCCTTCAGCCGTTCGGATGCCTGCCCAACCACATCGTCGGCCGTGGCATCGTCAAGCGGTTGCGCGAGCTGTACCCGGCAGCGCAGATACTTTCGCTCGACTACGACCCCGACGTCAGCTTCGCCAATATCGAGAATCGCCTGCAGATGCTCGTCATGAACGTGCGCGAATCGCGTGCCGAGCAAGCTGCCGAGGTCGATATACGCGAAGTTGCCCAAGCCGTGGCTGAAGTGGCCGAAGAGGCAGGCCAGCTTGCCGAGCATGTGCTCGAAACTTCGTACGCGATGAACGATGACATCGAGCTGACCCAAGAGTCGCTGCAATCTGCCGCATCGGTCATACGCGAAGTGCTCGAGCGCGAAGACCTTCTGACGGCACGCGCGAAAGACGCGCTGGCCGCAGCGCGCAAGGCGGCCCAACAAGGTGCGAGCGACGCGGCCAGCGTCGTGACCGAGCGCGCCTTGGCTGCCTACGAGATGGCGCGCGAGATGCGCACGCGCACACGCGTTGCGCTGGGCGCGATCTCCGAGATTGCCGAGCAGCTCGACGACGCGCGGGCCGGTGCCATGGCGCGCGCTCAGCAAGAGCTCGAGCACCGCATTGCCGACGGCCGCGTCTTCGCCGATCGCATCCGCGCCCAAGCCCGCGACTTCCTGAAATAGCCAATACCGCCGCTTTTTAGCATCCCACCGCGTTTCCGCAGGCGGGGGCGCGCTCCGGCTTGGCTTCGCCTAAACTAAGTGTTTTTCAAGCATAACTAGGGACAGTCCCTAGTTATGCTACGTCCCGCGAAAGCGCAGGTGGCAGCACGTGTTCGCTTGGCTTCGGCTAAACCTATATGCATGTGCAGGAACAGTGCCTGCAGAATCGCTCACACATACTGCCACCTGCGCTTTCGCTCTCGATATAGACTGGAAGCGGTAACTGTATCGGCAGAATTGCCATTTGGCGCGTTCCGAACAGCTATCTCTAGCAACGAAGCGTTCCCGCGGGCGGGGGCGTGACTCCGGCGATTCTGCAGCCACTGTTCCTGAAAAACACTTAGATTAGGCGAAGCCAAGCCGGAGCGCGCCCCCGCCCGCGGGAACGCGGCGGGATGCTGAAGAGCGTCTCCCCAAATCAGAGCCTGCCTTAGCATAACTAGGGACTGTCCCTAGTTATGACAAAAGCCAAGCCGGAGCGCGCCCCCGTCCGCGGGAACGCGGCGGGATGGTGAAGAGCGTCTCCCCAAATCGAAGCTTGTCTTCAATAGCGACGAGATTGATAGCGGTAATCAAGGGTGCTGGTCGATCAGGCAGGCAGTTTCGAGGGGCGGTTTCGAGGATTTCAAATACATAGTGCAAACCTCACTAATCGCGTATATAATAAACGTTTCGGTTAGGAGTTGTTATAGATGATTGTAGGTATTCCAAAAGAGCCCAACGAGGGCCAAAACTTGGTCGCCATGACGCCGAGCGTGGCGGCCAAGCTCATGAAACTCGGCTATGACGTAATCGTCGAATCGGGGGCAGGCCTGAGCGCCGACTGCCCCGACTACCAGTACGAAGAAGTAGGGGTCGAAGTCGTCGACAAGGCGCATGCCTGGGGCGCAGACATCGTGTGCTGTCTGGATACGCCGCCCGACGCCGAGCTCGCGCTCATGCGTCCGGGTGCAACGCTGATCAGCCGTTTGAACCCTTGGGCCAACAAGGACGACATCCAGAAGTTCTGCGATATGGAGATCACGGCCATCGCCATGGATGCCGTGCCGCGCATCTCGCGCGCGCAGTCGCTCGACGTACGCTCCTCGATGATGAACGTGGCGGGTTACCGTGCCGTTATCGAAGCTGCCAGCGAGTTCGGGCGCCTGTTCACCGGCCAGGTCACGGCTGCGGGCAAGGTGCCGCCGGCCAAGGTCTACGTTATCGGCGTAGGCGTTGCGGGCCTGGCGGCAATTGGTACGGCCGGCAGCATGGGAGCTATCGTAAGCGCTACCGACGTGCGCCCCGAAGTCGCCGACCAGGTGCAATCGCTCGGCGGCACGTTCGTCGAGATCCCGGTCAAGCAAGAGTCCGCCGACGGCTACGCCAAGGCGCTCGACGAAGAGCAGCAGAAGGCGACGCTTGCCGTCTACACCGAGCAGGCCGCCAAGAACGACATCGTCATCACGACCGCGCAGGTGCCCGGCCGTCCGGCGCCGTTGCTGATCACGGCCGAGGCCGTGGCAGGCATGAAGCCCGGCTCGGTCATCGTCGACATGGGCGCTTCAGAGCTCGGCGGCAACTGCGAGCTCTCGAAGGTCGGCGAGGTCGTGCGCACCGACAACGGCGTGACCATCATCGGCTACAACGACTTGCCGAGCCGTCTGCCCGGCCAGGCCTCGCAGCTCTACGGCCAGAACATTGCCAACTTCCTTAAGCTCACCACGCCGCACAAGGACGGCAATTTCGCGCTCGACTTCGACGACGAGGTGCAGCGCGGCGTGTGCGTGACGCTTGCTGGCGAGGGTATGTGGCCTCCTCCCGAGGTCAAGGTCTCGGCTGCGCCCAAGCAGCAATCCACGCCCGCCGAAGCGGCGCAGGATGCCGAAGAGCCCGAGGCCAAGGGCAAGGGCCTGTGGTGGAAGATTCTGCTCGGCGCGCTGGCACTCGCGCTCGTCATGGTGTCGCCTCCGAGCGTTGCTGCGCACTACGTCGTGTTCATGCTGGCCTGTGTCGTGGGCTTCTACGTTATCACCAACGTCACCCACACGCTTCACACGCCGCTGATGTCCGAGACCAACGCCATTTCGGGCATCATCATAGTCGGTGCGCTTCTGCAGGTTGGCACCGACAATCCCCTTGTCGCAGCGCTGTCGTTCGTGGCCATGGCCATCGCTGCCATCAACATATTCGGCGGCTTCACGGTCACCCAGCGCATGCTCAAGATGTTCGAAAGGAGCTCTGAGGACTAATGCAGACGCTCCTCGACACACTCACCCGCTTCGAGACGCTCGCCTACATTGCGGCGGCGCTCCTGTTCATCTTGGCCCTTGCCAACTTGTCCAAGCAGAAGACAGCGCTTAACGGCAATCGCTTCGGCATGGTGGGCATGGGGCTTGCCCTCGTGGCCGTCATCGTGGTGGCGCTTGCGCAGAGCGCGGCTCCCGTATGGCTGACGGTCGTGCTCATGGTTGCGGCCCTCGCCATCGGCGCGGCATTCGGCATCTGGAAAGCCAAGAACGTCCAGATGACCGAAATGCCCCAGCTCGTGGCCATGCTGCATTCCTTTGTTGGCGCGGCTGCCGTGCTCGTGGGCTTCAACTCTTTCATCAACCAGCCGGGGGCCGATTTCGCCGACCCGCTCGCGGCTTCCGAGAACGCCTTTCACATGGGCGAGGTGGGACTGGCCGTGTTCATCGGCGCAGTGACGCTGACCGGCTCGATCGTGGCCTACCTGAAGCTCGCCGGAAAGATTTCGGGCAAGCCGCTGGCGCTTCCCGGGCGCAATTGGCTCAACCTCATCATGATCGTGGCCATCGTCGCGCTCATCGCTTGGTTCGTGAACACCCGCGGCGTCGACGCCGGCATGGTGCCGTTGGCCATCATCACGGTTATTTCGCTCGTGCTTGGATTGCACTTGGTCATGGCCATCGGCGGTGGCGATATGCCCGTCGTGGTGTCGATGCTCAACTCGTATTCGGGATGGGCTGCCGCCATGGCCGGCTTCACGTTGGGCAATGACCTGCTGATCATCACGGGCTCGCTCGTGGGCAGCTCGGGCGCCTACCTGAGTTACATCATGTGCCAGGGTATGAACCGCTCGTTCGTAAGCGTTATCCTGGGCGGTTTCGGCGAGGGGGCGACTCCTGCTGCCGAAAGCGAGGCGAAAGACTACGGCACGCATACCGAGACCACGCCGGTCGAGGTCACCAGGCTTTTGCTCGAGTCCAAGTCGGTTGTCATCACGCCGGGCTACGGCATGGCCGTCGCCCAGGCGCAGTACCCGGTGGCGACGCTCACGAACATGCTGCTCGAGCGCGGTATCGACGTCAAGTTCGCCATTCACCCGGTAGCAGGGCGCATGCCCGGCCACATGAACGTGCTCTTGGCCGAGGCTCGCGTGCCCTACGATTCGGTGTTCGAAATGGACGAAGTCAACGACGATTTCGGCGACGTCGACACCGTGCTGGTCATAGGGGCGAACGACACCGTCAACCCCGCAGCCGAAACCGAGCCCAATTCGCCGATTGCCGGCATGCCGGTGCTGCGCGTATGGGAGGCCGGCACCGTGGTCGTGTTCAAGCGCTCGATGGGCAACGCGGGTTACGCCGGCGTGCAGAACCCGCTGTTCTTCAACGACAATACGCTCATGTTGCTCGGCGACGCGAAGGCGTCTGTCGACGCCATCGTCGGCGAGCTCAACCGCACCGCTGGCGCGTAAGGGCGACCAATCCTGGGCAAGGTCCTTATTCGTATTGGCCTGGCGCCCGTCCGCCCAGCTTGGCGGCGGGCGCTTAGTCTGCGGCGGGTCGCGTTTTAGAACGCTGGATACAAGCGGTTGCGAAAGCGGTTACGTGCCCGGCTGCCGAGCTGGGCTCCTAAATACAAACCGCAATATGCGGAGTCATCGGAGGTTGCTGTTCACACCGGCCTCTCGATCGTCCGCCCAGGTCGGCGGCAGGGCGCTAGGCCTACAGCTCCTCGCGTTTTGCGTAAATTAGAAGTCAGTAGCTGCGGAAGCGGCTACGCACCCTGCCGCCGACCTGGGCTACTGCGGTCTGAGCAGTAGCCATAGAAGCGAAACATCGGTATCTGCTACCGATGTTTCGCTCGTTTTCATCTGGTATATTGTGTAATACGTGTAAGTTGCGCCCTCATGGTAGGTTGCCTTCGTTCGCGCCCGGCGCGGCAGTTTGCTAAAGGCTATGAGAGACGTGAAAATGCCAGCGTGCGCCTGATGGCGCGTTGGCTTGGATATACGGAAAGCGTGCAGTGATGGACGAAAAGAAGCGTGCGGGTATCGTTCCTGTAGCTATTATCGGCGGGTTGCTCATCGCGGTCATCTTGGTCGTGGGAACCATATGGATGGGCCGCAGTGCCGAGACGGATACCAGGCAGGCCGTGCGTGAGGTTAGCCTTCTGTACCTAGACGAGCTGGCTGGCCGCCGCGAGCAGGTCGTGGCATCGAACCTCAAGGCCAACATCGACAACATCCAGATCGCTATCGGGCTCATGGACGAAGACGATACGAGCGACATAGGGCATCTGCGGGCGTACCAGGCCCGAATGAAGGAGATTTACGGGCTCGAGAAATTCGCGTTTGTGGACGAAAACGGCCTCATCTACACGTCCCAGGGCACGCAAACCAACATCGACCAGTACAGCTTCGACTACAAAACTATTTCCGGACCTGAGATTTCGATTAAGGACCTCGAATCCGAAGACAAGAAGGTCGTCATCGCCCTGCCGATCGACCCGATTCCCCTCGAAGGCCAGAACCTCATTGTGTGCTTCATGGAAATCGACATGGACCGCATGCTCTCGGGCGTGTCGATGAGCTCCGACGAAGCTGGTGCGACGTTCTGCAATATCTACACCAACGACGGCATTGCGCTGAGCAACAAGATCTTGGGCGGGCAGGCGAGCGAGACCAACTTGTTCGACGCCATCAGGACCGCGCAGCTCGAGCAAGGCTATACGTTCGATGAGTTCGAGAGGTCCTTCCGCGCTTGCGAGGAAGGCGTCATCGGGTTCTCGTACGGCGACGTGAGCGAAACGCTGTATTACGTGCCGGTCGAGGGGACCAATTGGCTTTTGACCTACCTCATTAGCGAAAGTGTTATCGCCGATCAGATCAGCACTATTTCCGACAGAATTGTCATGCGCAGCGCGGTGCAGTCGGTGCTGACGGCGCTCGTCATGTTGGCCATGTTCGGGTTCATCATCGCGCAAACACGCAGGTCTACGCGTCTCGCGCTCGAGAAGGAGGCTTCAGAAGCCGAGAGCCGCGTGAAGCGCCAGGAGCTCGAAGAGCGCCTCTCGCTGCAAGAGAGGCTCCTCGAGCAAGAGAAGCAGCGGGTGCAGCAGGACATGATGATCACGGCGCTCGCCTCGGATTACCGCAGCGTCTACTATGTTGACCTCGATTCGGGCGATGCCGTCTGTTACCGGTCCAGCGGGCGGGTCGATGGCGGTTACGGCGAAGGCGAGCATTTCGATTTCGGCAAGGCCTTCGCCGCGTACGCGCAGCAATACGTTGCCGAAGACTACCGCGAAGGGTTCATGAACTTCATCGAGCCCGCGAACATCCGCGTCGGTCTGGCCGGTGCGCCCATCATCGCGTACCGCTACCTTGCCCGTCACGGTGGACAGGAGGCCTTCGAGATGCTGCGCATGGCGGGCGTGCATCATGCGCAGGACGGCGAAGACGGCGCCATACATGCGGTAGGCGTCGGGTTCTCGGATATCGACGCCGAGATGCGCGACTCCATGGCCAAGAGCCAAGCGCTCAGCGACGCGCTGGCTGCGGCGGAGGATGCCAGCAAAGCCAAGACGGCATTCCTATCGAGTATGAGCCACGAGATTCGCACCCCGATGAACGCGATCATCGGTCTGGACAACATCGCCCTGAGCGATCCGAACATCTCGGACGAGACGCGCGGCTACCTCGAGAAGATCGGCGGCTCTGCGCAACACCTGCTGGGCCTGATCAACGATATCTTGGATATGTCGCGCATCGAGTCGGGCCGCATGACGCTCAAGAACGAGGAGTTCTCGTTCCAGAGCCTCATCGAGCAGGTCAACACCATCTTCAGCGGCCAATGTGCCGACAAGGGACTTACCTACAACTGCCATATAAATGGGCATGTGAACGACTACTACATCGGCGACAACATGAAGTTGCGCCAGGTCATCATCAATATTTTGGGCAATGCGGTCAAATTCACGCCCGAGGGGGGCAGCGTCGACTTCGGTGTCGAGCAAATCGCCCAGTTCGACGGCAAATCGACCTTGCGCTTCACCATGGCCGATACCGGAATCGGCATGAGCGAAGACTACCTGCCGCACATCTTCGACACGTTCAGCCAAGAGGACTCGTCTGCCACCAACAAGTACGGCAGCTCGGGTCTGGGCATGGCTATTACGAAGAACATCGTCGAGATGATGAACGGCAATATCGAAGTCAAGAGCCAGAAGGGCGTCGGCACGACGTTCATCGTGACCGTAACGCTTATGGACTGCGACCTCGAAGACGGCCTTGCTTCCGATTTCGAGCTGAGCCCGCACGACATGACCGTACTGGTTATCGACGACGATCCGATTGCCTGCGAGCATGCCAAGCTCGTACTCGAGAAGGTGGGCATTGCGGCCGACACTGCGCTGACCGGCGCCGAAGCCGTGAAGATGGTCGGTTTGCACCATGCCAGGCGAAACCCGTACAACCTGGTGCTCGTCGATTGGAAGATGCCCGAGATGGACGGCATCGAGACGACGCGGCGCATCCGCCAGATCGTCGGCGATGAATCGGCCATAGTCATCCTGACGGCGTACCGCTGGGACGACGTGATCGACGAGGCCACCGAGGCGGGCGTTGACAGTTTCCTGGCCAAGCCGCTGTTCGCCTCCAATGTGCTCGAGGAGTTCAAGTCGGCGCTGAAGAAGAAGAACATCCTGATGCCTGTTGCGACGAAAGCCGAGTTGGCAGGTCGTCGCATCCTCGTGGCCGAAGACGTCGAAATCAACGCCGAGATCATGGTCATGCTGCTCGAGATGCGCGATATGGAAGCTGAGATCGCCCAGAACGGCCGCATCGCCGTCGAGATGTTCGAATCGCATCCCGAGGGCTACTACGATGCGATCCTCATGGACATGCGCATGCCCGAGATGGACGGTCTGCAGGCCACAGCTGCCATTCGTGCCCTGGACCGTCCGGATGTTAAGGACATTCCCATCATCGCGCTGACGGCAAATGCGTTCGACGAGGACGTTCAACGCAGCCTGCAGGCGGGCTTGAACGCCCATCTGAGCAAGCCAGTCGAGCCTGACGTGCTCTACGAGACGCTCGAGAGCCTGATCAAGGACTAAGCAAAGGAAGCAAAGGGGGATACTCCTCTTTGCTTCCTTTTGTGGGTTTGTGCCGTTGATGAGGCGATTGATACGAAAATGTGAAAAAGGGGTCTGACCCCTTTTTCACATTTTCGCATACCGGTTGCGAGCTGTGATACTATTTGGCTGCGCAGATCTTTCCTCGGCAGGAAAGCAAACGGTCCTTAAATGCAGCAGTGTTTGCGCGGGGATTACGCTTGCCGTCAGGGCACGAGAGAAAGGAAGCGTCTATGAGGCAGCATGCAGTTTCTTATGGTGTGCGTAAGCTGGCCATTGGATCGGCGGTCCTTCTCTTCCTTCTTTCGATGATTCCCGCTGTGGCGTTTGCGGCGGGAGACACCTACACCGTCAAGGTCGACAAGAACTACCTTGCCCTTCGCACGGCTCCTGCGTTCGACGCGAGCAACGAGATAGGCAAGCTGTATACCGGCGACACCGTCGAACTGCAGGACTCGCAGTCGAACGCCTCTTACTGGAAGGTGTACTCGTCGAAATACAACCGCTCTGGTTGGGTTAACAAGAATTACCTGGTCTACAAGAACAAAAGACAAGCTACTCAGGGCGACTATCGGGTTAAGGTCGACAAGAACTACCTGGCCTTGCGTACGGCGCCAGCCTTTGACTGGAACAACGAAATCGGCGAGCTCTACACCGGCGATACGGTTTCGGTTGTCGAGAAGTCCGGCGGCCAGTACTGGTGGGTGTACTCGCCCAAATACGATAGGTCCGGGTACGTGAACAAGGACTATTTGACCCCCATCACCTCGGCAAACGACTATACGGTAAAGGTGAATAAGGGGTATCTGGCCTTGCGTACCAAGCCCGCCTACAATTCGAGCAACGAAATCGGCGAGCTCTATACCGGAGATGTCGTGACCTTGAAAGAGAAGCTCGGCGGCCAGTACTGGTGGGTGTATTCATCAAAGTACGACCGTGAGGGCTATGTGAACAAGGATTACCTGATCAAGAGGTAGGCTTCTGTCGACAGGCAAGCTGAGGACGTTCCTAATGAGGCGGGAGAACAGTTCTCCCGCCTCATTTTGGTTGCCAACGCGATAAAGCGCGTTCTTAGGCTGTGTTTAATAGTCGCGCCCTTGCGCTCAGCGCGTGGGCGCGACTTCGTTTAGCGGCGTTTCATCAGCCCGGCGACGATGCCGAGCACGGTAACGCTCAGGTACACGCAGAGCACCATGATAAACGGAGCCGGGGTAATGCCCATGAGCAGGACTTGGAAGGTTTCGTAAGCCGCTTGGCCCGCAGCGAACAGCGAGACGATGAAGCCGCCGTTGTTCATAAAGGGAAGTCCGTCCAAGTTGAAGGCGGCCATAATGGCGCCTGCGACGATGAAGCAGATGAGCAGCGCAGGGACGGGCGCCTTGGTGGCTAAAAGTATCGCTTCGCAGATCAGCGCTATGCTGCCGCCGAGCACGAACGAGAGCGCCAAATCGCCAACCGGTCCCAGGGACGATCCGTCCGAGGGCAGTTCGAGCGCGCCATGCGTGGCGGCGAACAAGATGGCGCTCAGCGCAACCGAGATGGCCGCGCCCGTGCCCAAGACGCGCAGCGGAAGGCCCGCGCCGGCCCTGGCACCCGCGCTGGCGCTCCCAGTCTGCATTTTTGTGCCGAACGTTACGCCTCCGATGGCGATGACCATGCCGCTGATGGGAATCGTCACACCCATCGTGGTGAGTTCCTCGAGTTTCGGCGCGATGCCCGACACGAACAAGACGAGTCCCAACACGCCCATGGTCACCATCGTGAGGGGATTGACGAGCGCGTTGCCTGCACCCAGGGCGGCCGTCCACCCGAATATGAAAAGCTGTCCGATGACGCTGAACATTCCTCCGACGAGGAACGCATAGCCAAGTTTTCTCATTCGACCTCCAAAACGCGCTTAAAAGGAAATGTGGAAAAGGGATCTGACCCCTTTTCCACATTTTTACCTGTTTCGAATTGCGGGCCATCCCCAGTGTTGCCTTAAAAGCGCGCATGGCTTTGCGTCGTTGCGGTCCGAAAAGCTGCTACAGGGCGTGCAAGCATCGCGTTCATCGATATGAGCTAATCGTAAAACCCCAGGAAAACGCCTAATACTTATGGTATGGGCGCCTTAGATTCTAAGTACAGGGGCCTGAAACCGCCCACTCCATTACCCATGGGGGATTGCGATCGGCGCCGCGTGCGTAAAGTTCGTCCCATCGGAATTGTTTGGCTTGGACGCGTAGTCACTCCCCGGGCAATCATGAAGTCCGGGAAGAGGGCGGAGTGAGTACAAATGAGGCCGAAAAGTCGAACGACGAGAGAGGAGACTTACATGTCCGAAACAGTCGAGTACCAATGGGGGGAGACGCACGGCCAGAAGTACAAGCGCGGTTCGCGCCTGCCGAAGGCCGAGAACCCGGCTCCTGCTGCCAAGACCCCGGATGTTCCCTGGACTTGGGAAGAGGACGGCATGACCGTCATCCGCGGCACGGCTCGCTCGGCACCGGGTTGCCACAACGTGTGCGGCATCCTGTCTTATGTTAAAGATGGCAAGCTGGTCAAGGTCGAGGGCGACCCCGAGGACCCGTACAACCAGGGACGTCTGTGCAGCCGCTGCCTGTGCATCCCCGATTACGTCTACAGCCCCGAGCGTCTTCAGTACCCGATGAAGCGCGCCAAGGCCGATCGCGGCAAAGACAAGTTCGAGCGCATCACGTGGGACGAGGCTTACGACATCATCGTCGAGAACTTCAAGAAGATCGCCGATGAGTACGGCGTCGACAAGATCGCCTGCTGCCAGGGTACCGGCCGTGACATTCACCAGGTCACCCGCGTCAACGCCTCCATCGGCTCGCCGAACGAGGGCGTTCCGTACTTCGCCGGCAATTCCTGCTACCTGCCGCGCATCGCTTCGATGGCCTGCATGCTCGGCGACCCGTGCGTCATGGACTGCTCTCAGTTCTTGCCCGAGCGCTACGACGACCCGCGCTACGTCGTCCCCGAGTACTGCATCATCTGGGGTCATCAGCCCTTCTACTCCAACGCCGACGGTTTCTACGGCCACTGGATCACCGACCTGATGAAGCGCGGCATGAAGGTTGCCGTCGTCGACCCGCAGCTCACCTGGATCGCCGCCAAGGCCGGCGAGGACTGGCTGCAGGTTCGCCCCGGCGGTGACGGCGCGCTTGCCATGGCCATGCTGAAGGTCATCTGCGACGAGAAGCTCTACGACCAGGAATTCTGCGACTACTGGGTATACGGCCTCGAGGCCGTGTGCGAACGCGTCGCCGAGATGGACCTCGACGATTTGTGCGAGAAAGCTTGGGTTGCCAAGGAAGACGTCGTGCGCGTTGCCCGCACCTATGCGACGAGCAAGCCTGCCGCCATCCAGTGGGGCGTGGCCCTCGACCAGCAGACCGGCGGCCAGCAGGCGGCGCATGCGATTACGGCGCTCTGGTGCATCACCGGCAACCTCGACGTGCCGGGCGGCAATGTCATCGGCCAGTCCTGCTGGGGCATCGACCAGCCTAACTGGGTCGGTACCTGGGACTACGACGAGCTCATGACCGAAGAGGAAGCGGCCAAGCGCATCGGCATCGCCCGTTACCCGATGTTCGCCGTGGGCTTCAAGAACCTCTCTTCCAACGCCACCATCGAAGCATGGCAGGCAGGCGAGATCCCCATCCACGGCGCCTACATCGTCACCAACAACTTCCTAGCCACCATGGGCGCTCAGGCGATCACCCAGCTCGAGTGGTACAAGCAGCTCGACTTCTGCGTGGTCCAGGACCTGTTCATGACTCCGACCATGATGGCTCTTGCCGACGTCGTGCTGCCGGCTGCCACCTACGAGGAGCGCAACGGCTTCGGCGGCCTGAATCCTTACCGCATCAGCTGCATCAACAAGGCGATCGAGCCCGTGGGCGACACCAAGGCCGACAACACGATCTTCCTGGAGCTCGGCAAGCGCCTCGTCGAGGCCATCAAGCCCGAGAACCTCGACATCGCCTGGCCGTGGGAGTCCGTCGAGGAAATGTGGGATTACGCTCTTGAAGACGGCGGTTTCACCTGGGAAGACCTGCGTGAGGCTACTTGGAAGTACCCCGAGTTCGAGTACCGCAAGTACGAGAAGGGCCTGCTGCGCCCCGACGGACAGGTGGGCTTCAGCACCGAGACCGGCCGCGCCGAGATCTACTCGATGGTCTTCCATCACACCAGCTGGTCGGGCCTCGACCCGCTGCCGAGCTACGTCGAGCCCGTCGAGTCGCCCTACAGCGCTCCCGAGGATGTCGAGGAATATCCCTACATCGTGTCCTCCGGCGCCCGCGTGCCCCACTTCTTCCACTCCGAGCAGCGCCAGATTCCGAAGCTGCGCGCCCTGCATCCCGACCCCCTGTGCTGGATCCACCCGGATACCGCCAAGAAGCATGGCATCGAGGACGGCGAGTGGTTCTGGCTCGAGAACAAGCACGGCAAGTGCAAGTACAAGGCCCATTACGATATCGGCCGCGACCCGCGCGTCCTGATGTGCGAGCACGGCTGGTGGTTCCCCGAGCGCAAGGATCAGGCCGAGGAGAACACCGAAGACGAGATGGCAGGTCTGTTCGGCGTATTCGAGTCGCAGATCAACAACCTGGTTCCGTTCGACGCCGGCGTGTCGGGCTTCGGCTCCAACTACAAGGCCATGATGTGCAAGATTTACCGCGACGGCGAGAACGCGTAAAGACGAGGGGGAACTGAAAATGGCAATGCAAGGCATTTTGGTTGACGTTAACTACTGCACCGGCTGCGAGGCATGCGTCCTGGCATGCCAGCAGGAACAGGGCTACTCCGAGAAGGAGTTCGGCATCAAGGTCCAGAAGTTCGGTCCTTGGCAGATCGAAGAGGGCAAGAAGCATTACCAGTACGACTTCCTGCCGTACTTCACCGAGTGGTGCGACCTGTGCGCCGAGCGCACGGGCAAGGGCAAGAAGCCCTCGTGCGTGCAACACTGCCAGGCCCAGTGTCTGGAGTGGGGCCCCATCGACGAACTGGCCAAGCAGATCGATTCGCCGAAGAAGATCCTGTTCCCGATCAAAGAGGCTTAAGGAATTCGATTCCCCCCGGACCGCCCGCGAAACCAGTCGTAGCGGGCGGCCCGGAAAAAGAAAAACCCGGCCTGCGCAAGCAGGCCCGGTGGGGCCAAGACTGGAATGGTCGCCCGCCACGAGAGAGGAATGGTTCAAATGGCAACTGAGGATATCGTCGAGCGCCTCGCCAACATTGACGTGCGCGCCCCGCGCGAGTTCAGCCACACCGTGCCCGAGTGGGCCAAAGAGAACGGCCGCATCGATTGGCGCGTGCGCAACTCCGAGAACATGAAGAAGATGAAGGAAGGCGTCGTTACGCCGATTTATCAGCAGTAATCGATCGGCATGGTGCGGAGACCCCATTGTTCGCACCATGCCGGGCTCCGAGCCGCCCGCCTGCCTCGGCGGCTCGGAGGCGACATGGGGTGCGACCCCGTGTCGCAAACCAGTAGGCAGGAGTGGTGGCTATCCCCGTTTTACAGGTGATCCCCGGGCGTTGCCGAGCAGGTGCTCGCAACATGCCAGCCCGGAGCCAATCAATCCTAAGGAGGAAAAATGGCAGAAAAGAAGCAAAGGGTTATCGACGACAACATGCACTTCTTGCCGACGGACCTGTTCACCAACCAGAAGGTGCTGAACGGCTTCCTGTATTCCGCGCCGATCACCATGGGCGTGAAGGCCTACTTGGACAAGACGCCTGACGGGACGAAGAACCAAGTTGTCCTGGCTACCGACAACGGCGACGAGATTCTGAACTACGTCGAGGGCGACTACACGCTCGAGACCAAGCTGCAGGCAATGGACGATGCCGGCGTCGACGTCGCCATGCTGCGCATGCCGGTGTGGCAGGAATGGCTGCCGCTCGAGATCTGCAAGATCGTTAACGACCAGGCTGCCGAGATGTGCAAGCGCTCCGAAGGCCGTCTCGTGGCCAATGCTGTCGTGCCGCCTTACGGCCGTCCCGAGGACATCGCCGAGCTGAAGCGCTGCGTCGAGGAGCTGGGCATGATCGGCGTTCAGTTCGCATGCTCCTATGGCAACAAGTTCCTGGACGACGAGCTCTTCGCTCCCATGATGAAGGTCCTCAACGAGATGAAGCTTCCGGCCGTCGTGCACCACACCCCGGGCCAGAACTCCTTCAAGAACTTCCAGGAGTACACGATCCTGCGCCGCGAGCTCGGCCGCATCACCGTTCAGGCGACCGCCGTCGGCCGCGAGGTCTACTCCGGCATGTTCGAGAAGTACCCGAACCTGATCTTCGTGCATACGATGCTCGGCGGCAACTGGTTCGGCCTGCAGGAGCTGCTCGCGCCGCATAAGTCGACCAAGAAGAAGGAGGCCATGAATCGCCTCGCTTCCAACGTCGGCCGTGACGAGTACGACGAGTTCATGAAGAACAACATCTACTTCGATGCTTGCCATCCGATGTCTTGGGGCAAGGACCAGCTCGAGTGCGCCGTCAAGGTCTGCGGTGCCGACCACATCCTCATGGGCTCGTCGTTCCCGGTGTTCTACGAGTGGCTTGCCCGCTCCGTCGAGTCGATCAACGCCCTCGACATCACCGCTGAAGAGCGCGACCTCATCCTGGGCGGCAACGCCGAGCGCATCTTCAAGCTGTAGTTGCGCCCCGTGGACGAGGGGACGTTTCCCTCGT